>JACQOE010000007.1 GCA_016202695.1 Pseudomonadota bacterium | reverse complement strand
ATTGGAGGTTGGCCCACGTGGTGAAATTGGTAGACACGCTAGCTTGAGGGGCTAGTGGCCTAAAAAGCCGTAGCAGTTCGAGTCTGCTCGTGGGCACCAAGTCTTATGCTTGCTGAGTATTTTCCAATTCTGCTGTTCATCCTCGTCGGCATCGGCGTCGGGGTGGGCCCCATGGTGCTCGGCAAGCTGCTCGGCCCGAGCCGTCCCGATCCCGAGAAGCTCTCGCCCTACGAATGCGGCTTCGAGGCCTTCGAGGACGCGCGCATGAAGTTCGACGTGCGCTACTACCTGGTGGCGATCCTGTTCATCCTGTTCGACCTGGAGATCGCCTTCCTCTTCCCGTGGGCGACGGTGATCAACGAAATAGGCCTTCCGGGCTTCCTTTCGATGATGATTTTCCTTGCAATACTCGTCGTCGGCTTCGTGTACGAGTGGATGAAGGGGGCGCTGGAATGGGAGTAGAGGGCCTACTGGACAAGGGCTTCGTCACCACCACGGCCGACAAGCTCATCAACTGGACGCGCACCGGCTCCCTCTGGCCGATGACCTTCGGCCTCGCCTGCTGCGCGATCGAGATGATGCATGCGGGCGCTGCGCGCTACGATCTCGACCGCTTCGGCGTGGTGTTCCGCCCGAGCCCGCGCCAGTCCGACGTGATGATCGTCGCCGGTACGCTGTGCAACAAGATGGCGCCGGCGCTGCGCAAGGTTTACGACCAGATGGCCGAGCCGCGCTGGGTGATTTCGATGGGCTCATGTGCCAACGGGGGCGGCTACTATCACTACTCGTACTCGGTGGTGCGCGGCTGCGACCGCGTCGTCCCGGTGGACATCTACGTGCCCGGCTGCCCGCCCACCGCCGAGGCGCTGGTCTACGGCATCCTTCAGCTACAGAAGAAGATCCGACGGACCGGGACGATCGCCCGTTGAGCGTGCGGGCGCGCATCCCAGGCGGAGCGCCATGACCCAGGCCCTTCTCGACCTCGGCGAATACATTCGCCTCGCCCATCCCAATGACGTGCTCGCGGTCCGTGTCCGGGTCGGCGAGCTGAGCCTCCAGGTCAGCCGCGAGGGGCTGGTGCGGCTGATGACCTTCCTGCGCGACGACCCCGCCTGCCAGTTCCGCGAGCTGATGGACCTGTGCGGGGTCGATTATCCCGAGCGCGAGGAGCGCTTCGAGGTCGTCTACAACCTCCTCAGCCTCAAGCACAACCACCGGATCCGGGTCCGGACGACGACCGACGAGGGCAACCCCGTCCCCTCGCTGGTCGGCCTGTTCTCCACCGCCAATTGGTTCGAGCGCGAGGCGTGGGACATGTACGGCATCTTCTTCTCCGGCCATCCCGACCTCAGGCGCATCCTCAGCGACTACGGCTTCGAGGGGCACCCGCTGCGCAAGGACTTTCCGCTCACCGGCTACGTCGAGGTGCGCTACGACGACGAGCTTAAGCGGGTCGTCTACGAGCCGGTGAAGCTGCCCCAGGAGATGCGCGACTTCGACTTCCTGAGCCCCTGGGAGGGCGCGCCGCACCGGCTGCCGGGCGACGAGAAGGCGAGCGAGGGGAAAGCGGGCGGCGGCAAGGCGGGCGCGGCCGAGGCCGGCGCCGCGGAGAAGCGCTGATGGCCGAGACCCAGATCAAGAACTTCCTGATGAACTTCGGGCCGCAGCATCCGTCGGCCCACGGGGTGCTGCGGCTCGTGCTCGAGCTCGACGGCGAGGTGATCGACCGCGCCGATCCCCACATCGGCCTCCTTCACCGCGGCACCGAGAAGCTGATCGAGCACAAGACCTATCTTCAGGCGATTCCCTATTTCGACCGGCTGGACTACGTCTCGCCGCTGGCCGAGGAGCACGCCTTCGTCCTGGCGATCGAGAAGCTGCTCGGGGTCGAGGTGCCCGAGCGGGCGAAGTACATTCGCACCCTGTACGACGAGATCACCCGGCTCCTCAATCACTACTTCACCGTCACCACAATGGCCCTCGACGTGGGCGCGGTCACGCCGTCGCTGTGGGCCTTCGAGGAGCGCGAGCTGCTGATGGAGTTCTACGAGCGGGCCTCGGGGGCGCGCCTGCACGCCAATTACTATCGCCCCGGGGGCGTGGCCAAGGACCTGCCGCCCGGGCTGCTCGACGACATCGGCAGGTACGTCGAGCACATTCCCGGGTTCGTCGACGACATCGAAGAGCTCCTGACCGAGAACCGCATCTTCAAGCAGCGCAACGTCGACATCGGCGTGATCACCGCCGATCAGGCGCTCGACTGGGGGTTCTCAGGGCCGTGCCTGCGCGCGACCGGAGTCCCCTGGGATCTGCGCAAGGCGCAGCCCTACGAGGTCTACGACCGGATGGAGTTCGGCGTCCCGGTGGGGCGCGACGGCGACTGCTACTCGCGCTATCTGGTGCGGATCGCCGAGATGCGCGAGAGCGGCAAGATCATCAGGCAGTGCGTCGAGCGGATGCCCGACGGGCCGGTGCGGGTGCGCGATTTCAAGGTCACGCCGCCGCCGCGGAGCGACATGAAGCACTCGATGGAGGCTCTCATCCATCACTTCAAGCTCTATACCGAGGGCATCCGCGTCCCGGCCGGCGAAACCTACACCGCGATCGAGTCGCCGAAGGGCGAGTTTGGCGTCTACCTGGTCGCGGACGGCACCAATCGTCCCTACCGCTGCAAGATCCGGCCCCCCGGCTATGTCCACCTCCAGGGGATGGACTTCCTCAGCCGGGGCCACATGCTGGCCGACGCGGTGGCGGTGATCGGCTCGCTTGATATCGTGTTCGGTGAGATCGACCGGTGAGTTGAGACGATGAACGCGCGCGGCGACGACGGCGGAGGCGGCGACCGCTTCGCCTTCACCACCGAGAATCTGGCGAGGGCCGAGGCCCTCGTCCGGCGCTACCCCGAGGGGCGCCAAGCGAGCGCGGTGCTGCCGCTGCTCGACCTCGCCCAGCGGCAGAACGGCGGCTGGCTGCCGCCGGCGGCGCTCGACTACGTCGCCGATTTTCTCGCCATGCCCCGCATCCGGGTGCGCGAGGTGGCGACCTTCTACACCATGTTCAACCTCAAGCCGGTGGGCCGCCACCACGTCCAGGTCTGCACCACCACGCCCTGCTGGCTGAGGGGTTCGGACGAGGTGGTGGGGGTGTGCCGGCGGGTGCTCGGGATCGGCCTCGGCGAGACCACCCGCGACGGCCGCTTCACCTTGAGCGAGGTCGAATGCCTCGGGGCGTGCGTGAACGCGCCGATGATGCAGATCAACGACGACTTCTACGAGGACCTGGATGCTGCCGCCACCGAGCGCGTCCTCAACGCGCTCAGGGCGGGGGAGGCGCCGAAGCCGGGGCCGCAGACCACGCGCCAGTTCTCGGCGCCGGCGAGCGGACCGACGACGCTTAAGACCATCGCCACCAAGCACCAAGAGTAGCCGGGCCGATGCTGAGCGATAAGGACCGCATCTTCACCAACCTCTACGGCTTCCACGACTGGCGGCTCGCGGCGGCGCGGCGCCGCGGTGCCTGGGACGCCAGCAAGGACCTGATCGCCAAGGGCCGCGACTGGATGGTCGAGCAGGTCAAGGAGTCGGGGCTGCGCGGGCGCGGCGGCGCCGGCTTCCCCACTGGGCTCAAGTGGTCGTTCATGCCCAGGCGGTCCGACGGGCGGCCCCACTACCTGGTGGTCAACGCCGACGAGAGCGAGCCCGGCACCTGCAAGGACCGCGACATCATCCGCCACGACCCGCAGATCCTGATCGAGGGCTGCCTGCTGTCGAGCTTCGCCATGGGCGCCCACGCCTGCTACATCTACATCCGCGGCGAGTTCTACCGCGAGGCCGCGCGGCTGCAGGCGGCGATCGACGAGGCCCGCGAGGCGGGCCTGATCGGGAACAACGCCGCCGGCTCGGGCTGGGATTTCGACATCGTCGTTCACCGCGGCGCCGGCGCCTACATCTGCGGCGCGGAGACCGGGCTCCTCGAGAGCCTCGAGGGCAAGAAGGGCATGCCGCGCCTGAAGCCGCCGTTCCCGGCCGCGGTCGGCCTCTACGGCTGCCCGACCACGGTCAACAACGTCGAGACCATCGCCGCCGTGCCGGCGATCCTGCGCCGCGGCGGCGCCTGGTTCGCCGGCCTCGGCCGGCCCAAGAACTCGGGCACCAAGGTGTTCTGCATCTCCGGCCACGTGAACGCGCCCTGCAACGTCGAGGAGGAGATGGGCATCCCGCTGCGCGAGCTGATCGAGAAGCACGCCGGCGGCGTGCGCGGCGGCTGGGACAACCTCCTGGCGGTGATTCCCGGCGGCTCGTCGGTGCCGCTGATCCCGAACTCGATCTGCGACACGGTGCTGATGGACTTCGACTCGCTGGTCGCGGTCAAGTCCGGGCTCGGCACCGCGGCGGTGATCGTGATGGACAAGTCGACCGACGTGGTCCGCGCCATCGCCCGCATCTCGCGCTTCTACAAGCACGAGAGCTGCGGCCAGTGCACGCCCTGCCGCGAGGGCACCGGCTGGATGTGGCGGGTGATGGAGCGGCTGGCGGAGGGCCGGGCGAGCGTCGCCGAGATCGACGTCCTCGAGGACGTCAGCCGCCAGGTCGAGGGCCACACCATCTGCGCGCTGGGCGACGCGGCGGCGTGGCCGATCCAGGGCCTGATCCGGCACTTCCGGCCCGAGCTCGAACGGCGCATCGCCGCCTTCGAGCGCCGCGCACGCGACAAGGCCGCCTGAAGCCCGAGGGAGCGAGCCAGGGATGCCCAAGATCACCATCGACGGCCGCGAGATCGAGGTCGAGGCGGGACTGAACGTGTTGCAGGCCTGCGAGCAGGCCGGCGTCGAGATCCCGCGCTTCTGCTACCACGAGCGCCTGTCGGTGGCCGGCAACTGCCGCATGTGCCTGGTCGAGATCGAGAAGTCGCCGAAGCCGATCGCCTCCTGCGCCATGCCCGTGGCCGAGGGCATGGTGGTGCGCACCGACAGCGAGAAGACGAGGAAGGCGCGGCGCGGGGTGATGGAGTTCCTGCTCATCAACCACCCGCTCGACTGCCCGATCTGCGACCAGGGCGGCGAGTGCGACCTCCAGGACCAGGCGCTGTTCTACGGCTTCGACCGCAGCCGCTACCTGGAGAACAAGCGGGCGGTGCGCGACAAGGACTTCGGGCCGCTGATCAAGACGATCATGACCCGCTGCATCCACTGCACGCGCTGCGTGCGCTTCGCGACCGAGGTCGCCGGCGTCCCCGAGCTGGGGGCGGTGGGGCGCGGCGAGGGCATGGAGATAACCGCCTACGTCGAGGGCGCACTCGCCTCCGAGCTCTCCGGCAACATGATCGACCTCTGCCCGGTGGGCGCTCTCACCTCCAAGTCCTACGCCTTCGTCGCTCGCTCCTGGGAGTTGAGCAAGACCGAGTCGATCGATGTGCTCGACGGGCTCGGCTGCAATATCCGGGTGGACGCGCGCGGGCCCGAGGTGATGCGTATCCTTCCGGTCCTCAACGAGGACGTGAACGAGGAGTGGATCTCCGACAAGACCCGCTTCGCGTATGACGGGCTGAAGCGCCAGCGTCTCGACCGGCCCTACGTCCGGCGCGACGGCAAGCTGGTCGAGGCGACCTGGGACGAGGCTTTCGCCGCCGTCGCCGCGCGGCTTGGAGGCGTCGCCGGCAGCCGCATCGCCGCGATCGCCGGTGACCTGGTCGACTGCGAATCGACCATCGCCCTCAAGGACCTGATGGCGGTGCTCGGGTCGCCCCACCTCGACTGCCGGCAGGACGGCGGCCGGTTCGACGCCTCGGTGCGCGCCGCCTACCTGTTCAATTCGACCATCGCCGGAATCGAGCGCGCCGACGCCTGCCTGCTGGTCGGGACCAACCCGCGGATCGAGGCGGCGGTGCTGAATGCGCGGCTGCGCAAGCGCTCGCTCGCCGGCGGTTTCCAGGTCGGTCTGATCGGCGAAAAGGCCGACCTCACCTACCCCTACACGTATCTCGGCGCCGGCCCCGGGACCCTGGCCGAGGTGGCGGCCGGAACCCATCCCTTCTTCGCCGTGCTCAAGGGGGCCAAGCGGCCGATGGTCATCGTCGGCCAGGGTGCGCTCGCCCGGCCCGACGGCGCGGCGGTGCAGGCGGCCTGCCGCAGGATCGTCGAGGCCTGCGGCGCGGTCGGCGACGAGTGGAACGGGTTCAACCTCCTGCACACCGCGGCCGGGCGCGTCGGCGCGCTCGACGTCGGCTTCCTTCCGGGCGCGGGCGGGCGCGACCTCGAGGCCATCCTCGACGGGGCGCGCTCGGGCGAGATCGAGGCGGTCTACCTCCTCGGCGCCGACGAGATCGACGTCCGCCGGCTGGGCAAGGCGTTCGTCGTCTACCAGGGCCATCACGGCGATTCCGGCGCCAACCGCGCCGACGTCGTTCTTCCGGGCGCCGCGTACACCGAGAAGAACGCGACCTATGTGAACACCGAGGGGCGCGTCCAGCGCGGCAATCGGGCGGTGTTCCCGCCCGGCGAGGCGCGCGAGGACTGGGCCATCCTGCGCGCTCTCTCGGGCGTGCTCGGCAAGCCGCTCGCCTACGACAACCTCGCCGGGGTGCGCCAGCGGCTGTGCGCCGCCAATCCGGTCTTCTCCCGGGTCGGGGCCGTCGAGCGGGCGGTCTGGGCGGCTTTCGGCCGCGACGGGGCGATGGGGCGCGAACCGTTCGCCTCGCCGATCCGCAACTTCTACATGACCGATCCGATCTCGCGCGCCTCGACGACCATGGCCCGGTGCAGCGAGGCGATGCGGCGCGCCGGGGCCGGGAGGACCGGCACCCATGGTTGAATTCTGGTGGACCTACGTCTGGCCGACGGCGATCATCGTCCTCGAGGTGGTGGCCATCCTGGTGCCGCTGCTGACCGCGGTCGCCTACCTCACCTACGTCGAGCGCAAGGTGATGGGGGCGATGCAGCTGCGCAAGGGGCCGAACGTGGTCGGCCCCTTCGGTCTGTTGCAGCCGATCGCCGACGGGATGAAGCTGTTCTTCAAGGAGACGGTGATCCCGTCGGGCGCGAATCCGGTGGTTTTCGTGATCGCCCCCATGCTCACCTTCATCCTGGCGCTGATCGCCTGGGCGGTGATCCCGTTCGGCGAGGGGATGGTGCTGGCCGACATCAACGTCGGCATCCTCTACCTGTTCGCCATCTCGTCGCTCGGCGTCTACGGCATCGTCATGGCCGGATGGGCGTCCAACTCGCGCTACGCGTTCCTGGCCGCGGTGCGCTCGGGCGCGCAGATGGTGTCCTACGAGATCTCGATCGGCTTCATCATCATCACCGTGCTCCTCTCGGCCGGCTCGCTCAACCTCTCCGACATCGTGCTGGCGCAGAAGACCGTCTGGTTCTTCATTCCCCATCTGCCGATGTTCGTGATCTTCCTGGTCTCGATCCTGGCCGAGACCAACCGCTCCCCCTTCGACCTGCCCGAGGGCGAGTCCGAGCTGGTGGCCGGGTTCTTCGTCGAGTACTCGGCGATGACCTTCGCCATGTTCTTCCTCGGCGAGTACGCCAACATGATCCTGATGAGCGCGCTCGCAACGGTGCTGTTCCTCGGCGGCTGGCTGCCGCCCGTCGACATGGTCCCCTTCACCTGGGTGCCGGGGCCGATCTGGTTCTGCCTCAAGATCGCGCTGGTCCTCTTCTTCTTTCTGTGGGTGCGGGCGACCTTCCCCCGCTTCCGCTACGACCAGCTGATGCGGCTCGGCTGGAAGGTGTTCCTGCCGCTGTCGCTGGTCTGGGTGGTGCTGACCGCGACCGTGCTCCAGTACGCGGGCTGGGCGCAGAGCTAGGGGGCGAAGGGCTTGCAATCGCGGGGGCAAGGTCTTAAGCAGGCGGCGCGGCGGACGCGGGCCGGGCCAGCGGGGTGAGCGACGAGATGGCTTTCCTGGACCGAACGGCGAGGACGGTGTTCCTGGGCGAGCTGATCGCCGGCATGGCGCTCACCTTCCGCTACATGTTCCGCCGCAAGGTGACGCTCAACTACCCCTACGAGAAGGGCCCCTTGAGCCCGCGCTTCCGCGGCGAGCACGCGCTCAGGCGCTACCCCAACGGCGAGGAGCGATGCATCGCCTGCAAGCTGTGCGAGGCGATCTGCCCGGCCCAGGCGATCACCATCGAGGCCGAGCCGCGGCCCGACGGCAGCCGCCGCACGACCCGCTACGACATCGACATGACCAAGTGCATCTACTGCGGGTTCTGCGAGGAGGCCTGCCCGGTCGACGCGATCGTCGAGGGACCGAACTTCGAGTATTCGACCGAGACCCGCGAGGAACTGTACTACAACAAGGAAAAGCTGCTGGCCAACGGCGACCGCTGGGAAGCGGAGATCGCCGCCCGACTCGAGGCGGACGCGCCCTTCCGCTAGGGCGGGACGCGGCGCCGCCCGACCGGCCTGGGCGGGCGGGTTGGCGAGGCGGCCTAGGGGAACCCCTCTCATGATCGTGCAGGCCCTGACCTTCTACCTCTTCTCGGCCGTCACCGTGGTCGCCGCGGTGATGGTGATCGCGGCCCGCAACCCGGTGCACTCGGTCCTCTTCCTGATCCTCGCCTTCTTCAACTCGGCCGGGCTCTTCGTGCTGATGGGGGCCGAGTTTCTGGCCATGGTGCTGGTGGTGGTCTATGTCGGCGCGGTGGCGGTGTTGTTCCTGTTCGTGGTCATGATGCTCGACATCGACTTTCTCGAGCTGCGCCAGGGGTTCCTGCACTACCTGCCGGTCGGCGGGCTGATCGGCCTGATCCTGCTCGCCGAGCTTCTGGCGGTCGCCGGCGGCTGGACCTTCGCCCCCGAGGCCGCGCAGTCGGTGGCGGCGCCGCTGCCGCCCTTGGCCGAGGTGCCGAATACCGACGCCCTCGGCCGGCTCCTCTACACGCGCTATGTCTACCTCTTCCAGGCGGCGGGGCTGGTGCTGCTGGTGGCGATGGTGGGGGCGATCGTGCTGACGCTGCGCCAGCGCGAGGGGGTCAAGCGCCAGCGCATCGCCGATCAGCTCCGTCGGCGGCCGGGCGAGGTGGTCGAGGTCCGCCAGGTCCAGCCGGGGCAGGGGGTGTAGGGCGATGGAGATCGGCCTCGGGCACTATCTCACGGTTGCCGCGATCCTGTTCACGCTCGGCACCTTCGGCATCTTCCTCAACCGCAAGAACGTGATCGTCATCCTCATGTCGGTGGAGCTGATGCTGCTGGCGGTGAACATCAACCTGGTCGCCTTCTCGACCCATCTCGGCGACCTCGTCGGCCAGGTGTTCGCCATGTTCGTGCTCACCGTGGCCGCGGCCGAGGCGGCCATCGGCCTCGCCATCCTGGTGGTCTACTTCCGCAACCGCGGCACCATCGCGGTCGAGGACATCAATCTGATGAAAGGTTAGCGCCCCGTGGTCTACGCCGCCGCCGTCTTCCTTCCCTTCCTCGGCTTCCTGATCGCCGGCGGGCTGATGCGCTTCATCGGCGACCGGGGTGCGCAGCTCGTCACCTGCGGCGGGCTGGTGCTGGCGGCGGTCGCCGGGGTGACCGCCTTCGTCGAGGTCGGGCTCGGCGGACAGCGGGTGACCATCGAGCTGTTCACCTGGATCGACTCCGGGTCCTTTGAGCTCTCCTGGGCGCTGCGCTACGACGCGCTGTCGGCGGTGATGGTCGCCACCGTGACCGTGATCTCGGCGCTGATCCACATCTATTCCGTGGGCTACATGGCCCACGACCCGTCGATCCCGCGGTTCATGAGCTACCTCAGCCTGTTCACCTTCTTCATGCTCATGCTGGTGACCGCGGACAACCTGGTGCAGCTTTACTTCGGCTGGGAGGGGGTGGGGCTCTGCTCCTATCTCCTGATCGGCTTCTGGTACGACCGGCCCTCGGCCAACGCCGCGGCGATCAAGGCCTTCATCGTCAACCGGATCGGCGACTTCGGCTTCGCCCTCGGCATCTTCGGGGTGTTCCTGCTCTTCGGCACGGTCGAGCTGGACGCCATCTTCTCCTCGGTCGCCGATCAGAAGGACGCCACCATCCACTTCCTCGGCTACGAGTTCCACGCCCTCACGCTCCTCTGCCTGCTCCTCTTCATGGGGGCGATGGGGAAGTCGGCTCAGGTGCCGCTGCACACCTGGCTGCCGGACGCGATGGAGGGGCCGACGCCGGTCTCCGCCCTCATCCACGCCGCCACCATGGTCACCGCCGGGGTGTTCATGGTGGTGCGCCTGTCGCCGCTGTTCGAGTACGCGCCGATCGCGCTGGCGGTGGTGGCGGTGGTGGGCGCGAGCACCGCGATCTTTGCCGCCACCGTCGGCTGCGTGCAGAACGACATCAAGCGGGTGATCGCCTATTCCACCTGCAGCCAGCTCGGCTACATGTTCTTCGCCGCCGGGGTGGGGGCCTACGCGGCGGCGATCTTCCACCTCGTCACCCATGCCTTCTTCAAGGCGCTCCTGTTCCTCGGCTCGGGCTCGGTCATCCACGCCATGTCGGACGAGCAGGACATGCGCAAGATGGGCGGCATCTGGCGGATGGTGCCGGTCACCTATGCGGTGATGTGGGTCGGCAGCCTGGCGCTCGCCGGTGTCCCGTTCTTCGCCGGCTACTACTCGAAGGACACGATTCTCGAGGCTGCCTTCGCCGCCGGCAGCGGGACGGGCGCCTTCGCTTTCTGGATCGGTGCCGGCGCGGCGCTGCTCACCGCCTTCTACTCCTGGCGCCTCCTCATCATGACCTTCCACGGCGAGCCGCGCGCCGACGAGCGGGTGATGGCCCACGTCCACGAGTCGCCGAAGGTGATGACCCTGCCCCTGATCGCGCTCGCCGCCGGCGCCGTGTTCTCGGGTCTGCTGTTCTACGACCTTCTGGTGGGGGAGGGCTGGAAGGAGTTCTGGCGGGAGTCGATCTTCACGCTCCCCACGACAACGGTGCTCGAGGACCTGCACCACGTTCCCGGCTGGGTGAAGCTGCTGCCGGTGGCGATGGCCGCGCTCGGCATCGCCCTCGCCTACCTGATGTACGCGCTCAGGCCGGGGCTCGCCGGCGTGCTGGCTGGCCGCTTCCGGGCGGTCTACCTGTTCCTCCTCAACAAGTGGTACTTCGACGAGCTTTACGATTTCCTCTTCGTGCGCCCGGCCCACGTCATCGGCCGGGGCCTGTGGAAGTCGGGCGACGGGGCGCTGATCGACGGCGTCGGCCCCGACGGGGTGGCGGCGGCGACCATCGAGCTGGCGCGGCGGGCGAGCCGGCTGCAGACCGGCTACCTCTACCACTACGCCTTCGCGATGCTGATCGGGGTCGTGTTCCTGGTCAGCTGGTACCTGTTCGGGCTCGTGAGGTAGGGGGCGATGACCGACTGGCCGATCCTGTCGCTGGTGACCTTTTTGCCGCTGGTCGGGGCGTTCTTCATCCTGGTCATCCGCGGCCCCGAGGAGGTCGTGGCGCGCAACGCCCGCAGCGTGGCGCTGTGGACGTCGCTGATCACGTTCATCTTGTCGCTGGGACTGTGGGTGAACTTCGACACCACCACCGCCGACTATCAGTTCGTCGAGAAGCTCGAGTGGCTGCCCGCCTTCAACATCTCCTATCACATGGGGGTGGACGGCATCTCGGTCTTCTTCGTCATCCTCTCGACCTTCCTGACGCCGCTCTGCGTGGTCGCCAGCTGGGAGGCGATCCAGGTCCGGGTCAAGGAGTACATGATCTCCTTCCTGGTGCTCGAGACCATGATGGTGGGCATGTTCGGCGCGCTGGACTTCGTGCCCTTCTACATGTTCTTCGAGGGGGTGCTGATCCCGATGTTCCTGATCATCGGGGTGTGGGGCGGCAAGAACCGGGTCTACGCGGCGTTCAAGTTCTTCCTCTATACGCTGCTCGGCTCGGTGCTGATGCTGCTGGCGATCCTGGTGCTCTACTTTCAGGGCGGCACCACCGACATCCCGACCCTGACCGGGATGGAGCTTCCGCGCTCGCTCCAGCTCTGGCTGTGGCTGGCCTTCTTCGCCTCCTTCGCGGTCAAGGTGCCGATGTGGCCGGTCCACACCTGGCTTCCTGACGCCCACGTCGAGGCGCCGACCGCGGGCTCGGTGATCCTCGCCGCCGTGCTCCTGAAGATGGGCGCCTACGGGTTCCTGCGCTTCTCGGTGCCGATGCTGCCGCTGGGGACCGACTTCTTCACCCCGCTGATCTACGCGCTGAGCGTGATCGCGGTCATCTACACCTCGCTCGTCGCCCTCGCCCAGGAGGACATGAAGAAACTGATCGCCTACTCCTCGGTCGCGCACATGGGCTACGTCACCATCGGCATCTTCACCATCACCGTGCAGGGCATGCAGGGGGCGCTGTTCCAGATGCTGAGCCACGGCGTGGTCTCGGCCGCCCTGTTCCTGATCGTCGGCGTGGTCTACGACCGCCTCCACTCGCGCGAGATCGCCCGCTACGAGGGCCTCGTCCACCGCATGCCGCTCTATGCCTTCGTGTTCATGGTGTTCACCCTCGCCTCGGTCGGATTGCCCGGGACGAGCGGTTTCATCGGCGAGTTCCTGGTGCTGGTCGGCGCCTTCCTGGTCGACACCTGGGTGGCGGCGCTGGCGGCGACCGGCATGATCCTTGGCGCCGCCTACATGCTGTGGCTCTACCGCCGGGTGATCTTCGGCAAGCTCACCAGGGCCGATCTCCTGGCGATCAAGGATCTCAGCCTGCGCGAGGTGGTGGTCTTCGCGCCCCTCGTCGCCGCGGTCTTCTGGATGGGCATCTATCCCTCGTCGTTCCTGGGGGTGATGGAGGCCTCGGTCACCGGGCTGATCGACAACTACCAGGCCTCGCTCGAGGCGGCGAAGGGCCTTGCGGTCGCGGTGCGCTGAGGCGGGCGGAGGACGGCGATGATCCACGAGCTCAACATCCTCCCCGCCACCCCGGAGATGTTCCTCGCGGTCGCGGCGATGGCGCTGCTCATGCTCGGCGTGTTCCGCGGCGAGCGCTCGACCCGGATGGTGACGCTGCTCTCGCTCACGGCGCTGGTGCTGACGGCGCTGCTGCTCCCGATCTTCAACGCTGGCGTCGAGGACTCCTTCGCCGGGCAGTTCGTGGTCGACCGCTTCGCGCTGTTCATGAAGAGCCTGGTGATCCTCGCCTCGGCGGCCGGGATCGTGATGTCGCTCTCCTACATCGAGCGGATCGGCATCGCTCGCTTCGAATATCCCATCCTCATGCTGTTCGCCACCGTCGGCATGATGATGATGATCTCGGCCAACGACCTGATCGCGCTCTATCTCGGGCTCGAACTGCAGAGCCTGTCGCTGTACGTGGTCGCCGCCTTTCAGCGCGATTCGGCGCGCTCCACCGAGGCCGGGCTCAAGTACTTCGTCCTCGGCGCGGTGGCCTCGGGTATGATCCTCTACGGCAGCTCGCTGGTCTACGGATTCGCCGGCACGACCGGCTTCTACGGCCTCGCCGACGTCTTCGGTCGCGCCGCCGGCGCGGCGCCGTCGCTGGGTGTGATCGTCGGCATGGTGTTCGTGATCGCCGGACTCTCCTTCAAGGTCTCGGCGGTGCCCTTCCACATGTGGACCCCCGACGTCTACGAGGGGGCGCCGACCTCGGTCACCGCCTTCTTCTCCATTGCGCCCAAGATCGCCGCGGTCTCGCTCTTCATCCGGGTCATGGTCGGGCCGTTCGGACCGCTGCTCGACCGATGGCAGGGCATCATCGTGCTGATCTCGATCGCGTCGATGATCCTGGGCGCGCTCGCCGCCATCAACCAGGCCAACATCAAGCGGCTGATGGCCTACAGCTCGATCGGCCATGTTGGCTACGCGCTCATCGGCCTCGCGGTCGGCAACGAGTCGGGCATCCGTGGGGTGCTGATCTACATGGCGATCTATCTGTTCATGAATGCCGGCTGCTTCGCCTGCATCCTGTGCATGCGCCAGAAGGGCCAGATGGTGGAGGAGATCGACAGCCTCGCCGGGCTGGCGAAGACCAATCCGATGATGGCGCTGGCGATGGCGGTGTTCATGTTCTCGATGGCCGGGCTGCCGCCGCTCGCCGGCTTCTTCGGCAAGCTCTACGTGTTCCTGGCGGCGATCGACGCCGGCCTCTACACGCTGGCCGTGATCGGCGTCGTTTCCAGCGTGGTGGCCGCCTACTACTACCTGCGGATCGTCAAGGTCATGTACTTCGACGAGCCGAGCGAGGTGTTCGACCGGCCGATCGGACTGGAGATGACGACTCTCCTGGCGGTGACCACGCTCTTCGTCACCTTCTTCTTCATCTATCCGGCGCCGCTCCTCTCCAGCGCGGCGGCGGCGGCGGCGGCGCTGTTCGGCGGATGACCCATGCCCCGGGGCCGGCGACCGGTTTCAACGTCGTCGCCCTCGACGCCGTCGGCTCGACCAACGACGAGGCCAGGAGGCTCGCGCGCCAGGGCGCTCCGGCCGGAACCGTGGTCCTCGCCCGCCGCCAGACCGCCGGGCGCGGGCGGCGCGGCCGCTCCTGGGAGAGCCCGCCCGGCAACCTCTACGCGTCCATCCTCGTCGTGCCCGGCATGCCGGCGAGCCGAACCGCCGAGGCCAGCTTCGCCGCCGCCCTCGCCGTCGCCGAGACGGTCGAGCGCTTCGCGCCGCCCGGGCTGGGGGTGGAATGCAAGTGGCCGAACGACGTGCTGCTCGGCGGCGCCAAGGTCGCCGGTATCCTGCTCGAAGGGGAGGGGATCGAGGAGCGGGGCGGCACCGCCTGGTTCCGCTGGCTGGTGCTCGGGATCGGGGTCAACATCCTGCATTTCCCGGCCCTCGCCGGCTATCGGGCGACGAGTCTCGCCGCCGCCGGCGGCGAGACGCCGGCTCCGGAGGCCATGCTCGCGCCGCTCCTTGCGGCGCTGGAGCGGTGGCTCCATCTTTGGCGGGAAGAGGGCTTCGCCCCGATCCGGGCCGCTTGGCAGGGACGGGCCAGCGGGCTGGGGGGGCCGATCGAGTTCCGAACCGGCGAGGCGACGCTCCGCGGCGCCTTCGTCGGGATCGACGCCGCCGGCGCCCTCGTCCTGCGGCTCGCCGACGGGGGCGAGCGCAAGCTGAGCGCGGGCGAAGTCTTCTTCGGCTAGCCGGTCCGGGGCCACCTATGCTGCTCGTCGTCGATTCGGGCAATACCAACATCGTGTTCGCGGTCCACGACGGCGAGACATGGCGGGGCCAGTGGCGCGGCGCTACCATCCCCGGTCGCACCGCCGACGAGTACGCGGTCTGGCTCCTCGATCTTCTGTCGCGCGCCGGTCTCGATCCCGGCGACGTGACCGCGGCGGTGATCGCCACTGTGGTTCCGGCCGCGCTTTACCACATCAAGAGCCTGTGCCAGCGCTACTTCGGCTGCGAGCCGCTGGTGATCGGCGAGCCCGGGGTAGACCTCGGCATCAAGGTGCTGGTCGACCGGCCGGAGGAGGTGGGAGCCGACCGGCTGGTCAACGCCGTCGCCGCCCACGCCGCCTACCGGCGTCCGGTGATCGTGGTCGATTTCGGCACCGCCACCACCTTCGATGTGGTCGACGGCGAGGGCAGCTACCGCGGCGGGGCCATCTCGCCGGGCATCAATCTCTCGATCGAGGCGCTGCACCAGGCCGCGGCCCAGCTTCCCCGGGTGGCGGTCAGGCGGCCGGCGCGGGTGATCGGCAGGGCGACGGTGCCGGCCATGCAGTCGGGCATCTTCTGGGGCTATGTCGGGCTCGTCGAGGGGATGGTGCGGCGCATCCGCGAGGAGTGCGTGGCCGAGGGCATCGTCGCCGCCCCGGGCGAGATCGAGGTGCTGGCGACCGGCGGCCTCGCGCCCCTGTTCGTCGGCGCCTGCGAGGCCATCGACCACCTCGACCCGGACCTCACGCTCCGCGGCCTGGTGATCGTCCACCGGCGCGCCACCGGCACCGCGAGGCAGGGCCGGTGAAGCGCAAGTCCGGGGAGCTCCTCTTCCTCGCCCTCGGCGGAGTGGGCGAGATCGGCATGAATCTGTACCTCTACGGCCTCGCCGGCCGGTGGCTGATGGTCGATCTCGGCGTCACCTTCGGCGACGATTCGACGCCGATGATCGACGTGATGATGGCCGATCCCACCTTCATCCGCGACCGCAGGGACGAGCTTGCCGGCCTGGTTCTGACCCACGCCCACGAGGACCATCTGGGCGCGGTTCCCTATCTCTGGCCCGAGCTGCGCTGCCCGGTCTACGCCACCGCCTTCGCCGCCGCGGTGCTACGGCGCAAGCTCGCCGACGTCGGCCTGGAGAAGGAGGTGCCGCTCACCGAGGTCCGCCCCGGCGAGCGCTTCCGCGTCGGACCCTTCGACCTCGAGCTGATCCCCGTCACCCACTCGATCCCTGAGCCCAACGCGCTCGTGCTCCGCACCCCGCTCGGCACCATCCTGCACACCGGCGACTGGAAGCTCGATCCCGAGCCCCTGATCGGCGCGCCGGTCGACGAGGCCCGCTTCCGCCGCCTGGGCGAGGAGGGCGTGCTCGCCATGGTGTGCGATTCGACCAACGTGCTCCGCCCCGGCGAGTCGGGCTCCGAGGCCGAGGTGCGCCGGAGCCTGACCGAGCTCATCGGCCGCTACCGGGGCCGGGTGGCGGTGGCCTGCTTCGCAACCAACGTCGCCCGCGTCGAGAGCGTGGCCAAGGCGGCGCTGGCCAACGGCCGCCAGTTCGCCCTGGTCGGGCGCTCGCTGCTCCGGATCGTCGAGGCTGCGAAGGAGACCGGGTATCTCGCCGACCTTCCGCCCGCGGTCGGCCCCGACCAGGTCGGCAGCCTGCCCGACGACAAGGTGCTGCTTTTGTGCACCGGTTGCCAGGGCGAGCCGCGTGCGGCCCTGGCCCGGATCGCCGCCGGCGACCATCCCGACCTGGCGCTGGGCGAGGGCGACGTCGCCATCTTCTCCTCGCGCATCATTCCCGGCAACGAGCGGGCGATCGGCCGGGTGCAGAACGCGCTCGTCCGGCGGGGCGTCGAGGTGGTGACCGAGAAGGACCATTTCGTCCACGTCTCCGGTCATCCCGCCCGCGACGAGGTGAGCCGCCTGTACGAGCTCGTCCGCCCGCGGATCAGCGTTCCGGTGCATGGCGAGTGGCGGCACCTGTCCGAGCATGCCCGGGTGGCCGAGGAATGCGGCGTGCCCCAGCGGCTCCTGGTCGGCAACGGCGAGATGATCCGCTTCGCGCCGGGGCCGGCCAAGGTGGTGGATCACGTGTCCACCGGGCGCCTGGCGGTGGACGGCAACCGGCTGCTGCCGCTCGAGGGCCGGGTGGTGAGGAGCCGCTACCGGCTGATGTACGGCGGCATCGCGGTCGCGACCGTGGTGGTGGACGCCGACGGCCGGCTGGCCGCCGACCCCCTTGTCGCCGCGCCCGGGCTTCTGGACGGCGAGGGCGACGCGCCCCGGCTCGCGGTCGTCGCCGAGCAGGTCGGCGCGGCGGTCGAGGGGCTGCCGCGGTCGCTCCGGCGCGACGACGACGCGCTCCGCGAGGCGGCGCGGGTGGCGCTTCGCCGGGCGTTGCTCCGCGAGGCCGGCAAGCGGACCATGGTCGAGGTCCATTTGGTCCGGGTGTAGGGAAAGGGAGGCCGGGTCGCGGTGGGCTGGGTTTCGGGCCTGGCGATCTATGTGGTCATCTGGTGGGTCGTGCTGTTCACGGTCCTGCCCTGGGGCGTGAGGCCGGTCGACGAGCCCGCCCCGGGCCACGTCGAGAGCGCGCCCGCGAACCCGCGCCTCTTGCTGAAGTTCGCGGTCACGACCGCGGTCGCGGCGGTGCTTTGGGTCGCGGTCTATGTCGTCGTCGAGAGCGGGCTGATCGATCTCCGGAGCGCGCCCTGAGCCATGTCCGCCTACTGCGACATCGCCCCCGGCCACCCGCTGCACGGCCCCTATCACGATCGCGAGTACGGCTTCCCGCTGGCCGACGACGCCGGCCTCTTCGAGCGACTCTCGCTCGAGATCTTCCAGGCCGGCCTCTCGTGGCTGATCGTGCTTAAGAAGCGCCCGGCCCTGGTCGCCGCCTTCGCCGGGTTCGATCCCGCCCGGGTGGCGGCCTTCCGGGCGGCGGAGCGCGGGCGGCTCCTGGCTGATGCGGCGATCATCCGCAACCGGCGCAAGATCGAGGCGGTGATCGAGAATGCCCGGCGCGCGAACGCGATCATCGCCCGCGAGGGTTCGCTCGACGCCTGGCTCGCCCGGCACCATCCGATGCGCAAGGCCGACTGGGTCGGCCTGTTCCGCGACACCTTCGTGTTCATGGGCGGCGAGGTGGTCGGCGAGTTCCTGCTCAGCGTCGGCTATCTGCCCGGCGCGCATCGCTCCGACTGCCCGGTCCACGCCCGCATCCTGCGCCGCTCGCCGCCGTGGATGCGCCCCGGCCCGGCCTTCTACGTGGAGGACTGACGGCGCGCTTCCCGGGGGCCGGCCCCGCGCCGGCCTTCGTCCCTATCATGCGGCTTCGCCGGCGGCGCCGGCGCGCGATATACTCCCTCTTCCGGCCTGCGGCGAAGGCCGCCCAAAGACGGTGCGACACATGGGACTCATGGCCGACTCGTTGGCATATGCTTGGATGCGGGCCGCCCTGGTCGGGCTCGCGGCGTTCCTCCTCTCCGCGGCCGCGGCGGAGAGCGCCGATACGATCATCACCGTCAGCCGCGACGAGTGCGACCGCGTAGTTCGCCACACCCCCGCCCCCGACGTGACCTACAAGCCGGGGGTGGACGTCTACGGGCGGCAGGTCGCGCCTGCCGACCTCGGCGGCGGGAGCCAGATCGAGCTTCCCAAGGAGTTCACCATCGACTTGGCGGTGGACATCACCGATCGCTTCGGCGTTCCCGCCCCCGCCGGGCGCTACGAGGGCAAGATCCCGGTCGGCAAGGTGACCGTGCGCGAGGGCCGCGTCCTCTTCAACGGCAAGGAGATCGGTCCTGAGGAGCGGCTGCGGATCGAGGCCGCCTGCCGCGAGGCGCTCGAGAAGCAGAAGCCAAAGAAATGAGCCGCTGTCCCGGAGGGCGAGGCCGACCGCTGGGCCCGCCGCCCCGCGCTCCGGTTGCGTGCGCGAGCGCCATTGCCTAGAGTTGCCACCCGTCGCCGCCCGAGGCGACGGGAGTGGCGATGCAGGGCCCGGCATGCGACTGACCGAGTACTTCCTTCCCACCCTCAAGGAGACCCCGAGCGAGGCGCAGATCGTCTCGCACCGGCTGATGCTCCGCGCCGGCATGATCCATCAGGCGGCGGCTGGCGTCTATTCCTGGCTTCCTCTCGGCTTCCGGGTGCTCAAGAAGGTCGAGCAGATCGTCCGCGAGGAGCAGGACGCGGCCGGCGCCCAGGAGCTGCTGATGCCGACCATCCAGTCGGCCGACCTCTGGCGCGAGAGCGGCCGCTACGAGGATTACGGCAAGGAGATGCTCCGCATCCGCGACCGCCACGACCGCGAGATGCTGTACGGGCCGACCAACGAGGAGCTGATCGCCGACATCTTCCGCACCCACATCAAGAGCTACCGCAACCTGCCCAAGCTGCTCTACCACATCCAGTGGAAGTTCCGCGACGAGGTGCGGCCCCGTTTCGGAGTGATGCGCGGGCGCGAGTTCCTGATGAAGGACACCTACTCCTTCGACGTCGACTACGCCGGCGCGCGGCGTTCCTACAACAAGATGTTCATCGCCTATCTCAAGACCTTCGCTCGCCTCGGCCTGAAGACCATCCCGATGAAGGCAGAGACGGGGCCGATCGGCGGCGACCTCAGCCACGAGTTCATCATCCTCGCCGACACCGGCGAGAGCCGCGTCTTCTGCCACAAGGATCTCCTCGCCTTCGACGTGCTCGGCACCGAGGTCGACTACGCCGCCGACCTGCAGCCGATGGTCGATCAGTGGACCTCGCTCTATGCCGCAACCGACGACATGCACGATGCCGCCGAGGAGAAGGCCCTCGGCGACAGGCTGGTCACCGCGCGCGGGATCGAGGTCGGCCACATCTTCTATTTCGGCACCAAGTACTCGAAGCCGATGAACGCGACCGTGACCACGGTCGAGGGCGGCAGCGTGCCGGTCGAGATGGGCTCCTACGGGATCGGGGTGTCGCGCCTCGTCGGCGCCATCATCGAGGCCTTCCACGACGACAAGGGTATCATCTGGCCGGAGCCGGTGGCGCCGTTCAACGTGGGGCTGGTCAACCTCCGCCCCGACGACCGCGCCTGCGCCGAGGCCGGCGATTCCCTCTATCGGCGGCTGCGGCGGGCCGGCGTCGAGGTGCTTTACGACGACCGCGACGAGCGCGCCGGGGCGAAGTTCGCCGACATGGAGCTGATCGGGCTGCCGTGGCAGGTGGTGGTGGGGCCGCGAGGGGTGAAGGCCGGGACGGCAGAGCTGAAGCGCCGGGCCACCGGCGGGTCCGAGGAGCTGTCCTTAGATGCGGTGATCGACCGGCTGGCCGGATGAGCGCGCCCGAGCGATGATCTTCTCCCCCGTCGAGCGCATGGTCGCGTTCCGCTACCTGAGGGCGCGGCGGCGCGAGGGGCTGATCTCGGTCATTGCCGCATTCTCGCTCGCCGGCATCGCGCTGGGGGTGGCGACGCTGATCATCGTGATGGCGGTGATGAACGGCTTCCGCCACGAGCTGCTGGGCCGCATCCTCGGCCTCAACGGGCACCTCGGCGTTTATGCCCCGCGCGGCGATCTCGCCGATTTCGATCCGCTGGCCGGGAAGCTCCGCGCGGTCGCCGGCGTGGTGACGGTCGATCCCATGGTCCAGGGCCAGGCGCTGGCCTCGGCGGGGAAGGGGGCGGTGGGCTCGGTGGTGCGCGGGCTCAGGCCCGACGACGTCCGGCGCCGGGCGCTGATCGCCGGCAACCTCCGCCAGGGTTCGCTCGCCGACTTCGAAGGCGAGGACGCGGTGCTGATCGGGCGGCGGCTCGCCGACCGGCTCGGGCTCGGCATTGGCGACCGGCTCACCCTGATCTCGCCGGAGGGGACGGTGACGCCGTTCGGCACCGTGCCGCGGATGC
This sequence comes from Pseudomonadota bacterium, assembly GCA_016202695.1. Classification (GTDB taxonomy): domain Bacteria; phylum Pseudomonadota; class Alphaproteobacteria; order JACQOE01; family JACQOE01; genus JACQOE01. Next base: position 55,315 of record JACQOE010000007.1, on the reverse strand, counting down.
GAGCCTACCGGGTGGTCGCGACGTTCGAGATCGGCATGTACGAGTACGACTCGAGCTTCGTCTTCCTGCCGCTCGCGGCGGCCCAGGTCTTCTTCCGCACCGGCGACGCGGTCACCGGCCTTGAGGTGCTCCTCGACAACCCCGATCGCACCGCCGCGGCGAGCCGCGCCATCGTCGGCGCCGCCGGCCGGGCGGTGCGGATCGTCGACTGGCGGCACGCCAACGCCGGCTTCTTCAACGCGATCGAGGTCGAGCGGAACGTCATGTTCTTGATCCTGACACTCATCATCCTGGTCGCCGCCTTCAACATCGTCTCCAGCCTGATCATGCTGGTAAAGGACAAGGAGGGAGCGATCGCGATTCTCCGCACCATGGGGGCGACGCGGGCGGCGATCATGCGCATCTTCTTCCTTTGCGGCGCCAGCGTCGGCGTGATCGGCACCTTTGCCGGCTTCCTGCTGGGGCTCTCCTTCGCCCTCAATATCGAGACGATCCGCCAATGGCTGCAAGGGCTTACCGGGACCGAGCTGTTCGCGGCCGAGATCTATTTCCTCTCCCGCCTGCCGGCCAGGGTGGACGCCGTCGAGGTGGTCGCCGTGGTCGGCATGGGGCTCGCGCTCTCGTTCCTTGCCACCCTCTATCCGTCGTGGCGGGCGGCGCGGCTCGACCCGGTCGAGGCGCTGCGCTACGAGTAGCATGGGCGCGCCGCCGACACTCGAGCTCTTGGCGATCCGGCGCACCTTCCGCCAGGGCGATGCGCGACTCGAGGTGCTGCGGGGCGCCTCGCTCGCGCTCAGGCCGGGCGAGATGATCGCCCTCGTCGGCCCGTCGGGTTCGGGCAAGTCGACGCTGCTGCACATCGCCGGGCTGCTCGAGCGGCCCGAGGTCGGGGAGGTGCGGATCGAGGGGCGCACCTGCGGCGAGCTGTCCGACGACGAGCGCACCGCGATCCGCCGCCGCCGGCTCGGATTCGTCTACCAGTATCACCACCTTCTCGGCGAGTTCTCGGCGCTGGAGAACGTGGCCGTGGCGCAGATGATCGCCGGCGTCGCCCGGCGCGAGGCGATGGCGCGCGCCGGCCGGCTGTTGGAGCGGATGGGGCTGGCGGCGCGGGCCGGCCACCGGCCGGGGCGGCTGTCGGGGGGCGAGCGCCAGCGGGTGGCGATCGCCCGGGCGCTGGCTAACGGGCCGGCGCTGCTGCTCGCCGACGAGCCCACCGGCAATCTCGACCAGCACACCGCCGAGGCCGTGTTCGGCGAGCTCCTGAGCCTGGCCCGGGACGAGGGGCTGGCGGCGCTCGTCGCCACCCACAATGCCGAGATCGCGGCCCGGATGGACCGGGTGGTGCGCCTGCGCGAAGGCATCGTCGAGCCGGCGTGACCGCCGCCGGTCGCCAACATCTTGTGGATAACTCGGCTCGGGCTTCGCAATCGGCGGTGACGATCCGGGCCGGTTATGGAATCCTTCCCGCTGGGAAGCCCCGGATCGCCCACACCATGGCCCACGCCGAATTCGTCCACCTCAGGGTGCACACCGCCTACTCGCTCCTCGCCGGCGCGATCAAGATCGACCGCCTGGTCGAGCTCTGCTGCGATCAGCGGATGCCGGCGGTGGCGATGACCGACAGCGGCAATCTCTTCGGGGCGATGGAGTTCTCGATCGCCTGCGCCGCCGCCGGGGTGCAGCCGATCATCGGCTGCGCCCTCGCCCTGGCGCGCGAGGGGGCGGAGCATGCCGCCCTCGGCGCCGGAAACGGCCGGCTCCGCGCCGCCGCTGACCCGCTCGTCCTCCTGGCCGCGGACGAGCAGGGCTACCGCAACCTGATGAAGCTGGCGAGCGCCTCCTATCTCGAGACCGAGCCCGGCGATCCCCCGCACGTCGCGCTCGCCCGGCTGGAGGCGCACGCCGCCGGCCTGATCGCGCTCACCGGCGGCCCCGCCGGCCCGGTCGGACGGCTGCTCGATGAGGGGGCGGCGGAGGCGGCCGAGACCTTGCTGCTGCGCCTCGCGCGCGCCTTTCCGGGGCGGCTGTACGTCGAGCTGATGCGCCACGGCATGGACGCCGAGGCGCGAACCGAGCCCGCCTTCCTCGACCTCGCCTACCGACACAGCCTGCCTCTGGTCGCCACCAACGAGGTGTTCTTCGATACCGCCGAGATGTTCGAGGCCCACGATGCACTCATCTGCATCGCCGAGGGCGCCTATCTCTCGCAGGCCGAGCGCCGGCGCCTCACGCCCGAGCACCGCTTCAAGTCGGCGGCCGAGATGTGTGAGCTCTTCGCCGACGTTCCCGAAGCGGTGGAGAACACGCTGGTGATCGCCCGGCGCTCCGCCTTCATGCTGAGCCCGGTCGCGCCGATGCTGCCGAAGGCGCCGACGCCGGCGGGGCGAAGCGAGGAGGAGGCGCTCGCCCTCCTCGCCCGCGACGGGCTGGAGGTCCGCCTAGCCGCGGCCACCCCCCCGGGGGCGGACGAGGAGGCCCGCGAGAAGGCCGCGCGGCCCTACCGCGAGCGACTCGAGTACGAGCTCGAAGTCATCCGCAAGATGGGCTTCGCCGGCTATTTCCTGATCGTCGCCGAGTTCATCCGCTGGGCCAAGGCGCACGGGATCCCGGTCGGCCCCGGGCGCGGCTCCGGCGCTGGCTCGGTGGTCGCCTGGGCGCTGACCATCACCGACCTCGATCCCTTGCGCTTCGGCCTCCTGTTCGAGCGGTTCCTCAACCCTGATCGCGTCTCGATGCCGGATTTCGACATCGACTTCTGCGTCGAGGGGCGCGACCGGGTGATCCGCCACGTGCAGGAGGAGTACGGCGCCGAGCGGGTCGCCCAGATCATCACCTTCGGCACCCTGCAGGCGCGGGCCGTGATCCGCGATGTGGGGCGGGTGCTGGAGATGCCTTACGGCCAGGTCGACCGGATCAGCAAGCTGGTGCCCTTTAACCCGGCCAAGCCGATTGCCCTCGCCCAAGCCATCGAGGCCGAGCCCCAGTTGCAGGAGATGCGACGCCAGGACGCCAAGGTCGCTAAGCTGATCGACATCGCGCTCAAGCTCGAGGGCCTCTACCGGCACGCCTCCACCCACGCCGCCGGCGTGGTGATCGGCAACCGGCCGCTCGACGAGATCGTGCCGCTCTATCGCGATCCGCGCGCGGCGACGCCGGTCACCCAGTTCTCGATGAAGTACGTCGAAACCGCGGGCCTGGTGAAGTTCGACTTCCTCGGCCTCAAGACGCTGACGATCATGGAGCGGGCGCGCCGGCTGATCGCCGAGCAGGGCACGGCGCTCGATCTTCACAACCTGCCCCTCGACGACGCGCCGACCTACGAGATGCTCGGCCGCGGCGAGACGACCGGGGTGTTCCAACTGGAAAGCTCTGGCATGCGCGACGTGCTGCGCCGGCTTCGCCCCGACCGCTTCGAGGACCTGATCGCCATCGTCGCCCTCTACCGCCCGGGGCCGATGGATAACATCCCCCGCTACATCGCCTGCAAGCACGGCAGCGAGGAGCCCGACTACCTAGATCCCTCGCTCGAGGAGATCCTCAAGGAGACGTTCGGCATCATCGTCTACCAGGAGCAGGTGATGCAGATCGCCCAGGTGCTGTCGGGCTACACGCTGGGCGGGGCCGACCTCCTGCGCCGGGCCATGGGCAAGAAGATCCGGGCCGAGATGGAGGCGCAGCGCAACACCTTCATCGACGGCGCTGTGGCACGCGGGGTGGAGCGCGCCCGTGCCGCCAGCATCTTTGACCAGGTCGACAAGTTTGCCGGCTACGGCTTCAACAAGAGCCACGCCGCGGCCTACGCCATGGTTGCCTACCAGACCGCCTATCTGAAGGCCAACCATCCGGTCGCGTTCCTCGCCGCTTGCATGTCGCAGGACATCGGCAACACCGACAAGCTCAAGACCTTCCACGCCGAGGCCGAGCGCCTGGCGGTGAGGCTGCTTCCGCCCGACATCAACCGCTCGGCGGCCCTGTTCGCGGTCGAGGCGGGGCCGGATCGGGTGCCGGCGATCCGCTATGCCCTTGCCGCGGTACGCAATGTAGGGCTGCAGGCGATGGAGGCGCTGGTGGCCGAGCGGGCGGCGAACGGCCCATTCGCCGACCTCGCCGACTTCGCCCGCCGGAGCGATGCCCGCACCCTCAACAAGCGCCAGCTCGAGAACCTGGCCCGGGCCGGGGCGTTCGATTCGCTCGATTCCAACCGGGCGCGGGTCTTCGACAGCATCGAGACCGTGCTCCGCCATGCCGCGGCCGCAGCCGCGGAGCGAGCGAGCAATCAGGTGAGCCTGTTCGCCGGCGAGGAGGCCCAGGGGCCGCCGCTCGTGCTGCCCGAGCGGCGCGACTGGCCGGCCATGGAGCGGCTCAAGAACGAGCTCGAGGCGCTGGGGTTTTACCTCTCGGCCCACCCGCTCGATCAGTACACGCGGGCGCTCGATCGGGTGGGGGCGGTGCGCGCCGCCGACCTCGCCGGCCGTCTCGCCGCCGGCGGCGTGACCCGGCTCAAGCTCGGCGGGGTGATGCAGTCGCGCAAGGAGCGCACCTCGCAGCGCGGCTCGCGCTTCGCCTTCGTCGAGCTCTCGGACCTGAGCAGCACCTACGAGGTGACCGTGTTTTCCGAGCTGCTGGCGGCCTCGCGCGAACTCCTCGATTCCGGCGAGCCGCTCTTGATCACGGCCGATGCACGGCTTGAGGAGGGGGGCGTGCGGCTGGTCGCGCAGGCGATCGAACGGCTCGATGCCGCCGCCGCCCACGCCGCCGCCGGCCTCAAGATCGTCGTCGACGGCAGCGCCGCGCTCGCCGACCTCGCCGGCCTGATCCGCTCCGCCGGCCGGGGGCGGGGCCGCATCGCCCTCCTCTCGCGGCTCGATGCCGAACGCGAGGTGGAGGTCGCTCTTGCCGGCGGCTATTCGGTTTCGCCCAAGCTCGCGGCGGCGATGCAGCTCGTCCCGGGGGTGATCGAGGTGCGCGAGATCTAAGCCGTCGCCCCGGCGGCGGCGGGAGGGGCTATTCGCCCCACACCCAGGCCGGCACCGTCTTCAGGTGGCTCTCGACCCGCTTCGCCCCGGGAGTGTTCTCGGCGGCGATGCGCACCGCGTTGCGCTGCTCGTCGTTCTCGACGATCCCCCACAGGTGCACGACGCCGTTCGCGACCACCACGTTGAGGAGGTGCCGGGGGGCGATGTCCTCGTCCTCCAGGGTCTTGAGCAGGGCTTCGCGGATGGTGCGGTCGCTCTCCGAGACCGGCGAGATCTCCGTCTTGCGGGTGGCAAGCCCACGCAAGAGGTCGGCGCGCGAGACGATGCCGACCAGCTTGCCGCCCTTGACCACCGGCACCCGCTTGATGTGGTTCGCCTCGAGCTGGTGGGCGATGTCGCCCAGGCTCGCGGTCTCGCCGACCGAGATCACCTCCTTGGTCATCACGTCGCGCACCCGGGTCCCGTGCGACTTGACGTACTCGGAGGCGCGGTCCTCGGGGGCGGCGACGAGCTCGAGCCACCAGGAGCGTGGCCGCAGCGTCCCCGTCTCGGGCCGCCGGAGCAGGTCACCTTCGCTGACGATGCCGAGGATGCGGCCGTCCTTGTCGGTGACGGGAACCGCGCTGACGTGCCGCGCGACCAAGAGCCGGGCGGCCTCCTGTACGGTGGCATCCGCGGAGATCGTGACGACCTCGCGAGTCATGATGTCCTTCGCTTGCATGGATAGTCTCCTTTTCGACCGCTCGGTCCGGGGCTCGGCCACGGGCACACCAAGTGGCGCTATCGGGCCGTAGCCGTAACGGCCCTGCGCGCGTCGCGCCGACAAAGTCTAACCGATCCGTATCAACCGGTTCGGACGCCGTCCTTGATTTGAATCAACTTTTGCCCCCCTATCGCCGGCGAGGCCCTTGTCCGAAGGGCTTGCCAAGAGCGGACCCCCAGGCTATCACTCTCGCCGCCTTGTTGGAAGGCGAACAAACCCGCACGCGGAGCTTGGTTCGGCGGGGGCGACATCCCGCCGCGCCGTCCGGTCCCCGGCCTCGGCCGGGGCGATGGCCCGCGGAGGCGCAACCGGAAAAGGATCTGACCCATGGCGTTGCCCGAATTCGGCCTCCGCCAGCTCCTCGAGGCTGGCGTCCACTTCGGCCACCACACCCGCCGCTGGAACCCGAAGATGGCCGCGTACCTGTTCGGGGTCCGCAACAACATCCACATCGTCGACCTGCGCCAGACGGTGCCGCTCCTGCACCGGGCCCTGGTCGCGGTCCGCGATGCGGTCGCGGGAGGCGGGCGGGTGCTCTTCGTCGGCACCAAGCCGCAGGCGGCCGAGCCGATCGCCCAGGCCGCGAGCCGCTGCGGCCAGTATTACGTGAACCACCGCTGGCTGGGCGGGATGCTGACCAACTGGCGGACCATCTCCCACTCGATCAAGCGCCTCAGGGATCTCGACGAGCAGCTCAAGCAGGAGAATCTGGGGCTGACCAAGAAGGAGCTTCTCAACCTCACCCGCGAACGCGATAAGCTCGACCGCGCGCTCGGCGGCATCAAGGAGATGGGAGGGCTCCCCGACATCCTGGTCGTGATCGACACCAACAAGGAGGCGATCGCGGTCAAGGAGGCGAACAAGCTCGGCATCCCCGTGGTCGGCGTGGTCGACAGCAACTCCGACCCCGACGGCATCGACTACCCGGTGCCCGGCAACGACGACGCCATCCGCGCCATCAATCTCTACTGCGACCTGTTCGCCGGCACAGTGCTTGACGGCATCCAGGCCGAACTTGCCGCCTCGGGTGCCGACGTCGGCGAAGCCCTGGAGGCGCCGGCCGAGGCGTTGCCGGAGGAGTCCGCGGCCGGGGCCGGCAGGGCCGAGGAGGGGGCGGATATGGACGCCGCCGTGGGAGTGCCGTCGCCGGACCCCGGCGACGAGGACGACAACGCCGCCCAGCGGGCGTGAGGTCTGCTGCCTAAAACGTTATATCCCAATTGATTGCAAGTCGATCTTGCAAGAAAGGTAGAGCTATGGCCGAGATCACCGCTGGGCTCGTGAAGGAGCTGCGCGAGAAGACCGGCGCCGGCATGATGGATTGCAAGAGGGCCCTCACCGAAACCGCTGGCGACCTTGACGCCGCCGTCGACTGGCTGCGCACCAAGGGCTTGGCGGCGGCGGCGAAGAAGGCGGGCCGGGTGGCCGCGGAGGGCTTGGTAGGGGTGCTCACCGAGGGCCGCTCCGGGGCGCTCGTCGAGGTCAACTCCGAAACCGATTTTGTCGCCCGGAACGAGGCTTTCCAGGCCTTCGTCGAGGCCCTCGCCCGGGTCGCGCTCGCGGTCGGGGGCGAGGTCGGGAAAATCAAGGACTCGCCCTTCCCCGGCAGCGGGCACGCCGTCGCCGAGGAGCTCACTCACCTGATCGCGACCATCGGCGAGAATCTTACCCTTCGGCGCGCGGCGGCGCTGGCCGTGGGCACGGGCGTGGTCGCCGGCTACGTGCACAACGTGCTCCGCCCGGGCCTCGGCAAGATCGGGGTGCTGGTCGCCCTGGAATCGGACGGCGACGCGGGCCGGCTCGGAGAGTTCGGGCGGCAGCTCGCCATGCACGTCGCCGCCGCCACCCCGCAGTTCCTGGACATCGCCTCGGTGGACCCGGCGGTGCTCGAACACGAGCGCCAGGTTCTCCGCGAGCAGGCCCGCGAATCCGAGCGGCCCGAGAACGTGATCGAGAAGATGGTCGAGGGGCGGGTTCGCAAGTTCTACGAGGAGGTGGTGCTCCTCGAGCAGGTCTTCGTCATCGACGGCAAGACCAAGGTGGGCAAGGCGGTGGAGGAGGCGGCCAAGGCGATCGGCGCGCCGGTGAAGGTGGCCGGCTTCGTGCGCTTCCGGCTCGGCGAAGGGGTCGAGCGGGGCGCCAAGGACTTTGCCGCCGAGGTCGCCGCCCAGCTTCGCTGAACCGACCCTGTCCGGCTGGCACGGCCGGTCGGATGGTGTATGATCGCGGCTCAGCCCGAGGGGCCTCGTCACCCGTAACGTCTCGCCCCGCCTCGGCGCGGCCTCCCGCTCCCCGGGGGCCGGAAGGGCCTCGTGGCGCGGGTCGGGGGCGGTCGTGAGGGCGCGGAGCGAGGAGGCTATGGCTGACCAACCGAACTACCGGCGCGTCCTGCTCAAAATCTCGGGCGAAGGCCTGATGGGGCGCGTCGAGTACGGGCTGGACAACGATACCATCAAGCGAATCGCAGCCGAGGTCGGCCGCGTTCACCAGATGGGCATCCAGATCTGCATGGTGATCGGCGGCGGCAACATCTACCGCGGGATCAGCGGCGCCGCCTCGGGCATGGACCGCGCCAGCGCCGACTACATGGGCATGCTGGCGACCGTGATCAACTCCCTCGCCGTACAGAGTGCGCTCGAGCGGATCGGGGTGCAAACCCGGGTGCAGTCGGCCATCCCCATGGCGTCGGTCTGCGAGCCCTACATCCGGCGCCGGGCCGTGCGCCACATGGAGAAGGGCCGCATCGTCATCTTCGCCGCCGGCACCGGCAATCCCTTCTTCACCACCGATACCGCGGCGGCGCTGCGCGCGGTCGAGATGGGCTGCGATGCGCTGTTCAAGGGGACCCAGGTCGACGGCGTCTATTCCGCCGACCCCCACAAGGTGAAGAACGCGGTCCGCTACGACGAGATGACCTTCCTCGAGGTGCTGAGCAGGGACCTCAAGGTCATGGACGCCTCGGCGATCAGCCTGGCGCGGGAGAACAGGATTCCGATCGTTATTTTCTCGATTCATAATGAGGGCGCCTTCGCCGACGTGGTACAGGGCCGGGGACGGTTCACGATCATCAGGGAGAAGGACTGACAAATGTCCGAGGCTGATCTCAAGACGCTGAAGAGCGACGCCGCCCGGCGCATGGAGGGCGCGCTCGATGCGCTGCACAAGGAGTTTGGCGGGCTGCGCACGGGGCGAGCCGCGGCGAGCCTGATCGAGCCGGTGATGGTCAAGGCCTACGGGAGCGAGATGCCGCTGCCCCAGCTCGGCACGATCGGCGTGCCCGAGCCGCGCATGCTCACCGTCCAGGTCTGGGACAAGTCGCTCGTCGGAACCGTCGAGCGCGCCATCCGCGACGCCGGCCTCGGCCTCAATCCGTCGAGCGACGGCCAGATGGTGCGGATTCCTATCCCGGCGCTCAACGAGGAGCGCCGCCGCGAGATCACCCGCGTCGCCGGCAAGTACGCCGAGCAGGCGCGGGTCGCCGTGCGCAACATCCGCCGCGACTGCATGGACAAGCTCAAGCGCATGGAGCGCGATGGCACCATCTCCGAGGACCTGCATCGCCACTGGTCGGAGGAGATCCAGGCACTCACCGACGACCACATCAAGAAGGTGGACGCCGCGCTGGCCCACAAGGAATCCGACATCCTGCAGGTCTGAGGCGATGGAGCCTCTTCCGCATAGCTCCGACCTGCCGGGGCCTCCCACCCACGTCGCCGTCATCATGGACGGAAACGCCCGCTGGGCGAAGGCGCGGGGCCTGCCCACCACCGCCGGCCACCGGGCCGGGGCCGAGGCGGTGCGCCGGATCGTTCGGGCGGCGCCCGGCTTCGGCATCCGCTTCCTCACCCTCTTCGGCTTCTCCACCGAGAACTGGAAGCGCCCCGCCGGCGAGGTCCGCGACCTAATGGAGCTCCTGCGCTTCTACCTCAAGCGCGAGATCGTCGATCTGCATGAGAAGGGCGTGCGCATCCGCATGATCGGCGACCGCGACCGGCTCGAGCGCGATATCGTCGCCCTGATGGAGGACGCCGAGACGCTGACCCGCGCCAACCGCGGGCTCCAGCTCACCATTGCGCTCAGCTACGGCGCTCGCCAGGAGATCGTGGCCGCGGCGCGACGCCTCGCCGACAAAGCGGTCCGCGGCGAGCTCGCTCCCGAAGAGATCGATCTCGAGCGCTTCGCCGACAGCCTCCTCACCCGCGACGTTCCCGATCCCGACGTGATCATCCGCACCAGCGGCGAGCGGAGACTGAGCAACTTCCTCCTCTGGCAGTCGGCCTATTCCGAGCTCATCTTCGTCGACACGCTATGGCCGGACTTCAGCGAGCATGACCTGGAAGACGTCATCCGAGAATTCCACCGCCGCGAGCGGCGGTATGGCGCGCGCGTTGGCTAGCGGGCCGCCGGCGCCCGTCGCCGACACGCTCGGCCGGCGGGTGGTTTCGGCACTGCTGCTGGCGCCGGTCGCCCTGGCCGCGGTCTACGCCGGGTCGCCCTACTTCGATCTCCTCGCGCTCGCGGTGGCGCTTCGCCTCGCCTTCGAGTGGTGCGCGATCTGCGGCGCCTCGCCACCCCGGTGGCAGGGCACGCTGACGATCATCGCCGCCGGGGCGGCGAGCCTTTCGGCGAGCACCGATCTCTATGCCGAGGGCGTGCTGTTCGTGTTCGCCATCGCCGTGCTGGTGCCGCTCTCGATGCCGCGGCGGGACATCGCGCTCGGGCTGTGGCTCGGGGCCGGGCTGGTATATCTCACGCTGCCGGTGATCGCGATGCTGTGGCTCCGGGGCGATGATCCGGCGGGTCGGGCGATCGTCATCTGGCTCCTGCTCGTGGTCTGGGCGAGCGACATCGGCGCCTACGCCTGCGGACGGCTGATCGGCGGATCTCGACTGGCGCCGGCGATCAGCCCGAACAAGACCTGGGCGGGCTCGGCGGGCGGCCTGGCGCTGGCGCTGGCGGTCGGGATCGGGGTGGCGGCGGCCGCCGACCTCGGAGTGCTGGCCGCACGGGCGGAATTGGCGCCGCTGGCGGGCCTTGGCGCGGTCGTGCCCGCGACCCTCGCGCTGGCCTGCGCCGCTCAGGTCGGCGACCTCGCCGAGTCGGCGGTCAAGCGGCACTTCCGAGTCAAGGACTCCGGCAGCCTGATCCCCGGCCACGGAGGGCTGCTCGACCGGCTGGACGCGCTGCTCTTCGCCGCCGGTGCGCTTGCCGCCGTCATCGTCGTCGCCAATTGGTGGGCCTCGACGTGAGCGCCTCCCGGCGAGGCGAGCCGCGGCGCGTGAGCGTGCTGGGCTCCACCGGATCGGTCGGTTGCAGCACCGTCGACCTGCTGCTCGCCGGGGCCGGGGCCTATGAGGTGGAGGCGCTCACCGCCCACGGCAATGCCTGGCTGCTGGCCGAGCAGGCGCGGGCGTTGGCGGCGAAGGTGGCGGTGGTCGCCGACCCGACCGCCTATCCGGCGCTCAAGGAGGCGCTCTCCGGCAGCGGCATCGAGGCCATGGCCGGGCGCGACGCCGTGATCGAGGCGGCGGCGCGGCCGGCGGACTGGGTGATGGCCGCGATCGTCGGCGCGGCCGGCCTCGAGCCGGCGCTGGCGGCCATCGGCCAGGGCGGGGTGATCGCGCTCGCCAACAAGGAGTGCCTAGTCTGCGCCGGCGATCTGGTGATGGCCGAGGTCCGGCGTCACGGGGCAACGCTGCTGCCGGTCGACTCCGAGCACAACGCCATCTTCCAGGTGTTCGATTTCGCCCACAGCGATCGCATCGAGCGGGTCATCCTCACCGCCTCCGGCGGGCCGTTCCTCCGCTTCGATCCCGAAGAGATGGCGCTGGTCACGCCGGAACAGGCGGTCGCCCATCCCAACTGGGACATGGGGGCGAAGGTTTCGGTCGATTCGGCGACGATGATGAACAAAGGGCTCGAGCTGATCGAGACCCACCATCTGTTCCCGGTGCGCGACGAGATGATCGAGGTGCTGGTTCATCCCCAGTCGGTCATCCACGCCATGGTCTGCTACGTCGACGGCTCGATCCTGGCGCAGATCGCCGCGCCGGACATGCGCACGCCGATCGCCCACGCGCTCGGCTGGCCCGATCGCATCCGCGCCGCCTCGCGCCGGCTCGACTTCACCCAACTGCGCGAGTTTTCCTTCGAGCCGCCTGACCTCGTCCGCTTCCCCGCCCTCAAGCTTGCCCGCCAAGCCTTGAAATCGGGCGGCGCCTGCCCCACTATCCTCAACGCCGCGAACGAGGTGGCGGTGCGCCGGTTCCTCGCCGGCGAGATCGGCTTCCTCGACATCGCGCGCATCGTCGAACGCAGCCTTGAGCACCTGCCGAACTCGCGCCCGACCAGCCTCGAAGAGATCCTCGGTGTCGATCGCTTGGCGCGCGACACCGCGGCGCACGTCGCCGCCGAGCTGGCGACGGCCGGTTGACGCGGGTCCCATGCCCACCCTCAAGCCCGGAGCCGAGCGCGGATGGAACTGCTGACGTTTCTATGGTCCTATGCGGTGCCGTTCCTCGTGGTCCTCACGGTCCTGGTGTTCGTGCACGAGCTCGGCCACTACCTGCTGGCGCGGCGCAACGGAGTGCGGGTGGAGGTGTTCTCGATCGGCTTCGGCCGCGAGATCTTCGGCTTCACCGATCGGAACGGCACACGTTGGAAGTTCAGTCTTATCCCCCTCGGGGGTTATGTGAAGATGTTCGGCGAGAGCGAGGTCGGGCGCGACGAGGAGTCGCGCGAGGCCGGCGGCTCGGTCCCGGCCATGAGCGACGCCGAGCGGGCAGTCTCGTTCCACACCAAGCGGGTCGGTCGGCGCGCAGCGATCGTCGCCGCCGGCCCGGTCGCCAACTTCCTGTTCGCCGTGCTCGTCTTCGCCGGCGTGTACGCGACCGTCGGCCAGCCCTTCACCGCGCCGGTGATTGGCACGGTTCAGGCGGACAGTGCCGCGGCCCGGGCCGGGCTCCGGCCGGGCGACGAGGTCCGAAGCATCGCTGGCATCCGGATCGAGCGTTTCCAGGAAATCCAGCGAATCGTGCGCACCAGCCCCGGTCGGCCGCTCGCCCTGGTCATCGAGCGCGAGGGACGGGAGGTCGCCCTGGCCGTGACCCCCGATACGGTGGTGCGCGAGGACCGCTTCGGAAACCGCGTCCAGATCGGGCTGCTCGGGGTCACCGGCGGGGTGGTGAGCTACACCCGGCGCGGGCCGGTGGCGGCGGTCTGGGAGGCGACCCGCGACACGGTCGCGCTTACCCAGAACATGCTCGCCGCCGTCGGCCAGATCGTCGTCGGCCAACGCGGCACCGACGAGCTTGGCGGGCCGTTGCGGATCGCCCAGATGTCGGGACAGGTGGCGAAGGGTGGCCTGCTCGACCTCCTCTTCTTCACCGCCGTGCTGTCGATCAACCTGGGGCTGATCAACCTCTTCCCCATCCCCATGCTGGACGGGGGACACCTGATCTTCTATCTGATCGAGGTGGTGCGCGGGCGCCCGCTGGGGCCACGGGCGCAAGACTATGGTTTCCGAATCGGGCTCGCTCTGGTATTGAGCCTGATCGTCTTCGTGACCTTCAACGACCTCGTGCACTTGCAGGTCTTCGAGTATGTCAGACGCTTGATCGGGTGAGGCGGCGGCCTGGTAGGGGGGATGCCGGGAATTTCACCACTGCGGAGTCTGCGCGCGCTCGCCGTGCTCGTTTCGCTGCTCGTGTCGAGCGCGGGGGTCGGGGCGGCGGAGGACGTGGTGCGCGAGATCGTGGTCGAGGGCACGCAGCGGATCGAACCCGAGACGGTGCGTTCGTACATGATCGTCCAGGTCGGCGATCGCTTCAGCGACGTGGCCATGGACCGCACGCTTAAGGCCCTCTACGCGACCGGGTTGTTCGCCGACGTGGCGGTGAGGCGCGAGGGCGACCGGCTGGTGGTGCGGGTGGTCGAGAATCCGGTCATCAATCGGATCGCCTTTGAGGGCAACCGCGCGATCTCGGACAAGGACCTGCAGAACGAGGTGCAGCTGAAGCCGCGGCTGGTCTACACCCGGACCAAGGTGCAGGCCGACGTCGAGCGTATGCTGACCGCCTACCGGCGGAAGGGACGCTTCGCCGCCAGCGTCGAGCCCAAGATTATCCGCCTCGACCAGAACCGCGTCGACCTCGTGTTCGAGATCGCCGAGGGCGAGGTGACCAAGGTCCAGCGGATCAACGTCGTCGGCAACAAGTTCTTCAGCGACAGCCAGCTCCGCGACGAGATCCAGACCAAGGAGGCGCGCTGGTACCGGTTCTTCACTTCCGACGACACCTACGACCCCGATCGCCTGACCTTCGACCGCGAGCTCCTGCGCCGCTATTACCTCAAGAACGGGTTTGCCGACTTCCAGGTGCTCTCGGCGGTGGCCGAGCTGGCCCCCGATCGCTCGGCCTTCTTCGTCACCTTCACGGTGGAGGAGGGGCCGCGCTACAAGTTCGGCACATTCGACATCGAAAGCCGGCTCGCCGACCTCGATACCAGTACGCTGGCCGAGACGATCACCATCAAGGGCGGCGGGTGGTACAACGCCGAGGAGGTGGAGAACTCGATCCAGGCGCTCACCGAGGCGGTCAACAACGCCGGATTCGCCTTCGTCGATATCCGTCCGCTGGCGCGGCGGAACCCGGCGGAGCGGACCATCGACGTGCGCTTCGAGGTCCAGGAGGGCCCGCGGGTCTACATCGAGCGGATCAACATCGTCGGCAATGTGCGCACCCTGGACAAGGTGGTGCGGCGGGAATTCCGCCTCGCCGAGGGCGACGCCTTCAACGCGGCCAAGCTCCGGCGCTCGCGGCAACGGATCAAGGACCTGAACTTCTTCAAGAACGTCGACATGGCGACCCAGCCCGGAAGCCGCCCCGACCGGATGGTCGTCGAGGTCAAGGTCGACGAGAAGCCGACCGGCGAAATCACGTTCGGGGCCGGTTACTCGACCACCGAGGGTGCGCTCGTCGACGTCGGGCTGCGCGAGCGTAACTTGCTCGGCAAAGGCCAGGACCTACGGGTCGGCGCCATGTTCTCCGAGCGCAAGACGGAGTTCGACGTCCGCTTCACCGAGCCCTATTTCACCAACCGGCCCCTCGCCGCCGGTATCGATGCCTTCTACATCACTCGAAACAATCAACGCCAGAGTCGCTATGACGAGCGCACCGTGGGCAGCGCGCTCCGCCTGGGCTACGACATCACCGGATTTCTCCGCCACGGCGTCACCTACACCGTGAGCGGCCGCGAGGTCGAGAACGTCAAGGACGACGCCTCGCGCTTCATCAAGGAGCAGGAGGGCAAGAGCACCGTCTCGATGATCGGGCAGACGTTCACCTACGACCGGCGCAACAGCAAGCTCGAGCCGAGCGAGGGTTACGTGGCGCGCCTGGGCAACGACGTCGCCGGCGTCGGCGGATCGGTGAGCTACGTCCGCCTGCGCCTCGACGGCGGTTACTACATCCCCTTGAGCGGTAATCGCTGGGTGATCAGCCTCAGCGGCAGCACGGGCTACGTCGTCGGGCTCGACCAGAACGTGCGCATCGTCGACCGCTTCTTCCTCGGCGGCGACACGCTGCGGGGCTTCGAGGTCGCCGGCGTCGGCCCGCGCGACCGCGAGACGCGCGACGCGCTCGGCGGTCGGCTCGTCTATTTCGGCTCGACCGAGTTGCGCTTCCCGCTCGGCGTCGCCGAGGAGCTCGGCATGCTCGGCCGGGTCTTTTCGGATTTCGGCGCCCTGCAGATGCCCGAGGAGTCGGGGCCCGAGGTGTTCGACAGCGGCGCGCTCAGGATGTCGGTCGGCGTTGGGCTTTCCTGGCGTACGCCGCTCGGGCTGCTCAATATCGACCTCGCCACCCCCATCCTTAAGCAGAGCCTTGACGAGGAGGAAATGTTCCGTTTCAGCTTCGGAACGAGGTTCTGAGGCGGACCCCTTGCCGGTGGCGAGCCATGCTCGGAACGGAGGAGGCGGTTAGGACACCACACGCCGAGGCCGGCGCCCGGCACCCCGGCACCCGGCCGGAGGCAGGGTCGTGACCGACCCCCGGTTCTATTCCCCGGTGGGGCCGTTGGCGCTTGGCCGGCTGGCCGAGATCGCCGCCGCGGCGTTGGCCCCCGGCGCCGATCCCAGGCGGATGTTCCGCGATGTGGCGCCGCTGCATCTCGCCGGCGCCGAGGAGGTGAGCTTCCTCGACAACCGCCGCTATCGGGCGGCCCTGGAGGCGAGCCGGGCCGGCGCCTGCGTCCTCCATCCCGACCTGGCGTCGGCGGCACCGGCGGGCATGATGCTGCTCCTCAGCGACCATCCCTACCGTGCCTACGCCCTGATCGCCCGCGCCTTCCACGCCCCGTCCGCGCCGAAGCCGGGGGTTGCCGCGAGCGCGGTGATCGCGGCCGCCGCCGCCCTCGGACCCGACTGCGAGGTCGGCCCCGGCGCGGTGATCGAGTCGGCGGCGGCGGTAGGCGCCCGCACCGTAATCGGGGCAAACGTCTGGATCGGCCCCGGGGTGGTGATCGGCGAGGACTGTCGGATCGGCGCCAATGCGACCTTGAGTCACTGCCTCGTCGGCGACCGGGTGGTCATCCATCGCGGGGTGTGCATCGGCGAGGACGGCTTCGGCTTCGCCACCTCGCGCGAGGGCCATTTGCCGGTTCCCCAGCTCGGGCGCGTCATCATCGGCGACGATGTGGACATCGGTGCCAACACCACCATCGACCGCGGTTCCGGTCCCGACACCGTGATCGGGCCCGGCTGCAGGATTGATAATCTGGTTCAGATCGGGCACAACGTCGTGCTGGGGCGCGGGTGCGTCGTGGTGGCCCAGGTCGGCATATCCGGGAGCACCAAGGTCGGCGATTTCGTCATGCTCGGTGGTCAGGTCGGGATCGCCGGGCATCTCAGCATCGGCGACGGGGCCAGGGTGGCGGCGAAGTCGGGCGTCTCGAAGGACGTGCCGCCGGGGACGACGGTATCGGGATACCCGGCGTTTCCGGTCAAGGAGCACTGGCGGCAGGTGGCGACCCTGGCGCGGCTGGCCAAGCGCGAGACGAAAGGCGACTGAGCGATGGACGACCGCCGCAAGGGCGAGGGGATCGGCCCGCTCGATATCAGCCGGATCGTGCAGATGATCCCGCACCGCTACCCGATGCTGCTCGTCGATCGCGTCGTCGACATCATTCCCGACGTGAGCGCGGTCGGGATCAAGAACGTCACCGTCAACGAGCCTTACTTCCAGGGCCACTTCCCGGCCCGGCCGGTGATGCCCGGGGTGATGATCATTGAATCGATGGCGCAGACGGCGGCGGTGCTGGTGGTGCATTCGCTCGGGCTCACGCCCGAGGTGGCCGGCAACAAGCTTGTCTACTTCATGTCGGTGGACAGCGCCCGCTTCCGGCGCCCGGTCACCCCGGGCGACACGCTGCATATTCATGTCACCAAGCGTCACGCCCGCGGCAATGTCTGGAAGTTCGAGGCCACCGCCCGCGTCGACGGCAAGGTGATGGCCGAGGCGGTCTATTCGGCGATGCTCGTGGACGCCTGATGGCGACGATCCATCCCACCGCCGTGGTCGAGCCGGGTGCCGAGCTCGCCGCCAGCGCCGTCGTCGGGCCCTACTGCATCGTCGGCGCCAAGGTGATCCTCGACGAGGAGGTGGAACTGGTCGCCCACGTCGTGGTCGCGGGGCGGACCCGGATTGGCGCCCGGACGCGGGTCTTTCCCTTCGCCTCGATTGGCCATCCGCCCCAGGACCTCAAGTACAAGGGCGAGCCCTCGACCCTCGAGATCGGGCGCAACACCATTATCCGCGAGCACGTCACCATGAACCCGGGCACCGAGGGCGGCGGCATGGTCACCCGCGTCGGCGACGACTGCCTGTTCATGGTCGCGAGCCACGTCGCCCACGACTGCAAGATCGGCAACCGCGTGGTCATGGCCAACAACGCCACCATCGGCGGCCACGTCGAGATCGGCGACTTCGTCATCCTCGGGGGGCTTTCCGGCATCCACCAGTTCGTGCGCATCGGCAAGCACGCCATGGTGGGTGGGGCGTCGGCGGTCGAGCACGACGTCATCCCCTACGGCTCGGTGATGGGCAACCGCGCCCATCTCTCCGGCCTCAACATCATCGGGCTCAAGCGCCGCGGCTTCTCGCGCGAGGTGGTCCATGCGCTTCGTGCCGCCTATCGCCTCCTCTTCGCCGAGGAGGGGACGATGGCCGAGCGCCTCGACGACGTGGCCGCGCTGTTTGCCGACAACGAGCCGGTGATGGAGATCGTCGCCTTCATCCGCTCGGCCTCCAGCCGCGCCATCTGCCAGCCGCGGAGCGGCGATGTCGCCTAGGCTCGGCATCGTCGCCGGCAGCGGCGTCCTCCCGGGCCGCGTGGTCGCCGCCTGCCGGGCCAGCGGGCGCGACTTTTTCGTGCTCGCGATCGAGGGCCATACTGACCCCGCCGTCGCCGAGGGCTCGCCCCACGCCTGGGTCCGGCTCGGCGCCCTGGGCAAGGCGATCCGCATCCTCCACGACGAGCGGGTGGGCGAGGTCTGCCTCGCCGGGCCGGTTCGCCGCCCCTCCTGGCGCGAGCTCAGGCCCGACCTCGGCGGCATCCGCTTCCTCGCCCGGGTGGGCAGCCGGGCGTTCGGCGACGACGGGCTGCTTTCGGCCGTGGTCGAGCGGATCGAGGAGGAGGGCTTCCGGGTGGTCGGGGCCGACGAGGTGGCTGTCGACCTGCTACCCCCCTCGGGGCCGCTGGGTCGGCATCGGCCGGACGCTCGGGCGGAGGCCGACATCGGCCGCGGAGTCGCGGTCGCGCGCGCCCTCGGGGCGCTCGATGTCGGGCAGGCGGTGGTGGTGCAGGAGGGGGTGGTGCTGGGGGTCGAGGCCGCGGAAGGCACCGATGCTCTGCTTGTCCGCTGCGGCGGGCTGCACAGCCACGGCCCGGGGGGCGTGCTGGTGAAGATTCCGAAGCCGCAGCAGGACCGGCGCGTCGATCTGCCGACCATCGGCCCCGACACGGTGCGCAGGGCCCACGCCGCCGGGCTTTCGGGGATCGCCGTCGAGGCCGGCGGGACGCTGGTTCTCGAGCGGGCCGAGGTGGTGCGGGTCGCCGACGAGCTCGGCCTGTTCGTGACCGGCATCGATCGCCCGACGTGAGCCAGCCCCCGGCGCCGCTCGTCTTCCTCGTCGCCGGCGAGCCCTCGGGCGACGCCCTGGGCGCGCGCCTGATGGCGGCCCTCAGGCGGGGCTGCGGGGGGCGGGTGCGCTTCGCCGGCGTCGGCGGCCCGGCGATGGAGGGTGAGGGGCTGAAAAGCCTCTTCCCCATGGCCGATCTCTCGGTCATGGGCTTCGCCGAGGTGTTGCCGCGCCTGCCCCGGATTCTCCTCCGCATGCGACAGGCGGCACGGGCGGTGCTCGCCGCCCGCCCCTCGGTACTGGTGACGATCGACTCCCCCGGCTTCTGCCTGCGGATGATCAAGCGCATCCGCCACCTCGAGGAGGCCGCCGGCACGCTCCGCGCCGAGCGGCTCCCGATCGTCCACTACGTCGCCCCCACGGTGTGGGCGTGGCGGCCCGACCGTGCGCGCAAGATCGCCCGCTGGCTGGATCACCTGATGGTGCTGTTGCCCTTCGAGCCGCCCTATTTCCTGCGCCACGGCCTGCCCACGACCTTCGTCGGCCATCCCGTGGTCGAGAGCGGCGCGGACAAGGGCGACGGCGAGGCCTTCCGCAAGCGTGCCGGCATCCCCGCCGAGGCGCCGCTCCTCGCGGTTCTGCCGGGGAGCCGGGTCGACGAGGTCGGCCGTCTGCTGCCGGTGTTCGCCGAGACCGTGCGCCTCCTCTATGGCCGCTTTCCCGACCTCCACGTCCTCATCGCCACCGTCCCGGCGATGGCGCTGGCGATCCGCGAGGCGACGGCGTCGTGGCCGCTTCCGGTGGCCCTGGTCGACGGGTCCGGGGCGGAGAAGTTCGATGCCTTCGCCGCCTGCACCGCGGCGCTCGCCGCCTCGGGGACGGTGTCGCTGGAGCTCGGGTTGGCCGGGATCCCGGTGGTTATCGGCTACCGCGTCCACCCCCTCTCGGCGGCGATCGCGCGCCGCCTGGTCAAGGTGGAGAGCGTGGTGCTTATTAACCTGATTCTGGATCGGCGCGTCATCCCCGAGTTTCTTCAGGAGTCGTGCCGGCCGGGGCGCCTGGCCGAGGCGGTGGCGGAGCTGATCGAGGACGCCGGCGAGCGCCTGCGCCAAGTGGAGGGCTCGGGGCGGGCGCTGAGGGCGCTCGGCCACGAGGCGTGGTTGCCAAGCGAGCGTGCGGCCGGCATTGTGCTCAAGGAGATCCAGCACGGCGAGGCACGAGGGACTCAGCATGACCGAGAACGCACCGGGATTTGAGAAGGCCCGCCTGCTTCACGCCATGATCCGGGTCAGGGACCTGGAGCGGTCGATCGACTTCTACACCCGGCTCCTAGGCATGAGTCTCCTGCGTCGGAAGGACTATCCCTCCGGCGAGTTCACGCTCGCCTTCCTCGGCTACGGCGACGAGGCGGAGGGCACGGTGATCGAGCTCACCCACAACTGGGGCCGCGAGCAGCCCTATGCGCTGGGCGAGGGCTTCGGCCATTTCGCCGTCGGCATTCCCGACGTCCACGCGGCCTGCGAGCGGCTGGGCAAGGAGGGGGTGAAGATTCCGCGACCACCTGGGCCTATGAAGCACGGCGGATCGATGATCGCATTCATTGAAGACCCCGACGGGTACCGGATCGAGCTTATCCAGCGTTCCTGAACCGACATAGACGCGTTGCATTCCTGCCATACCTCCCGGTTACCTTCCGCGTGCCGAAGCGGCAGCCTTACCCACGAAATCCTGGCTCTCTCGCGGATCTCCTCACGAGACGCCGGCTGGAACGAGGGCTCCGCCAGAAGGACGCGGCGGCCGAGATTGGGGTCGGGGTCCACACCTGGACGAGCTGGGAGACGGGCACGGCGACCCCGGCGGTGCGCTAGATGCCCAGCATCATCGCATTCCTCGGGTCGGACCCTTGTCCGGCTTCGAGGTCGCTCGGAGAGCAACTGATGTCTGCCCGGCGTCGCCGTGGCTTCTCACAGAGGGAGGCGGCAAAGCTACTCGGCGTCGATGTCGGAACCCTTGGACGCTGGGAGAGAGGCATTCGGACGCCAAGCGGTGATAAAAGAGTAGGCTCGTTGAGCGGTTCATGAACCAGGGCGTCGCTTCGCATTCTGGTACGGGAGGTCTCGGTGCAGAGGGGCACTCGGCGGGCCGCACGAAGTCGCGGGCCGGTTAGTGAGTCGGGACAAGGTCGGACCAGAATCGCTGTGCTTCGAAGATATTTCGGTCGCTCACTGCGCGTGCTGGCTCTCCCTCGTTCGCACCCGGGGGCATGTCCCTGGGCGTCCTCGAATCGCGCGTGTCAAGCAGTTCCCGGGAGGGTCGTTTGCTGGGTCCAAGGTTCTCTCCGCGGTCGGGATCGAAGGCCCGGCTTATGATGGCGTTGGGAGCGTGGACCGCTCCAAGTGGTGTTCGTAGGCTTGGGGCCGAAGCCCTGCCACAGTCGCGGGAGCGATGTGGTTTGCGCCGCCGTCCCACCGGCGACGTCGGCGATGAGGAGCTCAAAAGCGTCAGCGTGTTGCGGTTCTCACTTACGCCGCCTCGGGCGCGCCCCGGCAGGCGGATCTCATTCTCCAGGCGGTCCCGCATCTCGGCCGGTTGGGTACGCGCCGGGAGCGATGCCCGCACGACCTGGTTGTTCCATGACTTGATGTGGACCGCTTTGACCCTTGCAGTGCGAACGATCTGGGCGAGGCCGACAACGTCCGTGTAGTCGGTCTTGTTGGCCACAAGCTCGAGGCCCGCGTTGGCGTGATGCGCGTCGATGTGAACGATCAGCACTTTCCCGACACGGACCTCGTTCCACGGCCATACCGCGGCCTAAGTGCGGGGACACCGACACCGAGGCGGAAGATGTTCGTTCCTTTCCACCATCTAGTCGGCTATGCCCAGCCTAAATGGCGAGACCCTATTCTCCCGATCTTCACAATTGCGAGGTCGCGTCCGTTGCGAGTGACCGACGTTGTCGCGAGACGGCTCGGTTGTTCGGGGTCAGCGTTGCAAGCGCCATGAAATAGCCGCCGCGCATTCGCTCGACGGGTAGCGCGGCGGCCAAGCCGATGGGACGCCCGGGATCGCCCTTTGGTCTTGTTGCTCGAGCATGACTGGCGTCTGGCACGACTGACGGCCTCGCCGGATCTGACGCTGGCGCCGCCGGAGGAAAAGAACCAGCCGCTGCCCCGGGCCGGCCGCGGACTGAAACCTGGACAACGAAATTCCGTCGGACATGACCCGCCGCACGCCATGAAGTTTGCGCATGGCCAGATTATCGTGGATTGCCGCCGAGGAGCCTGCGGCCCCTCTCCCGCCGGTTTGGGATCGAGAAGCTACATGATGTAACATCCGAACCGAATCACTCATGTGAAGTAGGTCATCGTTCCGGGTTTCGAGCGGGGCCAAACGACGATGTTCAGGCTTGTTCGTTTCTTCCTTTTTACGAGCGCACTCGCCGTCGCCACGGTGACCGTTGCCGTCGTCCTCTACCGGCAGAGCGAGGTGAGACAGTTAATCGCTTTCGCGGAAAGCCAGAACGTGACCCTGGCACGGTCATTCGCCAACACGATCTGGCCGCGGTTCTCGTCCTACGTGACATCTGTCTCGGACTCGCGAAAGGACGCCTTGCCTACACGGCCGGAAACGCACGCGATTCATGAGGCCCTGAAGGCGCTGACGGGCGGAGTGCCGGTTCTGAAAATCAAGATCTTCAACCTTGACGGGCTTACGGTCTACTCCTCCGAACCGGGGGAGATGGGCGCGTCCGCGACCAACAATCCGGGGTTCCTCACGGCGGCGCGGGAGGGAAAGCCGGCGAGCCGCCTGACATACCGCGACCGGATCAGTGCCTTTGAGGGAGAGGTCCAAAACCGGGACCTGGTGGAGACCTATCTCCCGATCCGCGTCGGCACCGGCCCCCTGGAGGGGGTCTTCGAACTCTATTCCGATGTCACGCCCTTGGTGGCTAGGATCGAGGCGTCCGCGGTCAACCTAGTGGTCGGCTTCGTCGTCGTCTTCGGTCTCCTCTATGGGACGCTGCTGGTGGTCGTCTTGCGGGCTGACAACACCATCAAGCGGCAGTACGCCGACATTACGGAAAAGAACGCGACGCTCGAGCGCGAGGTTGCCGAGCGAAAGCGGGCGGAGATGGCGCTTACGAAGGCCCATGACGAACTGGAGCGACGGGTCGAGGAACGGACCCGCAAGCTCACCGAGGAGATCGCCGAACGCCGGCGGGCAGAAGACAACCTGCGCAAACTGTCGCGCGCCGTGGAGCAGAGCCCGGCGATGACGGTTATTACCGACCTCGAGGGCAGGATCGAATACGTGAACCCCCGTTTCACGCAGGTCACGGGATATGCCCTCGGCGAAGTTGCCGGAAAGACACCCCGCATTCTGAAGTCGGGCGAGATGCCGCCCAAAGAGTATGAACGGCTGTGGAAGACCATCACCGCAGGCAGGGAGTGGCGGGGTGAGATGCACAACCGAAAAAAGGACGGCGAGCTCTACTGGGCCCTGACCTCCATCTCGCCGGTCACCGACCAAGCCGGTGCGGTGACGCATTTCCTGGGCGTTTCTGAAGACATTACCCGACGCAAACAGATCGAGGAGGATGCCCGGCGGCACCGCAACGAGCTCGCTCACGCCGGTCGAGTTATCGTCATGGGGGAAATGGCCACGAGCCTGGCGCACGAGCTCAACCAGCCCCTGACCGTCATCTCGGGATGCGCCCAGGTCTGTCTCGACAGGCTGCACGCCGGCGACGGAAGGCCGGAGGAAATGCTGGACTCCGTGGAGCAGGTCGCCGAGCAGGCGCAGCGCGCCAGCGAGATCATCCGCCGCACCCGCCGTTTCCTTCGCAAGGAGGAGGACGAAAGACGGCCCATCGACGTAAACGACGCGATCCGTGGCGTCGCGGACCTGCTTCGCGTCGACGCCCGCGAGCAGGGGGCCGCCATCGACCTCGACCTCGCCGACGGGCTGCCCGCGGTGTCGGCCGATCTCATCCAGCTTCAGCAGGTCGTCCTCAACCTTGCCCACAATGGAATGGAAGCGATGGCCGGGGGCAGTCCTCACCGACGGCACCTCACCATCCAGACCTCGGCGGTCGAGGGCGGCGCGGTCGAGGTTGCCGTGCGCGACACGGGGCACGGAATCCAGACCGAGAATCTGGGCCGCATCTTTGCCCCCTTCTTCACCACCAAGCCGGGCGGGCTCGGTATGGGCCTCGCCATCAGCCGCTCGATCGTCGAAGCCCACGGCGGACGGCTCTGGGTTACTTCGAACGAAGGGATCGGCGCCGTGTTCCGATTCATGCTGCCCGGCGCCGAGGACACCGGCCGCGATGACGACTGAAGCGATCGTCCATGTAGTCGACGACGACGAGGCCGTCCGCCGTTTCCTCCGCGGGCTTATAGGGTCGGTTGGCCTGGAGGTGAAAACCTACGCCTCGGCGCAGGAATTCCTCGACGCCTACGAGGCCGGCTCGCCGGGATGCCTGCTCCTCGACATCCGCATGCCGGGCATGAGCGGCCTCGAGCTGCAGGCCGAGCTCAGGAGGCGGAAGATCGACATTCCGGTCATCATTCTCACCGGTCACGGCGACGTGAAGGTCGCCGTCCATGCCATGAAGGCGGGCGCCGTCGACTTCATCGAGAAACCGTTCAATAACGAGTTGCTTCTGCACGGAATCCAGAAGGCGATCGCCGACGGTCTCCGGTCCGGCGGCATGCGCATCAGGCGGCAGGAAATCTTGCAGCGCCTGGAGCGACTGACGGCGCGAGAGCGCCAGGTGCTGGGCATGGTGGGCGCCGGAGAGACCAACAAGGGCGTCGCCCGCCACCTCGGAATCAGCGAAAAGACCGTCGAGATCCACCGCGCCAAGGTCATGGAGAAAATGCAGGCCAGGTCTTTGGCCGAACTCGTCAAGATGACGACGGTCTTGGACGCCGAGTAGGGGAAGTCCCCTACTGGGTCTACGGGGACTCCCCGATTCCTTTTCGTCCTCTCCCAACCCTAGGGTGGCTCCTGGGAATCATCGTGATTCCCCCGAACGAATGGCGCCAGCGATCTTTTGTCCGGATATGAAGGAGAATCGAAATGCGCGGGTTAACCCTCTCTACAATCTTGGCCTCCGGGGCGGCCTTGCTCATGGGTGCAGGCGCGCTCGCGGCCGACCTGTCCCAGCAGAAACCGATCGAGATACGCGTGGACCTCGGCAAGGCAGGAAGTGACGAGCAGAGGTTCTATCCCGACAAGCTGACCCTCGAGACCGGCAAGCTCTACAGGCTCGTTCTCCACAATCCGAGCAACAGCGCACACTACTTCTTCTCCAGCGACCTGGCGGCCAAGGTGTGGACCCGCAAGGCCCAGGTCATGGACGAGGCCGGTTCCAGCCGCAAGGCCATCGCCGAGATCAAGGGCCTCACCCGCGAGATCGAGGTCTACCCGGGCGGGACCGCGGAATGGTGGTTCGTTCCGGTCGCGGCGGGCACCATCACCGACGTCATCTGCACCATCAAGGAGAAGGACGGCAAGACACACGCCGAGCACGGGATGCGGGCCTCGGTCGTCATCAACTAAGGCTCGCGGTGTTCCCGGGTTCCGGGATCGGACTGCCGGCGCGCCTGGAACCGGGTCCCGGCGAGCTCGGTTCCAAGCGTCCCTTCAGGCGTGTCCGGCGCAAAACCAAGGAGGCGCGAGCATGGCACGAAGCCGCATCCTCAATGCCGCGGCGGGCGGGCTCTTCCTGGCGACCGCCGTGGTCGGCGAGGCGGCCGCCCTCGACGGCAAGGCGGTCTTCGCCGAGAAGTGCGCCTCTTGCCACAACATCACCGGCCCCGCGTCGACCACGTTCCACGGTGTTCTGCAAAGGAAAGCCCCCGATCTTTTCTATGCCGGCAGCAAGTTCCAGCGGGAATGGCTGGTGCGCTGGCTGCAAAGCCCCTCTCGAATCCGCCCGTCGGGGACGATGTTCCTCAACCACCTCGTCACCGAGGACGGCAAGGACCGCATTGACGAGGGAGCCGTCAAGCCCTGCGCATCGCGGCTAAGCGCCGCTGAGTCCGAGGCCGTGGCCGACTACCTGATGACCCACAGGGATGCCAAGATGCGCGCCGGAGTCGTCGATCGCGACAAGAAATTTAGCACATCGCGCGCTCTCCAGCTTTTCACCAAACAGTACCCCTGCGTCGGCTGCCACAGGGTGAGGGTCCGGGACAAGGAGACGGGCGGAGTCTCAGGCCCGGCCTTGACCGATGCCAGCGAGCGGCTGAACCCTGACTGGGTCTATGCGCGGATCGAGAACCCGCAGTACTGGGACCCCAAGACCTGGATGCCGAAGATCGATCTCTCCCACGAAAAGCGGGAAATTTTGACCCTGTTCCTAGTCTCTCGGAAGTGACACGGGGAGGTCGCCATGAACCGGCTTGCGCTCTCGCTCGGCTGCATCATCGCGGCGGCCGCCGTCGCCATGGCCGACGGGCAGACCGAGACGGTCGAAGACACCTACCGGCTTTACTGCGTGCAATGCCACGGCACGGCGGGGACCGGACAGGGCATCAATCAGACGGCGGGCGGGCTGGCGGTCTCGGCGCGCGACCACACCAACTCGGTCGAAATGTCCAAGCTGACCGACGAGGAGATCCGACGCGCCATCGCCAAGGGCGGCGACGCCGTTCAGAAATCGGAGCTGATGCCTCCTTGGGAGGGCGTGCTTTCGGCCAAGGAGATCGGCGACCTTGTCGCCCTCACGCGCAAGCTCTGCAAGTGCGTGGCGGCGAAATGAACTGAGGGGTGGGAGGTGGTCCGGGACTTGTTCGAAGCCGCCCGCCGCTTCGCCCGGTCGCTCATCAACGGCCGCTCCCTGCGGGCGGCCCTCGAGACCGCGCTCTACGCGATGGGATCGGGCGTCCTGTTCTACATCGTCGACGTTCTTCTCATGCGCTGGCAGGAGCTTTCGCTCGGTTAGGCGTCGCGATGAAAGCATTGGCGGTGATGTTATTGCTGGTGCTTGTCCTGCTCGCCTCCGGCGGCGGTCGGGCGCTCGTTGCCTCTCCCTCGGGAGCGATGGCGGCCGAGACCGTATCCGCGGCCGAGGCCGCGGTTGGGCATCCAGGGGCACCCAAACTCACCCCCCCCGACTACCCCAGGTACGGCGGCCTCAACAGCCGGGTCGTGGTCTGGGTGGCGGCGCAACTCCACTTGTTCTTCGCTGCGTTCGTGCTGGGGGTGCCGATCTTTGTGCTGGCGATCGAGTTCATCGGCTGGCGCAATCGCGATCCCCGCTACGACCGCATGGCCCACGAGTTCATCAAGATCAGCATGGGCGCGTTCTCGCTGACCGCGACCTCGGGCGGGATCCTGGTCTTCGCGCTGGTGGCCCTCTATCCCGGTCTGTTCGCCTACCTGACGGGCATCTTCGGCCCCGTCATGCTGCTTTACGCCCTCCTTTTCCTCGCCGAGACGGCCTGCCTCTATGCGTACTACTACGGGTGGGACGCCATGCAAGGGCGGCGCAAGCCGGGCCACATTCTCCTCGGCCTCGGCCTCAACCTGGTCGGTACCGCCCTGATGGTGCTGTCAAACTCCTGGGCGACTTTCATGATGGCGCCGAGCGGCGTCGACGCGCGGGGCGTTTTCGCCGGCGACGTGTGGGCCGCCGTCGCGGGGCCGCTCTGGACTCCGCTCAACGTGCACCGCTTTCTCGCCAACATCGCCTATGGGGGGGCGATCGTCGGCGCCTATGCCGCTTACAGGTTCATCGCCGCCCGCACGCCCGGGGAGAAGGCCCACTACGACTGGATGGGACACACCGCCAACGGGGTCGCCATCGTCGCCCTGTTGCCGCTGCCGTTCGCCGGCTATTGGATGACCAAGGAGATCTACGACTACAGCCAGCAGATGGGCATCACCCTGATGGGCGGGGTCTTCGCTTGGCTGTTCATCATTCAGGCCGTCCTCATCGGCACCATCTTCCTCGCCGCCAACTTCTACCTGTGGTGCGGGATGGCGCGGCTCGACGGCACCAGCCGCACCGCATACCTCGTCAAGTACATCGCCGGCGTCCTGGTCATCTGTTTCCTCGTGTGGTTCACGCCGCACACCCTCGTCATGACGGCGCGCGAAACCGCCGCCCTTGGGGGTGCCTATCACCCGGTTCTCGGTCCGCTTGGCCTGATGTCGGCGAAGAACACCGCCGTCAATGTCATGATCCTCGCAACCTTCCTAACCTATCAGCTGTTCCGCCGGTCGATGGTACGCTCCACGCAGTCGTGGATGGCGCGGGCGACCCGGCTCCAGGTGGCGTTCTACATCGCGGCGGTGGCCAACATCGTCTGGCTCGGCGTCTACGGTTACTTCGTCCCCGCCAACGTGCGGATCGGTCTCTCCGTACCCCAGGTGGCGACGACGCTGCTCGTCATCGTCGTCTGTGTTGTCGTGGACGAGGCGATCGCCTCGCGCTCCGAGCGGGTCCACATGATCCATTGGGGCCGCATGCCGACGCGCGCGCAATACGCGCTGTTCACGCTGGCGGTGGCGTTCACCTGGTTGATGGGGCTGATGGGCTATATCCGCTCCTCGATCCGCCAGCACTGGCACGTCTACACGGTGATGCGCGACGGCTCGGCCGACGCCTTCACGCCCACTATCGGCCATGCGACATCGATCGTGAGCGCCTCCACGCTGGTTTTCCTCCTGCTGATCCTGTTCGTATTCTGGCTGTCCGGTCTCGGCCGCGGGCAAGCGGTGGCGAGCGGGCCCGTAGCGGCGCCGGCGACGCCATGACCGGAGTCCTCCGCGTCGGCGGCTATGCCGTGGGTCTGATCGGCCTGTTCACGGCGTTCTCGTACTACGGCATTCCGCAACTGGTCCCCGAGCCGCCGCCGGCCGAGGAGCAGGTTAGCGGGGCGATGATGATCGAGGAATTCGTTGCCGCCGGCGCCCGGATCTACGCGCGCGCGTGCGTACTCTGCCATTCCGGCCTCGGCGACCGGGCGCCAAAGCTCGACGCCATCGCGACGGTGTGGCGCGAACGGGTCGACGACCCCCGGTATCGCGGGAACGCGAAGAGCCTGGAGGAATACCTGCGGGAGTCGATGATCGAGCCCTCGGCTTACGTGGTCAAAGGTTTCGGCAAGCCGGGCTCGGGCGACACCGAGAGCCCGATGCCCGGGGCAAATCGAGGCGCGCTCGCGCTCAGCCCGGGCGAGATCGACGCCGTGATCGCCCATCTCCAGTCCACGGCCGGGGCGAAGGTGACGGTCGCGCCCCGACCGGTTCCGGCGAGCGGGGTCGAGCGGCCGGCGGCCGAGGCTACAGTCGGCGAGAAGGCGCCCGACGCGGTCGCCGCATTGCAAAAATTCCAGTGCGACATGTGCCACCACCTTCCTGGCCTCGCCGTCGAAGAGGGCGCACGGCTGCCTGGACCTGACCTCCGGAAGCTGCGGGAAACCGCCGCCAACCGCGTCGCCGGCATGGGCGCCAGGGACTTCATCGTCGAATCGATCCTCTTTCCCGCCAGGGTGACGGCGGAGGGCTTCGAGCCGGGCCTCATGCCAGAGGACTATGGCGACCGCATGCTCGCCGCCGAGCTTCAGATGATCGTCGACTATTTGGCGGAGGGACGCTGAGGTGAAGGTTCCCCGGGCGATCCGTCCGATCCTGGTCGTGGCACTCGCCTACGCGATCGTCGAGGCGGGGATTCCCGCAATCGGCGCCTTGCTGAAGCCGGGAACCTGGCCTGTGGTGCCCGCTCACCTGGCCCGGATCTATCTGTTCTTCATCGCGAATGTGGTCCTCCTCTACACGGCCGCCGACGAGGTTCTCTGGGGCCGCGTCCGTGGAGAGCTTCGATACTTCTTCGGCGCGGACGAAGTGCGTGTGGTGCGAACCCTGGTGATCGCCGCGATCAGCCTCGCGGGCGGTTACGTGGCCTATGACGCGGTGCGTCCCCGTCTGGAGACTCCGCCCGAGTTGCGCGCGATCCACCCGGCGCCGCCCGCGTCCTTCTCCATCGGCGGCAAGGCGTACGACCTGTCGACGCTGAACAACCCGTTGCGCGCCGACAAGTCGAAATTCGCGGACCACGTCAAGGCCGGGGCCGAACTCTATTTCAAGAACTGTTTCTTCTGTCACGGGGACAAGCTCGATGGGAAGGGTCACTACGCCGACGCCTTCCATCCGCGGCCCGCCAACTTCCGGGACGTGGGCACCATCGCCCAGCTCCGGGAATCCTATCTGTTCTGGCGCATCGCGACCGGCGGGCCCGGCCTGCCCCGCGAGGGCTGGCCGTGGATGTCCTCGATGCCGATATGGCATCGCTTCCTGTCGGAAACCGAAATCTGGCAGGTGATTCTCTTCCTCTATGACTTCACCGGACAGGCGCCACGGGTGAGGGACTCATGAGGCGTCTCGCGATCCCGCTCGTTCTTCTCCTCGCTCAGGCGCTAGCCGCAGCCGCGCCTGCCGACAGCGAGGTCGGGCGGGCCGTCTACGACCGCTGGTGCGCCCGGTGCCACGGTGCGGAAGGCGACGGGAACGGGCCGGCGGCGCCGTTCCTGATGCCGCGGCCGCGCGACTTCACCCTCGGCGTCTACAAGTACAAATCGACCGAGGGCACGCGGCCCCCCTCCGACCAGGATATCGGCCGCATGGTGGCGGAGGGGATGCCGGGCACCGCCATGCCCGGGTGGAAGGACGTGCTCGGCGAGGGCGACCGCCAGAACGTGGTGGCCTACGTCAAGACGTTCAGCGATATCTTCGAGGCCGAGGAGCCGGGGCCGCCCATTTCCCTTGCCGGCCGGCCCGCCGACTCGCCGCAGCTCGTCGCCGTGGGCAAAGACACGTATCGCAAGGCCAAGTGCCACGAATGTCACGGTGACGCCGGCAAGGGCAATCCGTCGAAGAAGCTCAAGGACGACTGGGGCGCGCCCGCATGGCCCCGCAACCTGACGCGGCCCTGGACCTTCCGCGGCGGTAGCGACGTCAAGGACATCTACACGCGCATCACCGTCGGTATCCCGGGAATGCCCATGCCCGCGTTTGGAGATGCCGGCAAGCCCGATGCCTTGACTGAGTGGGAGCGGTGGTCGGTCGCCCATTACGTGGCTTCGCTCGCCGATCCCGCGCGCCGGCCGAGCCCGGCGGCCAACGTGGCGAAAGCGAGCTATCGCGCGGAGGAGATTCCCGCCGACGTCACCGCCCAGGTCTGGCTCGATGCTCCCGCCGTCAGCTTCCGCCTCGCGCCCCAGATCATCGCCGCCGAGCGCTTATTCACGCCTGTCGTTGACCAGGTCACCGTGCGCGCCCTTTACAACGACCGAGAGGTGGCACTTCTGGTTGAATGGGACGACCCGACGCCGAGCCGGCCTGGCGACAGGGTACAGGCCGCGCTGGCTCCGGGGGAGATGTTCGAGGACGCAGTCGCGGCCCAGTTCCCAGTCGCGCCGTCAGAGGGACCCGACAAGCCCTATTTCGGCCATGGCGACGCCGCCAATCCGGTAAACGTTTGGTACTGGCGGGCCGGTCGCGCCGGGGCAGGTTCCGCTTACGCCCTCTTCGACATGAGGGGCATGGGATCGAAAGTAGAGCGCGATCCCGCCCCCTCGGGCCTTTCGGCCAGTGGCGAATACACGGATGGCACATGGCGGGTCGTCTTCCGGCGCTCGCGGCTGGGCGACACAGGCGACGTTCCCTTCGAGAGCGGGCGCCTGATCCCCGTCGCCTTCGCCAACTGGGACGGATCCAACGGCGAGAAAGGCTCCAAGCACACCCTCACGCCCTGGGTGTGGCTGTGGCTCGAGCCCGCACCCTCGCTCAAGACCGCTTACGTTCCGACGGCGGTGGCCCTGCTGCTGGCCGGCGGGCTCCTCGGTGCGTCGGCGCGGGCGCGGCGCGCGGGCGGACGGCGCGAGCACGGGGAAGGGAAATGACCATGACCGACCGATCCATCCCGCCGCCGGTCTCGAAGGAACGGCCGCTTTTCACCTGGCTGGTTCGGGTCGGCGTGCTCGCCAACTTGGCGATCGTCCTCCTGATCGTGTTCTTCTACCTCATTCCGTGAGGTCCCCATGACGCTCGCTCCCGCTCCCCCGACCAGCGTCGCCGATCCGGCCGTCGAGCAAACGGCGTCGTGCTTACCCAAGCGTTTTCTGGTGGCTCTCGATGCCTCGGACCATGCCAACCGCGCGCTCATGGAAGCGATCAAGCTGTGCGGAAGCGTTGGGGGCGCGATCACCGGTATCCACGTCTATGCCGCCAAGCTGCACGATCGCCGGTTTCGCCAAATGGAAGGGGGCCTGCCCGACCGCTACCGCGAAGAAAAAACCCTCGAAAGTCAGCGGGAGATCCACGACGATCTCATCACCCGCGGCCTCAACATCGTCAGCGACAGCTACCACGACCACGCCGGGCGGGTGTGCGCAGAAGCGGGATTGCCCTATGGGCGCCGCAGCCCCGAGGGCAAGAACTACCGGCGCATCGTCGAAGCGGCGGAGAGCGGCGAATTCGACCTGATTGCCCTTGGCGCGCTCGGCCTCGGTGCCGCCCCGGGCAGCGCTATCGGCAGCGTCTGCGAGCGGGTGGCGCGGCGCAGCCCCATCGACGTTCTCGTTGTCCGCGAGCCGGACCGCGCCATCGGCGCCGGCCCGATCGTGGTCGGGCTCGACGGCTCGCCTCGCTCGTTCGGCGCGCTCCGGACCGCCCTCGACATCGGGCGGCGCCTCGGCGCTGAGGTCCACGCGGTGGCTGCCTTCGACCCGTACTACCACTATGCCGCCTTCAACAAGATCGCCGGCGTCCTCAGCGACGAGGCGAGCAGGCTTTTCCGCTTCAAGGAGCAGGAGAGGCTCCATGAGGAGCTGATCGACGACGGTCTCGCCAAAATCTACCAGGCGCACCTGGACGTCGCCCGCACGATCGCGGCCGAGGAAGGTGTCGCGCTCGTCTGCACGCTCCTTACCGGCAGGGCCTACCGGGCGATTCTCGAGTACCT
The DNA here is from genome assembly GCA_016202695.1 of Pseudomonadota bacterium. Lineage (GTDB taxonomy): Bacteria > Pseudomonadota > Alphaproteobacteria > JACQOE01 > JACQOE01 > JACQOE01. Next base: position 22,459 of record JACQOE010000007.1, on the reverse strand, counting down.
CCAGCGCGTCGGCGCCAGCTTGTTGGTGATCGGCAAGACCGGCACCCACGCCGACCCCGGCCTCGACATCGGCGGGAACGCCGAGAACCTGCTGCGCATGGCGCCCTGCCACGTGTGGCTCGGCCAGGTGCCCTACAGCCCGGCCCTCGACATCGTTGCCGAGGAGACGATCGGCTGGAGCAAGGAAGCCGAGGCTAAGATGGAGCGCGTGCCCGAGACGGCGCGCAAGATGGTGCGCATGGCCATCTTGCGCTTTGCCCAGCAGCGTGGCCACACGGTCGTCACCGCGGCGCTGATCGACGAGGCGACCGAGCGATTCTGTCCAGCCGGACGCGGCGGGTCCAAGGCGGCGGGGAGGATGGCCCATTCCGAGGGGGTCGGCGATCCCGCGGTCGCCGCCTGTGCCGCCCCTGAACCGGGGTGGAGCGCCGCCGCCCTGGCGCGGCTCGCGCGGGTTCCAGAGCCGGTGCGTCCGGCGTTGCGCCGACGTGCAGAGGCCGCTGCCCTCGAAGCCGGCACCGCCGAGATCACCCTGGAGGCGATGGAGGCCGCCATCGCCGAGGGCCGCCTCGCGATGAAGCAGACGATGCGGTCGGGAGGACACCGCTCCCGGCGCGGCGGAAAGGAGCGGGACCATGGCGCCGGCGGCTGAGGCGCCCTTCCTGGTCGCGCTTAACCTGACGCGCCGCTGCAATCTCGCGTGTGCGCACTGCTACCTCGACGCCGGCACGCGCCGCGCCGGCACGGGCGCCGAGCTCGCCACTGCCGAGGTCGCAGCGGTGCTCGATGGGATCGCCTCGCTCGGCGGCGAGACGATGGTCGTGCTGACCGGCGGCGAGCCATTGCTGCGTCCCGATCTCGAAGCGATCGCCTGCCATGCCGTCGGCCTCGGCCTCATGGTCGTAGTCGGAACCAACGGGACGGTACTGGACGCGAGGCGCGTCGCCGCGCTTATCGAAGCCGGCGTCGCGGGAGTGGGCATCAGTCTCGACTCGCTCGATCCCGCCTACCACGACGGCTTCCGCGGCCGGCCCGGCGCCTGGGCACGAACGATGACGGCGATCGACGCCTGCCGGCAGGGCGGGCTCGCCTTCCAGATCCACTTCTCGGTCACCAACCGCAACGCCGCCGAACTCGAGGCCATGATCGCATTCGCGCGTTCGGCCGGGGCCCTGGCCCTCAATGTCTTTTTCCTGGTCTGCACGGGACGCGGCGAGCGGTTCGCCAACGTCTCCTCTGGCACTTACGACGACGTTCTCCGCCGCGTCACCCGTGCCGCGCACGAGGAGACTAGACTTCTGGTGCGGGCCAAGTGTGCGCCGCACTTCAAGCGCATGGCGATGGAACTCGATCCCTCCTGGCCGATCACCCTGGCGCACGGCTACGAGGCCGGAGGCTGCCTCGCCGGCACCCGCTACTGCCGGGTGACGCCGGAAGGCGAGGTCACGGCCTGCCCCTATATCGAGACGCCGGCCGGCTCCGTCCGAACCACTCCGTTCGCCGACATCTGGCGAGACGCACCGATGTTCTGCCGGCTCCGCGCGCCGCGGCTCGATGGCCGCTGCGGATGCTGCGAATACCGCAAGATCTGCGGCGGTTGCCGGGCGCGGCCCCTGGCCCGCAGCGGTGCGCTCATGGGCGAGGATTTCCTGTGCTCCTACCGGCCGCAGGGCGGCTCCGTGATCGAGCCCCTGCACGACGCCACCGGCGATATCTCCTGGACCGCCGAGGCGGAAAGTCGGCTCGCGCGAGTGCCGCCATTCCTCCGTCGCATGGTGCGGAAGCGGATCGAGGACGCCGCCCGCCGGCGCGGGCGCGGCACGGTGACCGCCGATGACCTGCAGGCGTCGATGCCACGCCGCTTCGTCGGCGCGGGGCCGCCGCCCGGGGTCGGCCGCTTCCCTGGGCGGTGGGGCGGAGATGCTTGACGCCGTCGTCATCGGCGGTGGCATCTCCGGGCTCGCCGCCGCCTATGGCCTCCGCCGGCGCGGCTACCGGGTAACGGTGCTCGAACGCCAAGCCCACATCGGCGGCAACGCAGTGTCCGAGCGCCTCGACGGATTTCTGATGGAGCACGGCCCCAGCACGGTCAATGCCGGCGCTCCCGTCGCCACCGGGCTCTCACGCGAACTCGGGCTCGATCCCGAGCGATGCGACCTCGGCGCCGGCGTGCGCCGCCGCTACCTGGTGTCGCGCGGGGCTCTCTGCGGGATATCCGTTCACCCTCTCGGCTTCCTGTGTTCCGACTATCTCTCCCTCGGGGCAAGACTTCGCCTGGCGGCGGAGGTCGCAATGCCCCGCGGCGGCGGCGAGGAGACCGTCGCCGCCTTCTGCGCGCGCCGCTTCGGGGCCGAGTTCGCGGCGCGGGTGATCGACCCCTTGGTCGGCGGCATCTACGCGGCGCGGGCGAGCGAGGTCTCGGTCGCGGCGTTGTTCCCCAAGCTGGTCGAACTCGAACGCCGGCACGGCTCTGTCCTTGGCGGCATTTTGCGCCGGCGCCGGCACGGCGCGACAATGCCCGGCAGCCGCCTGTTTTCGTGGCGCGGCGGGATCGGCGCCCTGCCGCGGGCGCTCGCCCGTCGGCTCGGCGAGACCGTGCAGACCGGGGTCACGGTGCGCCGGATCGAATGGCGTCGGCACGGCTTCCGGCTGGACCTCGGCGCCGCCGGCGGTATCGACGCCCGGACCGTGCTCATCGCCACCCAGCCGCATGTCGCGGCCCGGCTGCTCGACGGCATCGACGGTCCGGCGGCAGCCGCCGCGGCGGGGATCGACGCGCCGCCGCTCGCGGTGGTGTTCCTCGGCTTCCGGCGCCAAGACGTCGACCATCCCCTTGACGGCCTTGGTTTCCTTGCCGCCGAGGACGAACGGCGTACCCTCAACGGCGCCCAGTTCTGTTCGACCATGTTCGCCGGACGCGCTCCCGAGGGTCACGTGGCGGTGGCGGGGTATTTCGGCGGGGCGCGCGAGCCCGGACTGGGAGCGGCATCGGCCGACGAACTTATCGCCTTCGCCCGTCGCGAATTTCGCGACCTGATCGGTGCCCATGGCCAGCCCCTGGTCGCGCGGGTGCGGCACTGGCCGCTGGGCCTGCCGCAGTACCGCCTCGGCCATCAGGACCGCGTCGCCGCCTTGGTCGATGCGAGTGGCCGCCAGCCTGGCATCTTTCTCACCGGCAACTACTTCTCCGGGCCGTCGGTCGCGGCGTGTGTCGCGGAAGCGGCGGAGGCGGCGGCTCGGATCGATCGATTCCTGGGTGGCCGAGGAAACGTGCCCATCGCCTTGCCAAACACGTCCGGCAGTCGCCATCCCATCGCCGGTGTGGGCGAGATTGAATTCGGCGAACGTCAAGTATCCGCATAGGAACAAACTTACGTGCCCTTCCTTCATACGACCGTTGGAACTCTTGCGCCGCGCCGCCGATCATCTCCAGCGTCTCGCCGAGGTCGCACCTAGCCTCCATACCCCAGCCCGCATCTCGATCACAAACCCAGCCCGCCGGAAATCCCTCAGCGATTCGGTCTTTGAGAAACGTACCCCAAGTGCGAGTAATTAGACCGAGACTGACAGCGTCCGCTGTCGGTGATTTCACGCCCACGCAGCCCCCACCTTCTCGCAGTAGCACTTTCTCATAGACGCGTTGCATTCCTGCCACAGTGGAGATCACCCACACTGCCTGTCCCGGGTTGCTCGGCTTCTGCGCGGCTCCTGACAAGCTCGACTTATTTCCGGACCGACTGGCTATGGTTACGCTCGGCCTGCACACTGGCCGCCCTCGCCTGTTGCGCGGCGGCTTCGGCCTGTCGGGCTGCGCCCTGGGCGCTCTCCGCCGCAGCCTTGGCGTTCTCCGCCGCCGCGCGGGCGCTATCCGCCGCGGCCTTGGCGTTTGCGGCGGCCGCTTCGGCCGCCTTCTGGGAATCGGCCGCGGCGCCCCGAACCGCGCTCACATCGCTCCGCAACGCCGTCACCTCGTCGCTCGTCGCGCAGGCCGCGACAGCGGTTGCCGCGGCCACGACCAGGACGCGGACCATGCGCCTCACGGCATGACGCATGCCCCTCACGGTATGACGATTGACGCCCATTTGTGCCTCCTCAACATGTCGCATTTGAAGAACTGGCCGCATGGCTGGGTTCCGTTGGCCTCGAACGAAAGGCCCCGACGCCTCAATTTGCCAGCTGCCACGCGCCGTCGGGCTGACGGCAGGCGGTGCCGTAAACCTGCTGGCTCCGGCCGCCGATCTCCGCCTCGGTGACGTACTCGCGGCAGTAGCGTCCGTCGGCCACCTGATAGGTCTGCCTTGGCGTCACCTCGTAGCGCGTGTTCGCCCGCGGGCCACTCCACGCGATGGTCTGGCCGTCGGGCGCGTGCTCCAGCGTCTGCGCCACGCAGTGCTGGTCGACCACATCCATGCTCCGCCCGATGCTGCCGCCGATCAGCACGCCGAGGAGAGTTCCGCCGATGATGGCCGCGGTCCGTCCATCGCCCTTGCCGATGCCCGAGCCGGCCACCCCGCCGGCGACGCCGCCGAGCACGCCGCCCAGCGCCTGCCGGTTGCAGCGGCCGAGGTCGAGATCGAACGGCACGAAATAGACCGCGGTCGCCGAGGGCGCGTGGCCATGCTTCTTCGCCCGATAGCCGTGCGCCGGCGCCCATGGCGGCGGATCGGCGAGGGCCGGCGATGCCCCCGTCGCCAGAAGCGAGGCGGCAAGGACCGCGCCGAGGAGTGCGTTGACGCGGGGCCGCAACGGAATCGCGATTATTGTCCACATGGCTTGTCCCCTCGAGCGCTGGCGGTTGTCGTTCGTGATCGGTCAGCGATTCGTCGGCTGGTATTGGCCGAGCCGGGTCGGCTCGCGTTGAGCCGGCTGTCGCTGTGCCGGACGGGGGTCGACGTGCACCTGACCGTTCGAGGTGAAGGCTCCGACGGCCGTTCCGGCGCCCGCCCCGACGAGTGCCCCGACGAGGGGGCCGCCGACGAGGGTACCGATCACCAAGCCGCCGCCGGCACCCATGGCGCCGCCGCTCAGTGCGCGCTCTTCCTGGGTGTCGAGATTGGAGCAGGCGGTCATGCTGAGCATGACTACGATAGCCATGGCGTATGTGATCCGTTTCATGGGCGTACTCCTTTCTCCGTCATTGAGTCTCTCGCTCAGGCTTGGTCTGCTTGCTGCGCGCTTTCCATCAGCTTTGCCGAATCGAGCCCCTCCAGCCGGTTGGCGCGGATGATGGCGCGAAGTTCCCTGACGTAGTCGGCGCCACGCTCCGAATAGCGGTGGAGCGTGCCGGCGAGGGTGTGGCTGTCGAGGGGTCCGCCCCCGCGCCGCATCGCCGCGCGTCGGGCACGGAAGGCCCGATAGGCGGGGAACGTGTTGAGGTTATGGACATAGGCTTCGACTGAGGCCAGCAGATGCTCGAAGGCGCGCACCCGGAACGGCGGCGAGTCGAGCTCGCGCGGTCTCATTCCGTTCCCGCCCCAGGCTCGCTGTCCGAAGAGGGCGTTTCCGGTGCGGGCAAAGCGCGAGGTGCCCCAGCCACTCTCGATCGCCGCCTGGGCGAGGACAAGGGCCGAGGGAACGACGTCGACGCGCAGCAGGAGCTCGTCGAAATCGCCGGTGCCATAGCGATCGGCGATTGAATCGAGCCGTCCGCGCTCATCGGCGTCGAGCCACTCGCCCATCTCGATGCGCGCCTGGATCCGCGTAAGGAAGCGTCGGTCGCGGAGGATGGTGTCGTTGACCTCCAGCACGGCCGGCAAGACCGCGCCCAGGAACAGCTCCTTGCGCTCCGCGATGGGGTGCAGCCCCCGCAGGTCCGGCGGCAAGCCCGCCACCAGAAGCCTGGGAACGGACGCCTCGCCGTCGCGCACGGCATCGAGGTCGTAGTCGATCCAGCGGAAAAACAGGAACAGCGCGTCCGCCGGCATTCCGGGCAGGAGCGGGGACGCCGGAGCCGCCCTTCCGGCGGCCCTCGCGGGGTCGCCTTCCGGGGGTTCTGCCGAAGGCGCAGACGCGGGCGTCACCGTTGCCGGCCCGTAGCCCGCGTTCGCCTTCCCGTCCGATTCGGCGCAGCCTGCGGCCAGCAGCAGGAGGCTCGCCATGAGCATCGTCTCGGCTTTGCGCATGTCCCGGTCTCCGTTGCCGTTGCGGGAGCGGCTTTCGGCGGCAATCGTAAGAAAGCCGGGCGTGGAAGGCCCGCGACAAAGGCGTGTCAAATCTGTGACGGGAGGGAGCGCCGCGGAAACGCTGGGTGCGCAGGTCGTGCGCCGGCGGCGCCTACGATGGGCTCACGCGAGAGGCAGGCGAAGGCGCACGCGAAGGCCGCCCTCGGGTCGGTTCTCGGCGCGGACCGATCCGCCCAGGGACTCGACGTTGCGGCGGACGATCCAGAGGCCGATGCCGAAGTGGGTCTCGTCGTCGGCCGGCTGATCCGGGCGGGATGGGCGGTGTGAGTAGTAACGCTCGAAGATGCGATCGAGATTCGCGGGCTCGACCCCCGGCCCCTCGTCCTCGACCCACAGCTCGGCCGACCGTCCGTCCTTGCGCAAGGTGACGCGGATCGAGCGGCCCGCGGGGGAGAACCCGAGGGCGTTCTCGAGGAGGTTCTCGATCACGGCTTCGATGGTCTCCTCGCCGGCGAGCAGGGCAAGCCCCGGCTCGATGCTCCGCTCCAGGCGCACGCCCCGCGCGGCCATGGTCTCCTCGAAGGTCGTGAGGAGGCGCGCGAGCAAATCGGAGAGGGCCAGTCGCGCCCGCGGCGGGCTCATCGACTCGGCGATCACCTCCTCCATGCGCCGGGCGGCGGAGACGAGCGCGTCCAGCCTCTCCACCGAGCGCTCGACGCGGTCGCAGGCCGAGCGCGCGCCCTCCGCCTCGGCCGGCAAGGCGCGCCGGATCGGATCGAGGGACTGCGCGATGATGCCGATCGGGGTCTTGAGGGCGTGAACGTTCTCTTCGGCGGCGTGGCGGATGGCCCCGGCGGTGCGACGGAGGACGTCGACCATGCGGTCGAATTCGGAGGCAATCCCCGAAAGTTCCGGAACCCGGTTGAGCGCGGCGAAGGAGTTTTCGGAGTCGGGCGGCGCCGCGCTCAGCCGCTGCGCGAGGCGCGCGAAGCGCTGTAGATTCCGCCACAGGCCGAGGAAGAGGGCCGCAACCAGGGCCGCCATCAGGAGGTAGATGAACGCGGCGAGCCGCACCTCGCGGCTCTGCCAGTAGGAGCGGCCGAGGGTCGAGCCGAGGTATTCGGAGCCCGTATGCGAGGTGATCACGGCCCAGCAGCCCTTGTCCGTGCTCACCGGGGTGAGCGAGGTGAGAACCTCCTCCTCGCCGGCCGGGTTTCGGTAGCGCTGGGCCGAGTGCTCGTCGCCCGTGCAGCCCTCGCCGAGCCGGGCAAGGACGCCGGACCCGATCAGCTCGGTGCGGTCCTTCTCGAGATAGTCGCCCGAGACCCTGGGATAAGCCGCAATGTAGTAAAAACCGCCGGAACCGGTGGTACCGGGGGCGCGGAGCAGCAGCTTGATCCGGAGCGACTGTCCGCCGAACCGGGCCAGCGCGTCATTGAGGGCGGGGATGCTGCGGCCGCCGAAGTCGCGGAGCAACGGCGCCAGGCCCTGGGCGATCAGTCGCCCCTGCTCGCCGACGGCATTCAGCACGAGGCCGCGCTTCTCCTCGTCGGCGACGCGGAACTGCCCATAGAGAATGAGCGGGACGATCGCGAAGATGACCAGCAGGATGGCGAACTTGCCGGCGAGCGAGCGGGCGATCCTCGCGGGCGCGCCCAGGATCGTCACGATGGCGGCGTGTTGTCGGGCAGCCATTGGTAGCCGAAGCCCGGGTAGTTCTGGATGCGGTCGAACGTCGAGTCCGCGTCGCGGAACTTCTCGCGGATGCGCTTGATGAAGGTACGGACGTTCGCCCGGTAGCCCTCGGGGCCCTCGCCGGCGATGAAGCCTTCGCCGTGCACGACGTCGTAGAGCTCCCGGTAGTCGACGTCCTTGCCGGCGCGCGCGGCGAGGAGGTGAACCATGTGGAACTCGGCCAGCGTGAGCTCGACGTGGCGATTTCTCCAGAGCGCCCGGTGGCTGTCAAGCGAGAGTTCGAGATCGCCGATTCGCAGACTCGGAGATTCTTTCGTTTCCGGCCGCGGCGGCGCTTCTTGCCCGCGCCCCTTGGCGCCGCCGACAATTAGCTCGATCCGGTGCCGCAGGATCGAGAAGCTCCTCGTCTTCTCGACGAAGTCGATGGCGCCGCTGCCCAGCGCTGCCTCCTCGAAGATTTGGTCGGTCAAGGCGGTGAGGAAGATCACCGGAACCGGCCTACCGTCCCCGCGCAGCCTGCGGAGCACCTCGATCCCGTTCATCCCCGGCATCTTCCAGTCGAGGACCACGAGATCGGCCTCGCCCCCGCCCGCGAAGTAGGCGAGCGCCTCCGGGCCGTCGGCGAAGGCAATGGTTTCGAAGCCGGCGTCGCGGAGGTTCTGCTCCAGGGACTCGCGGAACAGGCCGTCGTCGTCCACCACCGCCACGTGGACGGGCCTCTGGGTGGGGCTATCGTCGCTCACGATGGTCGGCGACGATGGTGGCAAAGCAGTCGCGCCGTGCGGACTCGGTGGTGGCCGGCGCCTTGAGGTCGAAGGCGAGCGACTTGAGTGCGCGGCTCTGGATGTCGGCGTAGAAGAACAGGTCGAGCGTGCAGGACCCGGAGCGGTAGGTCCAGACGGTGGCAGGGGGCTCCTGGCGAACGTCGGAGGGGCGCCCGAGAATGAATTCGGCCTGCTCGGGATCGAGCCCGACCAGCGCCTGAGGCTCAAGGCCCGGCGCTGGACGGGCGATCGCGGCGGGCTTCGGACCGACCGCGGCGGCCGCTGCCGCAGGCTTGTCCGGCGCAGCTTGGCCCGGCGAAGCCGGCCGCGTGCCCTCCCAAGGGCTGGCCCACGGGAGGGTGCAGGCTCCCAAGAAGAGCAGTCCAATCGTGGCCAGCGCCGCGTCGCTTTTCATGTCGACTCCCACGCGCTCGAGGGGAAGGGCATGGCGGCACCATTCTAGCTTAGCGTCCGCGACACGACCAATCCCGGCGCGAGACGCGCGCCGGGTCCGAAACCGACCCCCGGCCGCCATCGGCACGTTTGCCCCGGAGGCGATGACGGCGGCCGGATGGCGGCTCGGGCTCGGCAACTCGCGCAAATACGGCACCTCCGTTCGAGTCCGTTCAGTTCGACTTCTTGAGAGCGCGATCGGCGCGCAACCGCGCCAGCACGACCGCGCTCACGCTGCCGTCGGCGTCGAGCCCGGCGCGCCGCTGGAAGGCGACCAGGGCTTGGCGGGTACGCGCCCCGTATGCCCCGTCCACGGGCCCTGGGTCGAAGCCGATCTCCCGGAGCGCGATCTGAACGAATCTCACCGTCGGCCCGTCCTCCGGGCCTTCCCCCTGGGTCGGGTGCCAGTCCGCGGCGCGGCTCTCGACACGTGCCCGCACCTCGGGCGGGAGCCTCCCCGAGAGCGAGCGGCGGAGCACGGCGGCGTCCTCGTCGCCGCGCTCGGCCGCCAGGCTGAGCCAGAAGAACGCCCGCTCGAGATCCTTGGGCAGGCCCAGACCGGCGCCGTAGGACAGCCCCAGCATGTACTGGGCCCGCGCCAGGCCCTGCTCGGCGGCCTTTCCGTACCAGCGGGCGGCCCAGGCGTGGTCCTTGCCGGTGCCGCGGCCGTTGGTGAAGGCCGAGGCGAAGAGGAACTGGGCCTCGGGGTGGTTCTGGGCGGCCGCGCGCTCGAGCCAGAGGAGCGCCGCCTCGTCGTTGGGCTCGACCCCCTGCCCCGACCCATAGGCGACGCCTAGATGATACTGGGCGCCGGCATGGCCCGAGGCGGCAGCCTCGGCAAACCGGCGCACCGCCTCGGCGGCGTCTTTGGTCGTCCCGACACCACGCCACGAGGCGAGCCCGAGCAGATACTGGGCGTCGGCGTGGCCCTGCGCGGCGGCGGCGCGGAACCAGCGGACAGCCTCCGTCTCGTCTTTCGCCACGCCCTGTCCGTCCTGGTAGGAGAGCCCGAGGAGGAACTGGGCGTCGGCATTTCCAGCCGCGGCCGCCTCTTGGAAATAGGTCGCGGCCCGTCGCTCGTCGCGGGCCATGTCCTCGCCGTTCATGTAACGCAAACCCTGCCGATAGGCCCGCTCGGATTCGTTCGCCGCCTCGGTCCGCGCGCCACGCCCCTGGCCGAGCATGCCGTCCAGCCTGATGGCGGCCTGGTCGGCGACCTCGGTAACCTGGGCGCAACCGACGAGGCCGAGCGAAACGACGAGGAGTGCATTCGCAAGGTTCCGCCGCATGACCGGTCTTCGCCTCCTCGACACCCTGGGCCAAAAAAAGGGCCGCCTCCACCAACCTCCCATAAATTTGGCGGTCGCGTATTCGGGTCAAGGTCCGCCGGTGGCGCCGCGACCGCCCGTGTCGTCCGGGTCCTTCGTCAGGGCCCGGCGGAAATCAGCGACGATGAGATTGAGCAGCATCCGCACGAAGGGATCCGTCCGGCGGAGCTTGTCGGCAAACGCGCTGTGCGGAACCACGACGCAGACCGTATCCTGGGCGGCGAGCGCGGTCGCCGAACGGGGCCGGCCGTCGATCAGCGACTTCTCGCCGAACAGTCCGCCGGGGCCGACGCGCGCGATGACGAGCGGCCCGTCATCGGTGCTTCGGACCAGCTCCACCGCGCCCGATTGAACGATGTAGACGCAATCTCCCGCCTCGCCTTCGGCGTAGATCACGCCTCCGGCGCGGAAGACCTTGCGGTCGTGAACGTCCAGCCTCGTCATTCCGCCGCACCTCCTGCGCGCGCCCGCGTCCGAGTTGGGCCTCGCCCCGGCGGGGAAGCGCAATCCACCGCCGGACTACGGCGCCAAGCAGCGCCAGGCAGTGTGCATTCGGGCCTCAATGGGCCTCTCATCGCGTCCGCGGCCAGTGTCTCATATGCCCCGTGACGGCGGTGTGACGCCGGTCACAGGGCCGCCCCGCCGGCGTACCCCGGACGGCACCGGCGCGTGGCAAGTCCGCGCGACTCCACGTGCGGCTTGCCTGTCGAATTCGGGTCGACGGCCTGGGCGGAGTGCGGTCCAGGAATCGGCCCCTTCGTTCGGCCCGCGCGGTGGGACGCCATCCTCCTAGCCCCCCGAGGGCAGCACGCCCGCAACCCGCGTCGCATTCTCGACCGCGACGGACACGGCAGGCTCTTCCACGATCGCAGCCTGCCCGACGATCGAGCCCCCATCTTCGACCACCAGCCTATTGTAGAGCAGCTTGCCCTCCACTCGGCCCGTCGATCGGATCACGAGCCGCTCTCGCGCGGTCAACTCGCCGGAGAATTGACCCGCAATGTCGGCTGTCTCCACCGCCACCTTCCCACGGCACCTCCCGTCATCACCGATGTGAAGCCCGCGAGCCTCGACCGAAGCCTCGAGGTCGCCATGCACGATGATCGTGTCGCAATTGAAGATGCGACCCTTGAAGGCGATGTCGGGGCCGATGAAGAGGATGTTGCCGGGCGGATCTTCGGGTTCCAGGGCGGCACCCGCGGGGCTCGCCTCCGCGGGTCCGAGGCGCCCCGGAACATTGAAGTCGTATCTCCAGCGTCGCATCATGCTTCCGTTCAACAGCGCTGCCGGCGGTTTCCGCGGTGGTGTGCGCTGTGGCGCTCCGATATTGCGATGTCCACTCGATAGGCCAGATGCCTTTCTCCCTCGTCGCCCGGAAAAAGGGAACGGGTGGGGGAAGCCTCACCCGTTCCAGGCTGCTTGGGGAGGTGAGTTCGTGGCCTTGCGTCAGTCGTGGTAACGATCAGACAGCCACCAGGTCGCGTATACCCGGTTGCGGGCCAGGGATGGTGTGAGTTTCCCGTGACAATCCCATGCCGCCGCCCCTGGGTATCGGCAGGCTGTTAGCCGATTCCGCCCACCGCGGCGAGGAGCAGTCCAAGAACGAGGCCGCAGGCCACGATGGTGCCGACGAACCCGGTTCCCATGACAACGCCGATCACGATGTCCTTTGGTGCGATCATCGTTCGCCTCCCTGTCGATGGCCGCGGACTCCCGACGCTCAGTTCGACCGCCAGCCGGGAACGGCGGTTTCGAGTTTGGCGAGCAGGCTCGGGATCGTCGCTCCCTGGTCCGACCAGAAGTGGACCACATCGAGAATCAAGAGGCTCGCCAGCCGCTCGTCGCCACTGCGCCGCAGGGCGCCGCGCAATTGCCACATGATCCGACGTTCGATCTCGGCATCGCCCCGCCTGCCCGGACATCGCGGCCCGATATAGAGGAGCCCGAAAGTGCGTCCGCCCAGTCGCCCGGTGACCCCGATATGGTCGAGGGCCTGTTCGAGACGGGCCGAGCGCGAGGGCGTAAGGTCATCCTGACACTGGAGGATGAAGAGGCTGAGGCGCGCGTGCGTGCGCTCGAGCAGGCCGATCGCCCGCTTCATCTCCGACACCGAGACGTCCGACGGCGGAGCCGAACCCCGCGATAACCCGCCGATGATGGTCGAGAGCGGCATCGTCCAATCCCTAGATGCTGTCTGCCCTGCGCGATGATCCTAATCGCGTCGCCGCCGTCCGCCCCGAAGCAATGCCGTGTCAAATTTGTGACTGCCCCTGGCCTTGCGTCGCAACGGGCTGGTCCTCTCGCTCGCGGTCGGCACAGCTTTGACACAGCCTTGTCGCGAGCAAGACGGCGCCGTCGGGCCCAACTCTTGTCTCGCGGAGGACCGGACCAAGGGACGGACGGGTTGGACTCCATGATCGACAGTGCAGAAGGGACCATAGGGTGCGGCGCCGGGGCATTCGCCCGCGACCAGCGGACGAACCGCCCGGAGGCCCCGGATCGGGAGATGAGACGATGATGCACTTAGTTCTACGCCGTGGAGTCATCCTCGCCGTGGGGGCCGCCCTCGCACTGGCGGCGTGCCAGGCGGTCCCCGAGGAACCCGCGCGTAACACCATCTCCTTCGCGCATCTGCCGCGGATCCGGCTCAACGTGGCGGCGGTGGAGGTCGTGCCCCAGTACCGCTCGCCGATGCAGGCCCCCTACGTCGAGCACGAGTTCCCGACGCCGCCCGAGACCGCCGTCGTCCGCTGGGTCCGGGATCGGCTGGAGGCCGGGGGATTCGCGGGAAAGGCCGTGGTCTACATCCGCGAGGCCAGCGTGATCCGCGCGCAGCAGACGGACGTTCCCTTCCTGCTGGGAACCGAGCGGCTGAGGGCCAGGGTCTCGATGATGCTCGAGGTTCGCGACCGGGACGGCGTGCCGCAGCACGAGATCAAGGTCGAGGCCGAGCGGGCCCGCAACGTGAAGCCGAACCTCGGCGGGCCGGACCGGGACAGGGTGTACGTCACCCTGGTCAGGGACCTGATGAACGATCTCGACGTCGCCCTCGAACAGCAGATCCGGACGAGCTGGCGCCAATACCTGCTTGCACCGCTCTCGGCGGTCGAGCCGCCCCGACCGGCGCTCGGATTGTCGGCCGGCGCGACCTCGACCCATTCCCACATGGCGGCGGAATTCGGCTCTTTCGTCCCCTCCGCGCGCTCCCCGGGCTCGGCGCGGCGGCGGACAGGCGGTCTTGAAACAGCCATCGGGCGAGGTTAACTGCGTGAGTGTCTCTACGGTGCCCACGCACCGTCAATGCAAAAATCACTTCAAATTTCCGAGTGGGATGAGGGCTTGCCTCGATCGAGGGCCGGGGGCCGATGGACCTGGCGCGATCGAGCGGGAGCCCGAATGAGACGGCTCGGAAAGGCCAGCGACCCGAAGCCCGCGAGGCCCGCAGCAGCGGGCGGCAAAGGCGGCAACCGCCGACCCTCGGGACCCGAGAAGGCGGCGATCCTCATGCTCGTTCTCGGGGCGGATCGCGCCGGCAGGCTGCTCGCGCTGATGGACGATAGGGAAATCGAAGCTATCACCCGGACCATGGCAGGCGTCGGGGCGATCGGCACCGGCCAAGTCGAGGGCCTGATCCGCGAGTTCGCCGACAGGCTCTCCGCGCCCGGCTCGCTCGTCGGCTCCCCAGAGCGGATGGAGCGTTTCCTCCGCGGGACCATGACCGAAGACCGGGTGCGGAGAATCCTTGATCCGCTTCAGATTCCGGCCGGCCGAACCATCTGGGAGAAGCTGAGCGGCATCAATGAAGGGGTGCTTGCGAACTACCTGAAGGCTGAGTATCCGCAAACGGTAGCCCTGGTGCTTTCGGCCATCTCGCCCGTTCAGGCGGGGCGCGTCCTGGCCGTCCTTCCCGACGACGTGGCCGCCGACGTGATGCTGCGGATGCTGCACTCCGGGCCGGTCACAAAGGAGGCGGTTGCCGAGGTGGAACGTGCGCTCGGCAAGGAGCTCGCGGGAAATCTGCTAAGCGGGCGGTCGCAGGACAACTGCGGAAAGGTCGCCGAAATCTTCAATCGTTTGGACCCCGACACGCAGACCCGGTTCCTCGCCGCTCTCGGAGCGCGTGACCAGGAGGCCGCGCAAAGGATCAAGGCACTGATGTTCACCTTCGATCACCTTGCCGGCATCAATGCGCGCGGGATTCAGGCGCTGATACGAGAGACGAGGAAGCCGCTGCTTGCCATGGCCCTCAAAGGCGCCAACGACTCCACCCGGGAGCTATTCATGGCCAACATGTCGCAGCGCGCGGCGTGGATGTTGCAAGAGGACATCGAGGCATTGGGCAATGTTCGCCAATCCAAGGTTTGGGAGGCGCAGGCCGAGGTCATCACCCTGGCCCAGCAATTGCTCAGGCAGGGCGCGATATTCATGGACGCGACCGATGAGGACGAGGAGGTGATCCTGTAGCTGGTAATTGCCGATAGTCCAGCCGGTCGGGCACGCTTTTAAGGCCAAGCGTCGATCACCCGTCCGGGCACATGTGCCGCCGCGACAATCGATCCCTGTCCGATCTCCACCGTCACGACCTGGCCCCTGCATCCTCTCGGCGACGAAGGGCGCGCGACTTGCGGATCGGCCCTTGTGCCTCGGATCGTTGTCCCTTTGCAAGGAGGACGGCCCGGGTTCGATTCGACGCGACAACGTGAATCTTGTGGTAGGGGTAGGGAATGGATACGTCATGCTGTCGGAACGCCGCGAGCACGGCCTCGCGCAGCTCGCTTTCCACCCGCACCTTGTCGGTCACTTCGCGGATGCGGATAAAGGCCCAAAGCTCGCACTCGAGACCGTACTCCCCGAAGCCGCGAAGCATTGCCCGCGGGGCCGGGTAGTCGAGAATCTCGGGATGATCTCGCGCGCATCCCAGCAGGAGCGCGCGCACCCGGGCGACGTCGCTCTCCTGGGCGATGGTCACCTTGACGTCGACCCGGCCCGTGAGGTCCTTGAACGTCCAGTTGGTGAGCGTGCCGGTAATGAGCTCGGAGTTGGGGACCAGTACCGACGCCCGCTGGAAGGTCTGGATCTCGGTGGCGCGCACGCTGATCCTCTTGACGATCCCCTCGTGCGCGCCGACCACCACCCAGTCCCCGACTTTGATCGGCCGTTCGATGAGCATGATGACTCCGGAGACGAAATTGTTGACAATGGCCTGAAGGCCGAAGCCGATTCCGACCGAGAGCGCCCCGGCGACGAGCACGAGATGCGAGAGGCTGACTCCGAGCGTGGTGAGCGCGCTTAGCGTTGCGATGGCGACTCCGCCATAGCTGATTCCCGTTGACAGCGCCGCGCGCGCGCCGGGATCGAGCCGCGTTCGGGGAAAGACCTTGGTCTGCAGGGTGCGCCGCGTCAGGCGGGTGAGCAGGATCAGGGTCCCGAAGACGGCGAATGCCAAGGCCACATCGCGCACGGAGAGGTGCAAACCGCCGATGGTGACGCCTTCGCCGGCGGCGCGGACCCCGCTCGCAAGCGCAAGGGGGGCGACGCTCCAAAGGTGCAGGCCGGCGATCCCGGCCGCCGCCCAGATGCACAGGGTCGCGGCGGCGTTCATCCAGAACTCGACATTGTGCAGGCGGGTGGCCGGAAAGCGGAGGCCGAGGCCCCGCACCAGCATCGGCCGGAGCCACCGGCGGAGAAGGCGGGGCCCCAATTGGTGCGCCGTGCGCGAGAGAAGGAGCGCGCTTCCGATCAGCCCGATCGAGCCGCTCACTCCGAAGAAAAGCCAGTCACTGAGCGTCCAATACCCTGCGGCGAGCAGGGGCGGGTTGGCGACGAGGACCATGGCCGCACCGGCGAGGAGCAGGCCCAGGAGAAGGGCCCTCCGCTGCGCCCGGCGACGGCTCCTCTGTCCGCGCACGGCGGCGAAGGTGACGTTTTGAACGTGTGCGAACAGCCCTTTCTTCAGCAGCAGCACCGCCGTCGTCGCGACGACGATGCGGACCAGGAACTGGGTGACCCGGAAGAGTTCGGGCACCGCGATGAGGGCCTGGCTCGCCTCGGAGAGGAAATAGCTGAGACCGCCCATCCCCGCGAGCACGATCCACAGCCGGATCAATCGGTATTCCGGAACCGGCTCCGCCGGCGATCCGCGGCTGGCCAATGTCGAGAATCCGGTGAGGATCGCCGCTCCCGCCATGACCCCCGTCACCGGCCCGAAGGCGGTCGCGATCAGCCACATCTCGACCGCACTGATGATATCCAGGCCGCGGAGCACGAGCAGGACGCCGAGGGCGCCGAGGACCGGCCCGCCGCTCTCGACGAGCACGCGGCGCATGACAGGGCCGAATTGCACGGAGCCGCCGTGCGAAGTCCCGCCCGGCGAGCGCGTGATGAGTCGGAGTGCGCCGACCTGGAGGCCGAAGAGCACCGCGAGCCCGATGAATACCAAGAGGGCCGCCACGCCGTGCTGTGGAGAGCCGGGGGCGGCCGTCGCATAGCCGGCCCTGGAGAGGGCCGTTTCGAGCGCGTCGTCGAGCTCCCTGGCGGCCGTGGCCCAGCGGGCCGGATCGGTCAACGGGGCGGTGCGCTGGAAGAGCGCGCGAGTGGTAAGCCGCGCGAGGGATTCTCCGATTCGCCCGCGCAGGTCATTTGCCTGAGCGATCAGCAGCCGCGCCCGCTTGGCCGATCCCTCCAGCGCGGTCTTACCAGCCGCAAGCTCGTGGCGCCGTTTGGCGACCTCGGGGGGGTCGGAACTTTCATTCTTCGGGACCGGGCCTAGTGTGGCGAGAAGCTCTTCCCGCTTTTTCGCCTGATCTTCCGCCCATTTCTTGTGCCGCTCGGACTCCTCAGTGACACGATCCACGCGGTCGCGGATATCCTCGAGGACCTCACGCCACACCCAAGGCTGCTTGAGGACCGACTCGACCTGATCGAGATCGGCTCCGAGTTGATCGAGTTGGTGGCTTACGTCGTCGATGTCCTGCGAGGCCGCAACGGCTACCATCCCGACCAAAGCGATGATCGCGATCACAAACGTGAGGTGTCGCCTCGGTGATATGGGACGTGTCATGCCTCTCTTGCGTCTCGGTCCCACGGACTCGGAATGGCAAGGGAGAAGCGCGCCACCGTGGGCTGTGCCGGCGGGCGTGCTTCTCCGAGGCGGATCACGGCCTGGCGGGCTGCTGGCCGAGCGGGGCGGGGGCACCCGTGGGGGCCCTGGGATCGACCTTGACCTGTTCCTCGGCGGTCAGCCCTCCGATCGCGGCGCCGCCGATGGCGCCGATGATGGCTCCGGCGAGGGGTCCGCCGGCCAGCGCCCCGATCGCAAGCCCGCCGCCGGCGCCGATCGCGCCGCCGGTGAGGGTGCGCTCCTCGATCGTATTGAGGTTCGAGCAAGCCGCCGTCGCGAGCATGGCAAGGACGGGCAGGGTGCGCAGGATTGGCTTCATGACATTCTCCTACTCGTCTAAGATGGACAGGAAATGGCCGCACCGGCGGCGGGTCTGGCGATGAGATCTCTCTCGACGCTGCTTTCCCTTCCGCCACGCCAAGTGTTGGCGCGTAAGGAGGAAGTTAGGATTCGGGCCGCGCCCACGCCCGCGACAAGGCCGTGTCAAATCCGTGACGGGCCCGCCGACGCCGGGTCTGAAACCCGGTCGGGACGTGCGATGGAATGCTGCCGCGAAGCCCCGCCATCTCCTCCCCCGGACGCGACTTCGCGGTGAACGAGCCGTGCCTGCCAACACATGCTGGCCGAAAGGCACCTTGTCACAGCTTGCTCACAACCGGGGTGAACGATACGCGCCTATAGTAAAACCTATCGGAAACGCTGGTTGGCCATCGGGCCCCCCGGCCTAATGCGCCAAGCGGAAACGCCGGCGAAGGGAGAGTGTCATGAGGGTATGCACACGGACTTTGATGAGATTGACCTCGACGACCGCGCTCGCGCTTGCGCTGGTGGCGGTCCCCGTACACATCGAGATGGGCAACCCGTTGCCGGACCTCGCCGCCGCGCACGCGAAGGGCGGCGGTGGGGGTGGTAGCGGCGGCGGTGGGGGCGGCGCCGGAGCCGGGAGCGGCGGCGGCCAGGGTGGCGGCAACGCGGGCGGCGCCGCCGGTGGCCAAGGCGGCGGCTTCGGGAATGCCCCGGACCACAGCAACGCCGGCGGCTTCGGAAATGCCCCGGATCACAGCAACGCCGGCGGTGTTGGCCGCGGCCGCGACAGCGGTGCCTCGGCCGCCACGACCGAGGAGTCGACCACATCCAGCCGCGGCGCCATCGCGAGCGCACTCGGCAAGCTCAACGCCGCACATGCCTCGCCGACCGCGCTGGCGAACGCCGCGCCCAACTCCACCGTCGGGATGCTGGCGGCGTATCGCGACGCGATCGAGAAGGGAGTCTCGGTCGAGGAAGCCGAGGCTATGCTCTCCGCGATCTCGAACAAGGAGATCACACCCGAGGTGACCGCCGCGGTCAACGCGCTCCTGGGCGTGCAGCCCACCGAGCCTGGCGCGGGCGAAACCGAGACCGGAACCGAGCCCTCGACCGAAGAAACCGGAACGGGCGGCGAAGGCACTACGGGAACCACCTCGGAGGGCGGCGAGACAGGCACCGGCTCGACCGTGGAAGGCAGCACCAGCACGACCTCCAGCTGACGCCTCCAACTCGCCTACTCGCCTCCCGGGGGTCGGGCTTCATCGCCCGACCCCCTCTCTTTGGCCGGGCCGTGGCCCCGTCGTTTCCGTACGACGGGGCTCCCCGGCATCGCTTTCCGGTGCGTCGTGACGCCTAAGTTTCCGTCCCTCTTGTGGCTACGGGTGAGTTCCTGCTGCGCGATCATGCCCGCAATTAGGGCCTTCCCGTCGGGCCCGACAGAGATGGAGCCTCTCTTTGAGCTGAGAGCCTCAAGCGGGTGCAACTGTATGTGGCCCGGCGCGTTGCGGCCGCAGGCCCTGCCGCGGCGCGCTGCGTGACCGTTACGCGGTAGCCGCGGATCGTCTGCTGGGCCGTGTCCTGCGGCGCTCCGAGCGTCTCAAGGCCGGCCATGAACTCCTCGGGAGACACGACATGGACGCGGCCCTGCTGCGCCTCGGGGAGCCGGCCGGCGACTTCGCGGGTAAGCGTCCCGAGGCGCTTCCGGTTGGGGGAGATCAGGAACACCTGATCGAACCCGGCGGCGAGGCACTTCTCGACGTTCGCTCGTTCCTGTTCCGCGTCGGTCGTCACCGACACCTCGCACGCGACCCGGAGATCGCCGCGCGAGAGCGCCACGTCGACCCGTCCGCCGGCGTCGAGGACCGGCTCCTCGACCACCGCCCGGAACCCCCGCTCCTCCGCCACCTGCTTGATGAGGTACTGAAGGTAGCGGTGCTGGCCGCCGCCCCGTCCGAGAAGCGGCGTCGCTCCGGCGGGTTGTCCTGCCTTGGGGACGCCAGGGGTGCCTCCCGGGGAGCTCCCGGGGGCTCGGCCAACGGCCGAGGCTCCAGGGCCGAGGTCGGAGCAGTCAGGGGCGTGACGATAGGGACAGGATGGGCGCGTTGAACCGGGGCATCGATCGGTCCGACCGGCCGCCCGTGTGCAGTCCGCGAGTGCGCGACGACATGCTCGCGCCGCCCCGCCGCTACCGCCGGGTCGACCGAAGGGGGCGGCACGGTGCGGAGGTTGAAGTCGCGGTCGGCGCCGCCGATCCGGCCGATGGCCTCGCCGATCCCGAGGCTCTGGAGGTCGCGGGCGATGAAGGCGGAGAAGCCGCTCTCGAGTTTCCGGGCGTCAGAGTCGCCCAGGCGGAAACAGAGGCGGGCGGCAGCGTGATCGCCTTCATCGAAGACCCCGACGGCTACCGCATCGAGCTGGTCCAGCGGCCCTGACCGGGGCGGGGGCAGCCGGGGGTCGGGACGCGTCGGTCACCCGGCGGCGGCGGTCTCGGTTCGCATCCGCGCGCGCAACCCCTCGGTTCGCTGCCGATCGGCCTTGCCGTCGGCCACGACTACGCCATAGTCGCGCTCGGCCCCCTCGATCGTGACCTTGCCGGCGGCGACGTCGTCGAGCACCCGGCCGATGTCGCGCTCGAGCGGGTCGCCGTAACCCGCGCCCGAGGGGGTTTGGATGCGCACCACCGCGCCGACCTCAAGCGGCAGCTCCGAGAACACCGCTGGCATCCGCCGCTTGGCCTCGGTCCCGGGGTGCAGGACATAGCCGGCGAAGCTCCCGCCGCGGCCGCCGAAGAGGCCGGGGGCCCTGAGGCCGTGGCGGAGCCCGCGGCCCGACAGCCGGGCCTCCTCGGCCAGGACCACCAATTCGAGGGTGAGGCCGAGGCCGCCTCGGAACCGGCCGGGGCCGCCCGAGTCGACGGTCATCTGGCAGCGGCGCACGGCGAGCGGGAACTCGTGCTCGATGGCCTCGGGCGGGGTGCTGTCGGCCATCGCCGCATACACCCGCACCACGTCCATGCCATCGCGGTTGGCGAGCGCGCCGGCGCCGCCGGCGAAGACGTCGTAGTCGACGATGTACTCGCCTCGGCGGGGATCGATGCCACTGTAGAGGATCGCCTGGCTCGAGCCGCAGCCGGCCATCACCCGCTCCGGCGCCGCCTTGGCCAGCGCCCCGAGGAGAACGTCGCCGACGACCTGCGAGGTGCGCCCGCGATCGCCGACCGCCGCCGGCGGCAGGCAGTTCATCACCGTCCCCTCCGGCGCCGACACCTCGATGCTGCGGAAGTATCCGGCGTTGGGCGGAAGGGTCGGGTCGGTCACCGACTTGACGGCGTGGTAGACGCAGGCCAGCGTCGCCGTCATCACGCAGTTACGAGCGCCGGCGATCTGCGGGTCGCTGCCGGCGAAGTCGAAGGCCAGCCGGTCGCCCTCGACCGTGACGCGAACCTTGATCCGCACCCGCCTCGCCTCGACCCCGTCGTGGTCGAGGAAGTCCTCGTTCTCGTAGACGCCGTCCTTGATAAGCCTGGCGATCTCGGCGCGGGTGCGCGCCTCGGCGTAATCCAGCGTCGCCTTGATGCCGGCGAGCACTGTGTTTTCGCCGAAGCGCGCGAACGTTTCCTCGATCCGGCGGATGCCGATCAGGTTAGCGGCGAGCTGGGCCTTGAGATCGCCGTCGCGATGGCGCGGGGTGCGCGAGTTGAGGAGCACGATGTCGAGGATGTCCTGCTTCACCGCCCCCGCCTCCATCAGCTTGACCGGCGGGATGCGGAGCCCCTCCTGGAAGATCGAGGTGCAGTCGGCGCTCTCCGAGCCGGCAACCTTGCCGCCGATGTCGGAGTGGTGGGCGGTGGTGGCGACGAAGGCGACCAGCCGGCCGCCAACGAAGACCGGGCTGGCCAGCGTCAGATCCGGCAGATGCGAGCCGCCCCCGACGTAGGGATCGTTGGTCAGGTAGACGTCGCCCGGGCGCAGCCGCGCGAGCGGGAAGCGGCGGGCGATGTTCTGCACCATGCCCATCAGCGAGCTCAGGTGCATGGGGGCGACCGCGCTCAGCGAGACCAGGTCGCCGGCGGCGTCGAAGCTCGCGGCCGAGCAGTCACGCCGCTCCTTGACGTTGGGCGAGTACGCGGTCTTGACCAGGGTGGCGAGCATCTCGTCGGTGGCGGCACGAAAGCGATGGCCGATCACCTCGGCGGTGATCCGGTCGATGCCCGTCATGGAGCCCTCCCTTTTCGGGGATGCTACCCCGGGCGGGAAGCGCGTCACAAGGAAACAAAGCGGGCAAGGGGCGCGAACCCGGCGCCGGTCGCCCCCCGGCGGGCCGGGGTCCGTCTAATAGAGGCGCCGCGATGGACGGGGCGGCGGGGCGCGCCGCCCCGCTCCCGCGGGCCGATCTAGCCGCGCTTTTCGAGCGCGACATACGGGCGGCGTGGCGCACCGGTGTAGAGCTGCCGCGGCCGTCCGATCTTCTGGTCCTGATCCTCGATCGACTCCTTCCACTGCGCGATCCAGCCCACCGTGCGCGCCACCGCGAACAGCACCGTGAACATGTTGGTCGGGAAGCCCATCGCGCTGAGGATGATCCCGGAGTAGAAGTCGACGTTCGGGTAGAGTTTGCGCTCGATGAAGTACTCGTCCTGAAGGGCGATCCGCTCGAGCTCGACGGCGATGT
>JACQOE010000066.1 GCA_016202695.1 Pseudomonadota bacterium | reverse complement strand
GCCGATGTCGCCCTGGTGGGCCCGGTTCGCCACCCAGAAGCGCACCCGGCCGCCATCAAACACCGGCCTCGCCAGGGTGATGTCGGGAAGGTGGCTCCCGCCCCAGTAGGGGTCGTTCGCCATCAGCACGTCGCCCTCGGCGATGTCGCCGGCGAACGCCTCCGCCATGGCCCGGACCGCGAACGGCATCGCCCCCATGTGGATGGGAACGCGCTCGGCCTGGGCCACCACCCGCGCCCCGGCATCGAGGATCACGGCCGAGAAGTCGTGGGCCTGGTTGAGGAGCGAGGAGAAGCAGGTGCGGACCATGGCCTCGACCGACTCCTCGGCCACCGCCAGGAGCTTGTGGCGCACCACCGCAAGCGTGAGCGGATGCAGGCCCCCGCCTGCCGCGTCCGCCTCGGCCTTCCGCGCCCCGCCGCTCATGCCGGCCGCGCCCCCGGACGGCTAGGAGGCCTTCCGCCGCTCCGCGCGCGCCGGGAAGCGGGCGGCGATCACGGTCGCGTCGCGCTCGCGATCGAGGCCGAACACGGTCTCGGCCAGGCGCTCGGCCGCGGCGCGCGGCGCGCCGAGGCCGAAGGCGACGCAGGCGTGGAACTTGGCCACCGCCTCCTCCGCCGTCATCGGCTCCTCGGGGCTGCCCTTGACGACCTCGCGGCGGAGCGCGATCTCGCGCCCGTCCTTGAGCCGGACCTTGAGGCGCGCCGGCGCCAGCGCCGGCGGGTCGATCGACGGATCGGCGATGACCCGCACCCGTTTGGCCAGCGCGACGACGGGCGCTTCCTCGGCCGCCTTCTCGACGAAGTCCTCGAGCCGGACCCGGCCGTCGGTGAGCGCGCGGGCGAAGGTGTAGGCGGCGCTGAACTGGGCGTGTACCACCTTGTTGGTCGCCGTCGCCGGATCGTAGGGCGTGCCGACGGCGAGGAAGTTGACGTGGCCGAGGCCGACCTCGACCCGGTCGATGTCGGCCGGCTTCACCCCCTGGCCGCGGAGCTCGAGCGCGAGCTGGATGGTGGTGTGGTTGCAGCGGCAGCAGGGATAGGGCTTCATGCTGAGGTTCAGGGTTTCCCACTCCTTGCCGAGCCCCGTGGTCAGCCGGTCGAGATCCACCTCGCCCCGCTCGTAGAGGTTGAAGTGCCCGGCGTCGCCCTCCAGCGACCGGGTCGGGCCGGTGATGCCGTCGCCGGCGAGGAAGGCGGCGAGCACCGCCGAACGGGCGGCGAAGCCGGGGCCGAGGCGCTTGGAGAGGGCGGCGTCGGCGAAGCTCTGGCGCGTGCCCGAAGCCTGCACGTAGGCGAGGCCGAGGGTGTGCAGGAGCTTCTCGGGGCCGTGCCCGAGCGCGTGCCCGGCGGCGATGGCACCGGCGAGCGTGCCGAGCTGGGTGGTCGGATGCCAGCCCTTGCCGAGGCTGGCGTAGCAGGCGAGCCCCAGGCGCGAGAAGATCTCCGCCCCCGTCGCCAGGGCGGCGACGAAGCTCCACCCGTCGAGCCCCCCCCGCTCCTCGGCGGCGGCGAGCACGGCCGGCAGCACCACGCAGAAGGCATGGATGCGGGCGGGGTCGTGCTGATCGTCGAAGTCGAGGGCGTGCGCCGAGGCGCCGTTGGCGAGCGCCGCCGACGGCGGCGAGCCGCGCCAGCCGCCGGTGAGCGAGGTCGCCCGTCCCTGCCCCTCCCAGCGGGCGAGGCGACGGTTGAGCTCGGGGATGCCGGGGGCCTCGGCCGCGCCGGCGATCACGCCCAGCGTGTCGAGCACGAAGAGTTTGACCCGCTCGACCACCTCCGGCGGCAGGGTCTCGAAGCGGAATCCGGCCAAGCGCTCGGCGAGCGTGCGGCTGAATCCCTCGGGCCAGGTCTTGCTGGACGGCATCGTCTTTCCTCCCTGTGCGGAGCCCGTGCGGGCCGGTGGTATGAGGCGAAACATCCCGTCGCCGGGGCGAGGTCCCGGCCGCGGGGCCGAAGCCTCAGACCTCGCCCTCCTCCTTGAGCATGCGCAGCGACGTGCGCCACGCCGCCACGGTCTTCTCGAGCTCGGCCTCGGTGTGGGTGGCCGAGAGGATGCCGCCCCGCCAGCCCTTCAGGTCAACCCCGTTGGTCAGCATCGCGAGCCGCAGCTTGGCCAACATCGAGGCGCGCTTGTCGCCCTTGAAGACCTTGTAGCCCTGGGCCGGGGCGTCGAACGCGGTCGGCTTGATCGGCAGCTTCTCGGGGTTGGTGAAGAAGTGGAAGACCGAGAAGTCGCCGTAGACCGCCCACGGCACGTTCTCCTCCTCCAGCACCTGGTTCATCCGGGCGCGGAGCCAGGCGGCGCTCTCGTTGGCGCGGGCGCAAGCGTCGGTGGTCTTGATGATCTCGAGGGTCGCGGCCCCGGCCGCGGCCGAGACCGGGTTGGCGTTGAAGGTGCCCTGGTGGCGGACCTTCTCGCGCCCCAGTTCCTCGGAGACCTCGAAGTCGAGCCAGTCGAGGATGTCCTTGCGCCCGCAGACCGCCCCGCCCGGCAGGCCGCCGGCGACGATCTTGGCCAGAGAGGTAATGTCGGGGACGACATTGTAGTGGGCCTGGGCGCCGCCCGGCGAGACGCGGAAGCCGGTAACCACCTCGTCGAAGATGAGGAGCGCGTCGTACTGGCGGGTCAACTCGCGGAGCCGGCGGAGCACCTCGGGCGTGGTCGGCACCTTGCCGGAGTTGGAGCCGGTCGGCTCGATGATCACCGCGGCGACGTCGGGATCGCTCTTCAGCACCTGCTCGACCCGGGCGACGTCGTTCGGCGGCACCAGCACCGTGCCGGCGGTGACGCTGCGCAGCACCCCAGGGGTGGGGCTGCCGTCGAAGTGCCCGTCGACGCCGAACGAGACCTGGTCGTGCCAGCCGTGGAAGTGACCGTAGAAGCGGATGATCTTCTCGCGGCCGGTGAACGCCCGCGCGAGGCGGAGCGCCATGTGCGTCGCCTCGGTCCCCGAGGAGGTGAAGCGCACCCGCTCGGCGCAGGGGATCATCTCGCAGATCAGCTTCGCCCAGCTCAACTCGATCTCGTGGCAGGTGCCGAAATGCGTTCCCTTCTCGATCTGGGCGGCGACCGCCGCCATCACCTTGGGATGCCGGTGGCCGAGGAGAAGCGCCCCGTGGCCACCGTAGAAGTCGACGTACTCGTTTCCGTCGATGTCCCATTTGCGCGGACCCTTGGCCCGGTCGACGTAGATGCCGTAGGGCGCCATGTGGCGCGAGTCGTGGGCCAGCCCGCTCGGCAGGTACTCGCGCGCCTCGCGCGCCCGCTCGGCCGATTTCGGCGTCATCGCCCGGTAGGCCGAGACGATCTTGGAGTTGGTCAGGGTCATCACGTTCATGGGACGCTCCTCGAAAATAAAGACTCGTTCTCGGCCGTTACCGGCCCCTACTCGGCGGCCTTGCGCCCGGTCCGCGCCTTCGGCGGGCGCCCGGGGAAGGCGTGCAGGCCCTTGAGCACGAGGTCGTGGCGGGCGGGGGGATGGACACGCGCCGCGCTCCCCTTGGCCGCCTCGACGATGCCACGGATGCGCCGGCAGACGAAGTCGACGCCCTCGTCGTCGAGGTTGACCACGCTCATCAAGAGGTAGCCACGCTCGGCGTGGAGCGCGTAGATGTTGATCTTGGGCTCGCCCTTGGCCAGGGCCTGGCCGAGGTCGAAGGCGGTAAGGCCCGCGGCCCCGGGCTCGACGTGAACGGCGAGGCGCACGATCGGCTGGCCGGAGGTGTCGGGGCGGACCTCGAGGGTCAGGCCCTTGGTGCCCTCGAGCTTGCTCCGCGCAAGCTCCACCTTGCGCCGCACCTCGGCCGCCTCATGGGCGTGGTCGAGGCGCACCCAGCGCTCAAGCGCCGCCATGGCGCCGACGATCCCCTCCTTGCCCGCCTTCATCGGCCGCCCAATGCCGCGCTCGTTGAAGCAGCAGGCACGGATCAACTCCTCGCGGCCGGCGATCACGCCCGCGGTCAGGCCGCCCATCGCCTTGTGCGCGCTCCAGATGACGAGGTCGGCGCCGGCCCTGAGGAAGCCCGGCCAGTCGTACTCGCCGGCGGCATCGAGGATGACCGGCACGCCCCGGGCATGACAAACCTCGGCGAAGGCGGAGAGGTCGAGGAGGCCGACCTGCACGGTGTGGTGCGAGAGCACGAACACGCCGGCCGCGGTCTGCGGCGTGATCGCGCCTTCGAGCTGGAACCTGGCGCAGTCGGTCGCGGTGCCGACCTCGACCACCCTGGCGCCGCTGAGGCGGATCATCTGCGAGACGCGGGCGCCGAAGTTGCACTCGTGGCCCTTCTGCAGCACCACCTCGTTCCTCATCCCCGTGGTGTCGGGAAGCTGCTCGACGCGGGCGAGGTTGGGCCCGGTCATGCAGGCGGCGACCGAGAGGGTGATGCCGCCGGCGCAGCAGCCGGTGACGAATCCGGCCTCGGCGCCGGTGACCTCGGCGATCAGCGCGCTCGCCGCCCGGTGCAGCTCGCCCAGGTCCACCGAATGGGGCAGGGTCGCGGCCGCGGCCGCGATCACCTCGGGGCTCACCGGTGCCGCTCCCCAGGCGGTTTCGCGCGCCGAGGCGTTGACGACGCGCGTCAAGCCGTAGCGCTCGAAAGGATCCGTGAGGTTCCTTCGCTCCATCCTCGTCCCCTTGCCGAGAGGCGCCAAAGTGAAGCACCGGAGGGGCGGGAACACAATGCCAAACTGGGCCCTCGCGCCGCCTTTTCCGGCTCAAGTTTCGACCGGAAGCGCCGGGTCGTTGCCCCACTCCGACCACGAGCCGGGATAGCCTCGCACGCGCGGAAATCCCAGCCATTTCAGCACGATATAGGTGTGCGAGGAACGGTGATGGGTCTGGCAGTGGACGATCACCTCCTTGTCGGGCGTGACCCCGAGACGGGCGAGCGCGGCGGTTAGCACGGCCGCCGGCCTCAGGCAACGCCCCCGCGCCGGGTCCATGGCCAGCGTCCAGTCGAAGTTGACCGCGCCCGGGATGTGGCCACCGCGCGCGGCGCGCACGTCGCGGCCGGCGTATTCGGCGGGGGTGCGACTGTCGAGGATCACCACCCCGGGATCGCCGAGGCGGGCGAGGATGTAGTCCCTGTCGGCCACCGCCTCGCCGCGGCCGGCGACGGGGTAGCGAGCCGTTGGCGGCGGGCGCAGGCCCTCCTCGACGGGGTGGCCGCCGGCGAGCCAAGCTTGCAGGCCGCCGTCGAGGAGCGAGACCCCCTGGTGGCCGACCACGTCGAGCGTCCAGAGGAGCCGCGAGGCCTTGCCGCCGCCGTCGGCGTCGCAGGCGACGACGTGATCCCCGGGGCCGATGCCGGCCCCGCCCAGCGCCGCGCCGAGCGCGTCGTCGTCGAGCAGCATCCCCATCGCCGGCGGGCGCGGCGCGACGAGGCGCGCGTAAGCGAGATGCGTCGCCCCCGGCAGGTGATGGCGGCGATGCACGGGCTCGTCGCTGAGATCGACGACGACGAGGCCGGCCGCGCCCAGCCGCGCGGCCAGCTCGTCGGCGGCGACGACGAGCGGCAGCAGTGGGGCGGTCATCGCGCAGCCTCGGCTCCGGCGAGAATCGGGAAGCGGTATGTTGCCGCCGGCTCCTCGTAGGGATCGCGCCGGGTGCGAAGCCGCTGCCCCATCGCCTCGACCAAGGGGGCGGCGGCGCACAGCGTCTCGAACTGCTCCTCGGAGAGGGCGAGCCCAGCCCGGCGGGCGAGATGGGCGACGCGGTCGCGCGCGGCCGGCGCCAGCGACGCCGGCTCGGGGGCTCCGTAAACGATGCGGTTGGTCGCGGGGGGGCGCGCGGGATCGAGCGTCGGGCGGCGGGCGCGCCACCCGGTCGCCGCCTCGAAGGCGTGCCCGGCGCGGAGCACGGTGGCGTCGTCGAACGGCCGCCCGGCGAGCTGGAGCGCGAGCGGCAGGCCGTCGGCCGAGAAGCCGGCGCATTGGACCAGCGCCGGCCCGGCGAGGACGTTGAAGGGGGTCGCGATCGAGGGCTTCTCGAAGAAGGCGAGGCTGCGGTGGGCGTCGATCCGGGGCGCTGGGCCGTAGGGGCCGGCGGTGAGGAGCAGGTCGAAGCGGGCGTACACCGCCTCGGCCTCGGCCAGCATCTTCCGGCGCTCACGGAGCGCGGCCACGTAGTCCTCGGCCCGGATCAGCACCGCCGGCAGGCAGCGGGTCAGGAAGTCGCGGCCGAAATCACCCGGCCGGGCGCGAAGCTCGGTCTCGTGGACGGCGAAGAGTTCGGACTCGGCGATCACGATCTTGACGTCGAAATAGTCCTGGAGCGGCCTCAGCCGCACCTCCTCGACCGCCGCGCCGAGGCCCTTGAAGACCTCGACGGCGGCCTCCATGGCGGCCCGCACCTCGGCGTTGGCCGGCAGGTCCTCCTCCCAGAAGTGGCGGACCAGCCCGATGCGGAGGCCGCGAATGTCGCCGGTGAGCCGGGCGCGGTAGTCGGGGACCGGCACCTCCGCGCTGCCCCCGTCGCGGGGGTCGAACCCGGCGAGCGCGGAGAGCGCGATGGCGCAGTCCTCGGCCGTCCAGGCGAGCGGGCCGCAGTGATCGAAGGTGAAGGAGTTGGGGATCACGCCATGGCGGCTCACCAGGCCGTAGGTCGGCTTCAGCCCGGCCACGCCGCAGAGCGCGGCCGGGTTGCGGATCGAGCCGCCGGTGTCGGAGCCGAGGGCGAGAGGCAGGAAGCCGGCCGCGACCGCCGCCGCCGAGCCCGAGGACGAGCCGCCGGTGAAGCGCTCGGGGTTCCACGGGTTGCGGGCGGGCGGCCAGGGGAGATCGAAGGAGGGGCCGCCGTGGGCGAACTCGTGGGTGGTGAGCTTGGCGAGAAGCACCGCCCCCGCCGCGTAGAGCCTAGTCACCGTCGTCGCGTCGGCCGCCGGCACGCCGTCGATCAGGATCTTCGACTGGGCGGTGGTGCGGGTGCCGGCGGTCTCGTAGATGTCCTTTAGGCCGAAGGGGATGCCGTGAAGCGGCCCCCGCGCCCGGCCCTTGGCGATCTCGGCCTCGGCGATCCGCGCCTGATCGAGCGCCCGCTCGAAGGTGGGGGTGAGGACGGCGTTGAGCTGAGCGTCGAGGGCCTCGATCCGGGCGATGCAGGCGCGGACCAGATCGACCGGAGACAACTCGCGCGCGGCGATCCGCCGCGACAGCGAGGCGATGGTTTCGAAACAGGGATCGGCGCTCATCGCGGACCTCCCGGGCGCGGCAAGGCGACGGCATGGGACGGCTCCGCGCCCCGGGGCCGCTGGCGGCGAAGCCGTTCCATCGCCCCCCTGACATGCGGCCAGGACTCGGCGAGCGCCGCGGTCTGCCGGCCGTTGGCGGCAAGCCCGGCGTGGCCGATGATCGCCGCCAGCTCCGCTTTGGCCGCCGGGTCGACCGGCTTGAAGGCATCGGGCTTGGGATCGAGCGCCGGCTTGGCCTGCCCCTCGACGTCGGGCCGGCGCTGGCGCCAGGGGCTCGCGCGCTCGTAGGCGTCGGCGACGCGAAGCACCATCGCCTCGTCGAACGGACGCCCGGCGACCTGCATGCCGACCGGCAGCCCGTCGGGCGAAAACCCGTTGCAGATCGAGATGGTGGGGAGCGGACAGACGTTGAACGGGTTGGTGAAGGAGGGGTCGGCGAAGCTGCCCTCGAGCGGCATCTGGTCGAGCCGGGCGGCCGGCGCGGCGGTGGTGGGCGCGACCAGCACGTCCACCTCGCGCAGCGCCCCGAGCACCGCCTGGGAGAGCTCGCGCTGGGCGCGAAGCGCCTGAACGAGGTCGATCCCGCTCAACAGCGCCCCCGGCATCACCCGGTAGCGGAGGCACTCGCTGAACATCTGCGGGCGGGCGCGAAGCTCGGCGCCGTAGATGGCGAAGGACTCGCTCGCCATGATCGCCCGCTGGCTGGCCTGGAAGTCCCAGAGCGGGGGAAGCCGCACGTCGCGGATCTGCGCCCCGAGCCCGGCCAGCACCTTGAGCGCCTCGGCCATGGCCGCGGCGACCGGCTCGCTCGCCCGGGCGTCCTCCTCGTAGAAGTGGCGCACCACCCCGATCCGCACGTTCCTCACCCCCTTGCCGAGGCCGGCCGAGAAGTCGGGAACCGGAACGTCGCGCGTGGAGGGGTCGGCGGGATCGTAGCCGGCGATCGCCTGCAGGACGATGGCGCAGTCCTCGGCCGTCCAGCAGAGCGGCCCGACGGTATCGAGGGTGAAGGACAGCGGCAGCACGCCCCGCTTGCTCACCCGCCCATGGGTGGGCTTCAGCCCGGCGAGGCCGGAATAGGAGGCGGGCAGCCGGATCGAGCCGCCGGTGTCGGAGCCCATGGCGAAGGGGGCGAGCCCGGCCGCCACCGCCGCCGCCGAGCCCGAGGACGAGCCGCCGGTGAAGCGGTCGAGCTTCCACGGATTGCGGGCCGGCGGCCAGGGAAGGTCGAAGGAGGGGCCGCCGATCGCGAACTCGTGGGTCGCGGTCTTGCCCAGGGGCACCGCCCCGGCGTCGGTGAGGCGGGCGGCGACCGCCGAGTCCTCCCTGGGCACGCGGTCGCGGTAGAGCCGCGAGTGCCCGGTGGTGCGGACGCCGGCGGTATCGAAGATGTCCTTGAGCGCGACCGGGATGCCATCGAGCGCTCCCCGGCAGCGCCCGCGCGCGATCTCGGCCTCGGCGGCCTTGGCCACGGCGAGCGCGCGCTCGGCGGTGACCAGAAGGAACGCATCGAGCTTGCCGTTGAGCGCCTCGATGCGGGCGAGGAAGGCGCGCGTCAGCTCGACCGGCGAAAGTTTGCGCACGGCGATGAGACGCGCGGCCTCGGCGACCGTGAGATAATGCAGTTCCGCGTTCACGCTTGAGGTGACCCCTTGAGAGAGAACGTCCCGGCTGGGTGTGGTGGGCAGCGACGAGATTAGCCTTACCCCGGCGTTCCTTCCAGGGCCTTCGCGGGCGGGGCCGGGGGGAACAGCAGCACCGCCCTCAGCCCCGGGCGGTTGTCCTCCAGCCGGAGCCGGGCGCCGTGGCGCGCGGCGACCGCCGCCGCCAGGCTCAGGCCGAGGCCGCTTCCGGGGGTGCTGCGGCTGGCCTCGAGGCGGACGAAGCGGCCGAGCACCCGCTCGCGCTCGGCCTCGGGGATGCCGGGCCCGGTGTCCGCCACCACCACCTCGATGCCGGCGGCGCCGCGCGCCGCCACGACCGCGACGGCCCCGCCGCGCGGGGTGTACTTGACCGCGTTGTCGATCAGGTTGGCCAGCGCCTGCGACAGCAGGTGCCGGTGTCCGCGGACCGCCAATTCCCCCTCCCCGGCGATTCTCACCGAGAAGGCGAGTCCGGCCTCCTCGGCGAGCGGCGCGTAGAGGTCGGCGGCGTCGCGCACCAGCGCCGCGAGGTCGACCCGCTCCATCGCCTCGCGCTCGGCGCCGGCCTCGGCCTCGGCGATGGCGAGGAGGGCGTTGAAGGTGGCGATCAGCGCCTCGGCCTCGGCGATGGTGCGCTCGATCTCCTGGCGATAGGTCGCGGCCGCGGCGGGCTGCATGAGCGCCACTTCGAGCCGCGCGCGCATCCGGCTGAGCGGCGTCCTCAGGTCGTGGGCGATGTTGTCGGTGACCTGGCGCAGCCCGGTCATCAGCCGCTCGATCTGGGCGAGCATGGCGTTGAGGTTGGCGGCCAGCTCGTCGAGCTCGTCGCCGCTGCCGCTCAAGGGCACCCGGCGCGAGAGATCCCCGGCCATGATCTCGCGGCTGGTGCGGTTGATCGCCTCGATGCGGCGAAGGGCGTTGCGGCTCATCACCAGGCCGCCGCCCAGCGCCAGCGCGGCGGTAAGCGCGAGCGCCCAGAGGAGCGCCTCGGTGATCCGCGCCACCGTCAGCCTCAGCTCCTCGATGTCGCGGCCGACCAGCAGGTTGAAGCCGCCCGTAAGGACGAGGTGCCGGGCCCGCGCCCGGTGGGTCATCCGGCCCTCGGCGGTGGCCGCCTCGAACGAGAACTCGAGCCAGCCCTCGGGCCCGGTCCCGACCTCGGGCCAGGAGTCGAGGTTGCCGGCGAGCGGCCGGCGAAGCGGGTCGGCGAGCAGGTAGACGCTGGTGGGAAGGCGCTGGGCGCGCTCGATGACCACCTGCACGAGACCGCCCAGGCCGCGGCGCCGGTAGTGCTCGGCGAGGCCGGTGATCTCCGCCTCGATGGTCTCGTCGGCCTGGCGGGCGATGAGGCCGGCGCTGGCGAAATAAAGAAAGAGCAAAAGCGCGAGCACCGAGGCCCCGAACAGCCCGGCATAGAGGAGCGCGAGCCGGAAAGCGGTGGTGCGGAGCGCGGTCCTAATCGGGCGCACGGAGGCAATATCCCGCGCCCCGCACGGTGTGCAGCAGGGCCACCTCGAATCCCCTGTCGATCTTGGCCCTGAGCCGGCTGATATGCACGTCGATCACGTTGGTCTGCGGATCGAAGTGGTAGTCCCAGACGGTCTCGAGCAGCATGGTGCGGGTGACCACCTGGCCGGCGTGGCGCATCAGGCACTGGAGCAAGCGGAACTCGCGCGGCTGGAGGTCGATCTCCACCCCGGCGCGGGTCACCCGGTGCGCGAGCAGGTCCATCTCGAGGTCGCCGACGACGAGCCGGGTCGTCCCCTGCTCGGGCCGGCGGCGGCGGACCAGGGCCTCGATCCGGGCCAGGAGCTCGGCGAAGGCGTAGGGCTTCACCAGGTAGTCGTCGCCCCCGGCACGGAGGCCCCGCACCCGGTCGTCCACCTGGCCGAGCGCGCTCAGGAACAGGACCGGCGTGGCGTCGCCCTCGGCCCTGAGCGTGCGCACCAGCGAGAGCCCGTCGAGGCCGGGCAACATGCGGTCGACGACGAGCACGTCGAAGCCGCCGGCGCGCGCCATCTCCAGCCCCTCCTCGCCGTCGGCCGCGTGGGCGAGGACGTGGCCGCCCTCGGCAAGCCCCCTCGCCATGTAGGCCGCGGCCTCGCGGTCGTCCTCGATCAGCAGCACGCGCACGGTTCCGCTCTCTTCGTCCCGCATCGGGCGGGCAACTTTAGCACGGACGCGCGAAGGGCGGCGCCCGTCGCCGGGGCGCCGCCCTCCTTCGGTCGCTGTGCCTCACGCCTTCTGCAAGGGAAGGGCGATGAAGCGGCTGTCGGCGCCGCGTGCGACCAGCACCAGCACCGCCTTGTGGTTCGCCGCCTTGGCCTCGCCCACGCGGCGGGCCACGTCGCCCGGCTCGGCGACCGGCTGGCGATCGACCGAGACGATCACGTCGCCGGCCCTGAGGCCCTTCTCGGCGGCAACGCCGTTCGGCGCCACACCGGCGATGACCACGCCCTTCACCTCGTCGGGGATGCCGAAGCTCTGGCGCGCACCCTGGTCGAGCGCGGCGAGCTTCATGCCGAGCACCGCGTCGCCGGCGACCGCCGCCGGCCCGGCGCCCGCCACCGCGGTCTCGTCGGGGAGGCGCACGATGGCAACCCCGAGCTTGACCTCGCGGCCGTCGCGCCAGACGGTGAACGAGGCGTTAGCGCCGGGCTTGAGCCGCGCCACGGTGCGCGCCAGCTCGCGCGGCGAGGCGATGGCGGTTCCGTCGAGGGCGAGGACCACGTCGCCCCGCTCGATTTTGGCCTTGGCCGCCGGGCTTCCCTCGCTCACCGCGACGACGATCGCGCCCGCGGCCTTTTTGAGGCCGAGGCTCTCCGCCATCTCGGGCGTCACGCCCTGGATCTGGACGCCGAGCCAGCCGCGCTCGACCCGCCCGGTGTCCTTGAGGCTCGCGATCACCGCCCGGGCCTCGTTGGAGGGGACGGCGAAGCCGATGCCGACGCTCGCGCCGGTCGGCGAGAAGATCGCGGTGTTGACCCCGATCACCTCGCCCTTGGGGTTGAAGGTCGGGCCGCCCGAGTTGCCGCGGTTGATCGGGGCGTCGATCTGCAGGAAGTCGTCGTAGGGGCCGACCCCGATCTCGCGGCCGCGCGCCGAGACGATGCCGGCGGTCACGGTGCCGCCGAGGCCGAAGGGGTTGCCCACCGCCACCACCCAGTCGCCGACCCGGATCGAATCCGAATCGCCCCAGGCGACGAAGGGAAAGGGCTTCTCGCCCTCGATCTTGATCAGGGCGAGGTCGGTCTTGGGATCGCGGCCGACGAGGCGGGCCTCGAAGCGCTCGCCGCCCTTGACGATCACCGTGATCTTGTCGGCGTCGGCGACGACGTGGTTGTTGGTGACCACGTAGCCCCGGGCATCGACGAAGAAGCCCGAGCCGACGGCCTTCGCCTCGCCCCGGGCGCCGGGGCCCTGCCCCTCGGGCGCGCCCGGAACGGGGGCACCGAAGAAGCGCTTGAAGTACTCCTCGAAGGGCGATCCCGGCGGGACGCCGGGGATGCGGAATTCGAACTCTCCGCCTTCGCGCTCGGCGAGGGCGGCCGGGCCGGCCTGGGCGACCTCCACCGTCACCACCGCCGGCGCCACCCGCTCGACGATGTCGGCGAAGCCGGGCATCGCCACCGCCGCCGTCCCGCCCGCGCCCGGGCCGGGCGCGGCGACCGCCGGCCCGGGCCAGAACGCCTGGCCGAGGGGGATGGCGCCGGCGCCGACCAGCGAGGCGAGCGCGAGCGCGACAAGGACCGCGCGCGCGGGGCGGCGGCTCCGGGATGCGGGAGACGCCGGGGCGGCGGCCTCCGGCGTCTCGTGAACAGGCTCTCTCATCACGGCTTTCCTCCGTATTGCCGACCGTGGCTCATGCGACCCGCGGGCGGACCACGCCCGCGGGCCTTGCCCGAAACATGGGCCGGCCGGCCTTACGGTCGCCTTTCCGCGAGATTAAAAGTTGGTAAGGTTGGTGCCCTTCACCCGCCCGCCGGCCGGGCGAGCACGTAGAGTGACTCGGGGACGGCGACGAGCCCGACCAGGAGCTCGGCGGCGAAGCCGAGGACGAGAACGGCCATCAGCAGCCGCATCCGGTCGGCGGGCAGCTTGGCGCCCCAGCGGGCGCCGTACTGGGCGCCCACCACCCCGCCGATCAGCAGCGGGGTAACCAGGAACACGTCCACGCTCTGGGTGCTCACCGCGTGCAGGAAGGTGACGTTGGCGGTGACGAAGATGATCTGCATGAGCGAGGTGCCGATGACCACCTCGGTCGGCATCCCCAGGAGATAGATCATCGCCGGGACCATGATGAAGCCTCCGCCGACCCCCATGATCGCCGAAAGCACGCCGACGACGAGGCCGAGCGCGGCCGGGACGATGGCGCTGATATAAACGCGCGAGCGGCGGAAGCGGGTCTTGAGCGGGAGCCCGTGCATCCACAGGTGCCGGCCGGGCCCGCGCGCGATCCGCTTCGCCCCGGTTCGGCGCCGGCGGCGGAAGGCCTGCAGGCTCTCGACCAGCATCAGCGCGCCGATGGCGCCGAGGAGCACGACATAGGCCAGGTTGATGATCAGGTCGATCTGGCCGAGGCGGGCGAGGAGGCGGAAGAGTCCGATCCCAAGGGTGGAGCCGACCAAGCCGCCGGCGAGGAGGATCAGCCCCATCTTCACGTCGACGTTGCCGCGTCGCCAATGCGCGAGTACCCCCGAGACCGAGGACCCGACCACCTGATTGGCGCCCGAGGCCACGGCCACCGGCGCCGGGATGCCGAGGAGGATGAGGATCGGCGTGAGCAGGAAGCCGCCACCCACCCCGAGCAGCCCGGATAGCACGCCCACTCCCGACCCGATCCCGATCAGGAGGAACAGGTTCTCGGTGACGCCGGCGATGGGAAGATGGAGGTCCATGCGCGCTGCAAGGGGCGGCTCGGCTTCGAATGCCGGGCCGGGCGGTTCTTTTAGGCCGGGAGCGGCGATTGGCGCAAGCGAGAACCCCACACCCCGGCGAGCCGGCCGCCTCGTCCCGGCCGCTTGCGGGGGCGCGGCCCTGGCCTAGAGGACGCGGTTGATCGGCGCCTCGCCCCGCGCCAGCCGGCGCGCGTTCTCGGCGACGATCCGGCCGAGGTATTCGAACACCCGCGGCGAGCCCGAGGCGTGGTTGGGGGTGATGATGACGTTCTCCAGCGCCCACAGCTCGCTCTCCGGGCACAGCCGCTCCTGGTCCTTCTCGGTCACGATCGGCACCTGCGGCCCGTGGGTGTCGAGCCCGGCGCCGGCGATCACGCCCCGCTTGAGCGCATCGACCAGGGCGGCCTCGTCGATCAAGAGCCCGCGCCCGACGTTGATGATCACCGCGCCCGGCTTCATCCAGGCGAGCGAGCGGGCGTTCACCATCCCCCGCGTCTCGTCGGCGAGGCGCACCGCGAGCACCAGGTAGTCGGCCGCCTCGAATACTCGCCGGTGATCGCGGAAGGGGATCGCCTCGTCGGCCGCCCCGCGATAGCCGGCGGGGTCGCGCTTGGTGCCGATGGCGCGCATCCCCAGGCACTTGCAAAGCCGCGCCACCCGCTCGCCGATGGTCCCGAGGCTGATGACCCCGACCGTCCGCTCGGACAGCTCGCCGGCGGTGAAGGGATCGAACCGGCGCTCGAGCTGCCAGCGCACGCAGCGGTGCATCTGGCGGGCGAACATGAACATGTAAGCGAGCACCTGCTCGCTCACCGAGACCGAGGCGGCGCCCGCCCCGCTGGTGACCACGATCCCGCGCCGGCGAAGCTCGTCGGGCGCGACCTCAGAGAGGGCGAAGAAGTGGTCGACACCGGCCTGCAGGGTCTGGACCCAGGCGAGGCGGGGCGCGGCCTCGAACCAGGCCCGCGGAAGCCTGCGGGCGACCAGTCCGTCGGCGTCGGCGAGCGCGGCTGCGGTCTCGGCCGCGGAGGCGCCGAGGCTGACCTCGGTCTCCGGGAGAAGACGGGCGATCACGTCCCTGAGCATCCGGGGGCTTCCCTCGTAGGGCAGCGGCCGGTCGAGGGGGTAGTACTTCGCGCGGTCGAGATCGTGGGCGATCACCAGTTTTCGCGTCCCTTCGGCCATGGCCCCTCCTTTACAATGAGTTGCGATTCGCGACGCTGCTTCGCCTTGCGCTTGCGGTTGCGTCCTCGCATTCTGATTGCGGCGGAAGCGACCGCCAACCAGCCACCGCACTCAGGAGTGAGAGACATGTTGCCTTCCAGCGAAACCCTACAGATTTTTGAGCCTAACGCCCATCTCCTTGCGCACCCGCCCATGCTGGCCGAGCCGGCCCTGGCGCGGCTCGGCGGCGGAGCAACGGCACTCCGGCAGGTAATTCGCCGGTCCGAGGCGCGCACGACCCCGGTCCCGGCGCCGCGGCCGTGGAACTTCGCCGAGCTTGCGTTCGAGGAACTCGACGTGCGCTATGACGAGGGCACACGCATCCTTTGGCAGTACATGAGGCCGAAGGGCCGGCCGAGCTTCACCCTCGGGCTCTTGCGCGAGATGACCGCCGTGCAGCGCTGGCTCGAGCGCGGGTTCGCCTCGCTCGCCGCGGGCGACGAGGCGCCGGTGCGCTACTCGGTGATGGCCTCGCGCATCCCCACCATCTACAACCTCGGCGGCGACCTGCCGCTGTTCGCCCACTTGATCCGGCAGCAGGACCGCGACGGCCTGCGGGCCTACGCCCACGCCTGCATCGACGTGCAGTATTCCCGGGCGGCCAAGACGCACCTGTCGATCGTCAGCATCTCGCTGGTGCAGGGCGACGCGCTCGGCGGCGGCTTCGAGTCGGCGCTCGCCGACGACCTGATCATCGCCGAGAAGAGCGCGAAGTTCGGCCTGCCGGAAATCCTGTTCAACCTGTTCCCGGGC
Source organism: Pseudomonadota bacterium (assembly GCA_016202695.1). Taxonomy (GTDB): domain Bacteria; phylum Pseudomonadota; class Alphaproteobacteria; order JACQOE01; family JACQOE01; genus JACQOE01. The sequence continues at coordinate 103,018 of JACQOE010000066.1, read as the reverse complement.
ATGGGCGCCTACAGCTTCCTCTCGCGCCGGATCGACCCCGTGCGCGCCCGGCAGATGATCGTGAGCGGGCGCATCTACGGCGCCGAGGAGCTGCAGGCGATGGGCATCGTCGACGTGCTGGCCGAGGACGGCCGGGGCGAGGAGGCGGTCTACGACTACGTCAAGCGCGGCGAGCGGAGCTTCAACGCCCACCAGGCGGTCCACAAGCTGCGCCAGATGTCGCACCCGGTCAGCCGCGAGGAATTGATCGCGATCACCGACCTGTGGGTCGAGACCGCGCTCAACATCGAGCCGGGCGACCTCAAGAAGATGGAGCGCCTGGCCAGCGCCCAGGACAGAAGGTGGCGCGCGCTCGCGCGCGTCGCATGAGGGTGGGGGAAGGCGCGCCGCCGCACGCGGGACCACCAGACGCGCGTCGCCGGGGGCTCGGCGACGGGCGACAGGCGGTCACGGGCCCGGCGGACGACGCGGTGACGGTTGGTCAAGGCCGCCGCCCCGCTTGTGCGCGGGCGGGGGGCGGCGCTTGGCCGAACGGCGCGCGCCCCGGACGCCGCCTCAGGAGGGGCGGATGACCTGACGGCGGTTCGAGAGGTAGCGCGTGACCGCGGTGCGGAATCGGTTGAACTCGTCGTCGAGCTTGCGCAGATGCGCGGGGCCGTTTCGCTCCACATCCAGGAGGCTGGCCATGTTCAGGTCGCTGCACAACCGCTGCAGCCGGAGCGCGCCGACGTTCGCCGCGCTCGATCGCAGCGCATGGGCGCCGTCGCGGAAAGCCTGCAGGTTTCCGGTCTCGACCGCGGCCTCCAGGTCCTTTAGCACCTGCTCGGTATCGGCGATGAAGTCGTCGATCACCTCGACCACGAAGTCGCCGTCGGAACCCAGCTCCTCAAGGTCCTCGATCGAGCGGGTGTCGATGACCGGCTGCGTCTCGGCGCTGAATCGCGGATGGCTGGTGATGTCGGTGACCCGCCGATCCTCCTCCGGCTCCGGCGCCCTGTCCTCGGCCGCGGCGGCCGGCGGCGCCTCGGGGGGCGCGAACGAGTCGATCACGTCGAGCAGTTTCTCCATGTCCACCGGCTTGGTGATGTAGGCGTCCATCCCCGCCTCCTCGCAACGCGCGCGGGTCTCGGTGGTCGCGTCCGCGGTGAGGGCGATGATGGGGAGCCGATTCTCGCCGATGTGCGAGAACCGGTAGAGCTTGACGACATCGAGGCCGGAGGTGCCCGGCATGTTGATGTCCATCAGGCAGATATCGAAGCCCTCCTCCTCGAGCAGGTCGAGCGCCCGGTCGCCGGTATCGGCCATCACCGGAACGTGGCCCGCGCGCTCGAGGATCTTGGCCGTGACCTTGCGGTTGATCGGATTGTCCTCGGTCACCAGGATCTTCAGGCCGCGCCGGCGCTGGCGCTGGCGTTCGCCGTGACGCGCGTCCTCGGCCGCCCATACTCGCGCGGCGTCGAAGGCGGCGGCGGCATGGATCGCGGCGAGCAGCCGGTCGCGCTCGATCGGGGTGGTGAGCGCGGTGACGAAATGCACCTGCATCTCGGGAGCCAGCGGCTCGCCCGTGCCACCCTCGGCAATCAGGCCGAAGGCGAATTCCCCGCGCGGGTCGGCCGAGCGCAGCTTGGTGGCGATCCGCTCGGGCGAGGCTCCCGGCTCGCGGCCGTCGACGAGCACGACGTGGTGATGGCGCCCGCCCTCGACCGAACGTCGAATGGCGTCGGCGGCGACCCCGACGCTGGAGACAAAGGTGGCCACCACCGGCGCGTCCGCCAGCATTCGCCGGATGTCGGCGGCGACCGTCCCGTCGGCGCTGAGGACCAGCACGTGACCCTCGATCGCGCCTGCTGGCGCGCCCTGCTCCCCGCCTTCGGCCGCGGCCGGCGCCTTCTCGAGGGGCAGGCGCAGCCAGAAGGTGCTGCCCTTGCCGATCTCGCTTTCCACCCCGATCTCGCCGCGCAGAAGATTGGCGAGATGCTTGGAGATGGCGAGCCCGAGACCGGTGCCGCCGTAACGCCGCCCGGTGGTCTGGTCGGCCTGGGTGAAGCTCTCGAAGATGCGGCTCAGGTTCTCGCGGGCGATGCCGATCCCGGTATCGACCACCTTGAAGAGCAACGTCGCGCTCCCGTCGTCCTCGGCCACCGAGTCGACGGTGAGCAGGACGTAGCCGTCTTCCGTGAACTTCACCGCGTTTGTCAGCAGGTTGGTCAGGATCTGGCGGAGGTGGTTGAGATCGCCGCGCAGCCGATAGGGAGTGCGGGGGGTGACGTGGGCGGCAAGCCTGAGGCGCTTGTTCTTGGCCTGCGGCCGGATCACCGAGGTGATGGCGACGATCTCGTCGTGGAGGTCGAACTCCTGGATGGCGATCGAGGTCTTACCTTCCTCGATCCGCGAGAAATCGAGGATGTCGTCGATCAGGAAGAGGAGCGATTTTGCCGCGGTCTTGACCGTCTGGGTCATGTCGCGCTGCTCCTCGTCGATCTTCGTCCCCTGCAGGAGGTCGCTCATGCCGATGATGGCGTTGAGCGGGGTCCTGAGCTCGTGGCTCATGCTGGCGAGGAACTGGCTCTTCGCCTTGTTCGCCTCCTCGGCCTGGGCCTTGGCATGGTGGAGCTTCTTGATCAGCGTCGCCGCGTAGCCGGGAAGGACGAAAAGCGCGGCCAGGAGCCCCCAGGCGATCGGGCGCTCGTTCTGCCAGTAGGGGGTGCTGAAGATGACGAACACGAAGGCCGTGGAGCTGACCAGCACCGAGGCGCCGAGGTACTTCAGCCCGTAGCGGAAGCCGTTGCCGAAGCTGATCCACAAAATGATGAGATAGAGCGCGGCCGCGAGCTTGCCGCCGAAGTACATCAGCGCCGCCATGGTGGTGAAGTCGGTGACCATGGCGGCGAGCCGCCTGACCGGCACCACCTGCGGCCAAGCGATGATCAACCCGACATAGACGAAGGAGAGGAGGAGGTAGCCGAAGGCGAACAGGAAGCCGGCGTGGTAGTTGGCGTCGGTGAAATGGGCCCAAAGGTCGGCGCCGAAGAAGAACAGGGCGAGCATGGCGACGATGACGATGCGGACGATCGCCTGCTCGTGCTCGCTGTCCGGCCGGTTGCTCAGCCGTTCCCGGATCGCCGTCAGGAACGAGGGGCGAGCCGCCATCGGCGTGGTGTGAGGATCGGTCATCGATCAGGTGTCCATCCGCTCATGCATCCGGGGCATTCGCCGCCCGCTGCGCCGCTCCTGGTCCCTCGGCCGTCCGGCTGATTCCCCCTTTACGCCGACCCGCCCGGCCGCCGCGCGGCCGCTCCCCGATCGCCCTCAGGCGCTGTTAGCCTGGCGCAGCACCCGCTCGGGCGGGAAGCAAATTGTCACCGTCGTTCCCTTGCCCACCGTGCTCGCGATGTCAAGCTTGCCGCCGTGCAATTCCACCAGCTCCAAAGCAAGTGGCATGCCAAGTCCGGTCCCGACGTACCGGCCGGAATAGGGATTGACCACCTGTCCGTAACGGGAGAGCACGGTCTTGAGGTCCTCCTTGGCGATGCCGACGCCGGTGTCGGCGATCGCGACCATGACGCCCCCGCCCTCGGTGACGCCGGTCGAGAGGCGGACCTGCCCGCCCGGGGGCGTGAACTTGATTCCATTGGAGACGATGTTGAGAAGGATCTGCTTCACCTTGCGCTCATCGGCGAAGAGCCGCGGCAGGTTCCGCGCCGCCTTCGTCTCGACCGCCACCTGCGCCTCCTCGGCGCGGCCCTTCAAAAGCCGCACCGCGTCCTCGACCACCTTGCCGAGATCGACCTCGCCTTCCACGAGCTCGATCTTGCCGGCGCGAATCTTCGAAAGATCGAGATAGTCGTTGAGGAGGCTGATCAGATAGGTGCAGCTCTCATGGATGTGGCCGACATACTCCCTGTACTTCTCGTTGCCGACCGGTCCAAAAAGCTCGTTCTTCATCAATTCGGCGAAGCCGAAGATGGCGTTGAGCGGGGTCCTGAGCTCGTGGCTCATGTTGGACAGGAACGCCGACTCCTTCGCCTCGCGCAGCTCGGCCTCGATGCGCTTGCGCTCGGTGATGTCGGTGTAGGTGAGGACGTTGCCGCCACTGCTCATCGGGCTTCGCCGGACCTCGAGGGTGGTGCCGTCCTTGCCCACGCTCTCGAAGCGCCGGGCGCGGCCGCTGCGCAGGAGGGCGCGGTATTCGGAGAACGACTCCTCGGGATAGCCGGGCCCATAGGCCCAGCGCTCGGCGGCCTGCTCGATGAGGTCCTCGAAGTCCGTGCCCGGGCGCAGCATCTCCCCGGGCAGGCCGAGAAGCTCGGCGGCGCGCCGGTTGGAAGCCAGGATCTTGAGCGCGGGGTCGACCGCGATCAGGCCCTGGGCCATGGCGTCCATGGTCGCGCGCAGGAGCTCCGACTTCTGCCGCACCTCGCTTTCCCGCGACTTGCGGTCGGTGATGTCGAGCGAGACGGTGACGATCCCCTGGGTGCGCCCGCGGGTGTCGCGAAGCGGCGCCTTGGTGGTGAGAAACACGCAGGCCCTGCCGTCGCGGTTGGTCAGCGTCTCCTCGAGGTCGTGGATCGGCTCGCCGGTCGAATTGATCTGCTCGTCCAGCTTGCGGTGGCGCGCGCCGTAGTCCTTGTCGAAGGCCTCTTCGAGGGTCATGCCGGTGGCGAGCTCGGGGTCGACCCCGAAGAACACCGCTTGGTAGGCGTTGATGAATACGCAGCGGCCGTGCGGGTCGCTGGCGCTGATCATCGCCGGAACGGTGTTGATCACCAGGCGGAACTTGTTCTCGCTCTCGCGCAGCGCCTTCTCGTGCAGCCGGTTGGCGAGCTGGAGGCGCTGCTCCAGGCTGAGCGCCCGCTTCTTGATGATCTCCTGCTGGCGCCGCAGCATGAGCAGGTTGCGCGCCCGGGTGCGGAACTCGTGGTGGTCGACCGGGCTCGACAGGAAGTCGGTCGCCCCCACCTCGAGCGCCCGGTAGCGGAAATCGCGGTCCTCGTAGACGGTCACCACCACCACCGGCACGTCGGCGCAAAGCGGCAGGCGACGGAACCGCTCGATGAACTCGTCGCCGTTCATCGCCGGCATCTTGTAATCGGTGACCACCAGGTCGGGGGTCTGCGCGGCGGCGGCTTCGAGCGCCTCGCGGGGATCGCCGAAGGCCCGCACCGTGACGTCGCGGTCCAGCGACCTGGCGAGCTTGACCAGAATATTGCGATTGGTCACCCGATCGTCGACGATGAGGATGACTGGCATTGCCGGTGCACCTAGCCGTTAGCCGACGGAGCGCCGGGCCGGCCCCCCTCCCGGACCGTCCCGCCCGCGCGCTCCGCAACGCCGTCCCGTTGCCCTCCGCCGGATGGGATCGGGGCCCGTGCCCCGGCAATCGACGTCCCCTCCCGGCGAATCCCACGGGCGCCGCAAACCCCGCCCGAGCACAACCCGCGCGCGCTCGGTCGTAGAATACCAACAATCGGGAAACCGCGACAATAGAGGAGCCAGTCGAGGCCAAGAATGGCGGAGGCGCGATTTGGCGCCTGTTTGCGGTTGATCGGCCGGCGCCCAAGTACTGCCGGCGTTTCGACCGCCGCCCGGCCGCCCGCGACAACGATTTTTTACAAATTGGCCTCGGCGGGGCGGCGCCGGCACCGCCCTCAACGGCCGCGGAACACCGGTTTGCGCTTCTCCACGAAGGCGCGGCGTCCCTCGGCGTAGTCCTCGCTGTCGAAGCAGGCCCGGAACAGGGCTTCCGCGCGGGCGAGGTCGCGCTCCGCCGAGTCCTTGCACACCTGGTTGATGGTGAATTTGGCCGCCCGGATAGTGAGGGGCGCGTTCTCGGCGATCTGGCCGGCGATCTCGCGCACGCAGGCCTCGAGCGCCGCCTTCTCGACCACACGGTTGACGAGGCCGATGCGCAGCGCCTCCGCAGCCGAGAAGCGCCGCGCCGTGAACAGGATCTCCTTGGCGAAGGCCGGGCCGACGAGATCGACCAGCGGCTTCAGGCTCTCGAAGCCGTAGCCCACTCCGAGCCGGCCGGCGGGGATGCCGAACTGGGCCTCCTCGGAGCAGAGGCGCAGGTCGGCCTTCATCGCCGTCGAGACGCCGCCGCCGAGGCAATAGCCGTGGATCATGGCGATGAGCGGCTTGTCGAGGCCCGCCAGCTTCTCGCGCGCCGCGTGTGACTTGCGGTCATAGGATTCGGCCGCCTCGGCGCTGCCCCGCACCTTGTCGAACTGCGAGATGTCGGCACCCGAGACGAAGGCCTTGTCGCCGGCGCCCCGCATCACCACCACCCGCACCTCGGGGTCGGCGGCGAAACCGGCGGCGATCTCCTCGACCGCTTCCCACATCTCGAGCGAGACGGCGTTGCGGCGCTCGGGGTTGTTGAAGATCATCCAGCCGATGCCCCCGTCCCTCTCGGCCAGCATCTTGTCGGTCGCGAGCTTCATCGCCTCCTCCGCCTGATCGCACCACCCTCGCCCCGCGCCGCGCCGGGACCGCTCACACCACGCCGCGCTCGCGCAAGGCGGCGACCGCGGCGGCATCGTAGCCGATTCCGGCCAGCACCTCGGCGGTGTGCTCGCCGATCTCCAGGCAGGCGAAGCGCATGCGGTGCGGCGTGCGGGCGAGCTTGGTCGCCTGCCCGACCACACGGAAGGTGCCGAGGGTGGGATGCGTGACCGCGGGGTCGAGGCCGAGCTGCTTCACATGCGGATCGTTGAACGCCTGGCCGACGTCGTAGATCGGCCCGCAGGGCACCCCCGCCTCGTTGAGGATCTCGACCCAGTCGAGGCTCTTGCGCATCCGCGTGCGCTCGCCGATCGCGCCGTGCAGCCGGTCGCGATTCCGCGAGCGCAGCTCCTTGCTGGCGTAGGCGGGATCCTTGGGCAGATCGGGCGCCCCGATCGCGCGCGAAAGCCGCTCGAAGATGTGCTGGTTGCCGGCCTGGATGTTGATGTAGCCGTCGGCGGTGGGAAAGACGCTGGCCGGAATCTCGGTCGGATGGCTGTTGCCGGCCTGGCCCGGCACCTGACCATCCTTGAGATAGCGCGCCGCCTGGAAGTCGAGCACCTGGATCGCGGCCTCCAAGAGCGAGGTGTGCACCCACTGCCCCTGGCCGGAGACCTCGCGCTCGAGGAGCGCGACCAGGATGCCTTGCGCCAGCAGCATCCCGGCGGAGGTGTCGACGATGGCGGTTCCCACCCGCACCGGCCCCTGGCCGGGAAGCCCGGTGATCGACATCAGCCCCGACATCCCCTGGGCGATCTGGTCGAGCCCGGGACGGTCGGCGTAGGGGCCGGTCTGACCGAAGCCGGAGATGCTGCCGTAGACGATGCCGGGGTTCACCTTGCGAACCGCCTCGTAGTCGACGCCGAGCCGATGCTTGACCGCGGGGCGGAAGTTCTCGACCACCACGTCCGCCCCCTCGGCGAGCCTGAGGAAGATCGAGCGTCCCTCGTCGCTCTTGAGGTTGAGCGTCATGCTCCGCTTGTTGCGGTGCAGGTTCTGGAAGTCGAAGCCATGGCGGACGCTGGGAATCGCATCGACGTTCCCCAGCGCAGGCGGAGTCTCGATCTTGACCACGTCCGCGCCCCAGTCGCCGAGCTGGCGGGTGGCCGTGGGGCCGGAGCGGGCGCGGGTGAGGTCGAGCACGCGAAAGCGCGAAAGCGGCAGGTCGTTTCCCGGCACGGTGGTCGTCTCTCCGTCGGAAGCGTGGGCGCGGCCCGGACACGGATCCGGGCGCCATCTAAGACGCTCTTGCCGCGAAGCACAACGGGTTTTCGCGGCCCGCCCGCCGCGCCCCCGCTCAAAGGGCGGCGCCGGGCGCGCCGAGGGCGTACTCGGTCAGCTCGCGGATGAGATACTCGTAGGCGTCGTCCACCGAATCGGTGCGATGGAGAAGCGCGAGATCCTGGGGATCGATGCTTCCCCAGCGGACCAGCGTCTCGAGGTCGATCACCTTGTCCCAATACGAGGTGCCGAACAGCACCAGCGGCAGGCGCTTGCGGATCTTGCGGGTCTGAAGGAGCGTCAGCACCTCGAACAGCTCGTCGAGGGTGCCGAACCCGCCGGGGAAGAACACCACCGCCTTGGCGAGATAGGCGAACCAGAACTTGCGCATGAAGAAATAGTGGAAATGAAAGGCAAGCTCTCGGCTCACATAGTGGTTCTCGAACTCCTCCTCGACCGGGATCGAGATCGACAGCCCGACGTTGAGGCCCTTCGCCTCGGAGGCGCCCCGGTTCGCCGCCTCCATGATGCCGGGGCCGCCGCCGGTGCAGACGACGAAGCGGCGCTCCTTGCGGTCGAGCCTCTTCGACCACTCGGTCAGGCGGTGCGCCAGCTCGCGCGCCGCCTCGTAGTAGGCCGACATCTCCAGCCTGAGGCGGGCGGGGGCGACGGCGCCCCCGCCCGCCACGGCCGACCACAGCTCGGCCTCGGCCTGTTCGCAGCTCACCACCCGCGCCGAACCCATGAAGACGATGGTGTCGTCCACCCGGTAGTGGCTGAAGCGGCTGTCGGGCTCGAGGTACTCGGCGAGGATGCGCAGCGCCCGCGCATCGCGGCTGTTGAGGAAGGCCTGATTGCGATAGGCCTGCACCGGCCGGTGGGGCCTCTGCGGGCCCGCGCCCGGCTTCCCGGATCGGGAGGTCATGCTCAAGGTCGGCTTCAGCGCGAATAGGTGCCCATCAGGCGCCCTTCGCCGAGCGCCTGCGGCCGCGCCGCACGCTCAAGGTCGACGCACGTCGCCCGGTCCGGGAGCGGCAGCTTGTCCACCTTCAAGGCCAGGAGCCGAAACTGGTAATGGTGCGTCCCATGCCCCTTGGGCGGGCACGGGCCGCCGTAACCCGTGCGGCCGAAGTCGGTGACCGCCTGGCGCGCGGGCCCCACCCTGGCATCCTTGGGATAGCCCTCGTCGAGCCGGCTGGTGGCGGCCGGGACGTCGAACACGCCCCAGTGGCGCCAGGTGCCGCGGGGCGCATCCGGGTCGTCGCACAGGAGCGCGAAGCTCTTGGTTCCGGCCGGCGCGCCCGACCAGGCCAGCGGCGGCGAAACATCGGCCCCCTCGCAGGTGTAGGTCTTGGGGATGCGCTCGCCCTCCTTGAAGGCGGTGCTGGTCAGGATGAACGGCATGGTCGCTCGCTCCTCTGCTTGATCGCCTAGCCTAGCCGAGGCGGCCCCCCTTGTCAGGGGCACGCGCCAGCCCGGCCCGGCGCTCAGCGCACGGTCGCGACGGCGTCGACGGCGACCAGCGCGCCCGGCGCACACAGGCCCAAGACCGCGACCGCGGTCAGCGCCGGCGGCTCCGGAAAGCGCTCTCGCCAAACCTCGTCGAACCCGGGGAAGTGACGGAGGTCGGCGAAGAACGCGGTCGCCTTGACCACCCGATCGAGGCCGCTTCCCGCCGCCGCCAGGTCCTCGGCCAAGCGGTCGAGGAGGTAGCGCGTCTGTAGCTTGATCGCGCTCCCGTAGACGGGAAAGGCGGGATGGAGCGCGGCCTCGGGCGGGACCGCGCCGGTGGCGTCCACCGCCATCCGGCCGGAGGCGAACAAGAGGTCGCCGACGCCAAACAGGCGCGCCGGCCCGCGCCCGCCCCCGACCGGGCCGGCGGCGAGGCGGGGGCGGGGGATGAACCCGGTGAGGTCGATCTCCATGAGGCAGCCCGGCACAAGCAGCCCGGCGGCGGCGACCGAGAGCGCCGGCGGGGTGTCGAACGCCGCCTCCCAGATGGCCGAGAACTCGGCGCCGACGGCCGCGTCCGCGAGGTAGACCTGGCCCTTGGCGATGCCCGCCCCCTCGCGCCCCGCCGCCTCGATCGCCCGGCGCAGGTTGCCGAGCGCATAGCCGGCCTGGCGGGCGAGGTCCGAGCCGGCGGCGGGGTTTCGGGCGTCGCGCCGCGCCTCGGGCGGGACGCCGGTGCGTCCGTCGTGGGCGAGCTGGCCGGCGGTGAAGACCAGGTCGCCGGCGCGGATCGCCTCGACCTTGCTGGTGAAGGGGGGCGACGGGCCGGCGTTCGCCCCCTTGATCGCCAGCCCCGCCTCCGGGGCGACGGCGATCAGATCGACGCTCACCCGCGCCCCCCTCACCGGGAGGTCGCGGGCACCGACCGTGGTTTTGGTGATCGGGCGGGCGAAGACCTCCCGCCAGACCTCGTCGAAGGGGGTGAGGTCGGCAAGCTCGGCCAGGAAGACATGCCCCTTCACCACCCCGGCGAGGGAGGTGCCGGCGGCCTCGAGCGCGCGGGAGAGCTTGCGGAAGACGTACCGGGCCTGGGCTTTTATTTCGTAACCGAAATATGGGTAGGCGGAGTGGGTCCGCGCCTCGGGCGGGATGCCGTCCCTGCCGTCGTCGGCGAGCGCGGCCGAGGTGAAGACATAGGGTCCGGCGGCGACGACCTCGGACTGGTGGATCAGGGGATGCACGGGGTTCACGGAGATGCGCCGTATCTCCATCGCCTCCTCCCTTGCGCGTTCGCCCTCTCCCGCCCCCGGCACTCTAGAGGCGAAGACCCGATCCGCCAACCGTCCTCGGAGACTGTTAACGGCGTCGTCCGGGGCTCTCCTCGGGAGCGGCATTTTATGTCGGGGAGCGGCAGAAGGCCCTTTTTTTCAATAACGCAACTTCCTATATTCGCCGCTCAGGCGCCCCGACACCACAGTTCCCCCGCTTGTCTCGGACACCTCGGAACCGTCGGCTCGGTGCGCCTTGTCCATGGAGAAATAAATGTACGCTGAAGTCGGGGTCATCATCCTGTGCGTCACGGCGCTTCTCGGCACTGTGCTGCTGTTGGCCTTCCGCAATCCCAATCCGCCGCGCTGGACGAAGTGGTCGATGGTCGGCGAGTCCCTCGCCGCCCTCATCGTCGCGGGGCTCGTGTTCGGCGTCGGTCTGCTCGCCAAGTTTGCCACTAATTTCGAGACCCAGACCTTCGGCCTGCAGGAGGCGCTCGTTACCATCGCCGCGCTGGTGGTGACCTATTTCCTGTTCCAGCGCCTCGGGGTGCGCAGGAAGCTCGCCGAGTTCCGCGCCGCGGCCGAGGGCGCGACCGGCAAGGTGACGATGACTCCGGGCGCGCCCCAGGCGACCGGGGTCGGAACCTCTCGCGCCGCGGTCCAGCCGGGCCAGAGCCCCGCCAACGAGCCCGAGGCCCCGACCCCGCCGAGCAAGGCCGCAGGCGGCGGCAAGAACCGGGCCGCCTGACCCCGGCACGGCGACAAACGACACCGACCCGACATCGGGCGCTGGCGCCGACTGCGCCAGCGCCCGCATTGCGTCCGTGGCGACCGCGCTCAGTCGGACCCGGGCGAAGGCTGAGTACGGCGCTGCCGGATGATGGCGACCACGGCGGACGTTTCCGCAGCAAGGGTGGCCTCATCGGCGTCGGGGGCGACGAGGCGGTGGATGGCCGCCGCGGACTGGCAAAGGCGTTGGCGCTCGCGCGCGTCCTCGAAGGCCCCGCGGGAGCGGAGACCGGCCGCCAGCCCCGCCAGCGCGCGCGCGAGCGCGGGGAGCTCGGCTGGACCCGCGGCGGCGGGCGGCCGGGCCAGATCCTCGCACAGCGCCGCGAGCTTGGCGAGGTCGTCCGCCGCCACCGGCGGCCACGGCCAGGCGCTCTCGCTCATGATCTCAGCCAGCGCCGCGAGCTGCAAGCCCTGCCGGCGGCGGCGGACGCGCCGCACGACGCCGGCCGCCGCCTCGATCTCGCGCTGAAGGCGCTCGGGATCGGCACGCCCCTCGACCTTCTCCTTGAGTGTGTTGGGAGCCTCCATCAATCCCTCGCGCGAGCCGCGGCCGGGATCGCGCCGCCGGTCGGGCCCGACATAGTCGGCGGAGATGACGAACGGCTTGCGCGACTTTACGAGCGCATCTATGCGCTCGCGCAGGGCCTGAGCCGAGACCGGCTTTCCCAAGAGGTCGTCCATGCCCGCGTTGGCCCCCTGGACGACCCGCTCGACCGAGGGGTTCCAGATCGTCAGGATCACGCCGAGGAACGGGTTGCGCCCGTACTCGGCCCGGCGAATCTGGCGGACGAGGTTCGGCACGTCGCCGTCCGCGGCGACCAGCTCGGCGATCAGGAGATCGAAGGGCTCGGTCCGCAGCCGCTCGGTCATGAGCGCGAATTCGGCGGCGTCGGCGACGCGGCGGAAGCCCATGTCCAGGAGCGCGCTCTTCATCATCTGGCGGACGTTGTGACGCGGCTCGAACAGGAGCACCGCGGCGTCCTCGTATCCCGTCTGCGACATCGGCCGACGGCCTCCCGCACCCTCGCCGCCCCTACCCGGAGAGGCCGATCGGCTCGCCGGCGCCGAACGGGTCGAGCGGGTAGTGCGAGCCCGGTCGGGAGACCTCGCCGGCGATCGCCGTTCCGTTGATGTAGCTGAAGCCCGATCTCGCGGCGTTGAGCGCGATCTCGTAGCTGTCCGCACCCCAGACATAGGTGGAGAAGCCGAACGTTCCGGCGCGGGTGGCGAACTCGACCAGCGAATCCAGGAGATCGTCGCCGGTCAAGCGCGCGTTCGCCGACTCGCAGAGGTCAACGCCGACCGCGTGGACGCCGAAGCCGACGAAGTCCTTGAAGTTCCGCTCGCGCAGCGCTGATCGAACCAGCACCGCGCGAGCGAACGGCTTGACCGCGGCGATCGCCTCGGCGAGATGACCCGAAGCCGTGCTGGGCGTAATTCCGGCGATCTCCACCACGAGGCGGCGCCGCTCGGGCTCATCGGCCCGCCGCAAGACCGCGAGGATTCGATCGCGGGTGCCTGCGGTCAGCGATCCGTGATGGACCGCGACCGACACCAGCGCCGCGTGCTGGGCCCGCGCCATCCGGGTGAGATCGTCGAGCGCGACCCGCAGGATCGCGCAGTCGAAATCGAGGGTGATGCTGCCCTGGCCGCCGCGGGGGAAGACCTCCTCGCCCGCGTACCAGTCGCCGCGCGCATCCTGGCGCCGCGGATAGGCCGCATAGAGGGTCACCAGCCGCTGCCGCTGGCTCCAGGTCGGGCGATAGGAGATTCGGATCGCCCCCATCACCTCCTGCGGCGCCATCGGCCTGAGCTCGGCAAGCGGGTCGCCGCCGAGGATGGCCGCGGCCGCGGCGGCGACCTCAGGCTCGACGGTTCGGGTCTGCTCGTCGAAGGCCCGGTTGAGCTGGTTCAGGCTCAGGCCCGCATCGGGGGTCGCCAGGCTGTCGACCGGCACCAGGGCGGACTTCACCCGCACCGTCGGCGGCTCGTCGGTCTTGCCGATCAGGCGGGCACGAATCTCCTGGGTGATCGCATTCGCCTTAACCCGCGCCGCCGTCTCGGAAAGGCTCGAGAAGAGCACCAGGAACGAGGTGTCGTCGTAGCGGACGTAGACGTCGGTCTGCGCCAGGCGAGTGCGGATCACCTGCTCGGCCATGTGGAAAGCGCGATCGGCGATCTCCTGCCAGCGCTCGCCCAGGAGCTCGCGCACCGCGTCGAGCCGGATGAGCTGCAAGTTGCCGCTGCCCTGCTTGAGCGGGTGCTTGAGGTCGGACTCGAGGCGGCGGGCGAAATGGGCGAGCGACAGCCGCTGCTCGAGCAGCGCTTCCTCGACCGAGGCGCCGGCCGGCCGGTAGCGCGGCGCCCGCGGCCCTTCGCTCTCGCCACCCAGCGCGACGGCGAGACGGCGGAGCGTGCGGGCGAGCCACTTCCTCATCCGCCCGCCACGCCGTCGGCGATGCCCTGCCGCATGCGTCCCGGCTCCACGCCTGGCGTCCTCGCGTCCGTCGTCGCGGCCTCCCCCTCGGCCCGATCGCGCCCCCGGCGAGCGGCGGCACCCCCTACCCCCGGGCCCCTCTCGGGGGCCTAACTCTGCCTCATTAGCGGCCGGGTTGCCAAACGATTTGCCGCGGCGCTAACGTGGCGGCGCGGAGTTCGGCCGCGGCCGCGGCCGCTCCACAGAGGCGAGGGAGCCCCACCCATGACTCAGTCCGCGCACCCGCGATCGAGCGCCCTCTTCGAGCGCGCGCAGAACGTGCTTCCCGGCGGCAACACGCGCACGACCGTGTTCACCCATCCGCACCCGCTCTACGCCAAATCCGGCCGCGGCTGCCGGCTGACCGACGTCGACGGGGTGGAGCGGATCGACTTCATCAACAACTACACCGCCCTCATCCACGGCAACGCCCACCCGGTGATCGCCGAGGCGGTGCGCGCCCAGCTCGAGCTCGGGTCCTGCTTCCCGATGCCGACCGAGGCCGAGATCCGGTTGGCGGAGCTCCTCTGCGAGCGGGTCAAGAGCTTCGAGCGGGTGCGCTTCACCAACTCCGGGTCGGAGGCGGTGATGATGGCGGTGAAGGCGGCGCGGGCCTATACCGACCGCCCCAAGATCGCCAAGTGCGAGGGCGCCTACCACGGCAGCTACGACTTCGTCGAGGTCAGCCAGGACCCCACCCCCGAAACCTGGGGCAACGGCCCGCCGCCCGCGCTCGCCTATTCCAAGGGCACGCCCCGGGCGGTGCTCGACTCGGTCGCCGTGATCCCCTTCAACCAAGTCAGGGAGAGCGAGGAGATCATCCGCGCCCACGGCCGCGAACTCGCCTGCGTGGTGGTCGATCCGATGCCGCTTCGGGGCGGGCTCATCCCGGCCCGGCGCGAGTACCTCGAGATGCTCCGCGCCGTGACCGCCGAACTCGGCATCGTCCTCGTCTTCGACGAGGTGATCTCGTTCCGCCTCGGCTACCACGGGGCGCAGGGCGTGTTCGGGGTCGATCCCGACCTCACCACGCTCGGCAAGATCATCGGCGGGGGCTTCGCGGTGGGCGCGGTCGCCGGCCGGGCCGATGTCATGGCCGTGTTCGACCCGCGCAAGGGCAAGCCGCTCGCCCCCCACGGCGGCACCTTCAACGCCAACCCGATCACCATGGCCGCCGGGCTGGCGGCGATGTCCCTCCTGACGCCGGCGGCCTTCGAGCGGCTGGGCGCGCTCGGCGAGCGCACGCGGGCGACCCTCGCCCGCGCCTTCGCCCGCGCCCGCGTGCCCGGGCAGGTGGCCGGGATGGGCTCGCTGTTCCGCATCCACCTGACCGCGGGCCCGCTGGTGAACTATCGCTCGACGGTCGCCACCCCGGCGCAGAAGCAGGCGCTGTCGTTCATCGTCAAGCACCTGCTCGACCACGGCGTCCTGATCACCCAGACCGGCATGGGCAACCTCTCGACGCCGATGACCGAGGCGGAGATCGACGATCTCGGCCGGGTCTTCGAGGGCGCGATCGAGGCGCTGTCGCGCCGCCAGCAGGCGGCCGAGTAGCGGCCCGGCGGTCCGGCTCACCCCTCGTCGAGCGTGAACCCGACCTTCAACGTGACCTGGTAATGGGCGACGCGGTCGCCCTCGATGTTGCCGCGGGTCTCGACCACCTCGAACCAGCGCAGGTTCTTGAGGGTCTTCGAGGCCCGCGCGATCGCCCTTTGGATCGCATCCTCGACCCCCTTGCCCGAGGAGCCGACGACGTGAATCACCTTGTAGACGTGGTCTTCCATGAGTGAACCTCCCTTCGCGCCCGCACCCGGGCGAACGTCCCGCTCATGAGATAGATGGGGCCGCGCGCCCCGACCCCAAGCCTCAATCGGCGGCCCCACCCCGCTCCCCCCTCGCCCCTGGCCCGAGCACGTCCTTGAGTTCCCCCATGACGTCCCCGATCGCGCGCCCGAAGGCGGCCCAGTCGCCCGCCTTGAGCGCCCGCTCGGCGGCCTCGATCCGGGCCCCGATGCGGCCCAGGCGCTCGGCCTCGGCCCGCCCCTTGGGTGCCGCCCCAGGGGCCGCCTCCTGCCGGCCGCCGAAGAGGGCGGCGAGCGACATCTCCAGAGTCGGCTCCATCACCACCCGGTTGCCGTAGGCCACGATCACCCGCTTGAGCTGGGGGACGTCGTTGTTCTCGGCGATCAGATAGACGGGCTCGACGTAGAGGAGCGAGTGGTCGAGCGGAATCACCATCAGGTTGCCGCGGATCACCCGCGATCCCTTCTGGTCCCAGAGAGAGAGCTGGCGCGAGATGGTGGTGTCCTGGTCGATCAGGGCCTCGATCTGGATCGGGCCGTAGACGAGGCGCTCCTTGGGCAGCTTGTAGACCACCAGCGCGCCGTAGCGCGGGAAGTCGGATCGCGCCGCCATCCAGGCGATCATGTTGTCGCGGTTCTGGGGGGTGAGCGGCGTCATCAGCAGGAACTCGAGCTGCGCCTCGCCGGGCAGGCGCATGAGGATGTAGTAGGGCTCCATCGTCACCTTGGCGCCGGCGTACTTCTCGTTCGGCACCACCCACAGGTCCTCCTGATTGTAGAAGACCTGGGGGTTGGTCATGTGGTAGCTGCGGTAGCGGTCGACCTGCGCGGCGAAGATGTCCTGGGGGTAGCGGAGGTGCGCGCGCAGGCCCGCCGGCATCTCTGCGAAGTCCTTGAAGAGGCCGGGGAAGGCCCGGCGGTATGCGGCGATCACCGGGTCGGCGGGATCGATCAGGTAGAGGTCGACGCTGCCCTCGTAGGCATCCACCACCGCCTTGACCGAGTTGCGGATGTAGTTGAAGCCGCCCCGGTAGGGCTCGGAATAGGGGTAGCGGTCCGAGGTCGTGTAGGCGTCCTGGATCCAGAACAGCCGCCCGTCCACGACCGCGAGATAGGGGTCGGAATCGAGGCGGAGGAAGGGCGCGGCCTTGCCCACCCGCTCGGCCACCCGGCGCCAGAGCTGGATGCGGCTCGCCGGTCCGAGGTAATCGGAGAGGAGGATGTTGACGTCGAGGCGGTTGAAGGCAAACAGGAGCCGCTTCCAATAGGCGTCGAGCGGAATGCCGCCGCGGCCGCGGTAGTGGTCGTAGACGTTCTCGTCGCCCTTGGGATGCGAGAACTCCGGGATCGAGGTGGCGACGATGCGATAGCCCGGCATGCTGGCGCCGAAGTAGATCGCCGGCTCGCGGATCGCGAGGCCGGAGACCGAGACCGGCGGCAGGTCCTTGACCAGGAGGTTGGGCGTGCCCTCCTCGCCCTCCTGGGCGGCGAGGCTCATGGTCACGCCGTAGCCGTGGGTGTACTGAAGCTTCTCGTTGACCCAGGTGCGCGCCCGCTCGGGCAGCCGCTCGGCCAGCTCCCGCGCCGAGAGCATGACCTGCCGGTAGCCGTCGCTCAGCCGGTAGCGGTCGACGTCCACATCGTAGAACCGGTAGTAGAGGCGGATCTCCTGGATCTGGCGGTAGGTCTGCAGGAGCGGCCGCCAGTCCCACAGCCGCACGTTGCCGAGCGTGTCGGGATTGGCGCGTATCTCGGCCAGGGTAAGCTCGCTCAGCGCCGGGTAGGCGCGCGCCTCCACGCCGTCGATGGCGAAGGCCCTGCGGGTGGCGGCGATGTTGTGGCGCAGGTAAGGCGCCTCCAGCTCGAGCTCGTTGGGGCCGACCGCGAACCGCTGGACGAGCGCCGGGATCACCCCGAGCGCGAGCAGACCGAGCCCGACGTAGGCGCCGAGCCCGACCAGCATGGGGCGCGGCGCGACCGCGTAGGCGCCCCACAGCAGGATGCCGACGACCGCGAGCGAGCCGCCCACCATTACCGCGAGGCCGGGGAGCACGATTCCGACATCGGCATAACCCGCCCCGAACACGACGCCGTCGCCCTCGTACAGGATCGCGAAGCGATCAAGGACATAGCCGCCGCCCCAACCGGCGACGAAGAGGGCGAGGTTGACGGCGGCCAGCCGCAGCGCCGAGGCCGGAGGCGGCACCCGCATCGCCGCGAGCCGACCGAAGAGGCCGAGCTGGTGGTAGGCGAGCGCGAGGCCCGCCAGCATCACGAACGCCGCCATGGTGAGCGCGTTCTGCACGGCGTCGAGGAGCGGCAGGCGAAAGACATAGAAACCGATGTCGTGCCCCAGGATCGGATCGTCCTCGCCGAAGGGCACGTAGCTTTCGAAGCGGATGAGCGCGTCCCAGCTCGCGGCCATCGCCAGCGCGAAGGGAAGCGCCGCGGCGGCGGCGAGCGCCGTGGCCAGGACCTTGAGGCGCAGGGGCGTGGCCCAAAGGCGGAGCGCCTCGGTCACGGTTCCGCCCAGCCCGCTCCCCGGGGTGACGATCTGGCGCGCCAGCAGCCCGAGGTTCACTCGGAAATAGACGAAGGCGGAGACGAAGGTGGCGGTGAACAGCGTGAACTGCGCCAGGCGCACGCGCCAGAAGACCTGGCGATAGCCGAGTTCGCCGAACCACAGCCACTCGACCACCCAGGCCGAGAGGAGCGCAAGCGCGACGAGGAGGCCGAACGCCCCCGCGGCCAACGTCCATGCGACGGTCGATCCCTTCGATCCCATTGGCCCCTCCCGCGGCCCGAGCCCCGGCCCGGCCGGCGCCCGGCTCCCCTCGATTTTGCCGCCTCCGGCGCCACATAGAAAGGATCATGGACCGAGAAGCCAGAGCCGCGGCCGAAGCCGATGGCGACGGCCGGGAGGCGTAGCATGGCACCCCTCCGCGATAAGCAAAAGCCGCGGGCGCGCCGCGGCTCGCGCGCCGTCTCCGCCGACGAGATCGTCGATGCCGCGATCGCCTTGGCCGGGACGGTCGGCTGGGACGGCGTGCGGCTGCGCCTGTTGGCCGAGCGGCTCGGGGTCCCCATGCCCGAGCTTCTGGCCCACTTCCGCGACCTCGACGCGATCGCCGACGCCTGGTTCGGGCGCGCCTGGGAGGCGATGCTCGCCCCTCCCCCCGAGGGCTTCGCGTCGTGGCCGGGCAAGAAGCGCCTCCGTCACCTGATCCTGCGCTGGTTCGACGCCCTCGCCCGGCACCGGCGCGTCAGCGTCGAGATGATCCGGGAGAAGCTCTATCCCTCGCACCCGCATCACTGGGTGCCGATGATCTTCAACCTCTCGCGCACGATCCACTGGCTGCGCGACGCGGCGATCCTCGATGCCGGCGGACGGCGGCGCCAGGTTGAGGAGATCGGCCTCACCCTCCTCTTCCTCGCCGCGCTTGCGGTGTGGGCGCGCGACGAAACGCCGAACCAGGAACGCACGCGCGCCTTCCTCGATCGCGCGCTCGCGCGAGGCGACCGTCTCATGGTCAGGCTCTACGGCGCCGCGCCGCCGCCGGGCGGTCCGGTTCCGCCGTCCGGGTAGAGGTCGGCCGGCGGCAGTCGCCGGGGCGGCGCGCGCGGGCCGGTCAGTCGGCGAGGCGGTCGAGCTCGGCGAGGAGATAGGGGCGGAAGCCCCGGTAGTTCTCGATCATCGGGAAGTGGCCCATGCCCTTCATGACCGTGAGGCGCGCGCCCGGGATCGCCGCCGCCACCTCCTCGCTCATCGCCGGGGTGCAGGAATAGTCGAACTCGCCGGTGAGCAGCGACACCTTGCAGCGGTTGGTGTCGATCCGCCCGATGTCCCCGCGCCCGTCCCAGTCGCGACTGTAGAAGTGGACGTCGCCGGCATAGACGCCGGGGCCGGACTGGCTGTAGTACCACCAGTTCTCGCGCCGGCTCTCTTCGGGGCTCGCGGGCGCGCAGAGGCCGTAGGTGTAGCTCGCGCAGAGCTCGCCGCCGTGGATCGCCGGATGGTGCAGAAACTCGTTGTAGCGGCCGGGCGCGTAGGCCGCGCTCTCGATCCCGACGATGCCGCGAAGCTCGTCCTGGTACTCCGCCGCCACCTTGAGCACGATCGCCCCGCCCATCGAGCAGCCGAGCACGATCGGCCGCTCGAGCTCGAGCGTCCGCCACACCGCGCGGATGATCGCCAGATACCACGTCGTGGTCAGGCGGAATTTCCTCAGCCACCACCCCGCGGGCGGGTTGCTGCGCCCGTGATACGGCATGTCGAAGGCGACGACGCGAAAGCGCCGGGTGATCTCGGCGTCGTTGAGGAGGTGACGGAACTGCCGCGAGTCGGCGCCGGCGGTGTGCAGGCAGAGGAGCGGGATTCCCCGCCCCGCCTCCTCGACGAACACGCGGAAGCTCTCGCCGCCCTGCTCGACGCGGAGGTACCGCCCGGTGATCGGCTCGAACTCAGGCATCGGCCGCCCCCGTCTCGCGCATGATGTTCATCATCCGGTGGAGCGCGCGGGCGTTCTGCATGGCCACCAGGGTGTCGCCCTCGAGGTGGAACTCGGGTACCCGCATCAGCATGGCGAAGAAGTCGTGGTACAGCGGCTCGGGCTTCGGGCTCAGGAACCGGCGCCACACCGAGAGGGGCGCGACCATGGCGAAGGCGGCGGGCGCGTCGAGCCTCGGCTCGGCGACGACCTCGCCGATCTTCCCCTTCGCCACCTGCACCACGTAGCGCACGCCGCCGAAGTCGAAGCCGATCGCGGTGGTGAACCAGTCGCCGATGACCGCCATCTCCGCGTCCGCGTTCACGCGCTCGCGGAACGCCGCCATCCAGCCGGGTTCCGGAAACTTCGGCACCGTCCCCTCCCCCGCCTGCCCGCACCCCGCCGCCCGCGGCCGGAATCGGGCCGCCGCCTCCGCCCTAGCGGCTCATCATCATCTTCGGCAGGAAGGTCGCAAGCTCGGGGAAGGCGGCAATGATCACGATCCCGAGGAGCATCAGGAAGAAGAACGGCAGGGCCGCCTTGGTGATGAACCATATGTCGCGACCGGTCATCGCCTGGAGCACGAAGAGGTTGATGCCGACGGGCGGCGTGATCTGCGCGATCTCGACCACGATCACGACGAAAATCCCGAACCAGAGGAGATCGATCCCGGCCTGCTGCACCATCGGGATCACCACCGAGGCGGTGAGCACCATCATCGAGATGCCGTCCAGGAAGCAGCCAAGGATGACGTAAAGGATGGTGAGCACCAAGAGCAACTGATTGGTCGTCAGGTGCAGGCTGTCCACCCATCGGGCGAGCGCGCGAGGGATGCCGGTGAAGCCCATGGCGATGGCGAGCACGCTGGCGCACAGCACGATGAAGGCGAGCATGCACGAGGTGCGGGCCGCCGAGAGCGCGCCGTCGCGGAACATCGCCCAGGTGAGGTCGCCGGTAACGGCCGCAAGCAGCAACGCGCCGATGACGCCGATCATCGCCGCCTCGGTGGGGGTGGCGAACCCGCCGTAGATCGAGCCGATCACCAGGATGATCAGCAGAATCACCGGGATGAGCAGGCGCGAGGCCCAGAGCTTCTCGCGAAAGCTGAGATGCAGGCCGATCGGCGGCACCTTCTTCCTGTTGAACAGGCCCCAGGCGGCGACGTAGCCCATGAAGATGACGACGAGCATGATGCCCGGCAGCACGCCGGCGATGAACAGCCGGGCGATCGAAACCTCGGCGACGATCCCGTAGACGATCATGATGATCGAGGGGGGGATGAGAAGCCCGAGGGTGCCCGACCCGGCGAGCGTGCCGATCGACATCCGCTCGTCGTAATTGAGCCGGGACAGCTCGGGCACGCTCATGCGCCCGACGGTGGCGCAGGTCACGGCCGAGGAGCCCGTAACCGCGGCCATGATCCCGCAGCCGAGCACGTTGACGTGCAGGAGCCGGCCGGGCAGCCAGCCGAGCCAGGGCGCCAGCCCGGTGAAAAGATGCTCGGAGAGGCGCGAGCGGAAAAGGACCTCGCCCATCCAGATGAAGAGGGGCAGCGCCGTCAGCTCCCAACTCCAGCTCGAGTCCCACATGGTGCTCGCCATCAGCGAGCCCACCGTTGTCGAGGGCGTGAAGAACGCGAGCGCAACCCACCCGGTGATCAGCAATGACACGGAAATCCACACCCCCGTGGCCAGCAGCGCGAGCAGCGTTGCCATGCACACGAGGGTGGCAATGATCGTCGGATCCATACCGCCCCCCTTAGTTCGAGCCCGCGGCCGGAGACGCCGCCGGGCGTCCCCCGCCCTCGCTGAGCGGACCCATCTCGCCCAGTTCGGGCGTCGCGTTCTCCTCGTAGCGAGGCACGCGCCCATGCAGCACGCGGACGAACTCGTCGACGAAGGCAATGGTCAGGACGACGGTGCCGATGGAAAAGCCGAGCTGCGGAATCCAGATGCCGAAGACGACCAGGCCCAGCGTCTTATTGCCGAGCATGAACGTCTGGATGTTGAAGACGACGACGTTGTAGGCGAGGTACCCGGCGGCGACGGCCCCGACCGTACAGCACCACAGCTCCACCAGCTTGCGGACCGGGCTCGAAAAATGCCGGATCAGGAGGTTGATGCGGATATGCGCGCCGTGCCCGAGCGAATAGGCGAGGCCGAGGAATGTCGTCGCCGCCAGGCAGAACCCCGAGATCTCCACCATGTCGACGGCGAACGGCAACCAGCGCCCCACCACCTGGGCGAAGATCGCGACCAGGATCGCGACCAGGAACGTGCCGGAAAGGTAGCCGCACAGCAGATAAATCTTGTCGAGCAGTATTCGGATCATCTCGTCCGCCTCGTAACACAGCCGGGCCGCCGCGCATCCGCGCCGCGGCCCGGCCTCCACATCGCGGCCGAACCGACGGTTCGCCGGCCACCTCACATCTTGGCGACGAACGCCTGGTAGTCCGCCAGGAGCTTGACAGCCTCCGGCGACACCTGCTTGCGCCAGTCGACCAGCATCTCCTCGCCGACCTCCTTGTACTTCTTCATGATCGGCTCGGGGAGATCCATCACCGTCATCCCGTTCTTCTTGAGGATGTCCGTCTTCTCCTGGTTGGCGGCATGAGTGCCGATATAGCCGTGCGCCTCGATGTTACGCGCAGCCTGGATGATCGCCTCTCGGGTCGCCCCGTCGAGCTGCTTGAAGGCGTTGGTGTTCGCGGCGACGACCATCTTCGAGCCGCCACCCACGTAGTAGTAGTACTTCAGGTGGTCCCAGGCCTGCACGTCGACATTGGTCTGGGCGCTGGTGTAGAGCGAGTTGATGAGGCCGGTGGCGAACGCCTGGGGGACCTCGGCGAAGGGCAGGATGGTCGCGTCGAAGCCCATCTTGTTGCCCATCTCCTGGGTCGACTTCGAGTAGATGCGGAGCTTCAGCCCCTTGAAGTCCTCCGGCTTCTGGGCCAGCGACTTGGTCGAGAAGCCCTGCCCCGGCCAGTAGACGTTGAAGAGGACCGTCAGCCCGCGGGCCTGGAACGCCTTCATGTAGTAGGGACGCTGGAACTGCCAGAGAATCTCGAGGTGGCGGGTCGTCGGCGCGACGCCGGGGATGTTCTCGACCACGAACATCGGATCCTCGTTGCCGAATCCGGCGGTATCGACATCGCCGATCTGGATCTGGCCGAGCTCGAGCGCGCGGCGGATGTTGGCCCGCTTGATCAGCGTGCTGTTCTCGTGCATCTCGAACTTGACCTTCCCCTTCGACAGCGCCTCCGCGTCCTTGACGAAGGCCCGGATCTCGTGGGTCAGGAAGTTGCTCTCCGGAAGGCCGGTGGCGAAGACCCACTTGGTCTGCGCTTGGGCACCGCCCGTCAGACCGGTCACCAGGATCAGGGCGCCGATCACTGTACGCAACGAAACCATTCTCGTTCTCCTCTCCCTTACGTCACCGCCCGGCCCGGGCCGGGCGAATGGTCGCACTGCCGTTCTCGCGGCCCGTATCGATGGGGCGCGCCGGGAAACGGTCATTCGGTCGCTACGGACCCGACGAGGTCCTTCGGGGCTCTCCCGCCGAAACCGCCTCCTTGATTTTCTTGTTGCGATGGCCCGCTGCCGCTGCCTGGTGGCGCCGGGCCATCGTCCTCCCCGTTCGGAGGGGCGCCGATTTTCACATGAATCGGCGCCAGCGTACAGACCGATTTACATCCTGCGCCTCACCCGCCGGCCAGGGTGGCGAGGACAATCGCATTGACCTCCTCCGCCGCCTCGTAGGCCACCCAGTGGCCGGCGCCGGCGACGACATGGACCCGAACCGGACCCTTGGCCTCGCCGAGGATGCGCACGCGCTCCTCTGCGTGGGGGCGGGTGAACGGATCCCGCTCGCCCCAGACGGCGACGATCGGCGCCCTGATCCCGGGCAACGCACGGCGCAGCGCCGCTCGCGGCGTCATCCCCCGGCTCCGCAGGCGCGTCCGTGCCGTGTTCACGGTCTGGAGGTAGAGCGCGAGGTCGTCGATCCTGGCCGGGTCGGCGAACATCACGATGGCGAGGTTGTGGCGGTGCATGCGCGCGATCTCTTCCGCCGACATGCCCGACCGGTAGCGCTGGAGCGGCGCCGTCTCGGGCCGCGGCAGGCCGAGGCTGCCGCTGCCGGCGCCCATCGGCATGAAGATGCGGACGCGGGCGCCCTCGCGCCCGGCGATCAGGCCCCCGACCGAGGTGCCGAAGGAGAAGCCGACGAGGTCGAACCGCGCCGGCGAGGGCACCAGGCGGTCGAGGCCGCGAACCAGCGCGTCGGCCAGGGCCTCGACCGACGACGGGTCGGCAAGGAGTTCCGAATCCCCGAACCCGGGCATGTCGGGGGCGATCACGGTGAGCCGCTCGGCCAGCGCCGACACGTTGCGCAGCCAGTGGGTCCAGGAGCCGTAGCCGCCGTGGAGCAGCACCACCGGCGGCCCCTCGCCCCACACCCGCCAGACCATCTCGCCGGTCCCCGCCGGGGTGCGGACCACCCGGGCGAGGCTTTCGATCCGGCGCACGATCTCCGCCGGCTCCTCGCCGCCCGCCACCCGCCTCCAGCCCCGCGCCTTGGCCGCGATCGAAGGCGCCTCGCCCGTCATCGCCGTTTCCCTTGGTTCCCTCGCCTGCGGCCGATCTTCTTGCCCGCCCCGCCGTTCCCGTCAAGCATCGCCACAACCGGCGGGGTTTCGACCTGATCGCCGGCGCGACCGGTGCTAGGCTCTTCCGCCGCTGGCGGCGGGACGCGGCGGCGGAAGGAGGCCAAGATGTCGGCACGCCACGAGCTTCACGCCTCGCCCGAAACCGTCCACTGGGGCTTCTTCGATTCTAGTCTCGCCCCGGTTCTCAGCGTCGCCCCGGGCGAGCGGGTCACGGTCCACTGCGTCTCGGGCTCGCCAGAGGTGGTGCCCGGGCCGCCATTCGAGCTGCCGCCCGAGCTCCGCGCCATCCACGCCGCCAAGAGGCCCCACCTCGGCGCCCACATCCTCACCGGACCGATCAGCGTCGCCGGGGCCGAGCCGGGCGATGCACTCGAGGTCCGCATCCTCGAGGTGGCCCTCCGCACAGACTGGGGCTACACCTACGTCAAGCCGCTTCTCGGCACGATCCCCGAGGACTTCCCCGGGCGCCACCTGCTGCACATCCCGATCGACCGCAAGGCCCTGACCGCGACGCTTCCCTGGGGCACGCGGATTCCCCTTCGCCCCTTCTTCGGCGTCGTCGGGGTGGCGCCGCCGGCCGCCTACGGGGCGATCGCCTCCAACGTCCCGCGCGAGCACGGCGGCAACCTCGACAACAAGGAGCTGGTGGCGGGAACGTCGCTGCATCTCCCCGTCTGGCGGCCGGGCGCGCTGGTCTCGGTCGGCGACGGGCACGCGGTCCAGGGCGACGGCGAGGTCACGATCACCGCCCTCGAAACCTGCCTGTCAGGAACCTTCGAGTTCGTCCTGCACAAGGGGGCGGGTCTCTCCTTCCCGCGCGCGGAAACCCCCACCCACCACGTCACCATGGGCTTCGATCCCGACCTCGACGACGCGGCGAAGCAGGCGCTGCGCGAGATGATCCGCCTGATCGTCGGCCGGACCGGCCTTTCGCCCGCGGACGCCTACTGCCTGTGCAGCCTGGCGGTCGACTTCCGCGTCACCCAGCTCGTGAACGGCCACAAGGGTGTGCACGCGATGATCGCGAAGTCGCTCCTCTGAGCGCCGACGAAGGGAGCGGCGGAATGTCCGCCGGGAACGAGGACGGCGGGACCGTCGCCATGGTCCCGCCGCCGCATTCGTTCCGCTGACGCCTTATTTCTTGAGCGCCGCCTGATAGGCGTCGAGGATCTTTATCGCTTCCGGCGATGCCTGCTTGCGCCACTCCTCGACCATCTGCCGGCCGACGGCGTGATAGGCATTCAGGATGACTGAAGGGGCATCCTCGACGATCATCCCCTTCTGGCGAAGCAGGTTGCGCATGCCGATGTCGGCCTCGTCCTTCATCTTGTAGCTTATGGCGTAGGCCTTCTCAGCCGCCTTGAGCAGCGCGTCCTGCACGTCCTTATCGAGCTTGTCAAACGCGGCCCTGTTGACGACGAAGCCCATCTTGGTGCCGTCGCCCACGTAGTAGTAGTGCTTCACGTGGTCCCATACCTGGGTATCGACGCCCGTCTGCGCGCTCGTGTACATCGCCGAGATCATGCCGGTGCTGAAGGCCTGCGGGACCTCGGCGAAGGGCAGCACGATGGAGTTGAACCCGAGCATGTTGCCCATCTTCTGGGTCGCCGCATTGGAGATGCGCATCTTCTGGCCCTTGAAGTCCTCGGGCGTCTTGGCCGGGGCTTTGGTGAAGAAGCCCTGGCCCGGCCAGTACGCGACGAAGACGAGCATCATCCCGCGGTCGGCAAAATACTTCTCCATGTAGGGTTTCTGGAACTTCCAGAGGAGCTCCTGCTCCTTAGAGGCGGGCGCCACGCCCGGCAGATAGTCGAGCGAGAACATGATGTCCTCGTTCGTCAGCCCGGGCATGTCGACATCGCCCATCTGGACCTGGCCGAGCTGGACCGCCCGCGGGATGTTGGCCCGCTTGATCAGCGTGCTGTTTGTGTGCAGCGTGACCTTGAACTTACCGCCGCTCGCGTCCTCGGCCGACTTGACGAACTGCTGGATAATTTCATTCAGGAAGTTGCTTTCGGGAATGCCGGTCGCCCCCGTCCACTCGAACTTCGCCGCCTGAGCGGCCGAGCTCACCCAGAGGGCTGTGCCGGCCGTCAGCACAAGCGTACGCACCCAATGCATCGGTTTCCTCCTTACTTTCATTACGTGACTTGAGGCCGGTCGCGGCGCAGGAGCGCGGCCGTCCGTCCCCCCTTCACGCGTTCGCACCCAGGATATGTTACCCTGGTGGCCGAACACAATCCGCGTAATTCCTCCCATGGCGACAAAATCCCGCCTGTTCGTGACCCTGCCCTCGGTCGACCGCCTGCTCGGCACCGGGCCGATCCGGGCCTTGATCGGCGTTCACGGCCGGGCACTGGTCACCGACGCCGTGCGCGAGGTGCTCGCCGATCTTCGCCGCCGGCTCTCCGCCGAGGGCGAGGCGGCCGTCGACGCGACCGCGCCGCGGGCGATCGCCGAGCGCGTCGCCGAGCGCGTGGCGGCGCGGGCGCGGCCGAGCCTGCGGCGGGTCTTCAATCTCACCGGCACGGTGCTGCACACCAACCTCGGCCGAGCGCCCCTTCCCGACGAGGCGATCGCCGCGATCGCCGAGGTCGGGCGGCGCGCCAGCAACCTCGAGTACGACCTCGAGGCGGGCGGTCGGGGCGAACGCGACGACCACATCGAGGGGCTGATCCGCGACCTCACCGGGGCCGAGGCGGCGACCGTGGTCAACAACAACGCCGCGGCGGTCATGCTGCTGCTCAACTCGCTGGCGCTGCGGAAAGAGGTGCCGGTCTCGCGCGGCGAGCTGATCGAGATCGGCGGCGCCTTCCGCATGCCCGACATCATGGCCCGCGCCGGCGCCAGGCTGCGCGAGGTGGGCACCACCAACCGCACCCACCTCAAGGACTACGCCGAGGCGATCGGCCCCAGGACCGCGCTGGTGATGAAGGTGCACGCGAGCAATTACGCCATCCACGGGTTCACCAGCGCGGTCGGCGAGCGCGACCTCGCCGCCCTCGCCCACGGGCGCGGCCTGCCGCTCGTCGTCGACCTCGGCAGCGGCTCGCTCGTCGACCTCGAAGCCTTCGGCCTGCCCCACGAGCCGACCGTGCGCGAGACCCTGGCGGCGGGGGCCGATCTCGTCACCTTCAGCGGCGACAAGCTGCTGGGGGGCCCGCAGGCGGGCCTCGTGGTCGGCCGCAAGGACCTCGTCGCCCGCCTCCGGCGAAACCCGATGAAGCGGGCGATGCGGCCGGGAAAGACGACCCTCGCCGCCCTCGCCGCCGTGCTCCGCCTCTACGCCGACCCGGCCTCACTGGCCGCGCGCCTGCCGGCGCTTCGCCTGCTCGCGCGGCCCGCGGGCGAGATCCGGGCGCTGGCCGAACGCCTGCGCCCCCTCCTCGCCGAGCGCCTGGCCGCGGGCGCGCGAGTCGAGGTCGTCGCCTGCGCGAGCCAGATCGGCAGCGGCTCGCTTCCCGTCGATCGCCTGCCGAGCGCCGGCCTCGCGATCCGGCCGGCCGGGGGCAAGCGCGGCACCGGGGCCGCGCTGGCGCGCCTGTCGGCGGCGTTCCGCGCGCTTCCCGTGCCGGTGATCGGGCGCGTGCACGAGGGCGCTCTGCTCTTCGATCTGCGCTGCCTCGAGGACGAGGCCGCCTTCGCCGCCGGGATCGCGGAGCTCCGGCTCGACTGACGGCGTCGCGCCTACGAAGCCATGATTGTCGCCACCGCCGGCCACATCGACAACGGCAAGACGGCCCTGGTCAAGGCGCTTACCGGCACCGACACCGACCGGCTGCCGGAGGAGAAGGCGCGCGGGCTCTCGATCGACCTCGGATTCGCCTACCGCCCCCTTGCCGGCGGGGCGGTGCTCGGGGTCGTCGACGTTCCCGGCCACGAGCGCTTCGTACGCAACATGATCGCCGGCGTCACCGGCATCGACTTCGCGCTCCTCGTCGTCGCCGCCGACGACGGCCCCATGCCGCAGACCGCGGAGCACCTCGCGATCCTCGACCTTCTCGGCATCGCCGAGGGCGCGGTCGCGCTGACCAAGATCGACCGGGTCGAGGCCGGGCGCGTGGCCGAGGTCGGCAAGGAGGTCGAGGCGCTGCTCTCGGCGACGACGCTCGCCGGGGTGCCGATCTTCCCCGTCTCGTCCCCCACCGGCGAGGGGATCGCGGCGCTCGCCCGCCATCTCGAAGGGGCCGCGGCGCGGCAGCGTTCGCGCGCCCATGCCGGCCATTTCCGACTCGCCGTCGACCGCGGCTTCACCCTCGCCGGTGCCGGCCTGGTGGTCACCGGCACGGTCTTCTCGGGCGCGGTGAGGGTGGGCGAGTCGCTGGTGCTGTCGCCCGAAGGCGTGCGCGTGCGGGTGCGCGGCCTTCACGTCCAGAACCGGACCGCCGAGGAGGCGGGGGCCGGCGACCGCGCGGCCCTCAACATCGCCGCGCCCGGCCTCTCGAAGGAGCGGGTGGCGCGCGGCGACTGGCTGGTGGCCGAGCCGGCGCACGCGCCCGTCTCGCGCCTGGATGCGCGCCTTCGCCTCCTCAGGGGCGAGGCCCGGCCGCTTGCCCACTGGAGCCCGGTGCACGTCCACCTCGGGACCGCCGACGTCTCCGGGCGGGTGGCGATCCTCGAGGCCCGGTCGCTGGCTCCCGGCGCCGACGGGCTGGTACAGGTCGTGCTCGATCGCCCGATCGGCGCGCTCACCGGCGACCGCTTCATCCTCCGCGACCAGTCGGCGAGGCGCACGCTGGCCGGCGGGCGCGTCCTCGACCCCTTCCCGCCCGCGCGGGGGCGGGCGCGCCCCGAGCGACTGGCCCAGCTCGCCGCGCTCGAGCGCGCCGATCCGGCCGCGGCGCTGGCGGAGCTGCTCGCCGCCCAGCCGGCCGGGGTGGACCTCGCCGCCTTCGCCCGGGCGCGGAACCTCACCGCCGAGGAGGCGCCGCCATTGTGGCGCAAGGTGGCGATGGTCCGGGCGGGGCGGCCGGGGGCCGAAATCGCCCTCTCCCCCGAGCGGTTCACGGCCCTCAAGGCCCGCACCCTTGAGGCGCTCGGCCGCTGGCACGCCTCCGCCCCCGAACGGATCGGCCCCGGCGAGGACGCGCTCCGCGCCGCGCTTGCCGCCGAGCGCGTCCCGCGCCCGCTCTTCGCCGCCGTGGTCCATGCCCTGGTCGCGGAGGGGAAGGTTGTCTCCAGCGGGATGTTCCTCAGCATCGCCGGGCACGAGCCGGTGATGGCGCCGGCGGACCGCAGGCTGTGGGAGCGCGTGCGTCCGGTCCTCGAGGAGGGCCGGTTGAGGCCCCCGGTGCTGCACGAGATCGCCGCCTCGCTCGCGCTCGACGCCGAGGCGCTTCGGCGCTTCCTCAACCGCGCCGCCGCGCTCGGCCAGGTGGTGCGGGTCGTCGCCAACCGCTTCCTGCTGCCGGACGCGGTGGCCGAGCTCGCGCTTCTCGCCGAGGCGCTTGCCGGCGAATCCGCCGACGGGTTGATCACCGCCGCCGCCTTCCGCGACCGCTCGGGGATCGGGCGCAACCTCACCATCCAGGTCCTGGAGTTCTTCGATTCCTGCGGATTCACCCGGCGGGTGGGCGACGCGCGGCGCCTCCTCCGCCCGGCCGGGGATGTCTTCGGCCGAGCGACCGCTTGAAGGCCGCCCCTCGCACTCCCTATCATCGCCGGCGGAAGAGACCCGGTGCCCGGTGGCCCGCGCGGGCTTCAAACCCGTCGAGGGGCGTGAAGCGCGTCCCTGGTGGGTTCGACTCCCACTCTCTTCCGCCAAGACCGGCGCCGCGGCGCTCGCTCAGCCGAGCCTGTGCTTCTGGGTGTGCGGCACGACGAGACGCGGGCCGAGGCGCTGAACGGCCTCGTCCGGGCAGCGCGCGCACGCCCCCTTGAGGGCGAGGAGCACGCGCCCGGCCGTGGTTTCGCCCCAGAACCAGTCCTCGAGCGCCCGGCTCGGCGCCGCCCCCGGCTGGGCGGTGGCGGCCTCGAGGTAGTAGGCCTTGAGGTCCTCGCTCGCCGTCTTCAGCATCACCGCGAGCGAGCGGTCGGCCCGCGGGCTCGGGGTTGCCGGGTCGCCGACAAAGGCGGCGAGGAAACGGGCGATCGCGTCGATCTCCAGGCCGCTCACTCCCACCGTGGTACGCCCGCGCCGCTCGCGCGAGATCGCGTGCCAGGTGCCGAGCCGGCCCACCTCCTCGGCCAGCGCCCGCGCCAGGCGCTCGGGCCCGCTCAAGGTTTCGGCCGGGCGGGCGAGGTTGATCGGGCAGGCCCAGCCGGTGAGGTCGGGCGCCGGGCCCGGGGGCCTTTCGGGAAAGTCGGCGAGCACCGGCCCCTCCCCGGCCTCGAGGAGTGCGAGCGCCGCGCGCAGCACGCGCTTCTGGAACCCGGGATCGTCGGGGGTGCCGAGCGGCCGGCCGAGCTCGAAGGGCACCGCCAGCGCCCGCGGCGGACGGATCTTCTCGCTGTGCACCCGGATCAGGCTGATCTGCGTGGTGGCGATCCCCTCGCGCTCCAGGTAGTGGCCCAGCCCGCCCACGGCGCGCGTGCAGGCCGGTCAGACCGGAACGAGGAGGACCGCGTCGACGTGATCCCCCTTGAGCAGCCGCGCCACCTCGCGGGCGCTTCCCTCCATGCGCTCGACCGGGGTGGCGCCCATGAACGAGTAGTGGAACGCCGCGACCGAGCCGATCGCGCCCTCGCCCGCCAGCTCCCTCAGCCGGTCGATGGGAAAGACCACGTTGAGCTCGCGCTGGAACCCGGTGCGATCGAAGTTGGTGGAGACGTGACTCATGACGATCTCGCCCGCCGGGGTGTCCGCCGGGATCACCCGGTAGTCGGCGCTGCCGTCGGCGAAAGGGGCATCGCTTCGCCGGTGCAGCCCGGCGGTGGAGACGATGGCGACCCGGCGCCGGGCGAGCGCCGCGCCCTTGACGAAGGGCGCCGGGCCGAAGTCCGGCATCGGCCGGTTGAGGAGCTCGTCGCGGGCGTCCTCGGGCCACTCGTCGATATGGGCCATGGGCTCAGCCTCCTCGCGCGCGGAACGACCCGCGCCTCTCGCGCGCGAGCCTATCAATCGCGTCCGCCGCCGGCAACCCGGGCCGGACACCGGCGCCGGTGCCGCGCTCACCGGGACGCGGCGCCGAGCACGCGGACGCCGACGAGATAGGCGGCCGGCGCCAGCGCCGCCGCCGTCGCCATGACCAGGGCGAGCGGAAGCGCGGTCTCGGCCAGGAGCGCCCCCACCAGCCACGAGAAGCCGGCGGCGATCGCCATCTGCAGGAACCCGGCCAGCCCCGAGGCGGCGCCGGCGTGGCGGGGATCGACGCTCACCGCGCCGGCCAGCCCGCTGGCGACGCTGAGGCCGTTGCCGAAGCTGACGAACGCCATCGCGCCGAAGAGGCTGAGGGGCGTCATCAGCCCGCCGCCGGCGAGGCCGACCAGGAGGACCGTGCCGAAGAGCGAGACCATGGTGCCGACGGCGATCAGGCGGTCGGCGCCGAAGCGGAGCGACAGCCGGCCGGTGGCGAAATTTCCCGCCATGTAGGCGCCCGAGATCAGGACGAAATAAAGCCCGTACTCGCTCGCCGGCCGCCCCATCAGGCGGACCATCACGTAGGGCGCGCCGCCGAGGAAGGTGAAGAAGGCGCTGGTGGTGAAGGCGACCTGAAGGGCGTAGCCGAGGAAGGCCGGAATCGCCAGCACCCGGGCGAAACCGGCGAGGAGCGCGCGGGTGGCACCGATCGACCCCGCCTCCGGCCGGTGGGTCTCGTGCAGCAGCGGGACCGCCGCCCCGAGCACGATCACGCCGACCGCGAGAAGGAAGGCGAAGCTCGCCTGCCAGCCAAACAGGTCGTCGAGGAAGCCGCCGATGGTGGGCGCGAGCATCGGCGCCACCACCATCGCCATGGTCACGTAGGCGAGCACGCTCGCCGCGCGGTCGCGCTGGTAGAGGTCGCGGACGATGGCGCGGCCGACCACCAGTCCGGCGCATCCTCCCACCGCCTGCACCACCCGCCCGGCGATGAGGACCTCGATCGTCGGCGCGACGAGGCAGAGCGCGGTTCCGAGCAGGTACAGGCCGAGCCCGGCAAGCAGCACCGGGCGCCGGCCCCAGCGGTCGGAGAGCGGGCCATAGGCGAGCTGCGCCACCGCCAAGCCGAGCATGTAGAGGGTCAGCGTGAGCTGCACGACCGTGTACTCGGCGCCGAACACGCGCATCAGCCCCGGCATCGACGGGACAAAGATGTTGAGCGAGAGCGGCCCGATGGCGGTGACCGCGATCAGCATGGCGAGCGGGGGACGGCGGGGTGGCATGGGTGCGGGGGCGACTCGCGGCACGGCCAAATCCTGCAAGCCTTCGCCCCGCCGCGGCGCCGCGGCCGGGGGCGGACCGCCGACGGCGGGCTCGGCGCGCGCTGCGGATGGAACGACGGGGGGCGGGCGTTCAGCCTGCCTTGCGCCGCAGTTCCAGGACCTGGCCCGAGCGGCGCGGCGGAACCGGGCGCTCCTGGCCGTCGAAGCGCGCGATTTCGTCGGTGAGCTTGGCCGCCGCGTCCTTGGCCACGGCGAGACACTCCTGGATCTTGTCGTCCGGCATCCGGTAGCCGGGCCCGGCGACCGTGAGCGCGCACAGGAACTTTCCGGACGGGCGGAACGCGGCCACGCTCACCGCGTGGATGCCGGGCTCTCGTTCGCCCCGGCTGATGAAATAGCCGTTGGCCACAATCTCGTCGAGTTGACGGCGAAGCGCCTCGGGATCGGTCACGGTGAGCTCGGTGAAGGCGTGCAACGGCCCGGACAGGATGCGCTCCCGCTCCTTCCGCGACAGATGCGCCAGCACCACCTTGGCGGTGGCGCCGGCATAGAGCGGAAGCCGGCGACCTCGGCGGAAGTAAAGGCGAATCGACTGCGGGCTCTCGACGAGATCGAGACAGATCGCCAAGGGACCGGAACGCACCCCCACGAAGGCGGTCTCGTTGGTCCGCTCGACCATCTCGTGCAAGAGCGGCAGCACCGTGCGCGAAAGATCGAACCGGTTTTCCATCGCCGCGGAGAGAACTGACACCTGCGGCCCGAGCTCGAAATTCCCCCGCCCCGGCGCATCCTGCAGGAAGCCGCGGTCGCGCAGTACCTTGATGAACCGGTAGGCGGTGCTGCGGGGCACGCGAAGCAGGCTCATGACGTCGCCGACATCGCGGACCCGGCTCCCCTCCTCGGCAAACATCAAGAGGATTTCGAGACCGCGCTCGAGGGAGCGGAGTTCGGACCTCCGACCGCTTTCCGGTTGCATTTGTCCCGCCATTTGAGAAATTTATGCAGTAAACCCCTCGCGGACGCGAGATATTGCACAAAGCCCACCGCGAGTCAAAGTCCGTAGAGAAAATTATCCGCAAATCCGGGAGGAATGGCCGGCGGGGGCCGACCCGAGCCCCCTCGCCGCCTCCGTCTTGCCCGCGGCCGCTCAGGCCACCGGCCCGAACTCGGCAATCGGGGCGTTGTCGAGGACCCGCTGGTAGGAGAAGCGCGAGAGGTCGATCGTCTGATAGCCCCCGTCGAGCAGGAGCTCCTTCATCGCCCGCCCCATCGCCGGCCCGTGCTGGAGCCCGTGGCCGGAGAATCCGAGCGCGATGTAGAAGTTCTCGAGCCCGCCGATCCAGCGCCCGACGATGACGTTGCCATCGAGGCTGTTCTGGTCGTAGTGGCCCGACCAGCCACGCTTGACCTTGAGCGCCTCGAAGGCCTTCACCCGATGGGCGAGCTGGGGCCAGATGCGCTGCTCGAACCAGTTATAGTCGACCTCCCAGTTGAAGCCCGCGGGCTCGTCGTACTTGGTCAGGCCGCTGATGTAGCCGGCCCCCTCGGGACGGAAGCTGGCGCCCTTGCTGATGTGGCGGGTGAGCGCCATCGGCTCGAGAGTCTCGCGAATCTCGTAATAGAAGGTCATCCGCCGCATCGGATAGACGGGGACCTTCATCCCCACCATGGCGCAGATCTCGGGGCCCCAGCAGTTGGCGACGTTCACCACCACCTTGGCATCCAGGCGCCGACCCGATTCGAGCACCACCCGCTCGACCTTCTTCCTCCCCGCCTCCAGCCCGACGACCCGATCCTTGAGGTAGGTGGCGCCGAGGCTGATCGCCTTCCGGCGGAAGCCCATCAGCGCGCTGTAGGGATCGATGAAGCCGTCGTCGGGCGAGAACACCGCGGCGTCGATGTCCTCGACGGTGAGCGAGGGGAAGCGATGCTTCAGGCCCTTGCGGTCGAGGAGCTCGACCCGCGCCCCGTTCGCCGCCTGGACCTCCCAGTTCGCGATCAGGGTCTTCACGTCCTCGCGGCCGGAGCCCATGAACAGGTAGCCCTGGTGGCGGAAGTTGATGTCGGGGGCGTCGCCGTTGACCGCCATCAGGGCGGCAAAGTTGCCGTAGACCTGGTGGCCGTACTGCGACATCCAGATGTTCTCGGGCACCGAGAAGAGCTGGCGCACGCCCCCGGTCGAGCGCGGGGTGGCGGCGAACTCGTAGGTCGGATCGGGCTCGATCACGACCACCTCGCCCGCCCGGCCCGAGCCCGCGAGATGGTAGGCGATGCTGGATCCCATGATCCCGCCGCCGATGATGACGAAGTCCGGCATGGCTTGAGTCCCCTTGCCCGCCGCGGCTCTTCGGGCGGGCCGCCCCTCTTTACACCCGCGCGTGGTGCCCGCCAAGGGGCCGGCAGGCAGGCTTGACCGGGCCAGCCCACGCGGGCCAACCTTCCCGCGCGCCGCGGGCTTCGCCCGACCGGAAGGGGAAGGGAGAATGATCGTCGCCGAGCGCCGATACGAGAGCCTGGAGCAGGCCCGCGCCGTCCACCCGGCGTGGATGGAGATCGACCTCGACGCGCTGGCCCACAACTACCGCGAGGTCGAGCGGCGCGTCCGGCCGGGGACCAGGATCATCGCCTCGGTCAAGGCCAATGCTTACGGCCACGGCATCCGCGAGGTGGCGCGCGCCCTCGAACGGCTCGGCGCGCACGCCCTCGCCACCGGCTCGTTCACCGACGCGGTGGCGATGCGCGAGGCCGGGGTCGAGGCCCCGATCCTGATGTTCGCCGGCAACACGCCAGCGGGCATCCCCGACTATCTCCGCCATCGACTGACCCCGACCATCTACGACCGCGCCACCGCCGAGGCGGTCTCGGCCGCGGCAGCCGAGGAGACGGCGGTGTACGTGAAGGTCGAGAGCGGCCTCGGCCGACTGGGAGTGCCCGTCGACGAGGCGGTCTCCTTCATCCGCGACGTCGCGCGCCTTCCCCGGCTGCGGGTCGAGGGGGTCTATACCCACCTCCCGTTCGTCGATCGCGCCGGGGCGGAATGGGCCGAGGAGCGGATCGGCGTGTTCGCCGGCATGCTCGACGCCCTCGCCCAGGCCGGGATCCGGGTGCCGATCACCCAGGCGCTGGCCAGCTCCGGCCTCGCCGCCGGCCTCGCCGACCGCTCGAGCGCGGTCTGCCCCGGGCACCTGCTCTACGGCGGGCTCGGGCGGATCAAGGACGAC
Organism: Pseudomonadota bacterium; assembly: GCA_016202695.1. GTDB lineage: Bacteria > Pseudomonadota > Alphaproteobacteria > JACQOE01 > JACQOE01 > JACQOE01. Next base: position 66,828 of record JACQOE010000066.1, on the reverse strand, counting down.
TCCGGCGATCTTGGCCCCTACCGGCCGGTGCTCAAGGCGATCAAGGCCAGGCTGATCCAGGTCTGGCGCGCCGGGCGCGCGCGCCGGGCCGGCGGCGGCGGCATGCAGGAGTTGGCGGCCGGAAGCCGGGTCGGGGTGGTGCCGCTCGGGCTCTTCGACGGCTACCGCAACGCCCGCGGCGGCCGGACGGCCTGGATGCTGGTGCGCGGGCGGCGCGCGCCGGTGACGGCGGTGAACCTGGAGTACACGGTGCTCGACCTCTCCGGGATCGCGGGCGCCGAGGCCGGCGAGGAAGTGGTGGCGGTGGGCGAGAGCGGGCCGGAGCGCATCGGCGTCGAAGACCTCGCCGCCTGGCAGGAGGCCGGGCCGCTCGAGGTGCTGATGGCCTTCGACGAGCGCCTGCCGCGGGTCTACTTCGGCGGCTGAGGGCGAAACGGAGGGACCGGGGGCCGAGGCGGTTTGCCGGCCGGCCCCTCCGCGCCCAAATAACAGGGACACGGCGAACGCCGGCGAGAGAGGAGGCTTTGATGAGCGAAACGAAGAAGGCGATGTTCGGGGCGGGCTGCTTCTGGGGCGTCGAGGCGGCCTTCCGCAAGGTCAAGGGCGTCAAGTCGGCCGCCGTCGGCTATGCTGGCGGCTCGCTCACCAATCCCACCTACGAGCAGGTCTGCACCGACAGGACCGGCCACGCCGAGGTGGTGGAGGTGGAGTACGACCCCGCCGAGGTGAGCTACGAGCGGTTGATCGAGGTATTCTGGGACATCCACGACCCCACCCAGGTAAACCGCCAGGGGCCGGACGTGGGAGCCCAGTACCGCTCGGTGATCTTCGCCGCCGACGCCGGGCAGGAGGCCGCGGCCCGCGCCGCCAAGGAGCGGCTCGAGGCCGCGGGCCGCCACCGGCGGCCGATCGCGACCGAGATCGCCCCGGCGGCGCCCTTCTGGCGGGCCGAGGAGTATCACCAGAACTACGTCGAGAAGCAGCGCAAGCGCTCGCGCTGATCGTAGGGTTGGGTACCCGGCAACCGAGGAAGCGGCGGATGGCGGAGGCGGTGCGGTTCTTCTGGAAGCCCGGCTGAACGAGCTGCCTGAGAACCAAGGAGTTCCTCTCGGTCCGTGGGATCGAGTTCGAATCGATCAACGTCCAGGACGACCCGACCGGGCTCGCCGCCTTGCGCGCGCTCGGGGCGAAGACCACGCCGGTGGTGGCGCGGGGGAGCCGCTTCGTCTTCGGCCAGTCGACCCGCGACGTGGCCGATTTCCTGGGCCTCGCGCTCGACCACGAGGCGCTTCCGGCGGCCGAGCTGGTGCGCCGGCTCGACCGCGTGCTCGCCGTCGCATTGCGACTGGTCCCCCAGATCCCGGCGGCGCGCTGGCACGAGAACGTCCGCGACCGCAAACGCAGCTACCACGCCCTCGCCTATCACCTCTTCCGTATCGCCGAATCCTTCCTCGAGGTCGCCGCCGGGGGCGAGCTCACCACCGAGACCGTACACAGCAACCCACCGGCGAGCGTGCGCACCGCCGCCGACGTCGTCGCCTTCGGGAGCGAGGTGCGAGGGCGGCTCTCGGCCTGGTGGAGCGCCCGTGCCGAACGCGCGCTCGCCGAGCCGGTTCCCACCTACTGGGGGCTCCGCCCACTCGCCGAGGTGCTGGAGCGCACCACCTGGCACGCCGCCCAGCACGTGCGCCAGATCGGGCTTATGCTCGAGGCGTGGGGCGTCGTCCCCGCCGACCGGCTGGGCGCGGCCGATCTCGCCGGCCTGCCGCTGCCCGAGAAGGTGTGGGACGAGTGAAGCGGCGGCTTTTCCGCGCGCGCTCGGCCCTCTAGAGTGCGGGCGCGAGCGCGAGCCCGCGACGGGACGCGCGGAATACGGAATCCTTGTCCGATAGGGGCTGGAGATGGCGACCAAGGCGCGGATCAAGTGGGTGGAGGGGGTGATGTTCGTCGCCGAGTCGGGGAGCGGCCACGCCGTGGTGCTCGACGGCGCCCCCCAGGCCGGCGGGCGGAACCTCGGCGCGCGGCCGATGGAGATGGTGCTGATGGGCACGGGCGCCTGCACCGCCTTCGATGTGGTGACGATTCTGAGGAAGGGCCGCGAGGCGGTGAGCGACTGCGTCGCCGAGCTCGAGGCCGAGCGGGCCGAGACCGATCCCATGGTCTTCACCCGCATCCACGTGCACTTCGTGGTCACCGGGCGGAAGCTCGATCCGGCGAAGGTGGAGCGCGCGGTCAAACTCTCGGCCGAGAAATACTGCTCGGCCTCGGCCATGCTCGCCAAGACCGCCGCCATCACCACCGACTTCGAGATCCGCGAGGCGGCTTGAGGCGCGGGCGGCGCGGTGGCGCGCGAGCGTCCGGATCCACGGGCGCCGGTTGTGGGCGATGACACGCGAACCGACGGGCGAGGCGGCCAAGCCACCGGCCTCTCGAACCTCGGGGTGCCGCGGTCAATGTCGAACATCTAGGGCTTCTCACGCCCGAGCCTACAAGATATAGTGAGATGTTCGGGCGTCGCGGTGCACGCGCCCATCCGCTCCGGGGGTCGCCGCCATGCGCTTCCACGCCGACCTGCACCTCCACTCGCGCCACTCGCGCGCGACCGGGGCCGAGGCCGATCTCGAGCACTACGCCCACTGGGCGCGGCTCAAGGGGATCGGGGTGCTGGCGACCGGCGACTTCACCCATCCGGCCTGGCTCGCCGAGCTCAAGGAGAAACTGGTGCCGGCCGAGCCCGGTCTCTTCGCCCTTCGCGCCAACATCGAGCGCGCCGTCGGCGCCGGCCTGCCCGCGGCCTGCCAGGGGCCGGTCCGCTTCATGCTCGAGGTCGAGATCTCGACCATCTACAAGAAGGGCGATCTCACCCGGAAGATCCACCACCTGATCTACGTCCCCGACTTCGCCGCCGCCGACCGGCTGATCGCGCGCCTTTCGCGGATCGGCAACCTCGGCGCCGACGGCCGCCCGATCCTCGGCCTCGATTCGCGCGATCTCCTGGAGATCACGATCGAGTCGAGCCCGGACGCCTACCTGGTGCCGGCCCACATCTGGACCCCCTGGTTCGCGGCGCTCGGCTCGCGCTCGGGCTTCGACTCGATCGTCGAGTGCTACGGCGATCTCAGCCCCCACATCTTCGCGCTGGAGACCGGCCTCTCCTCCGATCCGCCGATGAACTGGCGGGTCTCGGCGCTCGACCGTTATCGCCTCGTCTCCAACTCCGACGCCCACTCGCCGCCCAAACTCGGCCGCGAGGCGACCCTGTTCGATGCCGACCTCGACTACTTCGCCATCCGCAAGGCGCTGGAGAGCGGCGAGGGCTATGTCGGCACGGTCGAGTTCTTCCCCGAGGAGGGCAAGTACCACCTCGACGGCCACCGCAAGTGCGGGGTGCGGCTGACCCCCGAACAGACGAAGGCGGAGCGCGGGCGCTGCCCGGTCTGCGGCCAGCCGATCACGGTCGGCGTCATGCACCGGGTCGAGTCCCTCGCCGACCGGGGCGCGGATCGGGCGGCGCCGCCGGCGACCGCGGGGGCACTCCTCAGCCTCGTGCCGCTCCCCGAGATCCTGTCCGAGATCGCCGGCGCCGGGCCGGCGAGCCGGCGGGTGGGGGCCGAGTACGGCCGGATCACCGCCGCCCTCGGCCCGGAGCTCGCGATCCTCGAGGCGGTGGCCGTCGACGACATCGCCCGCGCGGGCTCGGCGGTCCTCGCCGAGGCGATCGCCCGGCTTCGCGCCGGCAAGGTAAGCCGCGAGGCGGGCTACGACGGCGAGTACGGCGTCATCCGGCTGTTCGACGACGCCGAGCTTCGCGACATGCGGGCGGGCGGTCTTCTTTTCGACCTCCCGCCTGCGGCCGCACCCGGACCGGAGCCCGCCGCCGCCAACTCCGCCGCCCCGGATGCCGCCGACGACGAAGCCGCTCCGGCCCCGCGCCCGGCCCGCGCGCCCCGCGACGCTTCCGCCACCGGGATCGCGCCGCTCCTCGCCGGGCTCGACGACGAGCAGCGCGCGGCCGCGGCTCACGTTCGCGGCCCGCTCCTCATCGTCGCCGGCCCCGGCTCGGGTAAGACCCGCACCCTCACCCACCGCATCGCCCACCTCATCGCCGATCACGGCGTGGCCCCGGAGGGCTGCCTCGCCCTCACCTTCACCCGCCGGGCGGCGGCCGAGATGGCGGAGCGGCTGGCCGCGCTCCTGCCGAGGGAGGCGCCGCGCGTACCCGTCCACACCTTCCACTCGCTCGGCCTCGCCATCCTCCGCGAGCACCCGGGGGCCGCCGGGCTCAATCGCGGCTTCGAGATCGCCGACGAGGGGGCGTGCGCGGCCCTGTTGGCCGAGACCCTGGGGGTTTCCGAGCGCACGGCGCGGGCGCACTTGCGCGCGATCTCGCTCGCCGGGCGCACCGGATCGCCGGCGGGCGACGGGGCGGCCGAGACGCTCGGCGCCTACCGGCGGGCGATGGCGCGCAGGAACTGGGTAGACCTCGACGATCTCGTCGGCCTCGCGCTCCGCGCGCTGGAGTCCGAGCCCGCGCTCGCCGCCCTCTACCGCAAGCGGTATCCCTTCGTCTCGGTCGACGAGTTCCAGGACGTGGACCGCCGGCAGTACGGCCTCCTTCGCCTCCTCGCGCCGGCCGGGGCCAACCTCTGCGTCATCGGCGACGCCGATCAGGCGATCTACGGCTTCCGTGGCGCCGATCCGTCCTGCTTCGCCGGGTTCTCCATGGACTACCCGGGCGCGACGGTGGCCCGCCTCACCCGCAACTATCGCTCCATCGGCACGATCGTCGCGGCGTCCGCCCAGGTCATGGCCGCGGCGCGGCCCCCCGAGACCCTCGCCGAGGCGCTCCGCGAAAGCCCCGAGCGGATCGCCATCCACGGCGCACGGAGCGACCGCGCCGAGGCCGAGTTCGTGGTCCAGACGATCGAGCGGCTGATCGGCGGCCACAGCTTCTTCTCGATCGACTCGGGTCGCGGCGCGGGGGCCGGGGCGCGCCTCTCCTTCTCCGACTTCGCCGTCCTCTACCGGGCCGAGGCCCTGGCGCCCGCGCTTGCCGAGGCGCTGGCCCGGTCGGGGATGCCGTTCCGCCGGCACTCGCACGACCGCCTCGCCGACGATGCCGCGGTGAAGGCGCTGATGGCCGCGCTCGGGAGGGAGCCGGACGGAGGCGGCTCGCTTCCGCTCGGCGTCCGCCTCGCCCGGGCGGCGGACTCGCTCGCGGCCCCGGGCGGCGCGCTCGCGCCGACGGCGATCGAGGCGGCGCTGCAACGCCTGGCGGTGATCGCCGAGGGCTGCTGCGACGACCGCGATCGGTTCGCGGATACCGTCCGCCTCGCCAGCGCCGCCGACGGCTGGGACCCGCGCGCCGACGCGATCTCGCTCCTCACGCTCCACGCGGCGAAGGGGCTGGAGTTCCCGGTGGTGTTCATCGTCGGGCTCGAGGACGGGGTGCTGCCCTTGCGCTTCGGCTCCCGCGCGGCGGACGACCTCGCCGAGGAGCGCCGCCTCCTCTACGTCGGCATGACCCGGGCCAAGGACCACCTGATCCTGACCCGCGCCGAGCGCCGGGCGTGGCAGGGGGCGGTGCGCGCGCTCCCGCCCTCGCCCTACCTGCGCGACATCGAGGCCGGGCTTCTCAACGTGAGCCGCACGGCCGCGCGCCGGACGAGGGAGCCCGAGCGCCAGCTCGCGCTCTTCTGACCGACCCGACGATCACGGCGACGCGGGCGGTGTTCTCGATCCGATGGGTTTGCGTGCGCCGCTGACGCCTGCGCTATGCTCGCGTTCCCGCGGGCGCGGACATTCCCGCTTCCCCCGTCGGCGCCGCGGGGCATAATCCCGTCGCCGCCCGCCCAACCCGCGGCCGGCGGGCGGGGCAGGGCGGTCGAGGTGCGGCAATGGCGGCGATGCGGGCCTGGCAGCGAATGCTGAGCGGGCGGCGGCTCGACCTCATCGATCCCTCGCCGCTCGACATCGAGATCGCCGACATCGCGCTCGGCCTCTCGCGGGTGGCGCGATGGAACGGGCAGACCGCGGGCAGCGCCGCGTTCTCGGTGGCGCAGCATTGCCTGCTGGTCGAGGACCTCATCGGCCGCCTCAGCCCCAGGGCGCCGGTGGCGTGGCGCCTCGCGGCGCTCCTGCACGACGCGCCGGAGTACGTGATCGGCGACCTGATCAGCCCCTTCAAGGCGGCGGTGGGGCTCGACTACAAGGAGTTCGAGGCGCGGCTCACCCGCGCCATCCACATGCGCTTCGGGCTTCCGCCCGCCCTTCCCGCCTCGGTCCGGGACCTGGTCAAGCGCGCCGACCGGGCGGCGACCTATTTCGAGGCGGTGAGGATCGCCGGGTTCGGCGGAGCGGAAGCCGCGCGCATCTTCGGCCGGCCGCGCTGGATCAAGGCGGTGGCGGTCAGGCCCTGGCCGCCGGACGAGGCCCGGGACCGCTTCCTCGCACGCTTCCGGGTGCTGTCGGCCGCGCTGCCGGCGCGGGAGGCACAGCCGATCGAGAGTCGCGGCCCCGGCCGAGGTCGGCTATTCTAGTCCCCAGGCGAGGGAAGCCATGGGAAGGGTCGTAGAGGTCGTCGTCCTCGGGATCGTCGCGCTTCTCGCGATCCTGCTGGTGGTCAGGCCGCTGGTGACGAGCGTCTTCAGGTCCGGCGCCGCCGCCCGGAGGGAGGGGCAGGGCGCGCTCCCGCGGCCGAGCGACAGTCTCGAGGCGCCGCCGCCGCTGCCGGCCGCCCAGGCCGCGATCCTGATGGAGGACTCGGTGGACGAGGGGGTGCTGATCGACATCAGCCGCATCGAGGGGAAGGTCAAGGACTCCTCGGTGCGCAAGATCGCCAACGTGGTCGACAAGCACCCCGAGGAGGCGGCGGCGATCATCCGCTCGTGGATGCACGAGAACCGGTGAATTCGGGCCGCGCAGGCCCGCCGCCGCTCGTCTCCCTTACCCGCCGGCCGCCGCCCCATCGAGGGCCTGCCCGATCGCCCGGCGCGGCGTCTTCAGGACCCTGGTCCGGGCGACGCGCCCGTCGTTCGCCGCGACCAGGCTCCCCGCCGCCTCAGGCGTAGACCCTGCCGAAGCGGTTGGCGACAAAGGCGTCGAAGTCGACCTCCTCCTGACGGACGAAGCCCTTCCTCGGCAGCTTGCCCTCGCGGTGCAGATCGACCATGGCGCAGACCGCGGCGGCGGTGGTCTTCTGGATCGCGCTCCAGCCCGCGTCCTCCCGATCGCCGTAAATCTTCTTGGCGAAGGTCTCCTGGGTGAAGAGGTCGCCGCGCATGCCGGTGACGCTGACGAAGATCAGCACCACGTCCTGGCGCGTCACCGGGATGCCGTACTCGATCAGCTCCTTGAAGGTCTTGCGGTGCTCGGCCAGCTTGAGGTCGCGGACCAGCATCCACACCAGGTCGCGGTGGCCCGGGTAACGGATGGTCTTGTAGTTGAGGTTCTGGACCTTGCCGAGCAGCGTCTCGCACAGGCTGCCGACGCCGCCCGAGGTGCTGAAGGCCTCGTAGTCGGTGCCGTCGAGGGAGAAGTGCTCCAGCCCCTCGAGCGCCAGGAGCTGGCGAAGCTCGCCCTCGTGAATCGCCTCGCAGGGGTTGCAGTACTCGTTGATGAGGCCGTCGGTGCTCCAGGTCAGGTTGTATTTCAACGTGTTGCTGGGGTACTGGGGCAGGGCCCCGACGCGGAGGCTCACGTCGATGGCCTCGTCGAACTTCTTGAACAGGTGGTAGGCGACGATGGAGACGAAGCCGGGCGCGAGCCCGCACTGGGAGACGAAGACGGTGTCCGCGCCCTCGGCGCACTCGCGGGCGGCCTTGGCCGTCTTCACGTCCTCGGTCAGGTCGAAGTAGTGGACCCCGCAGTCGCGCGCCGCCCGCGCCACCTCGGGATTGAGGAAGAACGGCAGGGCGCTGATCACCACGTCCTGGCCCGCGAGCGCCTGGCGCAGCGCCCTGCCGTCGGTCGCATCCAGGACCCGGTGCGCCATGGGCGAGCGCGGGCGCGTCTGGACCGCGGTCGCGTCGCCATCGGCGAGCGTCACCTCATAGTCGTCGGTGGCGGCCAGGAACTCGGCGACGGCGACGCCGATCTTGCCGGCACCCAGAACCAGAACGGTGCTCATGACGGTGGGTCCAGCCGACGTTTCCCAGGTGGCCCCGGCGGTAACCCTGAACATATCCGGTCATGGCGCGCGATGCCATCGATCCGATCCGGTGCCTTGAACGGGACCGACCGGTTCTTGGGGCCGGGCGGGCGCCCGAGGCCCGCGCCGACACGACCCGTGTCGACGCGGCACGGCGTTGGCGGCGAAGGCTCGAAGCCGGCCGCGCCATCCGGCGCCGCCTCCCGCCTCCCCTACCCGCCGTCCTTCACCCGGCCGAGGGCCTGCTCGATCGCCTTGCACAGGGTCTTCAGCACCTTGATCCGGGCGAAATACTTGTTGTTCGCCTCGACCAGGGTCCAGGGCGCGACGTCGGTCGAGGTGCGGTCGACCATGTCGCACACCGCCGCCTCGTAGGCGTCCCACTTCTCGCGGTTGCGCCAGTCCTCGGGCGTGATCTTGAAGCGCTTGAAGGCGGTCTCCTCGCGGGCCTTGAAGCGCCTCATCTGCTCGTCCTTGCCGATCGCCAGCCAGAATTTCGCCACCACCACGCCGTGGCGGGTAAGCTGCTCCTCGAAGTCGTTGATCTCGGTGTAGGCGCGCTTCCAGTCGGCCTCGGCGCAGAATCCCTCCACCCGCTCGACCAGCACCCGCCCGTACCACGAGCGGTCGAAGATGGTGACAAAGCCGCGGCGGGGGACGTGGCGCCAGAAGCGCCAAAGATAGGGCTGCGCGCGCTCCTCCTCGCTGGGGGCCGCGACCGGGACGGTCTGGTAATGGCGCGCGTCCAGCGCCCCGGTCACGCGGCGGATCGCGCTCCCCTTGCCGGCGGCGTCGTTGCCCTCGAACACCGCGACCACCGCGATCCGGCGAAAGCGGGGATCGCGCGCCAGCCCGTTGAGCCGCCCCTGCCACTTCTCCAGCCCGCGCTCGTAGTCCTCCTTCGCCAGCGGCCGGTCGAGCTTGAGCGCGCGGAGCACGGTGAGGTTGTCGAGGGCCGGCAGGAGGGGCGGATCGCGCTCGGCCATCGGTGCGGCGGCGGGCCGGTCGAGCCGCGCGCGAAGCGCGGCCAGGATCTGGCGGCCGACCGAGAGCGCGCGATAGTTCGGGTCGGCGCCGGGCACGATCAGCCACGGCGCCTCGCCGGTCGAGGTCTTGCGCAGGAACGGCTCGCACACCTTGGCGAAGCTGTCGTACTGGCGATAGAGGTTCCAGTCCGTCCTGGTCACCCGCCAGCGCGTCTTCGGGCTCTTCTCGAGCTCCTTCAGGCGCGTCTTCTGCTGCGCCTTGGAGAGGTGGAACCAGAACTTCAGCAGCAGCAGGCCCTCGTCGGCCAGCATGCGCTCGAAGCGCAGCACCTCGTCGATGCGCCGCGAGAACTCGCCGGCGCCGATGTCGCCGGCCGCGCGGGCGAGGATCGGCTCGGTGTGCCAGCCGCCGAAGAAGATGCCGATCTTACCCTTCGGCGGCAGCGCCCGCCAGAAGCGCCACATCGGCGGGCGCTCGCGCTCCTCGTCGCTCGGCAGTCCGAAGCCGCTCACCTGGATGTGCCGCGGATCCATCCACGAGTTGAGCAGGTTGACGGTTTCGCCCTTGCCCGCCCCCTCGACCCCGGCGATCAGGATCAGCACCGCGAAGCGGCCGTCGCGCATGAGGTCGTACTGGGCGTTGAGCAGCGCCTCGCGGAGCTCGGGCTCCTCGCGACGGTAGCCCGCCTTGTCGATCCTGTGTTCGAGATCCGCGGTGTCGAACATGGGCGCCCCGACCGGTGCGGTTGTTCAGGACGTTTTCGATTATCGGCGGGCGCCGCGCGCCCCGCAACCGGAACGGCAAACGATCGCGGCACAAACCGGCCGGCGTGGCGGAAGACTTGACGGAGGGTTTGGCGTCCCCTAGGGGATTCGAACCCCTGTTACCGCCGTGAGAGGGCGGTGTCCTGGGCCTCTAGACGAAGGGGACGCGGGCGGCGCGGGCCGCCCCTTACCTAGCCTGATCCGCCCCGCCGATCAAGGGGTTCCGGGGCGCGTCCTCGTCACGCCGGCGATCCTCAGCCCGGCTTTCGCTCCGGCCGGGGCACCACCTTGCCGCCCGCCTCCTTCCAGGCGGTGAAGCCGCCGCCCATGTGGCAGACCGGCTTGAGCCCCATCTCCTGCACCGCCCTGGCGGCCAGCGCCGAGCGCCAGCCGCTGGCGCAGTAGAAGACGAACTTCCTGCCCGAGGCGAAGACCTCCCGGTGATACGGGCTCTCGGGATCGACCCAGAACTCGAGCATCCCGCGCGGGGCGTGGAAGGCGCCCTCGATCATGCCCTCGCGCTCGAGCTCGCGCACGTCGCGGAGGTCGACGAACACCACCCCGGGATCGCCCGCCAACTTCAGGCACTCGGCGGCGGGGATGGTCTCGATCTTGCGGTTGGCCTCGGCGAGCAGCTTCTTGTACCCCTTCCTGAGCTTCAGCATCCGTCTCTCTCCTGGGATTTCGGCGGCGGCCGAGAGCGGGACCTCGCGGAAGGCGCCGCTCCCGGCATCGAAGACGTAGGCGCGCGTCTCGCCCGCCCGGCCGCGATCGAGCGCCGTCACCAGCCACACCAGACCGGGCTCGAAGGCGTGCTCGCGGTCGGTCGCCGAGGGACGCGCCGGCCCCTCTGGGTGCGAGTGGTAGTGGCCGATCAGGCGCTCGGGCCCGCCCCTCAGCGCCCGCTCGAGATCGAAGCGGACCTGGGGATCGACCTCGAACCGGCGCGACGCGTCGGCGGCCAGGTTGCGGCTCGGCACCAGCCGGGTGGCGACCAGCGCCCCGCCCGGCGCCCCGCGCCCGACGATCAGGCCGCAGGCCTCGGCGGGATAGGCGCCCTCGGCCGCCCGCTCGATCTCGGCGAGGAGGGCCGGCGGGAGCGCGATCATCGCTCCGCCTGCACCTCGATCCGGCCGAGCACCCGCCCGCTGCCGAGGTCGAGGACCACAATCCACTCGCGCCAGTCGCTGTCGCTCAGGCGGATGAAGAGCCGGCCCTCGGCCGCCACCGTCTCCACCACCCGCGCCTCGGGGCCTTCGCCGAGGCGCACGGTTCCGAACTCGGCCGGGGCGGCCGCGCCCGGGCTCTCGACCGGGGCGCCGCCGCGGGTCGCCTTCTGATATAGTCCGACCGCCAGGCCGCCGAAGCCGGCGACCAGCGCCAGCCCCATGACGATCACGAGTGCCCTGAGTGCCTGCTGCATCCCTGCGGTCCGCGACCAGCGCCATGCCGAGGCGAGAGGCTGAGCGCGGCGAGGGGCGCCTCAGCGTGACGGTGCCGCCCGAGGCCGCCGGGATGCGCCTCGACCGGCTTCTCGCCCAGGCCCTTCCCGGCCTCTCGCGCACCCGCCTCAAGCGCCTGATCGAATCGGGCCTCGTCGCCGACGAGGAGGGGACCATAACCGAGCCCTCCCGGCGGGTCAAACCCGGCCGGACCGTCATCGTCCGGGTGCCCGAGTCCGAGCCGGCGCGGCCGCGGGCGCAGGCGATCCCGCTCGCGATTCTCTACGAGGACGAGCACCTGATCGTCGTCGACAAGCCGGTCGGCATGGCCGTCCACCCGGCGCCGGGTACGGCCGAGGGCACGCTGGTCAACGCCTTGCTGGCCCACTGCGGGGACACGCTCTCGGGGATCGGCGGGGTGAGGCGCCCGGGGATCGTGCACCGGCTGGACAAGGACACCGCCGGGGTGATGGTGGTGGCCAAGACCGACGCCGCGCACGCCGGCCTCGCCCGGCAGTTCGCCGAGCGCACGGTCGAGCGTGCCTATCACGCGCTCGTCTGGGGCGTCCCCGTGCCCTCCGCGGGCGAGATCGCCGGCAACATCGGCCGCAGCCCGACCAACCGCAAGAAGATGGCGGTGCGGGCGGAGGGGGGAAAGCCGGCGCTGACGCGCTATCGCGTGCTCCGGCGCTTCGGCGACACCGCGAGCCTCATCGAATGCCGCCTCAAGACCGGGCGGACCCACCAGATCCGGGTCCACCTCGCCGACAAGGGCCATCCCGTGGTCGGCGACCCCCTCTATGGGCGCCGCCGGCCGATCCGCCTGCGCACCCTGCCGGCCGAGGTCCGATCCGCCCTCGAGGGCGCCCGGACTCAGGCTCTTCACGCATATTTTATCGGGTTTTGCCATCCTGGAACGGGCAAGTGGATGATGTTTAGATCGGATTCTCCTTCTCTTTTCAAAATGCTTCTAGATAAATTGGAAAAATTCGATAAAATGTGGAAAACCAACCGCCCGACTAAGGTTTGATGGACAGCGGCGACAAATTTCGCTAACATATTAGAAGTCGATCATAAAAAGCGCCCAAAATCGGCCATAAAGCTCGGCCAGAGAGAGACAAATTCCAACGAGGGCCAGCCAGCCATGTCGTCCCTGTCCGGGTCCATCGGTGTCCTCTCGATCACGCCGGAAGCGAATCTTGCGCGCTACCTGCAGGCGATCCGCAAGTTTCCGATGCTCGACGCCGAAGAGGAGTATCGCCTGGCCCGCAAGTGGCGCGAAGAGGGCGACGTTCCGGCCGCCGACCGGCTGGTGACCAGCCATTTGCGGCTGGTGGCCAAGATCGCGATGGGCTATCGCGGCTACGGCCTGCCGCTGGGCGAGCTGATCTCCGAGGGCAATGTCGGGATGATGCAGGCGGTCAAGCGCTTCGATCCCGACCGCGGCTTCCGGCTGGCGACCTACGCCATGTGGTGGATCCGGGCCGCGATCCAGGAGTACATCCTGCACTCCTGGTCGCTGGTGAAGATGGGCACCACGGCGGCGCAGAAGAAGCTGTTCTTCAACCTGCGCAAGCTCAAGGGCCAGATGCAGGCGATCGACGACGGCGACCTCTCGCCCGAGAACGTCGCCCGGATCGCCGACGCGCTGGACGTGCCCGAGGCCGACGTGATCAGCATGAACCGGCGCCTCGCCAGCCCCGATCATTCGCTCAATGCGCCGATGCGCTCGGATTCCGAGGGCGAGTGGCAGGACTGGCTGGTTGACGAGGACAGCAACCACGAGACCACGATCGCCGACCGCGACGAGCTGGGCAAGCGCCGCGAGCTCCTGGTGCGGGCGATGAAGCACCTGAACGAGCGCGAGCGTCACATCCTGAGCGAGCGGCGGCTTAAGGACAATCCGACTACGCTCGAGGAGCTGAGCCAGCAGTACGGCATCTCGCGCGAGCGCGTGCGCCAGATCGAGGTGCGCGCCTTCGAGAAGCTGCAGAAATCGATCAAGAACGCACTCAAGGAGCAGCGCGTCGGCGCCTGAGGACGGCGCCCGGCGCCAGCCGTCGAGTCGCGGACGCGCCCGGCGGAGCGGGGCTCAGGTAACTGTTTCCTCCTCGGAGTCGGCGCTCTCGGCGACCTCCTCGGTGCCTTCCGCCGCCGGCGTCGGCGAGGCCGTGGGCCGGCCGCCACCGGCGATCTCGCGCCCCCACTCCTCAACCAGTTCGGCCTGCTTCGCCTGCAGCTCCGCCACCCGCCGCTGCGCCATGATGTTGAGGAACGTGCCCACGACCGGCGGCATGCCCAGGTAGAGAATCCAGCCCATGCCCGCCGCCCCGTACATCACCATCAGCTTGATCGGATCGAGGAGCACGGTGATCGCGTCGCCGATGCTGTTGTCGCCGCCCCACAGGCCGAGCGCGTAGGGCGCCACGCCCGAGAAGTTGATCCCGCCCACGCAACGGGCCGCGTACTTGCCCCGGGTGCGGTCGACGATGTAGGCGACCCAGGTCGGCAGCATCCCGAAGAAGAGCAGGATGCAGGTGGGCAGCGAGATCGCCACCAGTCCGGCCAGCAGCGCGATCAGCAGGAACGTGTTGAACGCCGAGGTGCGCTGCGCGCGCCGGCGCTGCACCAGCACCTGGGTCGGCCGAGGATCGCTAGGGGCCGCCATCTCGCCCCGCCCTTACAACGAGAACATGAAGACGCCGACGAGGGTGACCAGGGCGATCAGCGTCGAGGCGAGCGCCGCCGCCTGCTGGCCGATCTGGTGGGCGGTCTCGGCGCGGGCGCCGCCCGCGACCTCGAGGTCCTGAACCTCCTTGCTGGCCTCTGAGTAGGCTTGGACCGCGGCCTGATAGCCGTCGCGGTCGCGGGCGCGCTCCTCCGGGTTCTCGAACAGGTTATAGAGGTCGGTGAGCTGCCCGCGGCGAACCAGGCGGGGAACCTCGGTCTCCAGCTCCTTGCGGGTGTGGCGGCTGTAGTAGCTGCCGATCATGGGCACGGAGAGGGCGCCGAACCAGGCGCTGAGCCCGGGCAGCTTCTTGGGGCCGAAGCGGTACTGCAGGGTGGCGAGGAAGTTGAGCATCCCCAGCACCGCCTTGTCGCGCTCGTGGGTCTGGCTCATCGCCTTCAGATGCGCCTCGAAGTCCATGTTGAGGCGCGCGGCCACGAAGGCGGCGATGTGGCGATCGACGGGAAGGGTGCGGGAATCGCCGCGCTTGGACTTCCGATCGAGGGCACCGAGAAGCTTCGCCGGCTCGGTGACGTACTCGTCGCGGATCAGCGGGCTCTGGCAGGGAAGCGTGGGGTTGAGCTCGTAGAGGCAGCGCTCGATTCCCTGGCCGTAGTCGGCGGACTGCACGAAGGCGCGAAGCTGGGCGAAGGTCTTGTCCATCGCCGCCTGCTCGGAATCGAAGCTGCGCTCGACCTCGAACCAGTAGCGCGGCACGTCGTGGATCAGGATGTCGGAGAAGACCCTGGATTCGCCGCGCTCGCCCACGGCCACGGCGAGCGCCGCCCCGAATCCGTCCGGCATCGCCGCGACGCCCTGGTAGCGGATCGGCCCGTAGGGATCGAGCGCGAAGCAGGTGCGCGCGACCAGCAGCTCCTCGGCGAGCTTCGGATCCTTGGTCGGATAGTTCGCGATCTGAATGTTGCTGGCGATCGCCGAGGCCAGATCGGGGCTCTCCAGGGCGCGGCGCACCCAGGCGTCGATGTCGCTCTCCTTGATCGTCTTGGCGACCCCGTCCCATTTGCGCGCCATCGCATGGGCGAGCCCGCGCGGGGTGTAGAAGTCGCGCCCCTGGAACTTGAACGCGCGCGAGGCCCGGACCTCGGGCTTGGGCACGGGAATGGTGACGTGGCGACCATCCAGCCACTGGCTCACGTCGGCGATGCCCCAGCGCTTGAGCGGGTCGTCGTTGAGAAGCCCGCGGAAGAACTCCAACATCGTCGGCGACAGCCGGTGGTCGCCCACCAGGGCGTTGTAACTCCCCAGCTCCATCTTGCTGATGAGCATGGAGTTATCGTCGACGGTCGCGAGCGGGTTGTAGCCGAGGTGCAGGAAGAGTGCGGTCACGGCGAAGGCGTAGAGGTCGTCGCCGAAAGTCCCCGGCCCGCGACCCTCGGGGCGACACTGGCCGCTCTCGATCGTCTCGACCACGGCCGGCTGCCCCATGCCGGGCGGAACGGTCACGCAGTCGCCGAGGGTGGCGATGCCGCCGCGGGCGTCGTTGAAGAAGATGTTGTCCGGGCGGATCGCGCGGTGCGTGATTCCGTGCGCCTGGAGCTCGCCCAGCGCGCCGGCGATCGGCTTGATGATGCGGGCGATGAGCTCTGGCTCGGCGATCGGGCGGATGGTGTCGGTGAGCGCGTTCATCGCCCGCACCGGTCCGGGGCGATCGTAGAGGACGATCGGGATCTTGGCGCTGGCCGGCGGCCAGTCGACCACGACCTGATCGACGATGCGCATCAGGCCGGGGGCGTCGGCCGCCATCAGCGTCCCCGCCACCGTCGAGCGGATCGGAAGCCCGTGGCCGCAGACCAGCGCGATCAGCGACCGCTTGGGGTCGCGCTTGTCCTCGGCCTCGCAGGCGGTGACCCGGAAGCCGTCGCAGGCTGGAACGGGCGC
Source organism: Pseudomonadota bacterium (assembly GCA_016202695.1). GTDB lineage: Bacteria > Pseudomonadota > Alphaproteobacteria > JACQOE01 > JACQOE01 > JACQOE01. Next base: position 50,859 of record JACQOE010000066.1, on the reverse strand, counting down.
GCCCGGGTAAACGGTGTAGCGGTCCTTGACCAGGACGCCCGCCGTTTGGCCTCCGCCGCTCGCTCGCCCGTCGGCAGGCGAGCGAACGACGCTCCGCGCTGCAACCCTCACAGCTCGAGCCTTCTCGTCTGCTCCCTCTTGGCTCTAAAGAATCGTCGCTTGCCCTTAAGAAATCAATAACCAACGCCGCCGCCGATGGTGGAGTCGGGGGAATTGCAACTTCGGCGCGCAGGGCTCAGTCGGCGAACGGATCATGCACGAGGATGGTGTCGTCGCGCTCCGGGCTGGTCGAAAGAAGGGTCACCGGGACGCCGATCAGTTCCTCGATGCGGCGGATGTACTTGATCGCGGTGGCGGGAAGATCGGCCCACGAGCGCGCCCCGCGGGTGCTCTCGCGCCAGCCCTCGAAGGTCTCGTAAACAGGCCGCACCCCGGCCTGGGCGGCCATCGAGGCCGGGAGATAGTCGTAGCTCCGCCCCTCGTAGGTGTAGCCGACGCAGACCTTGACCTCGGCCAGGCCGTCGAGCACGTCGAGCTTGGTGAGCGCGATGCCGTCGAGGCCGGCCACCCGCGCCGACTGGCGCACGATCACGGCATCGAACCAGCCGCAGCGCCGCTTGCGACCGGTGACCGTGCCGAACTCGCGCCCGCGCTCGCCCAGGATCTGGCCGATCTCGTTGTCCTGCTCGCTCGGGAAGGGGCCGCTTCCCACCCGCGTGGTATAGGCCTTGGTGATGCCGAGCACGTAGTCGATGGCGCCCGGTCCCAGCCCCGACCCGACCGCGGCCATGCCGGCGACGGTGTTCGACGAGGTCACGTAAGGATAGGTGCCGTGATCGACGTCGAGCATGATCCCTTGCGCGCCCTCGAACAGGATTCGCTTGCCGGCGCGCCGCTCGCCGTCGAGGTAGCGCCAGACCGAGTCGGCGTAGGGCAGGATCCGGGGCGCGACCTCGACCAGCCCGGCGAGGAGCTCGGCGCGGTCCACCTCCTCGGCGCCGAGGCCCCTGAGCAGCGCGTTGTGGTGGAAGAGCAGGTGATCCAGCTTCTCCTCCAGCGCCTTGCGGTCGGCGAGGTCGCAGAGCCGGACCGCCCGCCGGGCGACCTTGTCCTCGTAAGCCGGGCCGATGCCGCGCCCGGTGGTGCCGAGCTTGGCGGCACCGCGGGCCTCCTCGCGGGCGCGGTCGATGCGCCCGTGCAGCGGCAGGATCAGGGCGCAGTTCTCGGCCACCTTCAGCATCCCGGGGGCCACGTCGACACCCTTCTTGCGCAGCGACTCGATCTCGCCCAGGAGCGCCCAGGGATCGACCACCACGCCGTTGCCGATGATCGAGGTCTTGCCGCGCACCACCCCCGAGGGCACCAGGCTCAGCTTGTAGGTCTGGTTGCCGACGACCAGCGTGTGGCCGGCGTTGTGGCCGCCCTGGAAACGGACCACGATGTCGGCCCGGCTCGCCAGCCAGTCGACGACCTTGCCCTTGCCCTCGTCGCCCCACTGCGATCCGATCACGGCGACGTTCGCCATGCCTACCTCCCAGCGCCCAGGTTCACGCCCGCGGGCTCAGCCGTCGCCCTTGGCCCGCCCGACGGCGCGGACCCCGCCGGCGATCAGCGCGTGCGAGCACTTGAGCCGCCGCGCCTCGGCGAGGATCGTCTCCGCGCCTTGCCCCTCGTCGTCGAGCCCGCCGACCGTGACCCAGCCCTCGGCGCGGAGCCGTACCGCGGCCTCGGCCGGCGCATCGAGCGGCACATAGAGGCGCCGGCGCGCGGGCGCGGCGGGGATGGCGCGGAGCACCCCGTCCATGAACAGCGACAGGCCCGTCGCCGCCTCCTCGGCCCCGTCGCCAATGGTGTAGCGGCCACCCCGGCCAAGCTCGCCCCGGGTGGAGAGCGAGAAGAACGTGAAGGCGAGCGCGCCGTGATACTCGAAGCCGCGGAACTCGATGGGATCGACCGTGAGCGTGAGCGCGGGCGCCCGCCCGGCGATCAGGGCCACGGTCTCGGCTAGGTGCTCGGCGTCGCGGCGCGCCGCCTCCGGCAGCTCGCTCGCGCGCAGCTCCGCGAGCGCCCTCGCCGCCGGGCCGGCGGCGGCCAGGAGCCGGCCGAAGAGCGCGGCGAGCGGGCCGCCGTGGGCGGCCACCGCGGCCGCGTCCTTGCGGTCGAGCGCGACCTTGATCCGCCGCGTCGCCGCCGCCGGAAGCCCGGCCCCGGCGCAGAGCGTGCCGACCAGCCTGGGGAGGTTGAGATCGACCGAGAGGTCGCGCACGCCGGCCCGCGTCAGCGCCTCGACCGCGAGCATCACCACCTCGGCGTCGGCCGCCGGCGCCGCCGAGCCGATCAGCTCGAGCCCGGCCTGGCTGAACTGGCGCTCCGGCTGGAGCTGGGTGCCGCGCACGCGCAGCACCTGGCCGGAATAGGAGAGGCGCAGCGGCCGCGGCGCCTTGGCGAGGCGGAAGGCGGCGATGCGGGCGATCTGGGGGGTGATGTCGGGGCGCACCCCCATCATCCGCTGCGAGACCGGGTCCATCAGGCGGAAGGTCTGCTCGGCCATCGCCGCGCCGGGGCCGGCGAAGAGGGTGTCCTCGAACTCGATCAGCGGTGGCTTGACCCGCTCGTAGCCGTGGGCGGCGAAGCAGCCGAGCAGGTCCTCGATCACCCGCGCCTCGAAGGCGGCGTCGGGCGGCAGGACATCGCGCAGTCCGGCGGGCAGGAGCGCCCGGTGCGGCGTATCGGCCATTGGTCGAGCCCCGGCGGCGGTCGCGCCGCCGACGCTTTTACCATCCCCCCGTCGCATGCGCCAATCGCCTTCGCTCTCAGAACGCGAGGGTGCGCGCTTCGATCACCAGCGGCAGCTCGCGCACGCGCCGAAGCACCGCCTCCGAAACCGGCTGGTCGGTCTGCACGAGCGAGATCGCGTCCCCGCCCGGGCCCGTGCGCCCGAGGTGGAAGGTGGCGATGTTGACGCCCGCCTCGCCCAGGAGCATGCCCAGCCGGCCGATGAAGCCGGGCCGGTCGGTGCTGGTGACGAGCAGCATGTGCGGCCCGAGCTCGGCCTCGACGGCGATGCCGTTGATCTCGACGATCCGCGGCTTGTCGCCGCCGACCAGCGTGCCGGCCACGGTGCGCGAGCGGCGCTCGGTGGTGACGGTGAGGCGGATGCGGGTCTGATAGTCGCGGGCGCGCTCGTGGGTGGTCTCGGTGACGCCGATGTTGCGCTCCCGGGCGATGATCGGCGCGCTCACCGGGTTGACGGCGTCGAGCAGCGGCGCCAGCAGCCCGGCGATCGCCACCGCCGTCAACGGCCTGGTGTTGAGCTCCGCCACCAGGCCCTCGTACTCGACGGTCACGGCGGTGATCGCGGTCTCGGTGCACTGGCCGGCGAAGCTGCCGAGCTGCCCGGCGAGCCGGATGTAGGGGCTGAGCTTCGCCGCCTCCTCGGCGCTCACCGAGGGCATGTTGACGGCGCTGGTGACCGCGCCGGTGAGCAGGAAGTCGGACATCTGCTCGGCGATCTGAAGCGCCACCTTCTCCTGCGCCTCGGTGGTCGAGGCGCCGAGATGGGGCGTCACCACCACCTTCTCCAGCGCGAAGAGGGGGTTGTCGGTGGCCGGCTCGACCACGAACACGTCGAACGCGGCCCCGGCGACGTGGCCGCTCTCGATCGCCGCCTTGAGCGCCGCCTCGTCGACCAGCCCGCCACGGGCACAGTTGATGATCCGCACGCCTTTCCTGGTCTTGGCCAGCGCCGCCGCGTCGAGGATGTTGCGGGTGGCGTCGGTCAGCGGCGTATGCAGGGTGATGAAGTCGGCGCGGGCCAAGAGCTCGTCCAGCGCCACCTTCTCCACCCCCAGGCCCCTGGCCCGCTCGGGCGATAGATAGGGGTCGTAGGCGACCACCTTCATCTTCAGCCCCAGCGCCCGGTCGGCGACCACCGAGCCGATGTTGCCGCAGCCGATCACGCCGAGGGTCTTGCCGGCCAGCTCGACCCCCATGAAGCGCGACTTCTCCCACTTGCCGGCGCGGGTGGAACGGTCGGCCTGCGGAATCTCGCGGGCGAGCGCGAAGAGAAGCGCGAGCGCGTGCTCGGCGGTGGTGACCGAGTTGCCGAAGGGGGTGTTCATCACCACCACGCCGCGGGCGCTGGCCGCGCCGACGTCGACGTTGTCGACCCCGATGCCGGCGCGCCCGACCACCTTCAGCCGCGGCGCGGCGGCGAGAAGCTCGGCCGTGACCTTGGTCGCCGAGCGCACCGCGAGCCCGTCGCAGTCGGCGATCCCCGCCTTGAGGTCGGCGCCCGCGAGCCCGGGGCGGAAATCGACCTCGATCCCGCGCACCTTGAAAATCTCGACCGCCCGCGGCGAGAGCTTGTCGGAGATCAGCACCTTCGGCATGGTCGGCCCCTCCCTCACCGACTGTGCTCGGCGGCGACGGTTGCGTGCGCCCAGTCGAGCCAGGGCAGAAGCGCCGCCACGTCGTCTTCCTCGACCGTGGCCCCGGCCCAGAGGCGAAGCCCGGGGGGCGCGTCGCGGTAGGCGCCGATGTCATAGGCGACGCCCTCGTCCTCGATCAACCCCACCAGGCGCCTGGCCGCCTTCGCCTGGCCGTCGGGCGGAAGGGCGACGAACCAGGGGGCGACGATCCTGAGGCAGACCGAGGTCGAGGAGCGCGTCTCCGGCCGGCGGGCGAGGAACCCGGCCCAGTCGCTGCGCGCCACCCACTCGGCGATGAGCCCGAGGTTCCGACGCGAGCGCGCGATCAGGGCCTCGAGCCCGCCGAGGCTTTCCGCCCAGCGGAGCCCGTCGAGAGCGTCCTCGACGCAGAGCATCGAGGGGGTGTTGATGGTTTCGCCGGCGAAGACCCCGTCGATCGGCTTGCCGCCCTTGGCGAGGCGGAAGATCTTGGGGATCGGCCAGGCCGGGGCGTGGGTCTCCAGCCGGGCGAGCGCGCGCGGGCCGAGGATCAGGATGCCGTGCTGGGCCTCGCCGCCCAGCACCTTCTGCCAGGAGTAGGTGGCGACATCGAGCTTGTCCCAGGGCAGGCGCATGGCGAAGGCGGCCGAGGTGGCGTCGCAGATGGTGAGCCCCTCGCGCGCCGCCGGGATCCAGTCGCCGTCGGGCACGCAGACGCCCGAGGTGGTGCCGTTCCAGGTGAATACGACGTCGCGCGAGAAATCGACCGCGCCGAGGTCGGGAAGCTCGCCGTAGGGCGCCTCCAGCACGCGCGCGTCCTTGAGCCTCAGCTCCTTGAGCACGTCGGCGGCCCAGCCCTTGCCAAAGCTCTCGAAGGCGAGCACGTCCACCCCGCGGGCGCCGAGGAGCGACCAAAGAGCCATCTCGACCGCGCCCGTGTCGGAGGCGGGGACGATGCCGATCCGATGGCCGGCCGGAAGCCCGAGCAGACGGCGGCTCCGGTCGAGCACCTCGTTGAGCCGCGCCTTCGCCGCCTTGGAGCGGTGCGAGCGGCCGACCAGCGCGCGGCCCAGCACTTGCGCCGACCAGCCGGGGCGCTTGGCGCAGGGACCGGAGGAGAAGTGGGGGACGCGGGGCCGCGCCTGCGGCCGAACCGGGTGGGGCATGATCTGGTTCCCTTCCTTGCAGAAGGGCGGGGGCCCGTTGGGAGGCCCTGGCCCGCGGGCATCCTAGGCGCGGGTTGTGCGGCGCGTCAACGAGTCCGTGATCGGCGCCCCCCCGGACCGCGGCGAATGGGCGCCGGAGTCCGTGCGCGGGCGCGGCTTTGTTCGGCGTCGGCGGACGGGCATCGAACCGCCGGATCACGCAATCGTTACCGCAGGCGCTTTGGCATGGGCAACGGGCGGCGGTTAGAATGTCCGGCATGCGCGGACGGATTTTGCGGATGGCCGGCGCATTTCTCGTCGGTCTTGGAGTGGCGGTCGTGGCCTTCGCTCACGGCGTTCCGGCCGATCCGATGGCTGAAGCCGGCGCCCCGGCAATGGTCGCAATGGCAGACGGACCTGGGCCATGCCAGGGCTGTCCGAGCATGGACGGCCGTAGCTGGCGCGCATGCGAGGTCGGCTGCCCTGGGACCGTTGCCGGCGTTATGAAACCGGAACCGATCCCGATCCCGCCTGCCGCGGGCGTTGCGGTCGGGCAGCCTCGCTCGGCCCGGGTATGGCAGGCCGCGCCCGATCCCTCCCCTCCCCGTCTCCTCTGACATCGCCGATCCCGCGCCGGGCGCGGCCCGCGCATCGCCATCGCCGAGGCGTGGACGACGTGCCGGAAACCTTCGTGGCCAGCGCCGAGGGAGGCGCCCTCCACCAGCATACCACCCCGCCAACACCGAGGGATCTCAAGGAGACGATTTTGCCGATGATTGGCCAGCCATGCGAACGTCGCGCAAGCGGTACGGGTGCAATCGGCTGCGAGACTCGGCCCGCAATGGGACCACCGTGAGATTGATGCCGCTCCATCACCGCTTTTTGTCGAGGGTCCTGGCCGCGGCCGCAGGGGTCGCGATGGCCGCCGTCGCGTTCGCCGTTGTCGGCTATTTCGGCCCGACGTTGTTCGCTGGCCGCGGCGGGCCGACGCCGATACCGCCGCTCTCCAGCGCTTCCGCCCCGTCGCCGGAGTCCGCGTTCTCGATCCTCGATCGCCCGCGCGAGGTCCCTGCCGTCCATTTCGAGGATGCCGAAGGTCGCTCCCTGTCGCTCGCCGATTTCCGGGGCAAGGTGGTCCTGCTCAATCTGTGGGCGACCTGGTGCGGGCCGTGCCGGCGCGAGATGCCGACGCTGGACCGCCTCCAGGCGCGGCTCGGCGGGCCGGAGTTCGAGGTCCTGGCGCTGTCGATCGACCGCGCCGGGATCGACGTCGTCCGCAACTTCTACCGCGAGGTCGGCGTCGAGCGCCTCGCCATGTACATCGACGCCAGCGGCAAGGCGGCCCGCGCGCTGGGCGCGCTCGGCCTCCCGACGACTCTCTTGATCGACCAGGAGGGACGCGAGATCGGGCGTCTCATCGGCCCGGCGGAGTGGGACGCGGCGGAGATGGTCGCGTTCTTGCGCCGATATCTGGCCTCGAAATCCGGCGCCGTCTCACCGGGCGCGGGGACGCGGTCGACACGCCACCCGGCGGATCGTCGGGTGGCCGCGAGGGCGCCGCGCGGAGCTGCCCGACCCAAGGGGCTCGCCCTTCCAGTCACCCGACTCACCACCTCGCCTGCGAGTAACGGAGGAGCCTCGTGATGACCATGCCTCGAGCGGCCGAAACTCCCGCGACCTCTCCCGCGCGGGGTCTGCTCCCCGCGATGCGTTACGCCCTCGGGGGTCGTCGCGCCCTGCTCATCCTCGCCGGCACGGCGCTCGTGGCCGGCTTGGCCCTCAATTGGAGCTGGCTGGCGGCGGCCGGCATCGCGCCGCTCCTCCTTGCCGTGCTCCCCTGCGTCGCCATGTGCGCACTCGGGCTCTGCATGAACAAGATGGCCGGGATGTCGCGTTCGACGCATTCGAGCGCTCGACAAGGGGCGGAAACAGGGACCGATGACCCGGCGCCGACCCTTCAGGCGGCCACGCGGGAGAGGTCGCCGGTGCCTCGCGCTGCCCGGCTCCAGGGCGCCGCCGCCCCGATCGCCGGCCTTGAACCGCGACCTCACTAAGGCAAGGAGTATGACCCATGCGTAAGTCCCCGAAGACGCTCGCCGTTGCCGCCGCGCTCGTCGCCGCCCTTGCGGCCGCAACCACGCTCTACGCCCACGAATCCCAGGATTCCGGTGGCTCCATGATGGGGCCGGACATGATGGGCCAGGGCGACATGATGGGCATGATGGGCCGAATGAGCGTGATGATGGAGACCTGCAATCGGATGATGCAGGGCACGGTGGGCGGCCAAGGTTCGGAAAAGCCCGGCGAGCAACGGCAGCAAGAGGCGCCCGGGAAGAACCGCTGAGGCGCGAGCCGGCCAGCCGTTGTTAGCAAACAAGGGCAGGCCGGCACACCTGTTTCCCTGGTTCTGGAACGATGATGAGTTTGACGAAGAACGTGGTGCCGGTTCTTGCCCTGGCGCTCGCCCTGATCGCCGGCCCGATGGCTTTCGCGCACTCCCTCAAGGACCTCGAGTCCATGCTGGGCAGCAAGGAGAAGTTCTTTCAGCCGCTGGATAAGGAGGCGCCGGGATTCACGCTCCGCAATGCGGACGCCGAGGCCGTCCGTCTCGCCGACTTCCGCGGCAAGGTCGTGGTCCTTCACTTCGTCTACGCCGGGTGCCTCGACGTGTGCCCGCTGCATGCCGATCGGATCGCCGAGATCCAGGAGATGGTGAACCAGACACCGATGAAGGAGCAGGTTCAGTTCATCACCATCACCACCGATCCGAAGAACGATACACTGGAGGTACTCCGGGATTACGGACCGGCGCACGGGCTCGATCCCGTCAACTGGACGTTCCTCACGACAACGCCGGACCAGCCGGACGATGCAACGCGCAAGCTTGCCGAGAGCTTCGGGCACAAATTCATCGAGACGGAGGACGGCTACCAGGTTCACAGCGTGGTCACCCACGTGATCGACGGAGAGGGCCGTTGGCGCGGCAACTTCCACGGGCTCCGCTTCGCGCCGACCAATCTGGTGCTGTTCATCAACGCGCTGGCCGATGACGCCCACGATGACGATGACCATGACCATGCCGAGCGGAACAGTCACTCGTTCTGGCAGAGAGTCCGCAGCTATATGCCTTGGTAGGCGGGTTCGATGCCGCCCTGGGGTGGAGAGGAGAATGGTTCGATGGCGTTCGACGACGGGCCCCTGGCGGAAGAAAGAGCGGCGCGCTCGAAACCGTCCGCCGACGCGGTGGGTTGGCTTCGCGCGCTCCGGCGTTACCTCGTCTTCGTCGCGCTCTCCAACCTCGCCTGGGAGTTCGCCCAGCTGCCGCTGTACACGATCTGGGAGACGGGTTCGCCCTTCGACCTCGCCTTCGCGGCGCTTCACTGCACCGGCGGCGATGCCCTCATCGCCCTGGCCTCGGTGATGCTGGCGCTATTCCTGATCGGAGACCGGACTTGGCCGGCCTGCGGCCATCGCCGAGTGGCCGCGCTCGCCGTCGCCTTCGGCGTCTCCTACACGGTGTTCAGCGAGTGGCTGAACATCGAGGTGCGGGAAGCCTGGGCGTACCGCGACACGATGCCGGTGATCCCGGTGATCGACGCCGGGCTCTCGCCCCTGATGCAATGGGTGGCCATCCCGCTCGCCGGCTTCTGGTGGGCGCGCCGCATGCCCCGAGTGCCGCGGTAGCCATGGGAGGATCGTCTTCATGAGGAAAATCACGCGCCCGCCGCTCACGAGCAAGCGCCTATGGCTGGGCGCGCTGCTCGCCGCCGGAGCCATGGCGGCCCTGCTCGCCGCAACGATGACCCGGGGAAACGAGAGTTATCCGTTGCCGCAACTGCCGGAGGTCACCCACATCCACGGCCTCGCCGTCGATGCCCGCGACCCGTCGCGCCTGTTCCTCGCCACCCATCACGGGTTCTTCGTCGTCTCAGAGGACGGCATCGCGACGCGGGTGTCGGCGGCGCGCGACGATTTCATGGGCTTCACGCCGCACCCCGGCGACCCGTCGGTCCTTTACGCCAGCGGCCATCCCGAGGCGGGCGGCAACCTCGGCTTCATCGCCTCCCCGGACGGCGGCACGACCTGGGCGCAGCTTTCCAAGGGGATCCACGGCCCGGCCGACTTCCACCAGATGGACGTGAGCAAGGCCGACCCGAACGTGATCTACGGCGCCTACCGGGGCCTGCAGGTGAGCCACGACGGGGGGCGCTCCTGGCGGATGGTGGGGCCGCCGCCGGCCGGCCTGATCGACCTCGCCGCCTCGGCCCGCGACAGGGACACGCTCTACGCCGCGACCGAGTCCGGCCTCCTCGTCAGCCGCGACGGCGGGCGGTCCTGGCGGCCGGCGCATCCGCAGCGCCGGCCCGTGAGCCTGGTCGAGGTCGGCCCTGGCGGGACCGTCCATGCGTTCGTGGTCGGGATCGGCCTGGTCCGGGCGGTGGAACCGTCGCTCGATTGGGAGACGGTGAGCCGCGGATTCGGCGAGCGCATCCTGATCCACCTCGCCGATGACCCCTCCGACCCCGACCGGCTGTACGCGGCGACCCAGCGCGGCGAGGTCCTGGCCAGCCGCGACGGCGGCCGGAGCTGGGCCCCGTTCGGCACGAAATAGCCGTCCGCGAGGCCGGCGCGCCCGCCGAGGAGCGGCCCGTTCGCCGGTCCCGCGTCCGCCGGGTCCGGGGGGTCAGGGCGACGCCGGCCGGACCGTCGCCGCGGCGGTGGCCCGGTTGTTCTCCGGCCTCGGATCGGCGGCGTCGCCGGCGGCCACCGCGGTGACGACGAGGGTCTGCGCCACCACCGGCGCGACGATCGTCACCGCCTCCGCCGCCTCGCCGGGGTTAAGCGCGGCGATCGCACAATCGATGATGATCTGCGCCTGCCCGGGGCGTCTCGCGCAGCGGGCGCCGCGTATGTCCTCGGATATGTCCTGGACATAGACCAGGGTCGCGGCTCCGTCCACGGTCTTGGTGAGGCGAGCGGACGACACCCGGTCCGGGCCGCGGTTTCGAACCACGGCGCGGAAGACGAGCGACTGTCCCACCGAAACCGTGCTGGAGTCCGCCGACATCTGGACCGCGAGATCGGCGTCGGGCGGAACCACATCGGTCACGAGGGCGGTCGAGGGCGGCGCTCCCTCCAGCTCGTTCGCCGTGGCGGTCGCGGTGTTGGTCACCTGACCCGAACGCTCGGCCCGCCCCATCACGATGATGGTCGCCTCCTGGCCGGGATCGAGGCGGCCGAGCGCACAGGTGAAGGTGACGCTCGGCGCCTGAATGTCCGGCGCGACGGCGCAAGCGCCGGCGGGGGCGACCGACTCCAGAATCGCCACCTTCCCGACCTCGGCCGTGTCGATCAGGGTGACGCCGGTCGCGGCCCTGGTGCCGGCGTTGCGCACGCCCACCTTGTAGGCGATCGGCCCCCCGGCCCGGACCGGATCGGGACCGACGATCTTGCGCACCTCGAGGGTGAGCGGCCCGGGCGGCGGCGGCTCGGTGACGGTGACGGAAACCGAGGTGCGGTTGTCGGAGTCGTCGGAATCGCGCCCGTCGGCCGCGGCGACGCTGAGGTCGACGCTATAGACCCCGGGCGTGGTGGGCACGAGGATAAGCGTGAACGCCCGGGTCACGTTGACGCCGACCGCGCCGAGAGAGCACGTCACCATCCCCGCCGCATCGCCGCATATGCCGGAGCCCGGCCCGAGGGCGAACCCGGCCGGAAGGGAAGTCGTGACCGCCACCCCGTCGGCCGCCAGCGCGCCGATGTTCTTGACCGCGACGACGAGGTCGACCGATTGCCCGGACTCGACGGTCACGGGCGTGCCCCCCTGCGTCGACAGCGAGTCGCCCAGGAAGATCGTCAAGTTGGGCAGCACCGGCGGCGGGGGCGCGAGCTTGGCCACGAAGCCGTCGCCGCCGCTGTCGCCGGAAAGCGGATCGCGCGGGGGAAAATCGAGGGAAGCGGTGTTCCCCCCGACGTAGATCGCCCCGGCGGCAGCGGCGGCGATCGCGTAGCCCCACTCGAACCCGCTGCCGCCGAGATAGGTCGAGAACGGGAACGAGCCCCCGTCCGCGGCGACGGCACTGACGAAGGCGTCGATGTATCCCCTGAGATCGCCCTGGACGGGATCCACCAGCGGAAAGCCGGTGTCGGAGGTGGTCACCCCGGTCACCCAGGCAACCCCTCCCTCGGTCACGGTAATCGCCTGGGCGATGTCGCTGGCGTTCCCGCCCAGATAGGTGGCGTAGAGAACCGAATTTCCGCCCGCAGCGAACTTGGCGACGAAGGCATCTCCGACGCCGCCGAACACACGCTGCGCCGCGCCCGGCGTGGGCTGGAGGTCGTCGGAGTTGACGAATCCGGTCACATAGGCATCGCCTGCGGCGTCGACCGCGATGCCGGTACCGCCGCCCCCGAAATAGGTCAGGAACCGCAGCGTCGCGCCCGACGCGTCGAGCTTGGCCACGAACGCATTCGCGTACCCAAGAAGCACGGCTTGCGGCGCACCGGCGGTGACCGCGAGGTCCGTGGACCGGGTCCAGCCGGTCACGTAGGCCTCGCCGGCGCCGTTGACCGCGATGGCGTTGATCTCGTCGTAGTCGGTGCCGCCGAGATAGTTGAAGTGGAGGAGCCCGGAGCCGTCGAGCTTGAGCTTGGCGACGAACCCGTCCGACGAGCCCCGGTTGCCCGACTGGATAGGTCCTGGAAGGTGCAGGTCGCTCGAACCGGTGGTTCCGGCGACATAGACGCCGGTGGCATCGACCGCGATCCCGGTTGCGCCGTCGTTCGCCGTGCCGCCGAGGTAGGTCGAAAAGCTCATGTTTCCGGCCGCATCCAGCCTTGCGACGAAGGCGTCGGACGGACCCCTGAGGACGTTCTGGAGCGACCGCCAAATCGGGAAATCGGGCGCGCTGGTGAAGCCGGCCACGTAGGCGTTGACGGCGCCGTCCACCGCGATGGCGTTGCCTCGCTCGGAATAGGCGATGGCCTCGCTCCCCCCGAGATAGGCGACGTAGACATACCCGGACAGGTCCGCGGTCAGCTTGGCGACATAGGCGTCATACTCTCCGCCGAGAACCATCGAGGGCAGGGACTCGTCCGCCGGAATGCGTGGCGAGGACGTGGCGCCGGTGACGACGACGGTGCCGTCGGCGCCGACGGCGAGACCGTTCAGGAGTTCGACGCCGCCGCCCGCGACATAGGCGGAATGGACGATCCACGGATCGATGACCAGCGGCCGGCTCCGATCATAGGCGCCGACGCCGAAGCCGACCTCGGTCTTGCCGTGGAGCACGTAGCCGCCCTTGATCTGCACCCGGCGGCCGGCGCGCTCCTGATAGGCGACCGGGGCCGGCTGGCGAAGCTCGACGCCGCCGACGTTGATCAGCAGGCTGCCGTCGGCCTCCAGGCGAACGCCGCCGGCCGAGTTGAAGCTCAGCCGGATTGGCTTGGGATCGCTCCCCGGGGCGACGATGAAGTCGAAGGCCGGGCGCTCCCGCCCGCCGCGGAAGACAAGGTCGATGCCGGGGTAGAGGCCGGCGTAGCGAACGCGGCCGAAGGTTTCAACGCCGGTCACCCATTTCTTGGGGTCGTTGCCGATGTAGTAATGCGCCTTGCCGGCGAGCGGATCGACCCCCGCCGGCCGGGCCTTGGGGTCGGCGCCGGCGAAACCCATGCGCAGGATGGCCTGCGGCCTCGGCCTCCGGTTCGCCTCGCGAAGCGTCTCGATCGGCGCGGCCCCGCGCCCGCCCGCGGCCAGCGCCACCGGCCCGGCCGGCACGCCGAGCGCCACGTCGGCCCCCGAGTCGCCAAGGAAGACCGCGTAGCCCGGCGCCCGGGCGGCGAACCGCACGCGCTTGTCCCACTGCCCCTTGTTGGCTTCGAACACCACCGGCAACCGGCCGAGCGACGCGGCCATGCGCGTTTTCGCCGCGGCCGGGGCCTTGGCTTGGGCCACGACCGGCTTGGCCTGGACCGCGACCGCCTTGGTCTCGGCGCCGCGGGCGCCGTCGGCCGGCCAAAATCCGCCGCACACCAAGGCCAACGCGAACGCGCCGCAAACCACCCGACAGGTGCTGGCCATGTCCCGCCTCCCCCTTCGCCTCACCCGGCCGTCGCGCCACCGGCAGGCGCCGGGTGCCCTCTCGCCGCCCCGGTGTCCCGGGCGCTCGCCCGGGTCCGGGAGTGTTCCGCGGCTCTTGTTCTTCGCGTCGGTCGCCTCCCCAGGGACGCGAGTCCCGACTGCCCGGGGCGGGATCGAACGGGAAATCTACCCCAAAGCCGTCCCCGAAGTAAGCAAACAGTCGTATCGGCGGCGCCTGCGCTCAGAGCGCGATCTCGCCCTTGAGGTAAAGGACGGCGCGCCCGGCGACGCGCACGTGATCGCCGCGATCCTCGCACCAGAGCGCGCCGCCGCGGGCCGAGAGCTGGCGCGAGAACAGCGCCCGCTTTTGAAGGCGCGCCGCCCAGAAGGGCACGATCTGGGCGTGGGCGGCGCCGGTCGCCGGGTCCTCGGGGATGCCCTTGGCGGGGGCGAAGTAGCGGCAGACGATGTCGCTCTCGCGCCCCATGGCGGTGACGATCACGCCGGGCCGGTCGAGCGAGGCGATGAGGCCGAGGTCGGGCTTGAGCGACGCCACCTCGGCCTCGGCGCCGTAGACGGCGACGTAGGAGGCGGCGGCGAGCACCTCGCGCGGGCTGCGCCCGAGGGCTGCGAGCAGCGCCTCCGGCGGCGCCGGAACCGGCTCCAGCTTGCGGGCGGGAAGGTCCATGGCGAAGAGATCGCCCTCGCGCGTGACCCCGATCGGGCCGACAAAGCGGGTCGCGAAGCGGACCATGTCGCGCGCCGGCTCGATCATCGTCAGCACCACGAAGGCGGCGGCGAGGGTCGCGTGGCCGCAGACCTCCTCCTCGACCTTGGGCGTGAACCAGCGGATGGCGTAAGACTCGGCCTCGCGGACGATGAAGGCGCTCGCCGGCGCGGCTGCCTCGGCGGCGATCCTCTGCATCGTCTCGTCCGGCAGCCACTCCCTGAGGACGCAGACGCCGGCGGGATTGCCGTGGAAGGCCCGGTCGGCGAAGGCGTCGATCCGGAAGAAGGGAATCTTCACCGCCGCCTCACCCGCCCTTAGCCGGGCACGCCGAACGGACGCACGGTGTGGGTGTGGTCGAGCGGCCCGTGCCCGCGCCCGAAGCCCGGCGCGCACGCGATCGCCTCCTGCACGTAGGCCCGCGCCCTGACCGCCGCCTCGCGGAGCCCCAGCCCCTGGGCGAGGCCGACGGCGATGGCCGAGGCGAGCGTGCAGCCGGTGCCGTGGGTGTGGCGGGTGTCGATGCGGGGGCTCTCGAAGACCTCGAGCCGGCCCTCGAACAGGAAGAGATCGGTGACGACCGGCCCCGGCAGGTGGCCGCCCTTGAGGAACACCGCCGCCGGGCCGAGCTCGGCCAGGCGCTCGGCCGCCCGCTTCATCGCCTCGATGCTGGCGATCCGCCGCCCGGCGAGAGCCTCGGCCTCGGGCAGATTGGGGGTGATCACCCGCGCCCGCGGGACGAGCCGGGCCTTGAGGGTCTCGGTCGCGGCGGGATCGAGCAGCCGGGCGCCGCCCTTGGCCACCATCACCGGATCGACCACCAGCGGCACCGCGGGCGCGCGCTCCTCCAGCACCGCGAGCACGGTCTCGATCACCGCCGCCGAGTGCAGCATGCCGGTCTTGACGCAGTCGGCGCCGAGGTCGTCGAGCACCACCTCCATCTGCCGGCGCAGGAAGGCGATCGGCACCTCGTGGATGGCGAACACCCCTTCCGTGTTCTGCGCCGTGAGCGCGGTGATCGCGGTCATGGCGTAGCCGCGGAGCGCGGTCACCGCCTTGATGTCGGCCTGGATGCCGGCGCCGCCGCCCGAGTCGGAGCCGGCGACGATGAGGACCCGGCCCTTCACCGCGCCCCTCCGTCCCCCGTCCTCAACGGACCGCGGCCTCGATCGCCGCCGCGACCTCGTCGACCACCGCGCCGACGAGCGCGCCGTCCTCGCCCTCGGCCATCACCCGGATGACCGGCTCGGTGCCCGACTTGCGGACCAGGAGCCGCCCGTTGCCGCCGAGCCGATGCTCGCCCGCCCCGATCGCCTTCTTCACGCTCGCCCGATCGAGCGGCGAGACGCCGTTGAAGCGGACGTTGCGAAGGCGCTGCGGCAGGGGCTCGAACATGCGCAGCACCTCGCTCGCCGGCCGGGCGCGGCGCACGATCGCGGCCAGCGCCTGCAGGGCGGCGATCAGGCCGTCGCCGGTGGTCGAATAGTCGGCGAGGATCACGTGGCCCGACTGCTCGCCGCCGACATTGCGGCCCGAGGCGCGCATCTCCTCCATCACGTAGCGGTCGCCGACCTGGGTGCGGGCGAGCTTGAGGCCGATGCCGGAGAGGTAGCGCTCGAGCCCGAGGTTCGACATCACGGTCGCGACCAGGCCGTCGCCCTTGAGGGTGGCCGCCTCGCGCCAGCAGGTGGCGATCAGCGCCAGGAGCTGGTCGCCGTCGATCACCCGGCCCCGCTCGTCGGCGAGGATCACGCGGTCGGCGTCGCCGTCGAGGGCGATGCCGAGATGCGCCCCCGACTCCACCACCTTGCGGCAGACGACCTCGGCCGCGGTCGCGCCGCAGTCGCGGTTGATGTTGAAGCCGTCGGGGACCGTGCCGATCGGCACCACCTCGGCGCCCAGCTCCCAGAGCACGATCGGCGCCACCTTGTAGGCGGCGCCGTTGGCGCAGTCGACCACGATCTTGAGATCGTCGAGGCGCAGGCCCTTGGGGAAGGTGTACTTGACGTGCTCGATGTAGCGCCCGGTGGCGTCGTCGAGACGCTTGGCGCGGCCGATCCGGGTGGTGGGAACGAGCGCCGGCGCGGTGCCGTTGCCGATCCGCTCCTCGATCTCGGACTCGACCTCGTCGGAGAGCTTGTGTCCGTCGGGGCCGAAGAGCTTGATGCCGTTGTCGTCGTAGGGGTTGTGGGAGGCCGAGATCACCACCCCGAGGTCGGCCCTGAGCGAGCGCGTCAGCATCGCCACCCCCGGCGTCGGCATCGGCCCGACCAGGATCACGTCCATGCCGACCGAGGTGAAGCCCGACATCAGCGCCGCCTCCAGCATGTAGCCGGAAAGGCGCGTGTCCTTGCCGATCACCACCGAGTGGCGGTGCGCCCCGCGGGTGAAGACCGAGCCCGCGGCCATGCCGACCCTGAGCGCCGTCTCCGCGGTCATCGGCTCGACGTTGGCGGTGCCGCGGATGCCGTCGGTGCCGAACAGCGTCGGTGCCATCAGTTGCCCCCTTTCCGGCCTCCGGCGAGGCCGATTTTCCCTCTTATAGCACGCCCGGCGCTCTCAGCCCTCGGCGGCGATCGCCCGCCACACCGCGAGCGCCTGGCGGGCCTCGGCGACGTCGTGGACGCGCAGCACCTGCGCCCCCTGCGCGAGCCCGACCTGGTTGGCGGCGATGGTGCCGGCGATCCGCCCCTTGGGCGGCTCGCCCCGGCTCAGGCGGCCGATGAAGCTCTTGCGCGAGACCCCGAGCGCGAGCGCGCAGCCGAGACCGTGGAAGAGCGCGAGGTGGCCCAGGATCTCGAGGTTGTGGGCGACCGTCTTGCCGAAGCCGATGCCGGGGTCGACGGCGATCCGGGCGCGGGCGATCCCGGCCGCCTCGGCGGCGGCGACGCGGGCGGCGAGCGCGTCGAACACGTCGAGCGGCGCGTAAGCGTAGGTGGGGTTCTCCTGCATGGTGCGGGGCTCGCCCCGCATGTGCATGAGGACCGCGGCGGCGCCGCTCCGCGCCACCGCATCGAGGCTCCCCGGATCGCCGGCGAGCGCGGTCACGTCGTTGACCACCCGCGCGCCGGCGTCGACGGCCGCCCGCATCACCCGCGCCCGCCGGGTGTCGATGGAGAGGACCGCGTCGGCGGCGGCGGGCTCGCGGCGAAGCCCCTCGATCACCGGCATGACGCGGGCCAGCTCCTCGTTCTCCGACACCGCCTCCGAGCCCGGGCGGGTCGACTCGCCGCCGATGTCGATGAGCTCGGCACCGGCGGCGACGAGGTCGAGCCCGCGCGCGCGCGCGTCGGCGGCGAGGAAGGCGTCGCCGCCGTCGGAGAAGCTGTCGGGGGTGACGTTGACGACCCCCATCAGGCGCGGCCGATCGAGGGCGAGGCCGGCGAAGGGCGGCCGCGGCGCCGCCAGCCGCTCGATCGTCGCCGCCACGTGCTCGGCGAGCGGCGCCGCCTGGGCCCCGGCCCAGGCCACGACCTCGGCGAGCGGGCCGGCGCGGCGCGCGACCGTGTCGTCGCTGCGGACCAGGACCTCGAGCGCGAGGAAGGCGACGGCGCCGCCGGCCAACCAGCGCGCCGCCCCGGCCTCGACCGCGGCCCGTGCGCCGGCCCCGGTCAAGAGCCCGACCGGGCGCAGATAGACCCGCCCGGCGGGCTCAGCCGCGAGCCCCGGGTCGGTCAAACGGAAAGAGCCCCACAGGGCTGCGGGGCTCTCGTCCTTCGCCGCGGTGGACACCGCCCGCTCACGCCTCCGGCTGCGGCTCCGCGCCCAGCCCGGCCGTCGAGCCCTTGCTCTTGCGCCCCGCCGGCGGCACCGAGCTCCGCCGCCCCTGCTCGCCCGACGCCTCCTCGGCCATGTCCTTGCGGGCGATCGCCCCGCCGGCGAGCAGGGTCTTGATCTCCTCGCCGGTCAGCGTCTCGTACTCGAGCAGCCCTTTGGCCAAGACGTGCAGTTCGTCGATGTGCTCGGTCAGGATCCGGTGCGCCCGCTCGTAGGCCGAATCGACGATCCGGCGGACCTCCTTGTCGATCTGCTCGGCGGTCGCCTCGGAGATCGACTGGGTCTGGGTCACGGAATGGCCGAGGAACACCTCCTGCTGGTTCTCGCCGTAGGCGAGCGGCCCCAGCAGCTCGCTCATCCCCCACTCGGTGACCATGCGCCGCGCCGTGACCGTCGTCATCTTGATGTCGGACGCCGCGCCGGTCGTCACCTTCGCCGGGCCGAAGATCAGCTCCTCGGCGATCCGCCCGCCCATCGCCACCGTGAGGTCGGCCAGCAGCTTGGCCTTGGACATCGAGATGCGGTCCGACTCGGGCAGCCGCATGACCATCCCCAGTGCCCGCCCGCGGGGGATGATCGTCGCCTTGTGCACCGGGTCGGACTCCGGCGAGCGGATGGCGCAGATCGCGTGCCCCGCCTCGTGATAGGCGGTGAGCCTCTTCTCCTCCTCGCTCATCACCATCGAGCGCCGCTCGATGCCCATCAGCACCTTGTCCTTGGCGTCCTCGAGCTCCTGCATGGTGACCACGCGCCGGCCCCGCCGGGCGGCGAGGAGCGCCGCCTCGTTGACCAGGTTGGCGAGGTCCGCCCCGGAGAATCCGGGGGTGCCGCGGGCGATGGTCCTCGCCTCCACGTCCGGGGCGAGCGGCACCTTGCGCATGTGCACCCGCAGGATCTTCTCGCGCCCCAGGAGGTCGGGGTTGGGAACCACGACCTGGCGGTCGAACCGGCCGGGGCGAAGGAGCGCCGGATCAAGCACGTCGGGCCGGTTGGTGGCGGCGATCAGGATCACGCCCTCGTTCGATTCGAAGCCGTCCATCTCGACCAGGAGCTGGTTCAGGGTCTGCTCGCGCTCGTCGTTGCCGCCGCCGAGGCCGGCGCCCCGATGGCGCCCGACGGCGTCGATCTCGTCGATGAAGATGATGCAGGGGGCATTCTTCTTGCCCTGCTCGAACATGTCGCGCACCCGGCTCGCGCCGACGCCGACGAACATCTCGACGAAGTCGGAGCCGGAGATGGTGAAGAAGGGCACGTTGGCCTCGCCCGCGATCGCCCGCGCCAGGAGCGTCTTGCCGGTGCCCGGCGGGCCGACCAGCAGCACCCCCTTCGGGATCTTGCCGCCCAGGCGCTGGAACTTCTGCGGGTCCTTGAGGTACTCGACGATCTCCTCCAGCTCCTGCTTGGCCTCGTCGATCCCGGCCACGTCCTCGAAGGTCACGCGCCCGGTCTTCTCGGTCAGGAGCCGGGCCCGCGACTTGCCGAAGCCCATCGCCTTGCCCCCGCCCGACTGCATCTGGCGCATGAAGAAGATCCAGACGCCGATGAGGAGCAGCATCGGGAACCAGGAGAGGAGATAGTGGAAGAGCGGCGAGACGTTCTCCTCCTCGGGCCTGGCGGTGATGCGCACGCCCTGCTTCTCCAGCCTGTCGACCAGGTTCGGATCGTTCGCCGCGTAGGTCGAGAACGAGCGGCCGTCGGAGAAGTGGCCGTAGATCTTCGGCCCCTGGATGGTGACGTCGCTCACCTGCCCGTTCTTCACCTCGGTGAGGAACTCGGAGAAGGCGAGCATGGTCTGCGGGCCGCGGGGCGAGGACGGCTGGAAGAGGTTGAACAAGGCGATGAGCAGCAGGGCAATGATCACCCACAGCGCCAGGTTGCGGCCGAAATTGTTCACCTGCTGGTCCTCGTCTCCATCGACCCGGGCGCCCGCGCCGCGGCCGCACAAACCGCGAACGCCGGGACGCGCACTCCCTTAAGATGGGACATTCCGCTCATTTCGCAACGGCAAAACTGGGCCCGGTCATCGGCAGGCGCGGCGCAAAGGCGACCTCCAGGGCCCCTAGGCTAACAGCTTCGGCCGGCCCGCGTCCATCACCAGGCCGGGCATAGCCGAGATGGGGAACCAGGACCGGCCCGCGCCCGTCCCACAGGGCCGGAAGCGCCGGCCGCGCCGCCGCCGGCACCGGCGAGCGCCGGAGCCCCGGCTCGTGGCGCAGGATCGCCGCCCAGCCCCCCGCCCCCAGGCGGGCGACGAACAGCCCCTCGCCCGGGCGCCCGGGGCGAAGCCGCAGGCGGAACCGCCCGTCCCAGTGCACCGCCCGCCCCGGGATCAGGGCAAGGCGCTCGCTCGCCCGCGCCGGCTCGCGGCAGACGAGGAGGCTCCGCCCGCCGCCGCCCGGCCACAGGATACGGCAGCCGCCTAGGGTGTGCGCGCGCCGCGCGGCCCCGGCGCCGCCTTTGGCCAGGGCGAGCGCGGCGTAGAGCCGCTCGAGCCGCTCGAGCCGGGGCCCATGCTCGGCGCCGCCGACCACGGCAAGGGCGCGGCCGAGCGCGCGAAGGCCCACCTCCTCGGCCACCCCGGCGAAGGGGGCCGCATCCAGGCGGCAGAAGCCGGCCGGGAAGAGGCTCGCCGCGCCGGCCAGGAGCGCGGCCACCGCCTCCTCCAGCGCCGCCCGGGCCCGGGCCATCCGGCCCGCGGTCGCCGCCAGGCGCGCGACGCTCAGCCCCTCGCGGGCGAGCGCGGCACGGGCGACGCGAAGGCGCACCCGGGCGAAGCGAAGGTCCTGGTTGGAGGGGTCCTCGATCCACTCCTGGCCGCGGGCGCGAAGACTCGCCTCCAGCCGCCGGCGGGAAAAACCGAGGAGCGGGCGCAGAAGCCGCACCGCCCCCCCTTCCAGCACCGGCGCCATCGCCGCCAGGCCGTAGACCCCGCTTCCGCGCGCGAGCCTGAGAAGCAGGGTCTCCGCCTGGTCGTCGCGGTCGTGGGCGAGGAGAAGGTGGAGGACCGCGTTGTCCTCGCACCAGCCGGCGAGGAGGGCGAAGCGCATCGCCCGCGCCGCGGCCTGAATGCCCCCCCGCGGCCGGGCCCCCGACCGGCCCTCCGGCGCGAGCCGCAGGATCCGGTGGCCGATGCCGCGTTTCCCCAGCCAGTGCCCGACCGCGCGCGCCTCGGCGGCCGATTCGGGGCGAAGCCCGTGGTCGACGGTGAGGGCGACGAGCGACCCGCCGCGAGACTCGGCCCAGGCGGCGGCGAGGAGCGCGAGGGCCATGCTGTCGGGCCCGCCGGACACCCCTGCCGCCAGCCGCGGCGCCGCCTCGAAGGGGCCGAGGGGCGCCATCGCCCGGGCGAACTCGTCGTCGGTCAGGGGAGGTTCGGCCGGGGCGCGGTCGCTTGCCACCCGGGCCCGTCACTTGCAGCCGAGCGTGCGCCCGGCCTCGTCGGCGCGCTCCTTGATCGCGGGGCGGGCCTTGGGGAACTCCTGGCGGAGCCGCGCCAGGGTCGTGCAGGCGTTCTCCTTCTGCTCGAGCGCGCCGAAGGCGAGGGCGAGCTTGAGCAGGTTGTCGGTGGCCTTGGCCCCCTTGGGGTGCTGCTTGTAGCCGTCGGCGAAGGTGATCGCCGCCTGCCGGAAGTCGCGGCGCACGTAATAGGTCTCGCCCAGCCAGTAGCGGGCGTTCTCGGAGAGCTCGTGATCGGGGTGGGTCTCGAGGAAGGTCTTGAACGACCGCTCGGCGCCTTCGAAGTCGGCCCGCTTCAGGAGCGAATAGGCCCGCCGATAGGCCTCGTCGGGGGAGGTGGCGGGAATCGCCGGCGGCGACGCGAGCGCGGCTTGGCGGGGGGCCGAAGGAGGCACCGGGGCCTGCGGCTGGACCGGCGCGGCGACGGCCGGACCCGGGCCGGCGCGGGCCGCGGGCGCGGCCTCGGAGGGGCCGACGCGGAGCTGGCCGAGAAGCCCCTCTCCGCGGCCGGCGCCGGCGGGCTGCCCCGCCGCCGCCGGGCGCTCGACCGCGGCCGGGCCGGGGGCCGCGGCCGGCGCGCTCCCGATCGCCGGGCCGGACGGCGCCGCCCCACCCGGCGCCTGGGCCTGGGGCGCCGTCGGCCCGGGCCGCGTGCCCGACTCGATCGCCCGCAGCCGAAAGTCGACGTCGGCGACCAGCTTGTCGAGCCGCTCGGCGACGCGATTGGCCTGGAAGGTCACCTGCTCGACCAAGCCCCGGAGCGCCCGAAGCTCGGTCTCGAGCTCGCTGAGGCGCTGGTCGATGCGGGCCTGGGCGGCCGAGGTGAGCTGCGGCGATTCGGCGGCCGGCGAAGCCGGCGATCCGGTCGCGGCCGGCGGCGGCGCCCCCCGGTAGGTCAGGCGCTGCAGGTCCTGGACCTCGCGCTGCAGGCGCTGGATCTCGGCCCGCATGGCGTCGATCTCCCGGGTCTGGCCGAGCGCGCCAACCCCCGGCCAAGCGCCGACGACCAGGGCAAGCGCGCCCGCCAGCAGCACGCTCGCGGCTAGGAAACGGGGCTCTCTCATCCCATCAATCCCGGCGCGACCTCGACCCGCGACCGAAACAAGACCGATACCTATAGCACAGGAACGGCCGGGCCCGCCCGCGCGCGCCCCGCCCACGGTCCCCTTATACGAAGAGCATTGTGGCGAAACCAAGGCCCCCGCGCCCACCGGGGCGCGGGGGAAAGGCCGTGCGGCCGCGGAAAAGGCGCGCCCGGTGCCCTACTGGACCACCGAGACGGAGCGGCGGTTCTGCCGCCATGCCTCCTCGTTCGAGCCGATCGCGACCGGCCGCTCCTTGCCGTAGGAGGTGGTGCGCAGCCGCGAGGGATCGATGCCGAGGCTGACCAGATAGTCCTTCACCGCGCTCGCCCGCCGTTCGCCAAGGGCGAGGTTGTACTCGCGCGTGCCGCGCTCGTCGGCATGGCCCTCGATGATCACCCGGACGCCCGAATTCTGCTTCAGCCAGGCGGCCTGGCGCTCGAGCGTGGCCCGCGCCGCGGGCTTCAGGTCATACTTGTCGAAATCGAAGAAGATCCGATCGCCGACGTTGACGACGAGATCCTCCTGGCTGCCGGCGCGCGGGCCGGGGAGCCGCGCCTGCTGCACCGGTGCCTGCGCCGCCGGCGCCTGCTGGGAGGCCGCCTGGGGCTGACCGGCGCCGCCGGTGGCGGCGGTCTGTTCCGGCGGCGACTGGCAGGCCGCGAGGGTGAACAGGACCAAGAACAGGCTGAGCACTCTGGTAGTCATTCAAGAATTCCCTTCCTACGCGACTTTGCGGGATTTTGTCGCACCACGCATAAGAACGACCGCACGAGCCCAAGGTCCTGTTCTTATGCGAATAACCCGATCTCAGCGGAAGAACAATCCCGCCCAACGCGGGGCGCAATATACGGGCGCCTCCTCACGGAATCAAGGGGGACCACGCCGGATCGGAGGCGTCGGTGGGGGTCGGGATCTCCCGCTCGTTGTAGCCGGTAATGTCGATCGAGTAGAGCCGGGTGCGGGCCCCGCGGCCCTGGTCGTCGGCCGGCGTCTGGCGGAAGAACATCAGCACCCGGCCGTTTGGCGCCCAGGTCGGGCCCTCGACCAGGAAGCCTTCGGCCAGCGCCCGTTCGCCGCTGCCGTCGGTGCGGATGACGCCGATGTAGAACGTCCCGCCCAGGCTCTTGGTGAAGGCGATGAGGTCGCCGCGCGGCGACCATACCGGCGTCGCGTAGCGCCCCTGGCCGAAGGTGACGCGCCGGGGCGTGCCGCCGTTCACCTCCATGACGTAGATCTGCTGGGTGCCGCCGCGGTCGGACTCGAAGGCGATCCGGCGCCCGTCGGGCGAGAGGCTGGGCGCGGTGTCGATCGCCGGATGGTCGGTCAGTCGCCGCTCGCGCCGGGTGCGGAGGTCCATCAGGAAGATGTCGGTGTTGCCGTTGCGGGCGATGCTCATGACCACCTGGTTGCCGTCGGGCGAGAAGCGCGGCGCGAAGCTCATCCCGGGAAATTCGCCGACCACCTCCTGGCGGCCGCTGTCGATGTTGAAGAGATAGACCCTCGGGTCACGCCCGAAATAGGAGAGATAGGTGATCATGTCGGCGGCCGGCGAGAAGCGCGGCGTGAGCACGAGCACGCTGCCGTCGGTGAGGAAGCTGTGGTTCTCGCCGTCCTGGTCCATGATGGCGAGGCGCTTGAGCCGCTTGTCGCGCGGGCCGGTCTCGGCGACGTAGACGATGCGGGTGTCGAAATAGCCCTTCTCGCCGGTGAGGCGCTCGTAGATCTCGTCGGCGATGATGTGGGCGACGCGACGCCAGTTGCGGGGCACGGTCGAGTAGGCGAGCCCCTTCATCTGCGCCTCGCCGAACACGTCCCATAGCCGGAACTCGACGCGCAGCCTCCCGTCGCGGGCCATCTCGGCCCGCCCCTGCACCAGCGCCTGGGCACCGATCACGCGCCAGTCGCCGAACCGGGGCTGCACGTCGAGCGCCTCGAGGGTCTGGATGAAAGCCGCGCGCTCGAGCGCCCGGAACAGCCCCGAGCCGGTGAGATCGGCGGCGATCACCTGGGCGATGTCACGCCCCACGCGGACCTCCTCGCCGCCGCGCCCGGCGAAGTCGGTGATCGCGATCGGCAGCGGCTCGACCTGGCCGCGGGTGATGTCGATCTTGAGCTCGGCGGAGGCGTCGCCGAGCGCGACCGCGAGGAGCGCCAGCGCGCCGCCGCCGGCGCTAAGAGCCTGTTTCGATACTCGCTGCGAGCCGCGTTTCGAGCGAAAACGGCCGGCCGGCAGGAGCCGCGCGAAGAGCGTAGCGGGGACTACGGTCGAGCGCGGCGACGAACCGGCCCGGCGGTTTTCGCCGAAACCCTTCGGGACGCGTCGATTTCGCCCGCCCGGTGCGTCGCCGGTCTTGGCCATACGCCCCGGTATGGCCCGCGACCGGCTCCTACCGGAGCGGGCAAAATCGGCAGCGTCGCGGCCGCGGCGAGTATCGAAACAGGCTCTCAGGAACCGGAACCACGCCGTCATAGTCCGAACATTTCCTTGGGATTGAACGTGAGGGTCATCACGCGCCATTGCTCGTACTTCTTCGCCGGCATCCTGAGCGGGCTGCACTGGCGGACCGCGCGCAACGCGCTCTCGGCCACCGCCAGGCGGGTGGTGTCGCCCTGAAGGCGGGTGCGATCGACGATCTCGGCCCTCAGCACCGAGCCGTCGGGGCCCATGTCCACGCGCACCTCGACGACGATCGTCTCGATCCCCTCGGCGCCGATGGGCACGTTCCAGCAGCGCTGGATCTGGGCGCGCACGGCATCGAGCTCGCTCAAGGTCAGCGGCTGATCGCGCGCGCCCTCGGCGTTGAGGAGCGTGCGCACGTCGGGCAGCGGCGGCAGCTCGGCCGGCGTCTTCGGCTTCTCCTCCGCCTTGGCGGGCGGCGCCTGCTGCTTCAGCTTCTCGACCGAGCGGAGCACGGTGGTGAAGTCGCTCGGCGGCTTCGGCTTCGCCCGCGGCTGGGGGGGCAGCTTGACCGGCGCCAGGCTGGCGACCTTCGGCTCGGGCTTGGGCGCCGGCTTCTCCTCGGCCTTCGGCTTCGGCTCGGGCTTGGGCTCGGGCTTGGGCTCGGGCTTGGGCTCGGCCTTCGGTTCCGGCTTGGGCTCGGGCCTCGGCTCGGGCTTGGGCTCGGGGCGCAGCTTCGCCTTCGGCTCGGGCGACGCCGGCGGCGCGCTCGCCACCTGCGGCGGCTCGGGCTTCGGCACCGGGGGCGGCGGCGCCGGCTCGGGCTTGACCACCTGGACCGGCGGCGGCGGAGGCGGCGGCGCCGGCTTGGGCTTCTCCTCGACCCGCTGCTCCGGCTCCGGCTTCTTCGCCTCGGGCGCCCGCGCGGGCAGGTTCGTCACCTCGGCGATGGTGACCAGGTCGACCACGATCGGGGCGTCGCTCGGCGCCTCGGGCCTGAGATGCGGCAGGCCGAAGACGGCGATGAGCGCCACCGCCAGATGAAGGAGGGCCGAACAGAGCGCCGCCCGCCGCATGCCCCGGCCGTCCTACCTGCCGCCGGCGCCGGCGGGCGGCGCGTTCCGGGGAAGCTCGGCGATCAATGCCACGCGGGTGAAGCCGGCGGCGTTGACCAGGCCCATCACCTCCATCACCCGGCCGTAGGCGATGGCGCGGTCGCCGCGCACGAAGATACGGGTGTCGGGCTTGTTGCGGGTGATCGCCCTGAGCCGCGGCACCAGGCTCTCCGCCGCCACCTCGGTCTCCTGGAGGTAGAGGCGGCCCTGAGCATTGACCGTGACCACCAGCGGCTCGTCCTTGCCGCTGATCGCCGCCGCCTGGGTCTTGGGCAGGTCGACCTGCACGCCGACGGTGAGGAGCGGCGCGGTGACCATGAAGATCACCAGGAGCACCAGCATCACGTCGACCATGGGGGTGACGTTGATCTCGCTCATCGGCCGGTAGATGTAGCGCCGGCCGCCGCGCCCGGGGGGCCCTATGGGAACGATCGGCATGGGGTCAGGGATGCTCCTCCATCTGGCGCGAGAGGATGGCGCTGAACTCGCCGCAGAACGCCTCCAGCCGCCCGGCGTAGCGGCCGAGGTCGTTGGAGAGCTTGTTGTAGGCGACCACGGCGGGAATGGCGGCGATCAGCCCCAGCGCGGTGGCGAACAGCGCCTCGGCGATGCCGGGGGCGACGACCGCGAGGTTGGTGTTCTTCGACAGCGCGATCGCGTGGAAGCTATTCATGATCCCCCAGACGGTGCCGAACAGGCCGATGAAGGGGGCGGTCGAGCCAACCGAGGCGAGGAAGTTCATGTAGCGCTCGAGCCGCGCCATCTCGCGGCCGATGGCGACGTTCATCACCCGCTCGATGCGCGCCTGCAGGCTGCCCCGCGCGGCCTCGGGGCCGACCAGCCCGCGGGCCAGCGAACGCTGCCATTCGCGCATCGCCGAGACGAACACCGAGGCCATCGGATGAGAGGGGGTGCCGCCGATCTTGTCGTAGAGGTCCTCGAGCGAGCCCCCCGACCAGAAGCGGTCCTCGAACTGGTTGGCCTCGGCGGCGAGGCGCCGGAGGCGCATCGACTTCTCGAAGATGATCGCCCACGACCAGAACGAGGCGAGGAACAGCATCAGCATCACCGCCTTGACCACCGGGTCGGCGCGCAGGAACAGGCCCCACATCGAGAGGTCCTGATCCATGCTCCCGGCCAGGGCGATCGCATCGACCACGTTCGCTTCCATGTCTCCAGTCCGTCGTTCAGATGATCCCGTGCGTCCCCGCTCCGTCCGTCATCCGGCCGGCAACAGGGGACGGAAGGCGCCGAAGAGATCGTCGGGCAGCCGCGCCGGGCGCCCGCCCGGGCCGACGCAGGCGAGGCGCACCGCGAGGCGCACGAGATCGGCCCCGTCGCGCCGGAGCGACTGCTTGAGCCGGAGCGAGGCGCGGCGGACCTCGAGCACCCGGGTGTGCAGGCGCACCACGTCGTCGAGACGCGCCGGCTTGAGGTAGTCGATCTCGCAGCGTGCGACCGCGAACGCGAGCCCGCGCTCCGCCGCCAGCGCCCGCTGCTCGAAGCCGAGAAGCCGCAGCATTTCGGTCCGCGCCCGCTCGGCGAACTTGAGGTAGTTGGCGTAGTAGACCACGCCGCCGGCGTCGGTGTCCTCGTAGAAGACGCGCAGCGCCATCACGTGCTCGCCCCGCGCGATCGCCCCCGAGGCGGGAAGGGACTCGGCCTCACGCATCGCCCTCCTCCCCCTCCCCGGCATCGAGGAGGTCGAGCTGGTCGCCCGCCCGCCTGGGCACGGCGAGGCCGAGATGGCGGTAGCCGAGATCGGCCAGCATCCGGCCCCTGGGCGTGCGCTTGAGCAGGCCCCGCTGGATGAGGAAGGGCTCGATCACCTCCTCGATGGTGTCGCGCTGCTCCGACAGCGCCGCGGCCAGCGTTTCCACCCCCACCGGGCCGCCGCCGTAGAGCTCGGCGATGCAGGCGAGGTAGCGCCGGTCGATGGCGTCGAGGCCGAGGTCGTCGACCTCGAGGCGCCGGAGCGCCCCGTCGGCGGCGCGGGCGTCGATGCGCCGGCGGCCGGCGACGGTGGCGAAGTCGCGCACCCGCTTGAGGAGGCGCACCGCCACCCGCGGGGTTCCGCGCGAGCGCCGCGCGATCTCGCCGGCGCCGTCGTCGGTCATCTCCACCTCGAGCGCGCGGGCGCCGCGGCGGACGATCTCCTCCAGCTCCCCGGTGGTGTAGAAGACGAGCCGCATGGGGATGCCGAAGCGCTCGCGCAAGGGGGTGGTGATCAGTCCCGAGCGGGTGGTGGCGCCGATCAGCGTGAACGGCGGCAGGTCGATCCGCACCGAGCGCGCCGCCGGCCCCTCGCCGATGATGAGGTCGAGCTGGAAGTCCTCCATGGCCGGATAGAGCACTTCCTCGATGGCAGGATTAAGGCGATGGATCTCGTCGATGAAGAGCACGTCCCGCGGTTGCAGGTTGGTGAGGATGGCGGCGAGGTCGCCGGCGCGCGCGATCACCGGCCCCGAGGTGGCGCGGAAGCCCACCCCCAGCTCGCGGGCGACGATCTGGGCGAGCGTCGTCTTGCCCAGCCCCGGTGGCCCGTGGAAGAGGACGTGGTCGAGGGCCTCGCCGCGGCCCTTGGCGGCGGCGATGAAGATGCCGAGGTTGGCGCGGAGCTGGGCCTGGCCGACGAACGCCTCCAGGGTCTGCGGGCGGAGGTTCGCCTCGGCCGCGTCGGCGGCGGCGAGGCCGGCATCGACCAGGCGCTGGTCCGGCTCGTTCACGGGCTAAGCTCCTTGAGTCCGGCCCGGATCAGGGCCTCGAGCGGCGCCTCGGGGCCGAGCGCCCGACTCGCGCCGGCGATTGCGCCGAAGGCCTCGGCCCGCCGGTAGCCGAGGTTGACCAGCGCCGAGATGGCGTCCTCGGCCACCCCCCTCGGCCCTTCCGCGCCGGCCGGGGCGCCGGGCGGCGCGATCCCGGGCCCGCCCGCGAAGGCGGTCTCGCCCGCCTTGTCGGCCAGCTCGCTCACCATCCGCTGGGCGAGCTTCGGCCCCACCCCCGGCGCCCGGCGGAGCGTCACCGGGTCCTTGGCCGCGATCGCCTGGGCGATCTCGATCGGGGAGAGGACGCCGAGCACGGAGAGCGCCATCCGCGCCCCCACTCCCTGAACCGTGGTGAGGAGCCGGAACCAGTCGCGCTCGGCCCGCTCGACGAACCCGTAGAGGTGGATGTGGTCCTCGCGGACGTGGGTCTCGACCAAGAGGCTCACCGGCTGGCCGAGCGCGGGAAAGCGCGCCAGCGTGCGCCGCGAGCAGAAGACCAGGTAGCCGACCCCGCCGACGTCGACGACGGCCCCGTCCTCGACGAGCGAGTCGACGATTCCGGTGAGCTTGGCGATCACGGTCCGAGCCCCGGACGCACCCGCCCGTGGCGGCCCATCTCGCCCCATCGCCGCGCGGTCTCCATGTGGTGGGCGTGGCAGATGGCGGCGGCGAGGGCGTCGGCCGCGTCGGGCGAGGCGATGTCGGCGGCGGGCAGGAGGGTGCGCACCATCATCGTCACCTGCTCCTTGGTCGCGTGCCCCACGCCGACCACCGACTTCTTGATCTGGTTGGCGCCGTACTCGAAGACGGCGACCCCGGCGAGCGCCGGGGCGAGGAGGACCACCCCGCGGGCTTGGCCCAGGATCAGGGTGGTGGTCGGATTCTTGTTGACGAAGGTCTCCTCGACCGCCGCCGCGTCGGGCCGGAACGAGGCGATGACCGCGGCCAGCCCCTCGTGGATCAGCACCAGGCGCTCGGCGGTGGAACGCGATTCATTGGTCGCGATCACGCCGTCGGCGACGTGCCGGAGCCGGCCGCCGGCGGCGTCGACGACCCCCCATCCCGTGCGCCGCAAGCCGGGATCGAGCCCCAGCACGCGCATCGGCGCCGTCCCGCCCCCTTGCTGCCGCGGATCGGTCACGCGCTCAGGCGCTCCATCAGCTCCTCGGGGACCTCGTAGTTGGCGGCGATGCGCTGGACGTCGTCGGAGTCCTCCAGGACCTCGAGGAGCTTGAACAGCGAGCTTGCGGCCTTTTCGCCGGGAACCACCGTCGACTGCGCGCGCCAGTCGAGCCGGGCGCCGAGGGGGGGCCCGAAGCGCGCCTCCAGGGCCTCGGCCACGGCCGCGAGATCGTCGGGCGCGCAGCGCACCTGATGGCCGGCGGGGCCGCTCTCGACGTCGCTGGCGCCGGCCTCGAGGGCGGCGTCGAACATCGCCTCGGCGCTCGCCGCGGCGACCGGATACTCGATCACGCCGTGGCGCGCGAACAGGAAGCTGACCGAGTTGGTCTCGCCCAGGCTGCCGCCGTACTTGCTGAAGGCGGCGCGCATCTCGGCGGCGGTGCGGTTGCGGTTGTCGGTCAGCGCCTCGACGATGATCGCCACGCCCCCCGGTCCGTAGCCCTCGTAGCGCACCTCCTCGTAGTGCGTTCCCTCGTCGCCGCCCGTGGCCTTGCGGATCGCGCGCTCGACGTTGTCCTTGGGCATGTTCGCCGCCCGCGCCGCCTGGACGGCGCTGCGCAGCCGCGGGTTGGCGTCGGCGTCGGCGAGCCCCGAGCGGGCCGCGACCACGATCTCGCGGATGAGCTTGGAGAAGAGCTTGGAGCGCTTCTTATCCTGCGCCCCCTTGCGGTACATGATGTTCTTGAACTGGGAATGTCCGGCCATGGAACTCGGTCCAACCGCCGCCGCCTATCTGCGCGACAAAACCGCGGCGCTTATACCACATGTAGTGGACGAACGCACGGCCCACTACTATCCGATACTTGCCTAATATGGCAAGATTTTGGCGCGCCGCCAGTCACCCCGGCATCTCCGGGGCGAGGCACCCGCCGAGCCGCACCGGCGCCGCGCGCACCGCCAGGCCGGTCGCGTCGTCGGTTTCGACGAACAGCGCCGAGAGGGTCGCCTCGCCGGCCGCCGGCTCGAGGCGCCCGGCGGGGACGCGGCCGAGGAAGCGGTCGAGCGAGATCCACTTGTCCATCCCGATCACCGAGTCGTAGTCGCCGCACATGCCGACGTCGGTCTGATAGGCGGTCCCTCCCGCCAGCACCCGCGCGTCGGCGGTCGGCACGTGCGAGTGGGTGCCGACCACCAGCGAGGCGCGTCCGTCGAGGAAGTGCCCCATCGCCATCTTCTCGCTCGTCGCCTCGCCGTGGAAGTCGACGATCGCCGCATGGGCGCCGCTGCCGAGGCCCTGCTCGGCGAGGATGCACTCGACGCAGCCGAAGGGATCGTCGGCCGCGTCCATGAACAGCCGGCCGATCACGTTCGCGACCAGCACCCGGCGCCCGCCCGGCGCCGGGAACACGCCCGCGCCGCGCCCCGGGGCGCCGGCCGGGAAGTTCGCCGGCCGCAGGAGCCTCGCGTCCGAGGCGATCGCATCGAGGATCTCCGGCTTGTCCCAAACGTGGTTGCCGGTGGTGATGGCATCGGCGCCGGCGGCGTAAAGCTCGCGGCAGATCGGGGCGGTGAGGCCGAAGCCGTGGGCCGCGTTCTCGCCGTTGACGACGACAAAGTCGAGGGCGAGCCGCTCGCGCAGCCGCCTCAGGTGCTCGCGCACCACCCGCCGCCCGGCGCGGCCGACCACGTCGCCGCAGAAGAGGAGTCTCATCGGCCGTCGCGCCCGCCGGCGGCGGCGCCCGCACAGCGCCGCGCCCTCTCCTCGGTCACCACCCAGTCGAGGCGCTCGTCGCCGGCGCCGGCCGGAACCTCGGCGACCTCCTGGGCGGCGAAGGCCACGCCGGCGGCGACGACGGGGCCGCGGGCCCGCAAGCCCGACAGCGTCCGGTCGTAGTAGCCGGCGCCGTAGCCGAGTCTCCGCCCGGCGGAGTCGAAGGCGAGGAGCGGCACGATCACCAGCGTGGGCGCGACCTCGGGGCAATCGGGGGCCGGCTCGCGGGTCCCCATCGGCCCGGAAACGAACCGCGCCCCGGGCCGCCAGCGGCGGAAGAGGAGCGGTTGCCCGCGCCCCACGACCACCGGCAGGCCGACGACGCAGCCCCGCCGGTCGAGCGCCGCCAGGAGGGGCCCGACGTCGATCTCGTCGCCGATCGGCCAGAAGCCCGAGACCACCGTCCCGGGCCTGGGATCGAAGGCGTCGAGGAAGTGCCGGCAGAGGCGGGCACCGGCGGCTGCGATATCGGCCGCGAGAGTGGCGCGCGCCCGCTTTCGCCGGGCCAGGGCCTCGGCGCGGAGGCGGCGCTTCTGCTCGATCAGATCGGCGGCGGCGGTCATCCGCGGGCGGGATCGCTTCCGAACGGGAGACGGACCCGGCACCGCGCCGGGCGGGTCACGATGGGGTGCGGAGCCGCGCCGGCCGTCGGCGACTCTCGAGTCCTCTATGGTCTGCTACGCAGGTGGGCGCCGTAATACCGGGGCCACGGCCCCGGCAGGGACGGCTCCCTAGAGGAGAGTTAGCCACAGGGACATCCCGCGCCTAACGCACCGGGCAGCCCCGACACCCCATCCTTACCTAAGACCGCGCGAGGCGTTGCGCAATATCCTCGATCCGCCCGGCCAGGGTCTCGATCAGCCCCGCCAGCTCCTCCTCCTCGGCGAGGCGCTGGGCGATTCCCTCGTTTCGGTTGAGCGCCTCGCGAAGTCCCTCCACCTGATGGCGGGTCTCGAGCAGCTCGTCGATCAAGAGCAGGCTGGTCATCACCAGGAGCCGCGCCTCGCCCACTTGGCCGACCGCGGCCCTGAGCTCGTTGACCCGCTTGTTGACCTCGGCAGCGAGGCCGACCAGGTGCTCCTCCTGGCCGTTGTCGCAGGCAATCGGGTAGTTCTGATCGTTGATGGTGACGGTGACCTGACCCATCGCCCTCTCGCTTGATCCCTCAGTCGCCGAGCAGGGACTTGAGGCGGCCGATGGTCGCCTCGAGGCGCGCGGAGACGGTGTCGGTCACCCGCTGCAGCGAGCGATAGGCGTCCTGCGCCGCGCGCACCTTTTCCTCCAGGCGGGCCATCTGCTCGCGCTCGCGCTCGCTCACCACCGCCTGCGCGTCGACGGCCTCGAAGAGCCGCCCGACCGCCCGCTCAAGCCGGTCGCAGGCTACCCTGACCCGTGACATCCGCCCTCATCCGTCCTCCGCCACCCCGCTGCTCGCGGCCCTTGGTGCGAATGGGAAACAATGCACATATGTGGACGCGAGCGTCAACCAACCGGCGGGGCCGCAAGTCCTTTACAAGCCGGCCGTCCGGGACCCGCCGATGCGGGCCTCGCGAAGGCGGTTGACGCCCCTCCCCGGCCGGGGCATGTTGCCGCCGGTCCGCCCCGCGCCGCACGCGCGCCAGGAATGCCCCGAGACCCCGGCCATGGCCCCGCGCACCCCCTCCGCACGCCCGCTGCCCGCCGCCAAGGGGGCCGTCGATCACCGGCGCATGGCGAACGCGGTGCGCTTCCTCGCCATCGACGCGGTGGAGGCGGCGAAGTCGGGCCACCCGGGAATGCCGATGGGCATGGCCGACGTGGCGAGCGTGCTCTTCACCCGGGTCCTCAAGTACGACGCCGCCGATCCGCACTGGCCGGACCGCGACCGCTTCGTCCTCTCCGCCGGCCACGGCTCGATGCTGCTCTACGCCCTCCTCTATCTCGCCGGCTACGAGGGCATGACCCTCGACGAGATCAGGAACTTCCGCAAGCTCGGCTCGCGCACCCCCGGCCATCCCGAGATCGAGGCCCATCCCGGCATCGAAACCACCACCGGACCGCTCGGCCAGGGGCTGGGCAACGCGGTCGGCATGGCCCTCGCCGAGCGCCTGCTGGCGACGCGATTCGGGCCCGGGCTAGTCGATCATCGGACCTACGTCATCGCCAGCGACGGCGACCTCATGGAGGGGATCAGCCACGAGGCCTGCTCGCTCGCCGGGCACCTCGGGCTGGCCAAGCTCGTGGTCCTCTTCGACGACAACCGGATCTCGATCGACGGCCCGACCAGCCTAGCCACCTCCGACGACGCGCTCCGGCGCTTCTCGGCCTACGGCTGGCACACGGCGCGCGTCGACGGCCACGACGCGGACGCGGTCTACGCCGCGATCGAGGTGGCCAAGGAGGCCGGCCGGCCGTCGCTGATCGCCTGCCGCACGGTGATCGGCTACGGCGCCCCCCACAAGGCGGGCTCCGAGGTGACCCACGGCTCGCCCCTCGGCGCCGAGGAGGTGGCGGCCACGCGCAAGGCCCTCGACTGGCCCCATCCGCCCTTCGAGGTGCCCGCCGACGTGCTCGCCGCCTGGCGCGCCGCCGGTCGGGCCGGAGCCGACGCCCGGCGCGCCTGGGCCGGGCGCCTCGCCGAATCGCCGGAGCGGGCCGAGTTCGAGCGCCGACTCGCCGGGCGGCTGCCCGAGGGATGGGAGCGGGCGGCCCTCGCCGTACGCGACCGGCTGGCGAGCGAGCGGCCCACCCTCGCCACCCGGCAGGCGTCGCAGCAGGTGGTCGACGCCCTCGCCGCGGCGGTGCCCGAGATGGTCGGCGGCTCGGCCGACCTCACCGGCTCCAACGGCACCTTCGCCAAGGGCATGACCATCGTCCGGCGCGGCGACTTCTCGGGCCGCTACCTTCACTACGGGGTGCGCGAGCACGCCATGGCGGCGGCGATGAACGGCATGGCGCTGCACAAGGGGCTGCTCCCCTACTCGGGCACGTTCCTGGTCTTCAGCGACTACATGCGGCCCTCGGTGCGCCTGGCGGCGCTGATGCACCAGCGGGTGGTGTTCGTCTTCACCCATGACTCGATCGGGCTCGGCGAGGACGGCCCCACCCACCAGCCGATCGAGCACCTGGCCGCCCTCAGGGCGATGCCCAACCTCAACGTCTTCCGCCCCGCCGACGCGGTGGAGACGGCCGAGTGCTGGGCGCTGGCGCTGGCACGGAGCGACGGGCCGAGCGCCATCGTGCTCACCCGCCAGGCGGTGCCGACGCTGCGGCCCGCCGGCGGCGGGCCCAACCTCAGCGCCCGCGGCGGCTACGTGCTCGCCGAGGCGACGGGGCCGCGGCGGGCGACGCTCTTCGCCACCGGCTCCGAGGTTTCTCTGGCGATGGCGGCGCGCGAACGCCTGGCGGCCGAGGGAGTCGCCGCCGCGGTGGTCTCGATTCCCTGCTGGGAGCTGTTCGACGCCGAGCCCGCCGATTACCGGGCGGCCGTGGTCGGCCCGTGCCCGGTGCGGGTCTCGGTCGAGGCGGCGGCGCCCCACGGCTGGGAGCGTTACGTCGGCGAGCGGGGCGCGGCGCTCGGCCTCAGCCGCTTCGGGGCGTCGGCCCCCTTCGCCGAGCTGTACGCGAAGTTCGGGCTCACCCCCGAGGCGGTCGTCGCCGCGGTCCGGGCGCGACTGTAAGCGCTCCGGGGCGGGCGCGCCGGCCGCGGACGGGTTATAATCGGCCCCGCCCGCATCGGGGCGGGCGGTCCTCGGTGGCGACTCATTTTGCCCTCATGCGTCGACTCGCTCGGCATGAGGGCGTTGAACAGCCGCCTCACCCTGAGTCTTTCGAAGGGTGGGGCGCCTCAAAATGAGCCGCTGCCCGCTCCTTCCCGGCCCCGAAAGGGAAGCAGTCAGGAGTACGGAAAGATGGCAATCAAGGTCTTCATCAACGGGTTCGGCCGCATCGGCCGGCTCGTGCTCCGCGCGATCGTCGAGAGCCGGCGCAACGACATCCAGGTCGTCGGGCTGAACGACCTCGGGCCGGTGGAAACCAACGCCCACCTCTTCAAGTACGACTCGATCCACGGCCGCTTTCCGGGAACCGTGAGGGTGGACGGCGAGGCCATCGACGTCGGCACCGGCCCGATCAAGGTGACCGCCATCCCCGACCCGACCAAGCTTCCACTCCGCGACCTCGGGATCGACGTCGCGCTCGAATGCTCGGGCCGCTTCACCAAGCGCGAGGACGCGGCGAAGCTGCTCGAGGCCGGGGCCAAGAGGGTGCTCGTCTCCGCCCCCGCCAAGGGCGCCGACTTCACGGTCGTCTACGGGGTGAACCACAAGGGGCTGAAGGGCGAGCACAAGGTCGTCTCCAACGCCTCGTGCACCACCAACTGCCTCGCCCCGATCGCCGACGTGCTGCACCGGACGGTCGGCATCGAGCGCGGCTACATGACCACGATTCACGCCTACACCGCCGACCAGCGCCTGCAGGACAGCCTGCACAAGGACCTCCACCGCGCCCGCGCGGCGGCGCTCTCCATGATCCCCACCTCGACCGGCGCGGCGCGGGCGGTGGGCCTGGTGCTGCCCGAGCTGGCCGGCAAGCTCGACGGGACCGCGATCCGGGTGCCGACCGTCAACGTCTCGATGGTCGACTTCACCTTCACCGCCGGGCGCAAGACCTCGGTCGAGGAGATCCACGCGGCGATGGAGGAGGCGGCGAAGGGCCGCCTCAAGGGAGTCCTCGAGGTCAACCGCGAGCCGCTGGTTTCGATCGACTTCAATCACACCGCCGCCTCGTCGCTCTACGACGCCTCGCAGACGGCGGTGATCGACGGCACCTTCGTCCGCGTCGCCTCGTGGTACGACAACGAGTGGGGGTTCTCGAACCGGATGTCGGACACCGCCGTCCACATGGGACGCCTCGCTTGAGCGGACCGAGGTGGCGCGCCCTCGCGCGGTCGTCGTCCACGGCCTCGATCATCTGCGCGCCGCGCTCGCCGCGGCGCGCGAGGCCGGGGCGGCGCTGGTGATCGAGAGCGCCCCCGGGGCCGGCGCCTTCGCCGGCGCGCCCTGGTTCCTGGCGATGCTGGCGCGGGCCCGGGCCGAGTATCCCGAGGTCGAGGTCGGCGCCGTGCTCGACTGCGGGGATCGCCCCGGGGCGGCGCTCGCCGCGCTCCGCGCCGGGGTATCCTGTGTCCGCCTCGCCGGCCCCGCCGGGGTGCGCCGGCGGGTGGCCGAGATCGCGGCTCAGCTCGGGGCGCGGCTGGACGCGGGCGGGCGCGAGACCCTGGACCTGGCCGGAGAGGCCGATCCCGGGCGCGCCTGCCGGGCGTGGTTGCAAAGGCCCTGACCCTTCGCCTAAAGAAGGGCCGACCGTGGAGCAGAAGGGGGAGTGCAAGCGATGCGGATCACCCAGCGGGTCAGGAAGATCCTGGCCAATTACGAGAGCGACAACCCCGGGACCAAGGCCAATCTCGCCCGCCTGCTGATGCACGGCCGGCTGGGCGGCAGCGGCCGGCTCGTCATCCTGCCCGTCGACCAGGGCTTCGAGCACGGCCCGGCGCGGAGCTTCGCGCCCAATCCGCCGGCCTACGACCCCCACTACCATTTCCAGCTCGCGGTGGATGCCGGCCTTTCGGGCTACGCCGCCCCGCTCGGGATGCTCGAGGCGGGCGCGGACACCTTCGCCGGCGCCATCCCGACCATCCTCAAGGTCAACAGCGCCAACAGCCTGTCGCGCCTCAAGGAGGACGCCGACCAGGCGCTGACCGGCTCGGTCAAGGACGCGCTCCGCCTCGGCTGCGCGGCCATCGGCTTCACCATCTACCCG
The DNA here is from genome assembly GCA_016202695.1 of Pseudomonadota bacterium. Taxonomy (GTDB): domain Bacteria; phylum Pseudomonadota; class Alphaproteobacteria; order JACQOE01; family JACQOE01; genus JACQOE01. Next base: position 13,210 of record JACQOE010000066.1, on the reverse strand, counting down.
GGCTCGGACGCGGCCTACGCCATGATGGAGGAGATCCGGGCCATGTCCGAGGAGGCCAAGGCCCACGGCCTGGCGGTGGTGATCTGGGCCTATGCCCGCGGCGGCACCCTCTCCAAGGTCGACGAGACCGCGATCGACGTGATCGCCTACGGCGCCCACATGGCGGCGCTCCTCGGCGCCCATATCATCAAGGTCAAGCCGCCGACCGCCGACCTCGGCCTGGAGGCGGCGAAGAAAGTGTACCAGGCCCACAAGATCCCGGTCGCCACGCTTAAGGAGCGGGTGGCGCACGTGGTACAGGCGGCCTTCAACGGCCGGCGCATCGTCGTCTTCTCCGGCGGCGAGGCGAAGGACACCAAGGGCATCCTCGACGAGGTGCGCCAGATTCGCGACGGCGGCGGCGCCGGCTCGATCATCGGCCGCAACAGCTTTCAGCGCCCGCGCGAGGAGGCGCTGAAGCTCCTCGATGGCATCGTCCGCATCCTCCAGGGCAAGGACTGACCGCTTGCGCGGCGAGGGCGAGGGCGACGGCGCCGCCTGCCGGCTCTATCTCGTCACCCCGGACCGGATCGAGCCCACGGCCTTCGCCGACGACCTGGCCCGCGCGCTCGACGCCGGCGACGTGGCCTCGGTCCAGCTCCGCCTCAAGGACGCCTCCGACGACGCCGTCCGCCGCGCCTGCGACGCGCTCCGCCCCGTCGCCCAGGCGCGCGGCGCCGCCTTCGTCCTCAACGACCGGCCCGACCTCGCCGCCGAGATGAACTGCGACGGCGTCCACGTCGGCCAGGAGGACGTCGCTTGCGCCGAGGCGCGGCGGATCGTCGGCCCCGAGCGCATCGTCGGCGTCACCTGCCACGCCTCGCGCCACCTGGCCATGCTCGCCGGCGAGGCCGGGGCCGACTACGTCGCCTTCGGCGCCTTCTTCCCCACCGCCACCAAGGAGGCCAAGGGCCGGGCCGACCCCGAGATTCTGGAGTGGTGGTCGGAGCTGACCGCCATCCCGTGCGTCGCCATCGGCGGCATCACCGCCGGGAACTGCGCGCCGCTGGTGCGCGCCGGGGCCGACTTCCTGGCCGTGGTCTCGGCGGTCTGGGGCCACCCGGACGGCCCCGCCGCCGGGGTGCGGGCGCTCAACCAGGCGATCGCCCGGGCGCTCGAGGCGTAGGCCGGCGGCCGGCGCCATCCGCCCCATTGCCCCCGGAGGGGCAAGCTGCTAGCTTCCGCGCCGCCGCATTTCCCCCGAGTTTTTAAGAGCCTCGCGAGCGCCCATGAAGATCCAGGGAAACGCCATCCGTCCGGGCATGGTGATCGAGCACAGGGGCCGCCTGTGGCAGGCGGTGCGCATCCAGCACACCCAGCCGGGCAAGGGCGGCGCCTACATGCAGGTCGAGCTCAAGGACATCCGCGACGGCACCAAGCTCAACGAGCGCTTCCGCTCGGCCGAGGAGGTGGAGCGCGTGCGCCTCGAGCAGCGCGACTACCAGTTCCTCTACGCCGAAGGCGACATGTACACCTTCATGGACACCGAGACCTACGAGCAGACCACGCTCCACCAGGGCCTGATCGGCGAGGACAAGGTGGTCTACCTCCAGGAGGGCATGACGGTGACGATCGAGAGCCACGAGGGCGAGCCGCTGACCGTGGTCCTGCCCGACACCGTGGTCCTCGCCGTGGCCGAGGCCGAGGCGGTGGTGAAGGGGCAGACCGCGGCCTCGTCCTACAAGCCGGCGGTGCTGGAGAACGGCGTTCGCACCATGGTCCCGCCCCACGTCGCGGTCGGGACCCGGGTGGTGATCAGCACCGCCGACGGCTCCTACGTCGAGCGGGCCAAGGACTAGGACGCCGGCGGCCGCTGCCGTCGGACCGGCGATGGCCGTCCGCTCCGCCATCATCAACGTCATGGCCAAGGCCGCGCTCAAGGCGGCGCGCGGGCTGGTGCGCGACTTCGGCGAGGTCGAGCAGCTCCAGGTCTCGGTCAAGGGGCCGGGCGACTTCGTCTCGACGGCCGACCACAAGGCCGAGGAGGTGCTGATCCGGGAGCTCACCCACGCCCGTCCGCGCTTCGGCCTGTTGACGGAGGAGCGGGGCGAGGTGAGGGGCGCGGACGGCGAGACCCGCTTCCTGGTCGATCCCCTCGACGGCACCACCAACTTCCTGCACGGGATTCCCCATTTCGCGATCTCGATCGCGCTCGAGCACCGCCGCGACCTGACCGCGGGCGTGATTTACGACCCGCTGCGCGACGAGCTGTTCTGGGCCGAGAAGGGGGCGGGCGCCTATGTCAACGACCGCCGGCTCAGGGTGTCGGCCCGCCGGCGCCTGGCCGAGGCGGTGATCGCCACCGGCATCCCCTTCGCCGACATGCCCCACATCGAGCCCTACCTCAAGACCCTCGCCGCGGTGATGCCGGCCACCGCCGGCGTGCGCCGCCTCGGCTCGGCCTCCCTCGACCTCGCCTACATCGCCGCCGGCCGCTACGACGGGTTCTGGGAGTTCGGCCTGCACCCCTGGGACATCGCCGCCGGGGTGGTCCTCGTGCGCGAGGCGGGCGGCTACGTCAGCGAACTCGGCCCCGACGGCAGGATCGGCCGCGGCGGGGCGGCGCCGATGGAGAGCGGCAACCTGTTCGCCGCCAACGACCATCTCCACGACCCGCTGGCGAGCCTGCTGAGCGCCGCCCTCGCCGGCTGAGGCGACGGCGAAGCCCGTTGTCGGGGTGCCGCGCCTTGGTCTATTGTGCGCCTGTGCGCCGGGCATCGACGGAATCGATCGTGAATCGACGGACGGGGCGGCTTGTGATGAACGTTCTTCGCATGCGGTCGCGCGGGCGGGCCGACTGGCGACGCCAGGCGCTCGGATGGGCGTGCGCGGCGGCGGTGCTGGCGGCGCTCGCGCCCGGCGCCGGGGCGCAATACGACCAGACGGTCGTGATCGGCGGCGACCTCCGCCCCAGCGTCGATGTCGACCTCGGCGTCCTCGACGAGCTTGGCCGCCCGCCCACCGTGCCGCAGCTTCTGATGCCGCACCCCGGGGCGCCCCGCTCGCGCCTCGCGCTCAGGCCGCCGCAGGGCGTGCGGCCCGTGATACCGGCGCGACCCGAGGCGGCGCCCGCGCCCGAGCGTCCGCTGGCGGCGGCCCCAGAGGCCGCGCCGGCGCCCCGGCCGGCCGCCCCGGCCACCCGCCCGCCACGCCCGACCGTGCCCTCGGCGCCCGCGGGCGTGACCGAGGAGCGCCCTCGCCCGGCGCCGAGCGCGGTCGAGCGGCCGTCGCGGGCGGCGCCGGCCGAGACCGCCCTTGCCGAGCGGCCCCCTGCCGGCCCGACGCCGCCACCGGCCACCGCCGCCCCCCCTCCCCCGCCCCAGATCGCGGGCGTGCGCGCGCCCGAGCCGCGGCCGGCGGCGAGGGCCGAGCCCGCCGCCCCCGCCCGCACCGCGGCGCGGCCGGCGGCGCCCGAGCCGGGCACCGTCCGGCTGCTCTTCGACAAGAAGTCGACCAACCTCTCGCCCAGGGCGCGGGAGAGCCTGGAGGGGCTTTCCAAGAACGTCCAGGGCGACGAGACGCTCCGCCTTCAGCTCCTCGCCTACGCCGAAGGGACGGCCGAGACCGCCAACGAGGCGCGCCGGACCTCGCTCTCGCGGGCGCTGGTCGTGCGCTCCTTCCTGATCCAGCAGGGCGTGCGCAGCACCCGCATCGACGTGCGCGCGCTCGGCAACCGGATCGAAGACGGCCCCGCGGATCGGGTGGACGTGATCCTGGTGAAGCGGTGAGGCGCCGCTTCGGCGAATCCCCGCTCCGGGGCGCGACCGCGCGATGACCAGGCCCAAGCGCTTCCTCGTCCGCATGATCGCGTTCCTGGTCGTGGTCGCGGTCCTGGCCGCGGTGCTCGCCGGGCCGCTCTACGGCGCCTTCATGACCAATCCGCCGCTCAACGGCCTGATCCTGGCCGTGATGCTGCTCGGCATCCTGTACAACTTCCAGCAGGTGCTCCGCCTCAACCCCGAGGTGGACTGGATCGAGACCTACCGGCGGGGCGAGGCGGGCCTTTCCATCCTCCGCCAGCCGAAGATGCTGGCGCCGATGGCGACCATGCTGGGCGAGCGGCGCGACCACCGGATGACGCTCTCGACCCTGTCGATGCGCTCGCTCCTCGACGGCATCCAGGCGCGCCTCGAGGAGTCTCGCGACATCTCGCGCTACCTGATCGGGCTCCTGATCTTCCTCGGCCTCCTGGGCACCTTCTGGGGGCTCCTGGTGACGGTCAGCTCGGTCAGCGACGTGATCGCCGGGCTTTCGGTCGGGGCCACCGACTTCGGCGCCGTCTTCCGCGACCTCAAGAAGAACCTCGAGGCCCCGCTCTCGGGCATGGGAACGGCCTTTTCGTCATCGCTGTTCGGGCTCGCCGGCTCGCTCGCGCTCGGCTTCCTCGACCTCCAGGCGAGCCAGGCCCAGAACCGCTTCTACAACGACCTCGAGGAATGGCTCTCCAGCCTCACCCGCCTCTCCACCGCCGGCGGGCTGGCCGAGGACCAGGCGGTCCCGGCCTATGTGCGGGCGCTCCTCGAGCAGACCGCGGAGAACCTGGAGTCGCTGCAGCGAATCCTGGCCCGCGGCGAGGAAAGCCGGATGACCGCCAACGCCAACATCTCGGCCCTGACCGAGCGGCTCGGCACGCTCACCGACCAGATGCGGACCGAGCAGAGCCTGATGAAGAAGCTGGCCGAGAGCCAGCTCGAGCTGAAGCCGATCCTGGTCAAGCTCGCCGAGACGAGCACCGTCGGCGGCGGGCTGGACGAGGCGACGCGCGGGCACATTCGCAATCTCAGCGTCCACGCGCAGCGAATCCTCGAGGACGGCCAGGCCGGACGCGAGCAGATCATCACCGAGATCCGCAACGAGATCAAACTGCTCGCCCGCACCATCGCCGCCATCGCCGAAGAGACCGAGCGCTAGCCAACCGCCGCGGAAGCGCTGATGCCCGCCATCGCCGCCCGACGCCACAGCCGCGACAGCATCTGGCCCGGCTTCGTCGACGCCCTGGCCACGCTGCTGATGGTGTTCGTCTTCCTGCTGCTGATCTTCGTCATTGCGCAGGTCTACCTCAACGACGCCCTGCTCGGCCGCGATCAGGCGCTCGACCGGCTGCGCCGGCAGGTGAACGAGCTGGCCGACCTCTTGTCGCTCGAACGCTCGGCGAGCGCCGACCTGCGCCTCAACATCACCCAGCTCTCGGCCGAGCTTCAGACCTCGATCCAGGCCCGCGATTCGCTCGAGGAGCGGGTGCGCGCCCTCACCTCGCGCGAGAGCGCCCTCCTCGGCGAGCGCGACGCCCTGGCCGAGGAGCGGAACCGGCTCACGGAGGAGCGCCAGGCCCTGATCCAGGAGCGCGCCGCGCTCCTCGCCGAGCGCAACGGCCTGATGAGCGAGCGCGACCAGCTCCTGGGGCGCGAGGGCGGCATGTCGGCCCGGCTCGCCGACCTCGAGGCCAAGGCGGCGGCGCAGGAGCGGCGGGCGAACAGCTTGAGCCGCGAGCTCGAGGACGCCTACAAGGTGGTCCAGGCCGACCGCGAGAAGATCGAGCTGCAGCTCGCCCAGATCGCCCGCCTCGGCAACGAGGTGGCCGCGCTCAAGGCGCTCCGGGCCGACCTCGAGCAGGAGGTCGGCAAGCTCGCCGCCAACCTCAAGACCGAAACCGACGCGCGCGCGGGGCTCGACAAGCTCCTCGCCGAGGAGAGGAAGGTCTCGGAGACGGCGCGGGCGCAGATGGCGCTCCTCAACCAGCAGGTCTCGGCGCTGCGGAGCGAGATCGCGCGGCTCAGCGCCGCGCTCGACGCCTTCGACAAGGAGGCCAAGGAAAAGGACGTGCAGATCGCCTCGCTCGGGCGGCGACTGAACGCGGCGCTGGCGAGCCGGGTGCAGGAGCTGTCGCGCTACCGCTCGGAGTTCTTCGGCCGCCTGCGCGAGGTGCTGGGCGACCGCAAGGACATCCAGATCGTCGGCGACCGCTTCGTCTTCCAGTCCGAGGTGCTGTTCGCCTCCGCCTCGGCCGAGCTCGAGCCCGCCGGCGCCGAGCAGATCGCCCGCCTCGCCGAGACCTTGAACGATCTGGCGGGGCGCATCCCCAAGGAGATCGACTGGGTGCTGCGGGTGGACGGCCACACCGACCGCAACCCCATCGCCACCGATCGCTACCCCTCGAACTGGGAGCTCTCCACCGCGCGCGCGATCTCGGTGGTGAAGTTCCTCATCAGCCGCGGCATCCCGTCCAACCGCCTGGCCGCGGCCGGGTTTGGCGAGTTCCAGCCGATCGACCCGCACGGCGACGAGATCGCCTACCGGCGCAACCGCCGCATCGAGCTCAAGCTCGACCAGCGCTGAGCGGCGCGCCCCCCTCCCCTATTTCACCGGCTCCGCCGCCCGCGGCTGGTCGAACTGGAGCGCGGCGAGGCGGGCGTAGAGGGGGTCGGTCCTGACCAGTTCGGCGTGGCTGCCGGTCGCCACCACGCGCCCGCGATCCATGACCACGATCCGCTCGGCGTTCCTCACCGTGGCCAGCCGGTGGGCGATCATCAGCGTCGTGCGCCCGGCCATCAGCATCTCGAGCGCCGCCTGCACCAGACGCTCGCTCTCGGCGTCGAGCGCGCTGGTCGCCTCGTCGAGGAGCAGCACGGCGGGGTCCTTGAGGATGGCGCGGGCGATGGCGATCCGCTGCCGCTGCCCGCCCGAGAGGCGCGCGCCCCGCTCGCCGAGATAGGTATCGAAGCCCTCGGGCAGGCGGGCGATGAACTCCGCCGCGCCGGCCGCCTCGGCGGCGCGGCGGACCTCGTCGGCGGCGGCCTCGGGGCGGCCGTAGCGGATATTGTCGGCGGCGCTGGCGGCGAAGATCGCCGGCTCCTGGGCGACCAGCCCGATCCGTCGGCGCACCGCTTGGGGGTCGGCCTCGTTCACCGGCACGCCGTCCAGCGTCACGCTCCCGGCCCCGGGGTCGTAGAAGCGCAGCAGCAGGTGGAAGACCGTCGACTTGCCCGCCCCCGACGGCCCGACCAGCGCCACCCGCTCGCCCGGCGCGACGGCGAGCGAGAAGTCTTCCAGCGCCGGGCGGTCGGGCCGGGTGGGATAGGCGAAGGTCACGGCCCGCAACCCGACCTCGCCCCGCGGCGGGACGGGGAGCGGCCGCGGGCGGGCCGGGGCGGATATCCGGGGCCGGGTGTCGAGCAGCACGAACAGCCGCTCGCTGGCCCCCGCCGCCCGCTGGAGGTCGCCGATCACCTCGGTCACCGCCCCCACCGAGCCGGCCACCACCACGGCGTAGAAGACGAAGGCCGACAGCTCGCCGGCGCTCATCCGCCCCGCCAGCACGTCGTGGCCGCCCACCCACAGGATCACGCTCACCGCCCCGAAGACGAGGAAGATCACGATCGCGGTGAGCCAGGCGCGGGCCCCGATCCGCCGCACGGCGGCGGCGAAGGCGGCCTCGATCCGCCCGGCGAAGCGCCGCCGGTCCACCGCCTCGTGCACGTAGGCCTGCACCGTGCGGACGCCGGACACGGTCTCCTCGACCGCCACGCCGAGGTCGGCGATGCGGTCCTGGCTCAGGCGCGAGAGGCGCCGCACCCGCCGCCCGAAGACCACGATCGGCACGATCACCAGGGGGACGACGAGGACCACCAGCCCGGTCATCTTCGGGCTGGTCACCACCAGCATCGCCAGACCGCCGGCGAGCATCAGCAGGTTGCGGAGCGCGACCGAGACCGACGAGCCGATCACCGTCTGCAGGAGGGTGGTGTCGGTGGTGAGCCGCGAGGCGAGTTCGCCGGTGTGGGTGATCTCGAAGAAGGCGGCGTCGAGGGTGAGCAGGTGGTCGAAAACCGCGCGCCTCAAGTCGGCCGCCGCCCGCTCGCCGAGCCAGGAGACGAGGAAGAAGCGCCCGAACGAGGCGGCGGCCAGCACCGCGACCATGACCAGGAGCGCGAACAGGGCCTGGTCGAGGAGCCCGGCGTTGCCGCTGGCGAATCCCTCGTCCACCAGCCGGCGAAGGCCCACCCCGAGCGCGAGCACCGTGGCCGAGGCGACGACGAGGCAGACGGCCGCCCCGGCCATGGCCGCGCGATAGCCGCGCAGGAACGGCCACAGGCGCCTGAGCCGGCCGATGTCGCGCGCCTCGGCGGAAGCCGCGTCCGTCGGCGCCGACGGCTCGGGTGCGGCGGCGGATCGGGTCTTGTCGGTCGAGGTCTCGGCCGTCATGTCAACCATCCGCCCCTCCCGCCGCCGGCGCCGGATCGGCGCGCCGCCGGCGTTTGCGGGCGGCCGAGGTATAGCAACCCCGCGCCCGGGCAACAAGGCGGCTCCCCGGCCCGACCGCGGGCGGCGGAGTCCGCCGCCCGCGGCGGTCGCGCCGGTTACGCCTGCCTGCGGGGACGGCCGTCAGGCCGCGGGCCGGCGACCGTGCCCGGGCCGGGAATGCCGGGCGACCTTGCCGTTGCCGGACCCGCCCGCGCGCGGGCTCCGCCGCGGCCCGGCCGAGGGGCCCCGCTGCGCCGACGGCGCCGAGTAGAGACGGGCGATCGCGGCGGCGTGGTAGGGGTGGGCGTCGTCGACGGGAACCGCCTGGCGGATCGTCTTCTCGATCGCCCTGAGGTGAACCACCTCGTCGGCGTCGCACATCGAGAGGGCGACTCCGTCCGCCCCCGCCCGCGCCGTGCGGCCGATGCGGTGGACGTAGCTCTCCGGCTCGTTGGGCAGGTCGAAGTTGATGATGTGGGTAATGCCCTCGATGTCGATGCCGCGGGCGGCGATGTCGGTCGCCACCAGGGTGCGCACGCGGCCGGCGCGGAACCCGGCGAGGGCCTGCTGGCGCGCGCTCTGCGACTTGTTGCCGTGGATGGCGCCGACGCTCACGCCCCGCTTCTCGAGGTGCTCGGCGACGCGGTTGGCGCCGTGCTTGGTGCGGGTGAAGACGATGGCGCGGCCGACCGCTCGATCCTTGAGGAGCTCGGTCAGCAGCATCCGCTTGTCTCCCCGCTCGACGAACAGCACCCGCTGCTCTACGCGCTCGACCGTGGTCGCGGACGGGGTGACCTCGACCCGCTCGAAGTCGCGGAGGATGCTCTCGGCGAGGCCGGCGACGGCCGCCGGCATGGTGGCCGAGAACAGCAGCGTCTGCCGCCGCACCGGCAGCTCGGCGATGATCGCGCGGACGTCGCGGATGAAGCCCATGTCGAGCATGCGGTCGGCCTCGTCGAGGACGAAGGTCTGGACCCCGTCCAGCCGGACGTGCCGCTGGTGGATGAGGTCGAGCAGGCGCCCCGGCGTGGCCACCAGCACGTCGCTGCCGCCGGCCAGCGCCGCCACCTGCGGGTTCTGGCCGACGCCGCCGTAGACGACGGCGCGCTTCAGGCCGAGATGTCGCCCGTAGGCGGCGAAGCTGTCGCCGATCTGGATGGCCAGCTCCCGGGTCGGGGTGAGGACCAGGACGAGGGCCGCGCGCGGCCCGGGCCGGCGGCGCGCCTCGGCCAGCCGCTGCAGGATCGGCAGGGCGAAGGCCGCGGTCTTGCCGGTTCCGGTCTGGGCGACGCCGAGAAGGTCACGGCCGCGGAGGAGAGGGGGAATGGCGCGAACCTGGATCGGGGTTGGCGCGGTGTAGCCCTCGCTTGCGAGGGCGCGGAGCAGGGGCTCGATCAGCCCCAGCTCGGAAAACATTGTCATGTGTCTCTGAGTTCCATGTGGTTCCGCGGCGAGGCGCCGTCCGCTCGGGACGCGGCCGCGCGAAACCGGTTGCGGGTACCCGTAGGGCACGCAGCCGACGGGAAAGGGTTTGCGAAGCTCTCGGGATACAGCGCCTCGACAAGGCGGGCGCCTGCGCGCGATCGCGGAGAATTTCGTGGCCTTGTGGCCTGGGCGCTGGATACGCGAGAACGGGGCCGCTGTCAACCGCAACCGGAGCGTCGGTCAGCGGCGACGGCGGAACGTCGGCCGGCGACGGGCCCCCGGCGCGACCGGATTCTCGTCCTTGTGGCGGAAATTGATGCGGGCCTTGGTCAGGTCGTAAGGCGTCATCTCCACCGTCACCCGGTCGCCGGTCAGGATGCGCACGCGGTGCTTCTTCATCCGCCCCGCCGTATAGGCCATCACCTCCTGGCCGGTGTCGAGCTTGACGCGGAACCGCGCCTCCGGCAGGACCTCGGTGACCACGCCCTCGGCCTCGATCAGATCTTCCTTGGTCATGAATACGCTCTCCTCCGGCCGGAGGGATCGGGGTCGGCCCGCCAACATCCCCGGCCCCGCCGATGTTCTCACGGGTTTCGAACGCGCGAGGGCGATGGCCTCCGCCCGGACCTCCGAACGCGCCTCGCTCAGAGGGCCTTGAGGCCCACCGCCGAGGTCATCCCGGTCTCTCCGCGGGCCACGTCGAAGGCCACTTTCTGACCCTTGCGGAGGTCTTCGAGGCCGGCCCGCTCGACGGCGCCGATGTGGACGAACACGTTGGCGGAACCGTCATCGGGCCGAATGAAGCCGTAGCCCTCTTGGGCGTCGAACCACTTCACCGTACCGGTCGACATGCCGATCTCCTCCACACCTAGAATCGCCCCGCGGCGGGGGTCAAATTGGCAATGGGAGAAGACCGAAACCGGCCCCCGGGAGGGGGAGTTCCGGACAGACCCAAAGACATTCGACTCCCATTAAATGGTGGTTCGGGGGCGGGTTTGCAAACCGGGCCCGTCGATCGGCGGCCCGGTTCGACCTCCGGGCGGGGTGCCGAGCCATGGCCGTCGTCCACCCCGAGGCCGGGGCGGAGCGCGGCCTCAGAACCATCCCGGCGGTTTCGACGGCTGCGCCCGCAGGGCCTCGCCGTCGCGCCAGGACTTGGTTTCCTTGCAGCGACGGCAGATGCGCTCGCCGGCCCACTCGCTGTCGAACGAGGTGCCGCACCTCAGGCACCGGCGCGGCTTGCGATCACACTCGTCGAGGCTTGGGGCGGGCTTGCGAAACCTGTCTCCCATCTGTTCTATATGGGCACGCCGGCGGCGAATGGGAGTCTCGTGTTCGCCGGCCCCGGCTCGGCCCTTGCGGCACCCGGCGCGGTCCGTTATAAGACCGGCCTCGCGCACGCGGAGCCAGTTCGATGAAGAAGGACATCCACCCCGACTACCACGAGATCACCGTGGTGATGACCGACGGCACCACGTACAAGACGCGCTCGACCTGGGGCAAGGCGGGCGATACGCTGCGCCTGGAGATCGACTCGAAGTCGCACCCGGCCTGGACGGGGGTGCACCGGCTCGTCGACAGCGGCGGCCAGTTGGCCAAGTTCAACAAGCGGTTCAAGGGCTTCGCCAAGACCTGACGCGCCCCCCGCGGGTCGGATGGGGACCGTCCTCGGCGGCGTGCCGGTCCCCTGGTTTCCCTGCCCTTCCCGTCGCCCGCGAGCCGTGGTCGCGAGGGCGTCTTTCCTGTTGTAGCGATCAAGACTTCTGAGTTAACTTGAATTACTGAGCCTGGCGCCCTTATTTACTTGGGGCGTTCGGGGAACCGGCCTCGGGCGAGGCCGCAAGCCTGGGCGTACAAGAGGAAGGCCAAATTCGAACGGCGCCCGTTTGAGAGGTGCTTACGACCGCGACCGAGACAAAGGCGCGTGTCGGCAGCTGGGGTGAGGACCATGCCGAAGGGGGTCCGGGGCGGTAGCCTGCCCGACTCTTCCGTTCGACAGTTCGCGGCCCTGGCCGAGGCGGGCCGGGCCTAGGGGGATCCGGAGCCGCGGCGATGGCCGGAGTCCCCCTCACCAACTACGAGGTCTACGTCCGCGAGGCCGGGCGCTGGATGCTCCACGCGAGCTTCGAGTTGCGCGAGCGCGACAAGGCCATGGCCGAGGCCAAGGAGCTCGATCGCAACCCGCACGCGGGCCCGGTCAAGGTCATCAAGGAAATCTACGACCCGAGGACCAACAAGACCGAAGAGATCGTCGTCTACCTGAGCGCGAAGATCCAGGGCGAGGAGCGGGCGAAGGAGATGGCGAGCGGGCCGAAGACCGCCCCCGCCGGCCCGAGCGCGCCCCCGCCCCCCGACGAGCCCGAGCCGGCGCGCGGCCCGCCGGCGCCGGGCAAGAAGACCCGCAAGCCGGCCAAGGCGCCGAGCCGGCCGTCACGGTCCGGCGAGTCCGCGTTCGGCAAGCTGTTCACCGTCCTGGCCAAGATCCTGATCATGATCCTCGCCAGCGTCGGCATCGCCGCCGTCCTCACCGCGCTCGCCGGCTGGGCGATGGACGAGGTCGGGCACATGGGCTTCCGCCTGAGCGAGCGGCTGGGCCGGCATCTGCTGTTCGGCGTATTCGTGGTCGGATTCCTCGGCTCGGCGGCGCTGATGTTCAAGATCTTCCTCGGCCACCACGAGCTGCCGGCGGGAGCGCGCCGGGCGAAACCCGCCGTCGCCGCCAGGCCCGCCCCCGCGCCCAAGCCGCGCCGGCGGGCCCTCGACCTCGGCCCGAGCGACGACGAGCTGCGGGCGATGCAGGAGGCCAAGGAGGAACTGGAACCCGAGCCGGAACCCGAGCCCGAACCGGAGCGCGAGTCCGAGCCGGAGCCGGAGGAGGCGGAGAAGGAGGAGGCCGCGGACGGCACGCTCGGCGGGCTCGCCGGCGAGCAGAAGACGATCATGAACTTCCTCTCCACCTCGCTTGCTACCGTACAGCAGAAGCGCCCCCAGCTCGATGCCTACAACAAGTTCGGCCTCAACCTGTTCCTCGCCGGGGTGTGCGACGTGAACGCCGACGAGAAGAAGCTGGGGAAGGAGGCCTCGCACAAGATCCTGCAGGCGTCGATGGAGCTGCTTGGCACCAAAGCCGACCTCGCCAAGTCGTTCTGCGCCAAATACGAGCAGTACCTGATGGATCCCAAGTACCTCGACATCTACAACGCCGGGCGCTCCTCCTACACCGAGGAGATGGGGCGTCCGGGGAGCGGGACCCAGGCCCTGGCCAAGGCCATCGACAAGTGGAACGAGCGCACCCGCCCGGCCGCCGCCGGCGGCCCGGTGACGGTGATGTTCACCGACCTCTCCGGCTCGACGGCGATGACCCAGGCGCTGGGCGACGAGAAGGCGCAGGTGGTGGTGCGCACCCACAACACCGTGGTCCGCAGTGCGCTGCAGAAGTACGGCGGCAAGGAGATCAAGCACACCGGCGACGGCATCATGGCCTCGTTCTCCACCGCCTCCGGGG
>JACQOE010000065.1 GCA_016202695.1 Pseudomonadota bacterium | reverse complement strand
GTCGGGGAGCACCGCCCCGCCCTCTGGCGCCTGCCCCTTGGGGGGGCAGGGGCCGCGGGCGAGGCCCGGTCGAACCGGTGAGCGGAGGGGTCGCGGCGACGGACCGGCCCCTCATGGGGGAGGCGCCGCCGGCGCCTTCCCCCACTCGGTTCCAATTCACCGCATTGGTACAATATCCCGGTGCAAATGTCAAGGGGATTCGGAAGCCAGAAGCCAGAAATCAGAGGCCAGAGGACAGGGATCGGAGGCCGGGGAGCGGGGGTCGGAGATCGGTGGTCGGGGGTCGAGGCCGCGGACGGCGCGGCGGCTTGCCGTGGCAATGTCCACCGGGGACCACAATTCCGTCGGAATCGGGGGGTATATCGCGCACCGACCCGGAACACTCGGCCCGCGGCCCGAATCCCGCCTGGGGGTCTGCCATGTGCCATCGAATCCTCCGCCCCGCCGCCCTCGCGCTCCTGCTCGCGCTCGTCGTCGCCCCGGCCGGGGCCGGGAACAAGGAGGGCATCGAGGCCCTGGAGCGGGGCGACCACGCGACGGCGTTCAAGGAGTTCAAGCCGGCCGCCGAGCAGGGCAATCCCGCCGCGCAATACAACCTCGGGCGCATGTACGAGACCGGCACCGGTGTCCCGCAGGATTACGCCGAGGCGATCGCCTGGTATCGCCGGTCGGCCGAGCAGGGAAACAACGACGCCCAGAACAATCTCGGGGTGATGTATGCCACCGGCCGCGGGGTGGCGAAGGACTCGGCCGAGGCGATCAGGTGGTACCGCGCCGCGGCCGAGCGCGGGAACGCCCTGTCGCAAACGGCGCTGGGCGGGATGTATCTCGCCGGGGACGGAGTGGCGACCGATTACGGCGAGGCGGCGACGTGGCTCGCCAGGGCGGCCGGGCAGGACAACCGGCGGGCGCAAACGCTCCTCGGCGCGATGCATGAGGTCGGGGCGGGGGTGCCGCGCGACTATGCCAGGGCGGCGAGGCTCTATCGCCGCGCGGCCGAGCAGGGCGAGGCGCACGCCCAGGCCTCGCTGGGGCTGATGTACCTGGTCGGCCGCGGGTTGGCGAAGGACTACGCCGAGGCGGCGAGGTGGTTTGGCGAGGCTGCGGGGCGGGGGCACCCCAAGGCCCAGGCCACCCTTGGCGGCCTGTACGAGGCGGGGGCCGGCGTCGCCCCGGACCGGGTGCGCGCCCACCTGTGGTACAGCCTGGCGCTGCCGCGGCTTGCCGACGGGCCTCGCGATGCCGCGGTCGAGGGCCGCGACCGGGTGGCCGCGCGGATGACGCCGGCCGAAATCGCCGAGGCCGAACGCCTGGCGGAGGCGTGGACGGCGAAGCCGTAACATTGAAGCAGAGCTGGCCGACGATACGATCGCTCGTCCGCACGGCTACCCGGGCAGGCGGAGCGAGCCGTCGGGGGCGAGCGGGAAGTGGGGGTTCCAGGCCACCTCCCAGGGATGCCCGTCGGGGTCGGCGAAGTAGCCGGCGTAGCCGCCCCAGGGGGTGTCCTCGGCCGGCCTGAGGAGCCGCCCGCCCGCCGCCTCCGCCTCGGCGAGCACGGCGTCGACCTCGGCGCGCGCCCGCACGTTGTGGGCGAGCGCGACTCCGCCCGGGCCGGCGCCCTTATCGGCGAGGCGGGCATCGGCGGCGAGCGCGGCGCGGCCCCACAGCGCCAGCGCCATCCCGCCGAGCTGGAAGAAGGCGACCTCGTCGGTGCTGGCCTTCGAGGCCCGCCAGCCCAGCCGCTCGTAGAAGCGCCGGCCGCGGGCGACGTCGGCCACCCCCAGGGTAACGAGGCTGATCCGGGGCTCCATGGCGCCCTCCTCTCATCCCGCCCGGCGATCCGGCGATGCCATTCGGCCAGGATACCGCAAGGCGCGGCTCCCCCGCCCGCCCTTTGCCGGGGGCCCCGCCCTCGCCTATATCTTGGCGATGATGGACGCCCGCCCCGGCCCCGCCGCGCCGCCCGCGCCCGAGCCCGCATCCGCGCCCGAGCCTTCGCCCGGGGGCACCGGGGCGCCGCGCGAGGTGGTCGGGCTCTCGCGCGAGGCGCTCGCCGCTGCCCTCGCCGCGCTGGGGCTGCCCCGCTTCCGCGCCCGCCAGCTCTGGCACTGGGTCTATTGCCGCGGCGCCACCGACTTCGCCGCCATGACCACCTTCGCCAAGGAGCTTCGCCCCCTCCTCGCCCGCAACCTCAAGGTCGGGCGGCCCGGGCTCGCGCGCGAGCAGGTCTCGGCCGACGGCACCCGGAAGTGGCTCCTGCGGCTCGCCGACGGCAACCTGATCGAGACCGTCTTCATCCCCGAGGAGGAGCGGGGCACGCTCTGCATCTCCTCCCAGGTCGGCTGCACCCTCACCTGCCGCTTCTGCTTCACCGGCACCCAGCGGCTGGTCAGGAACCTGGGCCCGGCCGAGATCGTCGGTCAGGTCATGCTCGCCCGCGACCGGCTTTCCGATTGGCCCTCCAACGCGCCCGGGCGCGCCATCACCAACGTCGTGCTGATGGGCATGGGCGAGCCCCTGTTCAACTACGACAACGTCGCCGCCGCCATCCGCATCCTGCTCGACGGCGAGGGGCTCGGGCTCTCGCGCCGGCGGATCACCCTCTCCACCTCGGGGGTGGTGCCGATGATCGAGCGCGCCGGGGCCGAGCTGGGCGTGAACCTCGCGATCTCGCTCCACGCCGCGACCGACGAACTCCGAAGCCGGCTGATGCCGATCAACAAGAAGTATCCGCTCGCCGAGCTGATCGGCGCCTGCCGGCGCTACCCCGGCGCCAGCAACGCCCGGCGCATCACCTTCGAGTACGTGATGCTCAAGGGCGTCAACGATTCGCCCGCGGACGCGAAGCGGCTGGTGCGGCTGATCGCCGGCATCCCGGCCAAGGTCAACCTGATCCCCTTCAACCCCTGGCCGGGGGCGCCCTTCGAGTGCGCGGAGGCGGAGACCATCGCCGGCTTCGCCGACATCGTGGCGGCGGCCGGCTACACCTCGCCGGTGCGCACGCCGCGCGGGCGCGACATCATGGCCGCCTGCGGCCAGCTCCGCTCCGACTCGATCCGGCCCAGGAAGCGGGCGCATCACGGGGAGGGGGAAGTGGAGCGGGCGGCGGCGGCCGAAACCGCCGCGGCGGGGTGAGGCGGGCCGCGCGCAATCCCGCTCGCTGCCGTGGGACTTTCCGCGCGGGGCGCGCGCGACTCCGTCACCCGGGCGCCGCCGCGATCGCCGCGGTCGACTCCTGCCGCCGATGCCCGTGACCCGGCACGCTCCCGGTTCGGCCCCGGGCGTCCGTCCGATCCTTCGGCCAGGGAAAGAACGGCTGCTCGCCGCCGACGCGGAAGCCGGCGATGGCGGCGCGGCCCTCGGGGCCGGTCAGCCAGTCGACGAAGGCCCGCGCCAGCGCGACCTTCACCTGCGGGTGGCGGGCCGGGTTCACGACGATCGCGCCGTAGGGGTTGAGGAGCGCGCGATCGCCGGCGAACAGGAGGCGATGAGTCCCCCTGTTGCCGAAGGCGAGCCAGGTGGCGCGGTCGCTCAGCGCGTAGGCGTTCATGGCGACGGCGGCGTTCAGGGTCGCCCCCATGCCGTTCCCCATCTCGCGGTACCAGGTGCCGCTCGCCGCCGCCGCGTCGATGCCGGCGGCGGCCCACAGCTCGCGTTCCAGTTTGTGGGTGCCGCTGTCGTCGCCGCGCGAGGCGAAGGGGGAACGCGCCGCCGCGATCCGGCGGAGCGCGGTCACGGCATCCGGCGCGCCGGCGATGCCGGCGGGGTCGCCGGCCGGCCCGACCAGGACAAAGTCGTTGTACATCACGTCGCGCCGCTCGATCCCGAAGCCCTCGGCCACGAAGGCGTCCTCCGCGGGGCGATGGTGGACGAGAAGGACGTCGGCATCGCCGTTGCGGGCGAGGCGGAGCGCCTGGCCGGTGCCGACGGCGATCACCCGCACGGCGATGCCGGTCCGCGCGGTGAAGCGGGGCAGAAGGTGGGCGAACAGGCCCGAGTTCTCGGTCGAGGTGGTGGAGGCGAGCGTGATGAAGGGTCTTTCGCCGGCCCTCGCCACCGGGGCGAGCGCGAGCGCCAGCAGGACGACGAGAGGGAACAGGGCAGGGAACGTTGGCCGAGGCATCGGGACGGCTCCTCCGCATCACCAGGTCAGGCGGCCCTCCAGGAAGGCGCGCGCCTCGGCACAGCGGGGGCCGGCGAAGAACGCGCCGGCGGCGGCCCGCTCGGCCACCCGGCCGCGGCACAGGAAGACGATCTCGCCCGCCAGGCGGCGGGCCTGGCCGAGATCGTGCGTGCTCATCACGATCTTGACGCCGGCGGCGGCGATCCCGCGCACGATGGCCTCGACCTGGCCGGTGGCGGCGGGATCGAGGCTGGCCGTCGGCTCGTCCAGGAACAGAACCTCCGGGCGCAGCGCCCAGGCCCGGGCCAGGGCCAGGCGCTGCTGCTCGCCGCCGGAGAGGAGCCGGGCGGGCCGTTTCGCCAGCTCCGCGAGCCCGGTGAGCGCCAGCGCCTCCGCCGTCCGCGCGGCTCGCTCGGCACGCGCGAGGCCGCGGAGCTTCAGTCCATAGGCGACGTTGGCGGCGGCGGCGCGGCGGAGCATCACCGGGGTCTGGAACACCATGGCCTGGCGCCGGCGCGCCCGCTCGGCGTCGATGCCGGTCCAGCGCACCGCGCCCGCGGTCGGCGTCAAGAGGCCGTGACAGAGCCGGAGCAGCAGGCTCTTTCCGGCGCCGTTGGGCCCCAGGAACAGGGTCGGCGGGCCGGCGGCGATCGCGAGATCCACGCCCGCGAGCAGGTCCTGCCCGCCGGCGCGGAAGCCGATGCCCTCCAGGATCAGGGGCAGCATGGCTTCGTGCCTACGTTCCCCGCGCGTCCCGGCCGAGCGCCAGCACGGCGGCGTTCACGGCGAGCGCGATCAGGAGCAGGATCAGCCCCAGCGCCATGGCCAGCGCCAGGTTGCCCTTGCTGGTCTCGAGCGCGATGGTGGTGGTCATCACCCGCGTGACGTGGGCGATGTTGCCGCCGACGATCAGGACCGCGCCCACCTCGGCGATGGCGCGGCCGAAGCCGGCGAGCGCCGCGGTGGCGAGCTCCGTCCGTCCGTCCACCAGCAGGGTCGGCGCCACCTGCCAGGGGCGCGCGCCCAGCGAACAGAGCTGGTCGCGGTATTCCACGTAGAGCCCGCGGAGCGCCCGATGCGCCAGCGCCGTGACGATGGGGCCGACCAGGATCGCCTGGGCGATCACCATCGCCGTCGGCGTGAACATCAGGCCGAGGACGCCCAGCGGCCCGCTGCGCGACAGCAGCACGTAGACCAGGAGGCCGACGAACACCGGCGGCAGGCTCATCAGCGTGTAGACGACGACGATGACGATCCGGCGGCCCGGAAAGCGCACCACCGCCAGCAGCGCGCCCAGCGGAAAGCCGGCGAGGCAGGCGATGGCGACGGCGCTCAGGCTGACGGCGAGCGAGCGGGCGACGATCTCCACCAGTTCGGGGTCGCCCGCGACGATCAGCGCCAGCGCCAGGCGCGCCGCTTCCCACAGGTCCGGCATGGCGGGGCAAGGTAGCCCAAGCGGTTGCGGGAACAAATAGCCGCGGCGCAAGCGTATCCGGCCGGCGGCGGGGCAAGGCGCGGCCGGGCGCCCGCCCCGCCCATCCCGCCCTTGCCGGGGGGGCGGGTTCGCCTATACTGCGCCGCCTCCAAACGGGCGATCGCGACGCAGATTGCAGGCGAAAGGGCTTAGGCGATGACGGGCGGCTCGGTCAGGAAGGTGGTGCTCGCCTATTCGGGCGGGCTCGATACCTCGGTCATCCTCCGCTGGCTCCAGGAGACCTACGGCTGCGAGGTGGTCACCTTCACCGCCGACCTCGGCCAGGGCGAGGAGTTGGAGCCGGCGCGCAAGAAGGCCGAGACGCTGGGGGTGAAGCGCATCTTCGTCGAGGACCTGCGCGAGGAGTTCGTCCGCGACTTCGTCTTCCCCATGTTCCGCGCCAATGCGCTTTACGAGGGCGTCTATCTCCTCGGCACCTCCATCGCCCGGCCGCTGATCGCCAAGCGCCAGATCGAGATCGCGGAACAGGTCGGCGCCGACGCGGTGGCCCACGGGGCAACGGGGAAGGGCAACGACCAGGTCCGCTTCGAGCTCGCCTACTACGCGCTCAAGCCCGACATCCGGGTCATCGCCCCCTGGCGGGAGTGGACGCTCGGCGGGCGCGACAAGCTGATCGAGTACGCCGAGCGCCACCAGATCCCGATCCCTCGCGGAAAGCAAGGTGAGCCGCCCTACTCCACCGACGCCAACATCCTCCACATCTCCTACGAGGGCCGCGCGCTCGAGGACCCCTGGGTCGAGCCCGACGAGGCCATGTTCACCCGCACGGTCTCGCCCGAGAAGGCGCCGAACCGGCCCGAGTACGTGGAGGTCGCGTTCGAGCGCGGCGACGCGGTGGCGGTGAACGGCGAGCGGCTCTCGCCGGCGAGCCTGCTTGCGCGCCTCAACGAGATCGGCGGGCGCAACGCCATCGGCCGGGTCGACCTGGTCGAGAACCGCTTCGTCGGCATGAAGTCGCGGGGCGTCTACGAGACCCCGGGCGGCACGATCCTCGCCCACGCCCGGCGCGCGGTCGAGAGCCTGACGCTGGATCGCGGGGCGGCGCACCTCAAGGACGAGCTGATGCCGCGCTACGCCGAGCTGATCTACAACGGCTTCTGGTTCTCGCCCGAGCGGCGCATGATCCAGGCCGCCATCGACGAGAGCCAGGCCCATGTCGAGGGCACGGCCCGCCTCAAGCTGATGAAGGGCGGCGTCATGGTGGCCGGGCGCAAGTCGGCGAAGAGCCTTTATTCGCTGAAGCACGTCACCTTCGAGGTCGACGAGGTCTACAACCAGCGCGACGCCGAAGGCTTCATCAAGCTCAACGCCCTTCGGCTCCGCCTCGCCAAGGGGGCTAGAGCCTGATCCTCCTGGATTGGATCGCCTGCGTTGCGGCCCGGCAAGGCGATCCGCAAGGCGCGCCGCGGCGGGCGATGCCGGGGCATCGGCCGAGCGGCGCAACGCCGCGGGCGCCCGCCGGGGCGCAACCCGAAGGGCCGGGGCCTCTTGCGTCGCGGGTTCGTCGCCGGGCTCGCCCGTAGGCCCCGCTACGCGCTTCACCCCGCTCCTGCCCGCGCCGCAAGTGTCCTCCGGCGCAGGCAGTTCAATCCAGGAAGATCATGCTCTAGGGGCTGAGGCCGCCGAAGGGCGAGGTGCCGAGCACTAGCGGGTGCAGCCCGCCGAGGAGGCCGTAGAGGAGGAGCCCGCCGACGATCACCTCCACCCCCACCTCCGAAGGCTTGAGCCGGGCGCGGCCCCTCAGGATCGCGGCGAAGGGCAGGTTCGAGGTGGCGGCGGCGAAGCGGGCGAAATCCGCGCCGAGGCGCGCCCGCTTCCTGGCGTCGATCGCGACCGTGCCGGCCAGCGCCAGGAGCGCCAGCGAGCCGAAGAGGAGGATGTCGGCGCCGCCGTGACGGGCGGCGAGATGGGCGAGCGCCCACAGCCCCATCCCCCACATCACCGGATGGCGGGTGACGGCGAGGAGGCCGGACGCCCGCTCCGCCGCCTCGCGGAGCCGCCCCTCCTGGCCGACCGCGGTCGGGTTGGGGCCGGCGAAGCCGCCGACGATCAGGATGCAGGCGAACGGCATCGCCAGGACCGGCACCCAGCGCAGAGGCGCCGCCTCGGGCAGCCAGGCCGGGTTGGGGGCGCGGGCGTAGGCGAAACCCATCCATGCCAGGGTGACGAGCGAGAGTGTGGAGTAGGCGACCGTGAAGGCGCGCTCGCCGATGCGGGCCGTGAGCGCGTCGCGCACCGGAAGCCAGGAGAGGAGGAAGTGGCTGCCGACGAAGGCGAGCGCCGCCAGCCCCAGGTGCCAGAGCGTCCCCGTCATCCGCGTCTTAATCCTCGGCGAGGCCGCGCCGGCGGCAGGCGGCCGTCACCGTGTTGTGCAGCAGGCAGGCGATGGTCATCGGCCCCACGCCCCCGGGGACCGGGGTGATCGCGCCCGCGACCGCCCTCGCCGACTCGAAGTCGACGTCGCCGACGAGGCGGCCCTTGCCCCCCGGCTCGGCCGGCTCGAGGCGGTTGATGCCGACGTCGATCACCGTCGCCCCCGGCCTGATCCAGTCGCCGGCGATCATCCGCGCCCGCCCCACCGCGGCCACCAGGAGGTCGGCGCGGCGGCAGACGGCGGCGAGGTCGCGGGTGCGCGAGTGCGCCACCGTCACCGTGCAGCTCTCGGCCAGGAGGAGGTGCGCCATCGGCTTGCCGACGATGTTCGAGCGCCCGACCACCACCGCCTCGAGGCCGCTCAGGCTCGGCCCGCGCACGTCCTTGATCAGCATCAGCGCGCCGAGCGGCGTGCAGGGAACCAGCCCGCGCGAGCGCTGGCCCGCACCCGTGGCGGCCAGCCGGCCGACGTTCACGGGATGGAAGCCGTCGACGTCCTTGGCCGGGTCGATGGCCTCGATCACCGCCTCGGCCGAGATCTGGGGGGGAAGCGGGAGCTGCACCAGGATGCCGTCGACCGCGTCGTCGCCGTTCAGGCGCGCGACCAGGGCCAGGAGCTCGGCCTCTTCGGTCGCGGCCGGGAGGCGGTGGGTCCAGGAGCGCATCCCCGCCTCCTCGCTCGCCCGGCCCTTGCTGCGGACGTAGACCTGGCTCGCCGGGTTCTCGCCCACCAGCACGACCGCGAGGCCGGGGGTGAGGCCGTGCTCGCGCGCGAGCGCGGCGACCCGCCCGGCCACGCCGGCGCGGACCTTCTCGGCGAACGCCTTGCCGTCGATGATGCGCGCCTCGGCCATGGCCGCCGGTCTCCTTTCAGCCGCCCGCGCGATCGAGCCGGGCCTTGAGCCGCGCCCCGAGATCGCCCGCCTCGCCGGCGATGAGGAGCGTCTTCAGCCGCGCCGAGGCGCCGGCCACGAGGCGGATGCGGCCCTTGGGCAGGTGCAGCTCCTTGGCCAGGAGCGCGATCAGGGCCGCGTTCGCCCGCCCGGCCTCGGGCGGCGCGGTGACCGCGACCTTGAGGGCCGTTCCGCCGTCGGCCAGGGGGATGCTGCCCTCGATGCGGTTGCGCGAGGCGCGCGGGCTCAGGCGCACGGCAAGCCTGAGGCCGCCGCCGGCGGCGGGCGCGAAGGGGAGCTGAGGCTCGGGCGCGGCGCGGTCAGGAGACAACGGCTTCGAACAGGAGCTTTCTGAGGAAGACCAGGAGCAGGATCACGACCAGCGGCGAGACGTCGATCCCGCCGAGGTTGGGCAACAGGTTGCGCACCGGCCGCAGCGCCGGCTCGGTGATGCGGTAGAGGAAGTCGCCGAGCATGTAGATCAGCCGGTTGCGGGTGTTGACCACGTCGAACGCCACCAGCCAGCTCAGGATCGCGGAGACGATGAGCGCCAGGATGTAGAGGTCGACGAGGGTGTCGATAAGCCAGAGGAAGGCGGACATCGGGCGATCCTGAGCGCGGTTTCCAGCCCCGGTTGGACTCTCGGCCGGCACCCTACCGCCGCCTCGCCGCCCGCGCAAGGCGGGGGGGCGGTGCGGTTTCAACCTGCCGGGGTGGGGATGAGGATGGCTGCCCGGGGATCAACCCTTCGCGGATATCCGTGTCGCATCTGCTTTAGGCCCTGAAGGTATTGCCGGTGGCTGATGGGCGGTTAGTTTAGCGGAGTAGGTCCTTCCAGGCGCGACTCAAGCTGCCTTGCGAGATTGACATAGTTCAGCGCCGCCTCGTGACTAGGACTGAAATCTGCGAGGTGCGCAGCTTGGTTCCGCAATCCTCGTAGGTCCTGAAACAATGCCGCATCATTCGGACTTATCGCCTTGTATTGCACCAGTTCGCGCATGGTTCGAACTGGAGACGATACGTCCGGCGGCGGCGACGAGGCGATTCTTCGCAGGGCAGCTTTCCTCACGGCCGATTCCACGTCGAGCCACGCCTCAAGAATAGCCGAGCGCGGATTTACGCGGGCGAGATCCCTGAGCATTTGCAGCCGTGGGTCAACTGCTTCCTGAATTTCTGTCGCAGGTGTACCAGCCGCTTCTCGCGAAATTTCCTGAACTTCGCGTTCGAATTCTGCTTCTAGCGGGCCCGCCTTGAGCTTTCGAACGAGGGGGAAGAGCGCGCGGAACTCGTTTCGAAATGCAACCCCAATAAATACGGCCACACCGGGCCACGCTAGAGCTTCTATAAGCCGAATTAGAAAAGTGAGGCTGTCCATGCTATTCCCAACGCGCCAGAGCACGCGCCCGCTATGCCGAGCAAAGCGTTTTCTGACCAACGGCGAGGGTCTTATCTAGCCGGTCCTAGCCGGTGGATTGTTGCGCCCTCGATACTCGTTGATCCGGTGCGGCAAGTCCAAAAGGTACTCGAGCAGGAAGTCAAGGAATCGAATAACGTCTTGGGCGTCCTTCCCAGCGGTTTCCTGTTGGCCGGGTTGCGGGTGGGTTGCGGAGTTCCGCAACCATTTCACCTCGTTAGCCCACTCCACCATGATTGGCGGAAGCACGTTTTTATCAGCGAGGTCTTTCACCTCCTGATTAAAAGTTTCGCCTACCGCCCCCTTGGACCGGAGAGCAAGCTGCATTGCGCTGCCAGCCATCACCGCGGCGGCATCCCAATTTTCTCCTGCAAGGTTCCTTTTCGCTTGAAGCCAGTAACGGCCAATGTCAGAGGGCCAGTGTTTGGGGTACCTGTCGTATTTCACCGGCCAGGGTAGTACCTTGTAGTCATGAAGATCGGCACCGGCGGACCAGAGGACCATAACGAAGCTGGCGCAGTTACCACATTTGAAGGTGTCGAAATTTAGGCGCTGGTTGTCGTTAGGCTTCTTTTTTTCGGCGTGGTGTTCGAGTCCCCAGTTGCCGTCCTCACCGCAAAACGCACAGGTGATCCGCCAAGTCGCAAGTTCGGTTCCTGAGTAGCCGCTGTGTTGGCCCAAATCCCACCAGCTCATACTGTGCCCCCTCGTAAATGCCGCCCGGATTCCGCAAAAAATGCATTCAAGTCATGATAGCAGATCGAGCGATATGCACGGTTCCTGACTTTTCGTCCTGCCACTTAGCGGACCGTCCTCGAACCGGGGCATTCCCCGCGCCCGCCCCCGCCGACCGAGCCGCTTGACACCCTCGCGGGCGCTTCCCAATATCCGCGCCGGCGCGCGGGGGCCGGTGGCTGTCGCCCGCCCTTCCCGCCTCGCGGGGCCGTAGCTCAGTTGGGAGAGCGCCTCGTTCGCAATGAGGAGGTCAGGGGTTCGATTCCCCTCGGCTCCACCATCCCGCCCGCGTCGACCCGGAGTCCCCGCCGCGGCCCGCATCCCGGGCGCGTCCCACGGCTAGAGCAGGTTTATGCCGACCGTGGACACCAGGCGCCTGACGTCATGGCCGGGCGTGACCCGGCCATCCACGAAAAATCTTGGTCTTTCAAGCACGCGGATGCCAGGACCAAGCCCCCGGGCTCTCTTGACCCGGGGGCAAGTCCTGGCATGACGGCGAGGGTGTGTAGGGACAGCCGGGACCCGCTCTAACCGGCCGCACGAGATAGGGCGTGGATGGCCGCACGCCCGGCCATGACGTCGCAGAGGCGCCCAACACCCCCCGCCCTCCCGTCATGGTCGGCCAGGTCCGAGCACGACGAACGGGGTGAACGGGTCAAGACCGGACAGGCTCAGCTCAGGCGCGATCCGGGTGCCGGCCCCGTCTCCCCGCTCAGGCGCTGGTGATGTAGGCCTTGAGCGCGCCGGCCTCGGACTCGAGCTCCTCGAGCCGGAACTTGACCACGTCGCCGATCGAGACCACGCCCACCAGCTTCCCCTCCTCGATCACCGGCAGGTGGCGGAAGCGGCCCTCGGTCATCTGGCTCATCAGCTCCTGGAGGCTGGTCTCGGGGGTGCAGGTCACCACCTCGCGGGTCATCATCTCGGCCGCGGTCTTGGTCAGCAGCGCGGAGCCGAATCGCGACAGCCCGTGGACCAGGTCGCGCTCCGACAGGATGCCCAGCATCTGGCCCCGCTCGTCGGTGATCAGCACCGCCCCGATCCGCTCCCGCTCCAGGAGCTTGGTGACCTCCGTCACCGTGGCGGTCGGCCGGGTGGTCACCATCCGCCGCTGCTTCGCCTTGAGGATGCGCGAAACGTGCATGGCCGTACTCCTCCTGCTCTCCCGCTCGAACAAGGTCGGGGGGCCGCCGCGGCCTGGCCGCGGCCCGCGCACGCTCACCCGTGTCTCGCCCCTCGGTCCCTCCCCTTGGCCCCTAGCCCGAGGAGTATGGCACCGATCCCGCGCCCCTGTCGCGGGCGAAACGCCGGCGCCGGGCCGCGCCGGGGGGGCAGGAAAGCATCGCGGCAAGACCCCTTTCTCGTCACCCCCGCGCCAGCGGGGGTCCATTACCCGTTTGAAAAGGCTGGATTCCGGCCTTCGCGGGAATGACGGTCAAGAGCGACATTCGGGCAAAGGTTAGAGAGTCTTTCATCCGCTCTTGCGCGGGAACGACGATCAACGACGACGGTCGGGCCGGGGACCGTTCCGCCGCTTGCGCTCAGCGCACCTTGAGGGCGTCGATCCGCTCGATCAGCCGGGCGCGGGAGGGGTCGGCGTCGGGAATCTGGGCCAGGAGCTCGCGCCACAGGCCCTCGGCCTCGGCCTTGCGCCCAGCGCGCGCCTCGGCGAGGCCGAGGAGCCACAGCGCCTCGGGGTTGCCGGGGTCGAGATCGAGCGCCGTCCTGAGCGCCGGCGCCACCGGCGCCGGCAGCGGCCCGGCCTCGGGCGCCGCCTCGGCCTCGGCGGCGGCGAAGGCGATCAGGATGCGGGGGTCGCGCGGGTGGTGCCGGGCGGCCTCGGCGAGGGCGCCCACCGCCTTCGCCGGCTCGCCCAGCACCTCGTAGGCGCGCCCCAGCCGGAGCCACGCCTCGGCGTCGGAGGGGTCCTCGGCCAGACGCTTCGCCAGCCCCTCGACCATGCCGCGGATCACCTGGGCACGCTCGCCCGGCGGCAGCGCCGCCACCTGCTCGGCCCCCGTCGGCATCCCCCCGGCCAGCCCCGCGCCTCCACCCTCGCCGGGCGGACGGGCGGGCGCCAGCGTCGCCGGGTCGATGCCGAGGCCCTGGGCGGCGGCGGCGATGTGCTCGCGCAGGATGGGGAGCCACGGCGCCTCCGCCGGCGAGTCCCGCTCCAGCGCCCGCCACAGGTCGAGGGCCGCCTGGTACTCACCCGCCTGCATCCGGTAAAGGCCGAGGAAGAAGCGGGCACGCACGTCGCCGGGATCCTCGGCCGCGGCCTTCTCGAACTCGGCCAGGGCCTCGGGCCCGATCCCTCCCTGGGCCGCCATCACCAGGGCCTCGCCGAGCTGCGAGCGGGCGCCCTCGGCCGGGCCCAGCGCGAGCGCCCGGCGGAAGGCGGCGGCGGCGTCGGCGAAGCGCCCGAGTGTCTGATAGGAGCGGGCCAGCAGGAGCCAGCCCTCCTGGCGGTCGGGCTCGGCCCGCAGGCGCTCGGCGAGCTGGCCGACCAGTTGCGAGAGCTGCTCGCGGTTGTGGGCCTCCTGCTGCTCCGTGGCGGCGAGCTCCGCCTGGCGCTCGGCGAAGGGCTGGCCCGGAAGGCCGGGGGCGCCGAGGCGGAGGTAGAGCGGAAGCGCGAGCGCCGGCAGGAGGAGCGCGAGCGCGCCGGCGGTGGCGATCCCGAGCCGCCGGCGGCGGCCGTCGCCGGCGGCGGGCGCCGGGGCCGGCTCGTCGCCGGCGGCGGGCGCCGGGGCCGGCTCGTCGCCGGCGGCGGCGAGGATGCGGCGCCCGATCTCGGCCCGCGCCGCCTCGGCCTCGGCCTCGGCGAGGAGGCCGCGGGCGACGTCGCGCTCGATCTCGGCGAGCTGGTCGCGGAAGATGGCGAGGTCGAAGGCCCCCCGCCCCGGCTCGGGCCGGCGCCCGCCGCGGGCGAGTGGCGCCAGGAGGAGCGCGAGCGCGAGCAGAGTCATCAGTCCGATGGCAAGCCAGATCATGCTTCGGTTCCCTGCCGATGCGCCCCGCCGTCGCGCCTCAGCGCGGCCGCTCGGCGCCGAGGAGCCGGCGCAGGCGCTCGCGCTCCTCGGCGCTCAAGGCCGCGGCGGACGCGGGCGCCGGCCGCTTGCGCGGGCGGCGGAAGTAGATCACCACGCTCAAGGCGGCGAGCCCGAAGATTACCGCCGGCCCCACCCAGAGCGCGTAGGTGACCGGCTTCAAGGGCGGGTTGAGGAGCACGAAGTCGCCGTAGCGGGCGACCACGAAGTCGATCACTTGGGCGTCGGAGTCCCCGGCGGTGAGGCGCTGGCGGACGAGGATGCGGAGATCCCGGGCAAGGCCGGCGTCAGAGTCGTCGATCGACTGGTTCTGGCAGACCAGGCAGCGGAGGTTCTTGCCGATCGCCCGCGCCCGCGCCTCCAGCGCCGTGTCGGCCAGCATCTCGTCGGGCTGCACCGCCGGCGCCGGCGCCGCCGCCAGGACGGCGAGGAGGCCGAAAAGGGCGAGCCCCGCCCCCAGCCATGCGGTTCTCACTTCGCCGCCTCCTTGATGACCGGCATCAGGTTGCGCTCCAGCACGTCCTGGGTGATCGGGCCGGCGTGGCGGTAGCGGATGCGCCCCGCCGGGTCGATCACGAACGTCTCCGGGATGCCGTAGACCCCCCAGTCGATGGCCGCCCGCCCGTCGCGGTCGGCGGCGACGCGGGCGAAGGGATCGCCCAGCTCCTTGAGCCACTTGATCGCGTCCTCGGGCTTGTCCTTGTAGTTGATGCCGAAGATCGGCGCCCCTCCCTCGCGCGCGAAGCGCATCAGCACCGGCTGCTCCACCCGGCAGGGGACGCACCAGGA
The DNA here is from genome assembly GCA_016202695.1 of Pseudomonadota bacterium. GTDB lineage: Bacteria > Pseudomonadota > Alphaproteobacteria > JACQOE01 > JACQOE01 > JACQOE01. Next base: position 5,513 of record JACQOE010000065.1, on the reverse strand, counting down.
GGCGAAGAAGTTGACCAGCTTGACGCCGGCGCCGGCGTTGAGATCCGCGCTCGCGAGGCCGGGCTCGCCGGTCCGGAGCGCCGGGAGCGTGAAGGCCGGGACCGGCTGGTCGATCATGGTCGAGGGCAGGAGGCGCGGGTCGCGGCCGAGTATCATGAAGGCCGCGAAGGCCAGCGCCAGGACGCCGAACAGGGCCGCGGGCAGGACGAGGGCGACGCGCATGCGGGCGAACCCCTTCCCCGGCTCAGGCCCGCGCCGGCGCCTCGGCGCCCCGCCGCCGGCGGGCGCGCGTCGGCGCCCCCACCCGCAGGCGCCGGTCGCTCAGCGACAGCGCCCCGGCCAGCGCCATCAGCGCCGCGCCGGCCCAGATCCAGAGGATCATCGGCTTGTAGTAGAGCCGCACCACCCAGCCGCCCTTGCCGTCGGGATCGCCGATCACCGCGTAGAGGTCACCACGCCAGGTGGTGAGGATCGCCGCCTCGGTGGTCGGGCGTTCCTCGACCAGATAGAACCGCTTCTCGGGCTCGAGGACGGCGACGGGGGCGCCGGCGCGGCTGACCGCGAAGCCCGCCCGTGTCGCCCGGTAGTTGGGTCCCATCACCCCCTCGCGCACGCCGAGGAGCTCGAGGTCGTAGTCCGCGACCGCGACCCGCTCTCCCGGCCGCATCACCCGGATGTCCTCCGCCGTCCAGGCGAGCGAGCCGGTCATCCCGGCGACCAGGATGCCGACCCCGAGATGGGCCAGCGTCATGCCCAGCGCCGAGCGCGGCAGTCCCTTGAGTCGCCGCCAGGACTCGCCCGCGCCGGCGCGGAACAGCCGAGTCCGTTCGGCGAGTTCGCTGAGGGCGCCGACGACCAGCCAGGCGGCGAGCGCCATCGCCAGCGCCGCCAGCACCGCGCCCGTGCCCCAGGCGAGCGCGAGCGTCGCCAGCGCCACCGCCGCCGCCGCCGCGAAGGCCGCCGTGAGGCGGGCGAGCGCGCCCCCGAGGTCGCCCCGCTTCCAGGCCAGCATCGGGCCGATGCCGAGCGCGACCAGCATCGGAATCATCAGCGGCACGAAGGTGGCGTTGAAGTAGGGCGGCCCGACCGAGATCTTGCCCAGCTCGAAGAGGTCGACGAACAGCGGATAGAGGGTACCCAAGAGCACGGTCGCCGCGGCGGTGGTGAGGAGGAGGTTGTTGAGCACCAGGGCGCCCTCGCGCGAGATCGGCGCGAACAGCCCGCCGCCGGCCAGCGCCTGCGCCCGCGCCGCGTAGAGGAACAGCGCGCCGCCGACGTAGACCACGATCAGGCCGAGGATGAAGATGCCGCGCGCGGGATCGGTGGCGAAGGCGTGCACCGAGGTCAGCACGCCGGAGCGCACCAGGAAGGTGCCGAGCAGGCTGAAGGCGAAGGTGATGATGGCCAGCAGCACCGTCCAGGTCTTGAGCGCGTCGCGCTTCTCCACCACCACCGCCGAGTGCAGGAGCGCGGTCCCCACCAGCCAGGGCATGAAGGAGGAGTTCTCCACCGGGTCCCAGTACCACCAGCCGCCCCAGCCCAGCTCGTAATAGGCCCACCAGCTTCCGAGCGCGATGCCGAGGGTGAGGAATGACCAGGCGGCGAGCGTCCAGGGGCGTACCCAGCGGGCCCAGGCGGCGTCGACCTTGCCCTCGATCAGGGCGGCGATGGCGAAGGAGAAGGTGATCGAGAAGCCGACGTAGCCGAGATAGAGGAACGGGGGATGGAGGGCGAGGCCGATGTCTTGCAGCAGCGGGTTGAGCCCGCGCCCGTCGGCGGGCGGCGGGTCGAGCCTGAGGAAGGGGTTGGAGGTGAAGAGGATGAAGGCGAGGAAGCCGACCGCGATCCACGCCTGCACCGCCAGCACCCGCGCCCGGAAGGCAACCGGGAGGTTGCTCCCGAAGCCGGCGACGGCGGCGCCGAACAGGGCGAGGATGAGGACCCACAGCACCAACGAGCCCTCGTGGTTCCCCCACACCCCGCTGACCTTGTAGATCATCGGCTTCGCCGAGTGGGAGTTGGCGGCAACGTTGAGGAGCGAGAAGTCGGAGACCACGTAGGCGTAGGTGAGGGCGCCGAAGGCGACGGCGATGAACACGAGCTGCGCCGGCGCGGTCCAGGCGGCAAGCGCGACCCACTCGGGGATGCGCCGGGCGGCGCCGATGAGCGGCAGCGTCGCCTGCACCAGCGACACCACGAGCGCGAGCACGAGGGCGTAGAGCCCGATCTCGGCGATCACTTTCCGCCTCCTTGTGACTTGGGGCCTTCCTCCTGCCAGCGGCCGGCCCGCTTCAGGGCATCCGCCACCTCGGGCGGCATGTAGGTCTCGTCGTGCTTGGCCAGCACCTCGGTGGCCTCGAACACCCCGTCGCCGCCGAGGCGGCCCTCGGCGACCACGCCCTGGCCCTCGCGGAAGAGGTCGGGGAGGATGCCGGTGAAGCGGACCTCGACCGAGTGCTTGAGGTCGGTCACCCGGAAGGCGACGGCGGCGCTCCGCCGGCCGCCGGTCGTGGCCTCGCCGTCGAGGCGCCGCACGCTCCCCTCCTCGACCAGGCCGCCGAGGCGGAAGCGGCTCGCCGCCGGCACCTTCCGCTCGACCACGTCGCTCGGGCTGCGGAAGAAGACGATCGAGTCCTGGAAGGCGTTGAGCACCAGCGCGGTCGCGACGGCGAGCGCCGAGAGCGCGAGGAGCGCGAGGGTGAGGCGCCGGCGCTTGCGGGTCACGAGCCTTGCCCTTCCGCCCGCGGCCGGGTCCGGCGCGAGGCGCCCTCGCCCTCGAGGCGGGCGAGCTCGGCCTCGCGGGCCTTGAGCGTCCAGCGGCTCGAAAGCCAGAGCCCGGCCAGCACCGCCGCGGCCAGCGCGTAGGACGGCCAGACGAAGGCGCCGTAGCCGCCCATGGCCAGGAACTCGCCCATCACGAGACCTCCGCCCCCGCCGGCGCCTCGGCCATCCCCTGCGCCGCCTGGGTCAATCTGAGCGCGCGGAGCTTGCGGCCGAGGAACTCGGAGCGCACCCGCATCAGCAGCAAGGTGACGAAGAAGGCGGTGAAGGCGAGGCCCATGACGAGGAGCGGCCACAGCATCGCGGGATGGATCGACGGCCCGCCCAGCCGGGCCACGCTCGCCGGCTGGTGCAGCGTGTTCCACCAGTCGACCGACCACTTGATGATGGGAACGTTGACGAAGCCGACCAGCGCCAGCACCGCCGCCGCCTTCTCGCCGCGGCCGGCGTCCTCGAAGGCGTTGGCGAGCGCGATGTGGCCGAGATAGAGGAACAGCAGCACCAGGACCGAGGTCAGGCGCGCGTCCCACACCCACCAGGCGCCCCACATCGGCTTTCCCCACAGCGAGCCGGTGACCAGGGTGAGGACGGTGAACCAGGCGCCGACCGGCGAGGCGGCCCGCGCGATCAGGTCGCCGAGCGGGTGCCGCCAGATCAGGGCCGAGGCGCTCGCCGCCGCCACCGTGGTGTAGACGAACATCGCCATCCACGCCGCCGGCACGTGCACGTACATGATCCGCACGCTCTCGCCCTGCTGGTAGTCGGGCGGCGCCACCAGGAGCGCCCAGGGAACCCCGATCGCGAGCAGGAGAACCGTGAGCCCGGCGCTCCACGGCAGCACCGCCTGGCCGAGGCGGAGGAACCGGGAGGGGTTGGCGAATCGGTGCATCGGCGGGCGCCTCGGCGTTCCTTGCGGTCGATCGTTCCGGGCGGGGTTCTACGTGCGCCCGCCGGGGCCGGCATTGATTCAGGTCAACAATAACCCGGGCCCGGCCCCTCAATTAATAGTGATCGCGGCCGCCCCTTTCCAGGTGGAGCCGGCTCTTTTCGGTTCCGCGACCGGCGCTCGCGCCCTCACTCCAGGGCCTGGCGCAGGGCCGCCGCGGCCGCGACCGGGGCGAGCGCCAGCGACAGGAGCAGGAGCGCGCCCAGGATCATCAGGTGAGGGCGGGGGCTCAAGCCGGTGAGGGCGGCGTCCACCGCGCCGACCCCGAAGATCAGCACCGGGATGTAGAGCGGCAGCACCAGGAGCGAGATCAGCACCCCCCCGCGCCGCGCCCCCAGGGTGAGCGCCGCCCCGATCGCCCCGATCAGGCTGAGCGAGGGCGTGCCCAGCGCCATCGCCGCGACCAGGAGGCCGAGCCCCGCCGCCTCCATGTTCAGCATCACCGCCAGAACCGGCGAGGCGGCGATGAGCGGCAGTCCGGTGGTGAGCCAGTGGGCGAGGCCCTTGGCCAGCACGGTGAGGCCGAGCGGGGTGGGGGCGAGCGCCAGCGCCTCCAGGCTGCCGTCCTCGTAGTCGGCCTGGAACAGGCGGTCGAGCGAGAGCATGGCGGCGAGGAGCGCGGTCACCCACACGATCCCGGCGGCGATGCGGGCGAGGACATTGGGCTCGGGTCCGACCCCGAAGGGGAAGAGGGTGGCGGCGACGACGAAGAAGAAGAGGATGGCGACGCTGTCGCTCCCCTGGCGGATCGCGAGCAGGAGGTCGCGCCGGACGATGCCGAGGAGCGCCCTCACGCCGGGCCCCCGGGAGCGAAGGGGTGAGCCGCAAGGTCGAGCCGCCGGGCGCCGGGGAGCGCGAGCGCGGTGTGCGAGGAGACGACGACGAGGCCGCCCGCGGCGCGGTGGCCGGCGATCGCCTCGGCGAGGTCGCCGACCGCGCGCTCGTCGAGCGACACCGCCGGCTCGTCGAGGAGCCAGAGGACGGCCCGCGCGCACAACGCCCGGGCGAGGCCGAGCCGGCGGCGCTGGCCGGCGGAGAGGAGCCGGGCGGGAAGACCGGCCAAGTGCGCGAGGCGGAAGCGCGCGAGCGCCGCCTCGACCCGGGCGGCGAGCGCGGCCCGCCCCGCCCCGTCCGCGGCGAGCGCGGCCCAGAAGGCGGCGTTCTCGGAAACCGTGAGCGCCGGCTTCACCGCGTCGAGATGGCCGACATAGGCGAGGCGGGCGCGGTGGGCCTCGGCGTCCTCGGCGATGGGACGGCCGCGCCAGCGGATCTCGCCCCGGGCGGGGCGCGCGAGCCCGGCCATCAGGCGCAACAGGCTCGACTTGCCGCTGCCGTTGGGGCCGGTAAGCAGGAGCGCGCCCCCGGGGGCGAGGGCGAAGGAGAGGCCGGCGAAGACGCCCCGCTCGCCCCGGATGCAGGTCAGGTCCTCGCCGCCGAACTCGTTCATCCGCGCATCCGCCACCCGCTCGGCCCCGCTCCGGGGCGGGCGCAGGATACCCGATTTCGCCCCGGGCGGAAGCGGCCGGCGGACCGTCGCTCGACGCCACGAGGAACGGTGTGGCCGAAGCCGCGTTTCCGTCCCATATTTTCCTTTCGGCCGGTCCCGCGAGGGCGGGAAGATTCTGACGGATGAGACCCGGGGCGTCCGCGTCCACTCGTCACCCCGGGCAAGCGGCGAAGCCGCGCGACCCGGGGTCCAGACCGGGGCTGGCCCGCTGGACCCCGGCTCTCGCTTCGCTCGGCCGGGGTGACGATGACAAAGGCGGCTGGGCCCATCTGTTTGCTT
>JACQOE010000006.1 GCA_016202695.1 Pseudomonadota bacterium | reverse complement strand
TCTCGCCCGCAGATCGTCCATGAGCGCGAGGGCATAGCCTGCGTCCCGGGCTCCGACCACCCAGGAGCACATGAGTTTCGACTCGGCACACAGAGCTGTCCACGTCCAAATGTCCCCAGCGTCGCCGCGCTTCCGCTCAGGGACGTTCCGGGCCTTGGCGTAGTAGAACGCCCAAACCTCGTCGCACTGGATGCGCTTACACTTCAGGCCGCGCACTGTGGCGTCATGGAAGGCTTGGCAGGCCGTCCCTGCGTCCACCAATAGCTTGGTGACGGTGTTCAAGGAAACCCCCACCACGCGGGAGATGGCTCGCATTGAGGAGCCTTCACAGAGCATGTGAAGGATTTGGACGCGCTTCTCTAGGGGCAGCCGGTTCATGCCCCTGATTATACAGGCTTACAACAAATTATCAAGCATTTGTTTCATTTAACAGTTTAACGATATCCAGATAGTCGGATCGGAACAAATGTTGAACATATTGTTCGGGAATTCGAAGCCGCAAAGATATTTCGTAATCATCAATCAAATTACTTTCACGGTCTTTTTTGAACTGTTGGCGAGAGTTCTCTGGGCACAGAACTCCAAGCGCCATCCAAAAACACTTTACCTCTGATTTCAATTGTGCTGATCGTGGCTCCGGAGAACCAAGACTTACCATTTCTGTGAGAAGACGCTCAAATGCTGCGCCAGTGTCCGTTGCTTCAGAAGAATCGTCAAAGAGATGCATCATCTCTTTGACGAAAATAAATCTTTCCCAATTGCGATCAAGGCCACGCGCCACAGCAATTACATGTGTTCCAAATTGTTGTACTAATTTATGGCTTTTATTTTGAGCAGACAAATAAAAACCACGGCAAGCCGTGGTATCTAGCCCTGTCCTAAGTGTGGACAAAGTACTAATTCCATTTATCCGTTTTGTTTCATCGCGAATTTTATTCCTGTTTACAGGTGGATCAAGACTCTGACAATATCTATAAAGCAGATTGTATCCCACGATGCCGCGATACCTGGTGGATCAGTCGTCGAACTGATCCACCAGGTCAAAGTCGCCAGAATCGATTTGAGAGATAGCCTTATTGATCTGTTCGGCCATCTGTTCCGGGGTCGTGTCCCGGTTGCTCCCAGGAAACAACTTCACGTTATTCACGGCCAGCCCTTCCGTGCTGAAAAGCCGCTTCGTAGCCAACTCCATCTGTGCCTTCATCGGGTCCAACGAGCTTCCGCTGCTATCTTGGCAATTTCTGCCCGTTCCTCCTGCGTTAAACGCTTCATCCTTGCCGCGGCTCCGGCCTTGCCGCTTCTAACCCTGCCTGGCACGACATAGGAGCTCTCCTCAATCTCGCCCGTCGCCACTTTAGCAACCGTGATGGCACAACCGACAACATCGGCTGGCCGTCGCTCGCCATGTGGTCCTCTGGGCATCGTCAAAACCTTCTTCCTACCTTCTGCCTTCGTTTCGCTCTTTCCGCCGTCTTCTAATCCTTTGATTTGGCACAAAATCTGCATGCGATTTCCGTCACTGTAACTTACATGTGCGCCGCATGCAATCAAAAACCGGAGGGGCGCCTACTCTGCTTTCACCCCTTTGTCAAGTCTAATTTTCATCGGTTAAGAAATAGTATCTGTAGCCTCTTTTTAGAAGAGGGGCTGCCCTACAATCGCTACATAGGAGGTGTGCTTCTGAGGTCACTTCCTTGATGGGCTAGCTTCGGATCACACATAGATCGTCCGGTCAAGCCCCCACACAGAGCAAACTGAGGCAGTGCCCGCGCGTGCGCCATGTTGCGCCTCCGCCCGCGGCGTACTACGTTTACGCGAGTGGGTTGATGGACGCTGGGATTTGAACCGCCCCTATCTTATCGCGGCCGTCGTCGGCGTGGTCGTCGCCGCCGGCTTGGCTGCGGGCATTTTCTTCGCACTGGTCGAGACCGGGCCCGAGCCCGCTCCCATCGCCGAGCCGGCGACGAAGGCGGAGCCGCCACGGGTCGCAGCCGCGCCCGCCGAGCAGCCGCGCCCGGCGCCGATACCGGCCCCGACGGCCCCGCCCGCGCCCGCGCCGGCAGCGTCCGCCGTCGAGCCCAAGGCCGATGCCGGGCCCGCCGAAGGGCTGAAGCCGGCCCCTTCCGCCGAGGCGCCCAAGCCGGCCGAGACCGTGATCGCGGCCAAGGCCCCCGAGGCGCAGCCGGCGACCGCGCCCAAGATCCCGCCCCCGACCTTCGACGTGGTCCGGATCGAGCCGGATGGAGGCGCGGTCATCGCCGGGCGGGCCGAACCCGGGGCCGAGGTCACCGTGCTCGAGGGCAGCAACGTGCTCGGCAGTCCGCGCGCCAACCGTCGCGGCGAGTGGGTGCTCGTGCCGGAGAAGCCGCTCGCCCCGGGAAGCCGCGAGCTTAGCCTGCGGGCGCGGACCAAGGACGGGGGCACGGTTGAGTCGGCCGACGTCGTGGTCGTGGTCGTGCCCGAGAAGAAACCGGCCGAGGTCGCCGCGGCGCCTCAGCCCGCGTCGCCGCTCGCCGTGCAGGTGGCGCGCGAGGGCACCGGCCCGAGCCGCGTGCTGCAGCGCCCGGAAACCGCCGAGGCGCCGCCCGCGGCCGCGGAGGGCAAGGAGGAGGCCCTGGGCGTCGATACTGTGGACTACGACGACAGGGGCAATGTCGCCTTGAGCGGCGAGGCGAAGCCGGGGGCGCAGGTGCGCGTCTACGTCGACAACGCCCTCCTTGGCGAGGAGCGGGCGGACAAGAGCGGCCGCTGGACGCTGAGCCCCAGGGTGGACGTCGAGCCGGGGCTGCACCGGCTCAGGGTCGACGAGATCGGCGAGGCTGGCAAGGTGGTGGCGCGGGTGGAAGTGCCGTTCTCGCGCGCCCGCCCGCTGCCCGACGTGCCGGGCCATCTCTACGTGGTGGTCCAGCCGGGCAACAGCCTGTGGCGGATCGCCCGGCGCACCTACGGCCGGGGTCTTCAGTACACCGTGATCTACGAGGCGAACGCCAACCTGATCACGGACCCCAACCTGATCTACCCCGGACAGATCTTCAACGTGCCCTCCGTGAACTAACCAGGCGGGCGCGTGACAGCCGGCTCCGCCCGGCCCCATCGAGGGGCGCGACGGGCGGCGATTTTCCGCTATCATGGGCGGGCGTCGAGGGGCGTGCACTCACCGGGCCGAGGAGCGATGCGGTTTCTCGAGTCGATCGTCGTGCCGATCAACCGGGCGGGCCTGCCGTTCGTGGCGGCGTTCGCCGCCGTCTCGCTGCTCCTCGGCGCCTTCGTCGCGCCCTTGGGCTGGCTCGGCGCGCTTCTCACCGCTTGGTGCGCGTACTTCTTCCGCGACCCCGACCGGGTCACCCCGGGACGTCCCGGCCTGATGGTGAGCCCCGCCGACGGCGTCGTCCAGGCGGTGCGCGAGGCCGTGCCCCCTTCCGAGCTCGAGATGGGCGAGGCCGCCCGCATCCGGATCAGCATCTTCATGAACGTCTTCGACGTACACGTGAACCGGGTGCCGATCGCCGGCACCGTGGTCAAGATCGCCTATCAGCCGGGGCGCTTCTTCAACGCCACCCTCGACAAGGCGAGCGAGTTCAACGAGCGCAACTCGATCCGCCTCCTCACCGACGACGACCGCGAGGTGGCGGTGGTGCAGATCGCCGGGCTTATCGCCCGGCGCATCGTCTGCACGCTCGCCGAGGGGCAGGAGGCGAAGACCGGCGAGCGGCTCGGCATCATCCGCTTCGGCAGCCGGGTGGACGTGTATCTGCCCGCCGGGGTGAATCCCCTCGTGAGCGTGGGCCAGCGGATGCTCGCCGGCGAGACCGTGATCGCCGACCTGGTGAGCGCCGAGCCGGCCCGCCACGGTGAAATCCGTTAGGGGGCCGATCATGCGTCGACCGCTGTTGCGCCGCCGCCGCCGCCGGCTGAAGGGCCTCTCCTTCAACCGCATGATCCCCAACATCCTCACCCTGCTCGCGCTCTGCGCCGGAATGACGGCGATCCGCTTCGGCTATCAGGGACAGTGGGAGCTGGCGGTGGTGGCGATCCTGCTCGCCGCGGTGCTCGACGCGCTGGACGGGCGGATCGCCCGGCTTCTCGGCGGGACCAGTCGCTTCGGCGCCGAGCTCGACTCGCTCTCCGACTTCGTCAGCTTCGGCATCGCTCCCGCGATGGTGCTGTTCTTCTGGGCGATGCGCGAGGTGGGGGGGATCGGCTGGGCGATTTCCCTTCTGTTCGCGGTCTGCTGCGGGCTGAGGCTGGCGCGCTTCAACGTCAGCCTTGAGTCGGACCAGGTGCCGGCTTGGGGGTTCAACTTCTTCACCGGCGTTCCGGCGCCGGCGGGGGCGGCGCTCGCGCTCATGCCGATGATCCTCACCTTCGCCTTCGGGCTCGACCTATTCGGCGAGCCGGCGGTGGTGGGGGCGGGGCTGCTCGCGGTCGCCTTCCTCATGGTCAGCCGCATCCCCACTTACTCGTTCAAGAACTTCAAGATACCCAACCGCTACGTCTTGCCGACCCTGATCGTGGTCGCGCTCTTCGCCGCCTTCCTGGTGAGCGCACCGTGGATGACGCTGAGCGTGGTCGGTTTCCTTTACCTCGCCGGCATCCCGTTGAGCCTGCGCTCCTATCGGCGGCTCAAGGAGCAGGCGGCGGAGCTGCAGGCCGAGAGCGAGGGGCCGGCTGCCGCCGCCCCCTCGCCCGAGAGCGGGGCCACGCCAAAGACCGAGGCCGGCGAGGAGCGGCCGGCGGCCGGACCCATCGAGATCCGGTTCCGCCGCTAGTGCCCACTTTCACGGATAGGTGTCACGTCTGATCGCCGTTCCGCGCGTCCTCGGCAGGAGGCGACGCGAAGGCGATGCGGGACATCGGCGAGCGGCGCCGACGAACCGAGGGCGCGCGGACGGCGACCCGAAGGGCGGCCTCCCAGGGCCGCCGGCCGTGTCGCGGGCCGCTGGCGATGCGCCCGGCATCGCGGCGCGTCCCGCTCCTTGCCGTCGTCTCCTGGAAGGCCGTCATCCGTGGCACCTATCCGTGAAAGTGGGCACTAGGTCGCGCCGCGACGTTCCCGGCTTGGCGCTCGCCCGCGAAGGCCCCGGTGCCGACCGGGTCAGGCAGCGGCGAGGGCGCGGCGGGCGGAGGCGGTCACTCCGCCTTGGCCCGAAGTTCGTTCCGGGCGGGGGCCTCGGCCGCGGGCGGAGCGGCGCGCCGATGCGCGCGCGAGGCGGCGAGGTTCGCCCGCAGCATCAGCGCCGAAGGCGTCACGACGAGGGTGAGCACGGTCGCGAAGGAGAGGCCGAAGGCGATGGCGCTGGCGAGCTGCACCCACCACTGGGTCGAGGGCGCGCCGACGTTGACGCTGCGGGCGACGAAGTCGACGTTGACCTGGAGCACCATCGGCACCAGCCCGAGAATGGTGGTCACCGTGGTCAGCAGCACGGGGCGGAGCCGCTGCGCCCCGGTGCGAAGAATCGCCTCGCGCACGTCCGCGGCGCCTTGGGCCAGCCGGTCGAAGGTGTCGATCAGCACGATGTTGTTGTTGACCACAATTCCGGCGAGCGCGATCACGCCGATCCCGCTCATGACGATGCCGAAGGGCATGCCCATCGCCAGGAGTCCGATCATCACCCCGATCGTGGACATCACCACCGCGCTTAGGATGAGGAAGGCGGAGTAGAAGCTGTTGAACTGGGTGACGAGGATGATGGCCATGATGAAAAGGGCGACGGCGAATGCCTTGACCAGGAAGGCGCGCGCCTTGGCCTGCTCCTCGTCCTCGCCCTTGAAGGCGACGTGAACCCGGGGGTCGATCCCGGCCGCCTTCAGCCACTCCTTGATCTCGCGCACCTTGTCGTCGGCGAGCACCCCCTCGGCGACATCGGCCTTGACCGTCATCACCCGTTCGGCATTCACCCGCCGGATCGTCCCGGTCATCGGCTTGGCCTTGCGGGAGACGAAGTTGGCGAGCGGCACCGGCCCCGCGGGTGTGCCGATGCGGATCGCATCCAGCCGGTCGATCGAGCGGAACTCCTCGGAATAGCGGGCGCGGATGTCGATCTCCTTCCGCGAGTCGTCGGGGCGGTACTCGCCGAGCTTGATGCCGTTGGTGACCATTTGCACTGCGCTCCCCACCGCCGAAACGTCGAGTCCGAATTTGGCGGCCTGGGCGCGGTCGACCTCGAGCTCCCACTCGATGCCGGGCAGCGGCCGCCCGTCCTCGAGATTGCGCAACCCGCCGATCTCGGTCAGCCCCTTGAGCATGGTCGCCACCGCCGCGGGCAGGACCTCGGGCTGGCGCGAGCCGAACTGGACCTGGATCGGCTTTCCAACCGGTGGGCCCGCCTCCTGCTTGCGCGCATCGATCAGGATGCCGGCGATGTCGGCGACTTGGCGCTCGACCTCGGCCAGTATCTGGCGCGCGGGGCGCCGCGTGCGCCAGTCGCGGAACTCGAGGAGGACGGTGCCGATAATGTCCTCCGCCTCGTCGAACCGCTCTCGCGCAATCCCGGTGCGGGAATAGACGGTCTCGAAGCCGTCGATGCCGAGGATGCGCGCCTCCACCTCGCGCATCAGCCGGTCCTTCTGGTAGACGGAGAGGTTGCCGCGGGCGCGGATCTGCAGGACCGCGTTGTCGGGCTCGACGTCTGGGAAGAACTCAACGCCGTTGCCGTGGGTGGCGTAATAGCCTTGGACGGCGACGAGAAGCAGCACGGCGACGAGGATGATCTTCCCCGGGCGCCGCAGCGCCCATCCCAGGATCCGCACGTAGTGCCCGGTCAGACCGGGGAGATCGGCCAGGTTTCCGGACTCGCCGGCGGCGAGCGCCCTCATGGTGGCGGGATCGGCCCGGCCGGGGCGGCCGACGAAGGCGCCGAGGGTGGGGACGAAGATCAGCGCCATCAGCAGCGAGGCGGAGAGCGTGGCGATCAGGGTGATCGGCAGGAACTTCATGAACTCGCCCACCACCCCCGGCCAGAAGAGGAGCGGCAGGAAGGCGGCGAGCGTCGTCGCGGTCGAGGCGATGATCGGCCAGGCCATGCGCGTGGCGGCGAGCGCGTAGGCGCGGCGCCGGTCGAGCCCCTCGGTCATCTTGCGGTCGGCGTATTCGGTCACCACGATGGCGCCATCGACCAGCATCCCGACCGCGAGGATGAGCGAGAAAAGGACGACGATGTTGACGGTGAGCCCGAGCGCGTCCAGCACCAGGATGGCGGCGAGAAACGAGCCCGGCACGGCCACCCCGACCAGGAGGCCGGAGCGCAGCCCGAGCGCGCCGACCACGACGATCATCACCAGCAGCACCGCGCTGGCGACGTTGTTGCGCAGGTCGGCGAGCATCGACCGGATGTCGGACGACTTGTCCTGCAGGTAGCCGACCTGGACGACGGGCGGCCAGGTGGCTCGCTCGACCTCGACCACGCGGCGCACGCTGTTGATCGTCTCGATGATGTTCTGGCCGGTGCGTTTCGAGACCTCGAGCGCGATGGCGGGCACGCCATTCACCCGGGCGAAGCCCTCGGGGTCCTTGAAGGTGCGCCGCACCGTGGCGATGTCACGCACCCGGATCACCGCGTCGCCCGCGGCCTTGACCGGCATGTCGAGGAGATCGGAGAGCGAGCGGAAGAGTCCCGGCACCTTGACCGCGAAGCGGCCGCTCCCGGTGTCGAGCGCGCCGGCGGCGACCAGCCGGTTGCTGCGGTCGATGAGGCGCTGCACGTCGGCAAGCGCGAGGCCGTAGCTCTCCACCTGCACCGGATCGACCACGATTTCGACCAGCTCCTCGCGGTCGCCGGCGATCTCGACTTTGAGCACGCTCGGCAGCCCCTCGATTGCCTCCTGGAGGTCGCGGGCGATTCGGAACAGCGTGCGCTCGGGCACCGCTCCCGAGATCGTCACCACGATCACCGGGAAGAGGCTCAGATTCACCTCGTGCACGGTCGGCTCGTCGGTGTCCGCCGGCAGATCCGGCCTGACAAGATCGACCTTCTCGCGGACGTCGGCCATCGCCTTGTCGGCATCGAAGCCGGCCTCGAACTCGAGGATGACATTGGCCCCGCCCTCGTATCCGATGGCGCGCATCTCTTTCACCCCCTCGACTCGCCTCAGCTCCTGCTCCATCGGCCGGATCAGGAGCCGCTCGGCATCCTCGGGTGAGATGCCCTCGAAGGGGATCGAGACGTAGATGATGGGGATGTTGACGTCGGGTTCGGCCTCCTTGGGGATAGCGAGGAACGCCGCCATGCCGGTGAGCAGCACCAGCACCAGCGTCGCGATCACCATTCGGGCTCGGCCGATGGCGTGATCGATCAGCCCGCTCATCGGCCATCCCCCGCCGCCGAGAGGGCCGGGTGCATTTCCTCGGGCACGGGCTCGACTTTCTGGCCGGCGGCCACATACTCGTGGCCGACGGTGAGGAGGCGGATGCGCTGAGGCAAGCCCGCGAGCCACACCCCGTCGCGCTCGTTCGCCACCACCCGGACGGGAAGGAACCGCACCCGATCGCCGGCATCGACGACCTTCACCCCCACCTCGCCCGACTCCCCGAGGCTGAGCGCTGAGGGCGGAATCCGATGCACGCGCGCCGGCTCGAGCGGGATCGCGAGCGAGGCTGTGAGTCCGGTAGGCACGCGCCCGCCCGGGTTCGGGGCCTCGATCTCGACCCGGTAGGTGCGGGTGGTGGGCTCGGAGCTGGGTGCGACGTAGCTCACCACCCCCTCGACCATCTCGCCGGTCGATAGCCGCGCGCTCGCCAGCGCTCCCAGCCGGAGGTGGAGGATTCGCCCCTCGGGCAGAGAGGCGACAACCAGGATCGGGTCGAGGTCGAGGAGGGTGGCGACCGGGTCGCCCACCTTGACGAAGTCGCCGAGTTCCACTCCGCGGCTCTCGACCACCCCGGCAAAGGGCGCGCGGAGGGTGGTGTTGCGGATGTCGACCTCGATCCGCGCCCGTGCCGCGTTGGCGCTCTCCAGGCGGGCGCGAGCCTCGGCAAGGGAGGTCTCGGATCGGTAATTGCGTTCGGCGAGCGTGCGCGTGGCCTCGAACTCGAGCTGCCTCTGGGCGATGAGGGCCTTGGCCTCGGCGAGGCGCGCCTCGCGGTCCTCCAGCGCGATTTGGGCGATCGCGGCGCCGGCTTCGAGCCGGGCGCCCTTCTCGGCACCGAGGGCGGCGATGCGGCCCTCCGTCTCGGCCCGCAAGGTCACGCTCCGAGAGGCCCCGGTGCGGCCCATCACCCGCGCCGTCTCGATCCGGCTTTCGGCCAGCGAGTCGATGACCCGGACGCGAACCGGCCCCGGCTCTGGCGGGGGGACCGGCCGCGCCGCGGGGGCCGGGCTGCGTCCGAAAAGGGCGTCAAGGTCGACTATGCCCGAGGCCACCCAGAGGGTGGCGCCGAGCGCGAGGCCCGCGGCCAGGAGGTAGGAGCGCTTCATCGTCTCACACCGCCTTGGCCCCGCCCCGCGTCGGCGCCCCTCCGGCCTCGGCGTCGAGGGAGGCGCGCAGCCCCGGCGCATTAGCCTCGAGATAGTCGAGCCGGGCCCGGAAGATCGCGAGGCCGAGGCCGTGGACGAAGCGCTGCCCGGCGTTGTCGGGCACGCAGTCCTCGGCCGAGAGCATCGCCAGCACCTCGCGGTGGCGGGCGATGTAGCGGTCGAGAAGCTCGCCCACGCGCGCCGGCGGGATGAGCGCGGCGAAGAAGAACAAGAACAGGAACTCCGAGCGGATGCGGTCGTGGGCGGGCTCGGCAAGCAGCGAGCGCCTGAGAGCGGTCCGACCCTCCGGGGTGATGCGGTAGACCTTCTTGTCCAGGCGCCCGTCCGGCGCGTGGACCTCGACCGCGATCAGCCCTTCGGCCGCGAGCCGGGCGAGTGCCGGATAGATCGAGCCGTAGTTGGCGCCATGGAACAGGCTGACCGGGCCGTCGACGAGTTGCTTGCGGATCTCGTAGCCGCTCGCCGATTTGAGACTGAGGAGGCTGAGGCAGAGGGTGGCGACGTCCATGGGGCTCCCTCGCTGCGGTGCAGCATTGATATAGCGGACCGATATATATCGTTCCGATATTGAGCGCAAGCACCGTTCGGCCGCGCTCGATCAACTTTTCGTGAGCGCGGCGAAGCATGGGCAGGCAAGGCGATCGGCGTCGGCGCGGGGCGGGCGGAGAGGGAAGGGGGTTGGGCGCGGAACGGACAACGCCCCGTCCCGGCCTTGCGTCAGGCCGGTCAGCCCCGGTGGCGGACGCGGCGGCGCAGCACCCGGATGAAGGCGGCGGTCCCGACGAGGCCGGTGGCGGCCGGGATCAGGAGGAGATAGGACGAGCCGAACCCCGCCACCGCCATCACCGCGAGGAGCGCCAGCCCTACCGCCGACAGGATCACGATCGCCGCTGCCAGCGCGAGCCCGAGGCTCAAGCCGGGATCGGGATCGACCTTGCGTTTTGTCGTCACGTCGAGCCTCCCGGAGACCGGCTCCCTCGTTCTGGGTGGGCCGCGAGGTCGGTGCGGAGTGAGCGGGCGATGGCTGGGGGACCTGGATTCGAACCAGGGCTGCTCGGTCCAGAGCCGAGAGTTCTACCGCTAAACTATCCCCCAGCAAGGCGATACCGGCTGCGGGCCCGTCACGGACGGCGACGGTCTGCCGACATGCGCGGCCCCGCGCCACCTCCGACGCGGGCGGTTTCTAACATAACATAGGGCCCGTGTGTAGCCTCCGCCCACCTTTTGGCGCGCGCCGACGGCGCCTGGGCGCGTGAAAACCCTTGCGGCTTGCGCGCCCTCCTTCGCATCATGGGCTTGCGATGGCTTCGTCGAGCACACGCGCCGCCGAAGGCCCCGGGAGGGAAGAGCGTGACCGGCTGCTCCGGCCGGGGCGAGGGCGTGCCTATGCCGCGCTCGACCTCGGTACCAACAACTGCCGCCTGCTGATTGCCCGACCCGCGCACCGGGGGTTTCGAGTCGTCGACTCCTTCTCGCGCATCGTGCGCCTGGGCGAGGGGCTCGCCGCGACCGGCGACCTTTCGGCGGCGGCAATCGAGCGCTGCCTCGCGGCGCTCGCGCTCTGCGCCGAGAAGATCCGCCGGCAGGGCGCGCCGCGGGTGCGTTGCGTGGCCACCGAGGCCTGCCGGCGGGCGGCCAGCGGAGACGCCTTCGTCGCCCGGGTGCGGGCCGAGACCGGGCTCGTCCTGGAGACGATCTCGGCCCGCGAGGAGGCGCGGCTCGCTCTCGTCGGCTGCGCGCCTCTCCTCGACCCGGCGTTGCCGCGGGCGCTGGTGATCGACATCGGCGGAGGCTCGACCGAGCTGATGTGGCTGCGTCTCGAGCGGGGAAGGGAGCCCTCGCTCGTCGGTATCAGCTCGCTCCCCATCGGCGTCGTCACGATGGCGGAGCGCTACGGCGGCGTCAGGTCCGACCACGCCATCTTCGCCGCCATGATGGCCGAGGTGGGCGAGCGCCTCGGTGCCTTCGAGGCGATCTACCGCATCCGCCACGAGATCGCCGCCGGCAAGGTGCAGATGCTCGCCACTTCGGGGACCGTCACCACGCTCGCCGGAATCCATCTTGGCCTCGACTGCTACGATCGCCAGCGTATCGACGGCACCACGCTGACGTTCGAGGCGGCACTGGATGCCTGCCGGCGGCTCGTCGCCATGTCGCCGGAGGAGCGGAGCCTGCACCCATGCATCGGCCCCGACCGGGCCGAGTTCGTGATTGCCGGCTGCGCCATCTTCGAGGCCGTGCGGGCGACCTGGCCGGTGGGGCGGCTCGTCGTCGCCGACCGGGGCCTGCGCGAGGGCATCCTGCTCAGCATGATGCGGGAGGATCGGCAGCGCCGGGGGCGCGGCGGAGTCCCTCCGCGCGCGGCCCCGACCGCCGCGGCTCCGCCGGCCTGAGGGAGGCGCGGGCGGCGATGTCGGGGGCGGGCCGCGCAGGGGGCGGTGGCCGGGGCGCGCGCGGGGCGCGCGATCCGCGACGCCTGAGGACGGGAAAGGGCAGAACGGTCTCCTCGAGTCGCTGGCTCGCCCGTCAACTGAGCGATCCCTACGTCGCCGAGGCGCGCCGCCGGGGATTGCGTTCGCGCGCCGCGTTCAAGCTCGAGGAGATCGACCGCCGATTCCGGCTTCTTAAGCCGGGGATGCGGGTCGTCGACCTGGGCGCCGCCCCGGGGGGGTGGACCCAGGTCGCGGTGCGTGCGGTCGAGGCCCCGGGTCGCGGCCGCGTGGTCGCGGTCGACCTCGCCGAGATGGCACCGGTCGCGGGCGCGGTCGTTCTTGAGCGCGATGCCCTCGATCCCGAAACCCCCGCCGTCGTCCGTGCCGCGCTCGGCGGCTTGGCGGATGCGGTGCTGAGCGACATGGCTCCGCCCGCTACCGGCCACGCGCCGACCGATCATCTGCGCATCATGGCGCTCTGCGAGGCGGCTTTCGCCTTTGCCCTACAGACCCTTGCCCCCGGCGGAACGCTCCTCGCCAAGGTGTTCCAGGGCGGCGCCGAGCGCGAGCTCCTTTCCCGCATTAAGCGGGCGTTCCGGAGCGTCCGCCACGTCAAGCCGCCGGCGAGCCGGAAGGAGTCGGCCGAAGTCTACCTACTCGCCTCCGGCTTCCGCAGCCCGAGCGAGGAGGAGGGAGGCGGAACCGGCTGAGGACTCAGCCTTCCGCCAGGCTGGGCTTGACCAGGTCTTTGAGCTGGCTCGCCAGTTCGGGAAGCGGGAGGTGTGTCAGGTCCTTGTTCACCTCCGCCGCGACCGCCGCCCGCACCGGGCCCGAGAGCGTCGCCCGTAGTTCGCCCAGCGCCTTCGGCGGCGCGACCAGCACGAGGCGCCTGAAGGCGCCGCTGTTGTAGCCCTCCTCCAGGCGGCGGCTCATCTCGCGCAGGAACTTCGCCTTTTCGTATTCGTGGGGATCGGTCGGCGGTTGTTTGGCGTGGCGCCCGAGGCCGGAGCTGTCGAAGGTGCGTCCGGGCCTGTCGCTGGCAATCTCGCGCGAGGCGGCATGCGGCGCGGCGGACTCGTAGTCGAATGCCGGCGCGAGCGCACCCCCGTGGCCCACGCTCTCGAAGATCTTGGCGCGGGCACCGTCGGCAACCAGGACCCACGTAACGACGGACTTCCTTCGCATGGCGGCCTCCACCGGGTGTGCGGTTCGCACTGGAAGTTTCCCCCTTCGACATCTCATATATGGGGGCACCGGCGACGGCCGGGAACGGTCCGCGCGGGCGGCCCGCGGGTGGGCGGACCCGCTGCCGCGGCCCCTCCTTGGCAGGGCCCGGCCGATGTGTATGATGGCGCGCCAAAGCGCGCGAGGAGGCCCCATGCAGCTCCCCGAGGCCCTCACCTTCGACGACATCACCCTGGTGCCGGCCGGGTCGGCGGTGCTTCCCACCCAGACTGACGTGCGCACTCGGCTGACCCGCACCGTCGAGCTCGGCGTGCCGCTCGTTTCGGCGGCGATGGACACGGTCACCGAGAGCCGCCTCGCCATTGCCCTCGCCCAGGCCGGCGGGATCGGGGTGATCCACAAGAACCTGACCGTGGAGAGGCAGACCTCCGAGGTGCGGGCGGTGAAGAAGTACGAGGCCGGGATGGTGGTCAACCCGGTGACCATCCATCCCGACCAATCGCTCGCCGAGGCGCTCAATCTGATGGCCGACCACCACATCTCGGGCATCCCCGTGGTCGAACGAGGCAGCGGCAAGCTGGTCGGAATCCTTACCAACCGCGACGTTCGCTTCGCCCGCAACGCGCGCCAGCCGGTGAGCGAGCTGATGACCAAGGAGCGCTTGGTCACGGTGCGCGAGGACGTCGGCATGGACGAGGCCAAGCGGCTCCTCCACCAGTACCGGATCGAGAAGCTGCTGGTGGTGGATGACGCCTATCGCTGCATCGGCCTTATCACCGTCAAGGATATGGAGAAGGCCAAGGCCTACCCCGAGGCGGCCAAGGACGAGCAGGGGCGGCTGCGGGTGGCGGCGGCGACCGGCGTCGGCGACGAGGGGGTCAAGCGCGCCGAGACGCTGCTCGAGGCCGGCGCCGACGTGATCGTGGTCGATACCGCCCACGGCCACTCGCGCGGCGTGATCGAAGTGATCGACCGGATCAAGAAGCTCTCCAACTACGCCCAGGTGCTGGCTGGCAACGTCGCCACCTACGACGGCGCCAAGGCGCTGATCGAGGCCGGGGCGGACGCGGTGAAGGTGGGGATCGGGCCGGGTTCGATCTGTACCACCCGCATCGTCGCCGGCGTCGGCGTACCGCAGTTCACCGCCATCCTCGAGGCCGCGCGCGCCTGCCGCGAGGCGAACGTGCCGCTGGTCGGTGACGGCGGGATCAAGCATTCGGGCGACATCGCCAAGGCGATCGCCGCGGGGGCCGACTGCGTGATGATCGGCTCGCTGTTCGCCGGCACCGACGAGAGCCCCGGCGAGGTCTTTCTCTACCAGGGCCGCTCCTATAAGACCTACCGCGGCATGGGCTCGATCGGGGCGATGGCGCGGGGCTCGGCCGACCGCTACTTCCAGCAGGAGGTCGCGGATTCCCTCAAGCTCGTCCCCGAGGGGGTGGAGGGCCGGGTGCCCCTGAAGGGCCCGGCGCAGAGCGTGATTCACCAGTTGATCGGGGGGCTGCGCGCCAGTATGGGCTACACCGGCAACGCCACCATCGCCGACATGCAGCGCAACTGCCGCTTCCTGCGGGTGAGCAACGCCGGGCTCACCGAGAGCCACGTGCACGGGATCGCCATCACCCGCGAGCCCCCGAACTACTGGCCGGAGCGCTGAGCGCGCACCGCCCCCTTTACGTCCGGTGAGGGAGGCCGCCCGACTTGCCGCCGCGATCGAGCTTGTCGCCGGGATCGCGCGCCTCGCCGAACCCGCCGACCGGCTGATTGCGGACTACTTCCGCCGGCGCCGGTACGCCGGCGCCAAGGACCGGCGCGCGATCGTCGAGCGCGTGTATGGCGTGCTCAGGCGCTGGCAGCGGCTGCACGTCGCCCTCGAATTGGAGCCGCCGGCGCCGGCGCGCCTGCTGGTCGCGGCGGACGTAGCGGTAACCGAAAAGCGGGCGCCGGCCGAGGTCGCGGCGCTCTTCGAGGCCGGCGCCTATGGGGCCGCCCCGCTCGCACCCCCGGAGCGGGCGCTTCTGGAGCGGCTGGCGGCGGCGGGCGAGGGCGCGCTCGCCGGGGCGCCCGAATGGGTCCGCCATGAGTATCCGGCTTGGCTCGATCAGCCGCTCCGGGCCCGCTTCGGGGCCCGGCTAGGGCCCGAGATGGATGCCCTCAATCGGCCGGCGCCCCTTGATCTGCGCGTCAACCGCCTGAAGGCAACCCGGGAGGAGGCGGGGCGCGCGCTTGCCGAGGCCGGGATCCCGGCCCGGCCCACGCCCCTGTCGCCGCTCGGGCTTCGCCTTCCCGCCCACGTCGTGCTGGCCCGGTCGGCTCCCTACCGCGCCGGCTTGGTCGAGGTGCAGGACGAGGCAGCGCAGATCGCCGCCCTCGTCGCCGGCGCGCGCCCTGGGATGACCGTCATCGACTACTGCGCCGGCGCCGGCGGCAAGTCCCTCGCCCTCGCCGCCGAGATGGCGAACGCGGGGCGCATCCTCGCCTGCGACATCTCGCGCGCGCGCCTTCGCCCCCTCGCCCAGCGCCTTCGCCGGGCGGGGGTGGCGATCGTCGAGACCCGGCTCCTCGATGCCGAGGGGCGCGCACACCCGCCCCTGCCCGAGGCCGACCTTGTCTTCGTCGACGCGCCCTGCTCGGGCTCGGGCACCTGGCGGCGCAACCCGGACGCGAAGTGGCGGCTTGGACCCGAGACACTCGCGGCGCTGGCGAGGGAGCAGGACCGCATCCTCGCCCGCGCGGCCGCCGTGGTGCGCCCGGGCGGGCGGCTCGTCTACGCCACCTGCTCGGTTCTGGGGGCCGAGAACGAGGATCGCATCGAGACTCTTCTCTCCGCCCGAAAAGATTATAGACTGAGGCCCATGAGCGACCTTTGGCGCGTGCGTCTTGCGGGCGAGCCGCCCCCGGGCGGACCGTTCCTTGCCCTCTCGCCCCATTCCCACGGCACCGACGGCTTCTTCGTCGCCGCCCTCGAGCGGAGCCGGCGATGAGCGCCGGCGGCACATTCACGGTGCTCCGGGCCCGCGCCGGGGATGCAGCCGGGATCGCGCGTGTCCACGTCGCCGCCTGGCGTTCGGCTTACGCCGGCATCCTGCCCGACACCTACCTCACCAAGCTCTCCGAGCGGGCGGTGATGGGGCAGTGGGCGTATCTCCTGCGGGCCCAAGGCGCCTTCTCGGTCTTCGTCGCCAAGGAGCGGCGCGGCAACGTCGTCGGTTACGGCTCCTGCGACCTCGCCCGGCGCAACCCCTTGGGCTACGAGGGCGAGATCCAGACCCTCTACGTGCACGACGACTTCCGCCAGATCGGGCTCGGGCGCGCGCTGATGGCCGAGATGGCCCGGCACCTGCGCGCCCGGGACTGCGCCTCGCTGCTGGTCTGGGTGCTGCGCGACAACCCCTCGCGCTGGTTCTACGCCGCGCTCGGGGGAAAGCCGGTGGCCGAGGAGACGATCTCGGTCGCCGGCTCCAAGCTGCCGCAGGTCGCCTACGGCTGGCCCGACATCTCGGCGCTGCTTGAAAAATCGGCGAGCCCGCGCGATCTATAGGGCCCTTCCCGCCCCCCGCGGAGCCCGGCCGATGAGCGAACGCGTGCTGATCCTCGACTTTGGCTCGCAGGTGACGCAGCTGATCGCACGGCGCATGCGCGAGAGCGGCGTCTACTGCGAGATCCATCCCTTCGACATTGCGTCCGAGCGAATCGAGGCCTTCGCCCCGGCGGCGATCGTCCTCTCCGGCGGCCCCGCCTCGGTGATCGCCGCGGAGAGCCCGCGCGTGCCCGGAATCGTGTTCGAGATGGGCGTCCCCGTGCTCGGCATCTGCTACGGCCAGCAGGCGATGTGCGCCCAGCTCGGCGGCGAGGTCGAGGCGGCCGAGCACCGCGAGTTCGGCCGCGCCTTCGTCGAGGTGACCGAGCCCTGCGCCCTCTTCGCCGGCGCCTGGGAGGTGGGAAGCCGCCAGCAGGTGTGGATGAGCCACGGCGACCGGGTGGTCCGCCTGCCGCCGGGCTTCCGGAGCGTCGGGAAAAGCGAGGGCGCGCCCTTCGCCGCCATCGCCGACGACCGGCGCCGTTTCTACGGCGTGCAGTTCCATCCCGAGGTGGCGCACACCCCCCACGGGGCGGAGCTCCTGCGCAACTTCACCCACCGGGTGGCGGGGTGCTCGGGCGACTGGACCATGGCCTCCTTCCGCGCCGAGGCGGTGAGGCGCGTCCGCGCGCAGGTGGGCGATGGGCGGGTGATCTGCGGGCTCTCGGGCGGCGTCGACTCCTCGGTCGCGGCGGTGCTGATCCACGAGGCGGTGGGCGACCTGCTCACCTGCATCTTCGTCGACCACGGGCTCCTGCGGGCGGGCGAGGCGGAGGACGTGGTCTCGGTCTTCCGCGACCGCTTCAACATCGCCCTCGTGCATCGCGACGCCTCGGCGCTGTTCCTCTCGCGCCTTGAGGGCGTCGCCGAGCCCGAGGAGAAGCGCCGCGTCGTCGGCAACACCTTCATCGAGGTCTTCGAGGCCGAGGCCGAGCGCATCAAGGGGGTGCGGTTCCTGGCGCAGGGGACGCTCTATCCCGACGTGATCGAATCGGTCTCGGCCCGCGGCGGCCCGAGCGTGACGATCAAGACCCACCACAACGTCGGCGGCTTGCCCGAGCGGATGAACCTCAAGCTGGTCGAGCCGTTGCGCGAGCTCTTCAAGGACGAGGTGCGGGCGCTGGGGCGCGAGCTCGGCCTCCCCGAGGCGATCGTCGGGCGCCATCCCTTCCCCGGACCCGGGCTCGCCATCCGCATGCCGGGCGAGGTGACGCGCGAGAAGCTCGCGCTTCTGCGCAAGGCCGACGCGATCTTCCTCGAGGAGATCCGCTCCGCCGGGCTCTACGACGCCATCTGGCAGGCCTTCGCCGTGCTCTTGCCGGTGCGCACGGTGGGGGTGATGGGCGACGAGCGGACCTACGACTACGCCTGCGCGCTCCGCGCCGTCACCTCCACCGACGGCATGACCGCCGATTACTTCCACTTCGACCACGAGGTTCTCGCCCGCACCGCCAACCGCATCGTCAACGAGGTGCGCGGCATCAACCGCGTCGTCTACGACATCACCTCCAAGCCCCCCGGCACCATCGAGTGGGAGTAGGGGGTAAGGGATATTCTGGCGGGCTTTAGAGGGAAATAGCGTAAGAAAAATAGAGAGTTATCGGCGGGCTTATTGATTATCTACACCTCATTATCAATCAAAACTCTGATTTCCCGTAAGTTGTTGTTTTTCTTAATCGCTCGGCTGTCTGCCGTTCATCCGAGCCGAGACTTCCGACGGCGTTTTCGACGGTACTTTCCGAAAGACCCGCTTGGCTTTTGGAAAAGACCGTCAGGCAAACGCTGGCCACGTGACGGTCTTTTTTTGAAACTCAGTAACTGAGTTTAATATCGAAACTGCCGCCGTTGTATGTATTGGCAGCGGCCTGGAATATCGGGGATCAAGTTAACGTTACGATCCATGCACTCGACCGCTGCGAGTACCACGACGTTGGGCAGAACGAGGACCGGGGCCGATAGCGCTCATGCGATATTCTTAGCGCCGGTTAGCGCGTCTGAAAGTGATCGTAAATATTGGCGCACACGACACGTTGGAACGGCCATGAATGATATCGAGCGGGAAGCGATCATCCTCAACTCGGCATGGGAGATGATCGACGGCATGGTGAACTGGGCGATGTTCGTGAAGAACGACCGGACAGTGCCGACGAACCTAATGTTCGAGACCGCGCAGCACTCGCGACTGTTCGTCATCCTGCTGGGCGACTTCCTTTCGGAGATCCGTGCGTTCAGAGGCGATCCCGTGCCGCTCGGTCTGACGCGCACGCCGAGCAACGCGCGGCCTTCGGACTTGACCTTCCTCTTTCATCTGCGACAGGTCTGCGCTGACCCGAAACTCGGGACAGACACGACGGCTCTCAGCGCGGCGGTCGAGTCCTTTGCCGATTGGCTTGAAGGTGAGTTCACCGCCCAGGGCGTCAATCTGCACACTATCGATGTCGTGGCGAATTTGCGGATCGCGCGCATTCGCTACATCAAGATGTGCGGTGACATCGCCAAGCACAATCTGGCGCGGCTGGCGACCAATGTCAGCCATCTCCGGAAGCTGCTCGAAGCGGCGGGCCATCCAGTGTGCGAACAGAAGGCTTATCTGGCAGTCGAGAACTTCTTCGAGTGGTTCCACAACAATATCTTCATCTACCACTCCAGCCAAATCGCTGAATTCCTAAACAACATACGCTGGTCGATCTACGACTATCTCCAGCCGGAGTTTCGACGACCCTGGCATCTGACCCCCAAAGCGACGCCGCGCTTCCCAATCTACAGCTACCGGGTGCCGTCCGACATCACAGAGCCAGTGGCGCGTGCCATGTATTGGGATGCGATGAATCGGTCGCGGTCGAAGCCCTATGTGCAGCGCTTCGTCGTCGCAGAGTCTTTCAAGCGCCGCTACTGATCGGATCAGCGGAAATCCCGTGGCTTCGCCGCGATCGAGTCGATGTGCGGGCCAGGACATGGATATCATGCGTGCGTAAGCTTATTCGCATGACCGAAACGACACTCTCCACCATCGGCTACGAGGGCGCCTCGCTCGACGGGTTCGTGGCAGCGCTCAAGGAGGCGGGCATCGCCACCCTGATCGACGTCCGCGAGGTGCCGTGGTCGCGGAAGCGCGGCTTCGCCAAGCCCCAGCTCGCGGCGGCGCTCGACGAGGCCGGCATCGACTACGTGCACTTGAAGGGCCTGGGCACGCCCAAGCCGGGGCGCGAGGCCGCCCGCGCCAGGCGCATCGAGGACTGGCGGGCGATCTTCGCGCGCCACATGGAAACCCCCGAGTTCGCCGCCGACCTCGCCCGCGCCGCGGCCATCGCCCGCGAGTCCTCCTCTTGCCTGATGTGCATGGAGCGCGATCCCGCCCGCTGCCACCGCACGCTCGTCGCCGAGCGCCTGGCCCGCGAGCACGGATTCGCGGTCCGACCCTTGATGGCCTGACGCTCGCGAAGGTTCCGCCGATCCGCTCCCGGGGCTTCGCCGCCCCCCGAATTCCGCGCGTTCCTCGGGCCCGGCTTCTGCTACACTGGCCGAAACCGGCCGGCGGGCCGGGTGCGGGGGCACACCCCCGCCCCGGGATAGACCGGCCGGGGAGGGGGGAGATGTCCGCGCCCGCGGTCGATCCGATCACGGTGGAGGTCGTCGGCAACCGCTTCCAGGCGGGGACGGCCGAGATGCTGGCGACGCTGGTCAAGACCGCCTTCTCGCCCAACATCAAGGAGCGGCGCGACTGCTCGGTCGCGATCTTCGACGCCGGCGGGCGGCTCCTGGCGCTGGGCGAGTCCTCGCCCATGCACCTAGGCTCGCTCCTCGGCCTGGTCGAGAACATCACCCGCCGCTTCCCGGCCGATTCGTTCCGGCCGGGCGACGTGTTCCTCACCAACGACCCCTATGTCGGCGGGGGCTCGCATCTCCCCGACCTCACGCTCGCGAGCCCGGTCTTCGCCGCCGGCCGGCTGGTCGCCTTCGCCGCCTCGCTCGCCCATCACTCCGACGTGGGCGGCAGGGTGGCGGGAAGCGAGAGCGCCGACTGCACCTCGATCTTCCAGGAGGGGCTCCGCATCCCGCCGGTGCGTCTGATGAAGGCCGGCGTTCTCAAGACCGACATCCTCGACATCGTGCTCCTCAACTCGCGCACGCCGCGCGAGCGCGAGGGTGACCTCAAGGCCCAGCTCGCGGCCAACGCCGTCGGCGCGCGGCGCATCCAGGAAACCTTCGCCCGCTTCGGAACCGAGCGCACGCTGGCCGCGATCGAGGCACACCTCGCCCACGCCGAGGCCCGCGCCCGGGCCGGGATCGCCCGACTCAGCGACGGCACCTACGAGAACGAGGATGTGCTCGACCACGACGGGCTCGGTGAGTGCGCGGCGCGGCTCAGGGTCGCGGTGACCATCGCCGGCGAGGACTTGCGCCTCGATTTCACCGGCACCGACCCGCAGGTGGGCGGCGCCCGCAACCTGGTGCGGGTGGCGACGCTGGCCGGCGTCTATCAGGCGGTGAAGGCGATCGTCGATCCCACGCTCCCGCCCAACGCCGGCTTCTTCCGCGCGGTCCGCGTCACCACCCCGCCCGGCTCGCTGGTCGACTGCCGCCCGCCGGCCGCGGTCGGCGACCGCTCGCCCACGGTCAACATCCTCGGCGACCTCATCCACGGGGCCTTCGCCAAGGCCGCGCCCGAGCGGGTGATGGCCGGCTGCGGGCCGCGCCAGGGCATCATCTTCAGCGGCGTCGATCCGCGCCGGCGCACCTACTTCGTCGACTACGAGATCTTCGCCGGCGCCTCGGGCGCGCGCCGCGAACAGGACGGGCACGACGTGGTGCGGGTGCACTCGACCGTCGCCGACAACACCCCGGCCGAGGCCTCGGAGCAGGAGTTCCCGCTGGCCGTGGAGCGCTGCGAGATGATCCCCGACTCGGGCGGCCCGGGCCGCTTCCGCGGCGGGCTCGCGCTCCGCTGCGACGTCCGCGTGCTGGCCGAGGAGGGGCGAATCTCGGGCCGCGCCGCGCGCCACGCACGCGCTGCCCCCGGCCTCTTCGGCGGGGCCCCGGGCCGGCGCTGCCGGTTCGTGCTCCGCCCCGGCGAGGGGCGCGAGCGGGTGCTGCCCGGAGTCTTCTCCGAGCTCAAGATGGCGCCGGGAACCGTGATCCGGGTGGAGACGCCCTCGGGCGCCGGTTTCGGCGATTCCTTCGCGCGCGAGCCCGGGCGGGTGCTGGCCGACGTTCTCGCCGGCAAGGTGAGCGTGGCCGCGGCCAAGCAGGACTATGGCGTCGTCGTCGCCGGCGGGCGGATCGACGAGGCCGCCACCCGGGCGTTGAGGGCGGACTCGGGGGCGCGGGCGACGAGCCCGGAAGGCGGCGGATGAAACCCTACCCCGACCGGGTGGACTATCTCCCCATCATCGACCGGCCTGCGATTCGCTGGCCGAACGGCGCCCGCGTCGCCTTCTGGGTCGCGCCCAACGTCGAGCACCACGAGTACCTGCCGGTCTTCAACGGCAGGCTCGACCCCTATCCGCGCCTTCCCTATCCCGACGTGCGCGACTACTCCTACTGCCACTACGGCAACCGGGTCGGCTTCTGGCGGATGCTTGAGGTGCTGGACAAGCAC
Source organism: Pseudomonadota bacterium (assembly GCA_016202695.1). Lineage (GTDB taxonomy): Bacteria > Pseudomonadota > Alphaproteobacteria > JACQOE01 > JACQOE01 > JACQOE01. The sequence goes on along the minus strand of JACQOE010000006.1, from coordinate 10,448 downwards.
CGCATCCGCTGCACGGTCTCGCTCAACGTCGCCGTGCTCGAGCATTTCCCCGAGGTCCGCGACGCGATGTGCGCGCGCGACTGGGCCTTCATGAGCCACGGCATCTACAACACCGCCTACCTCACCACGCTGAGCGAGGCGGAGGAGCGCGCCTTCTACGCCGACACCATCGCTACCCTCGCCCGCCACACCGGCCGCCGGCTCAAGGGCATGCTCGGGCCGAACCTCACCGGCACGGGCCGTACCCCCGACCTGATGGCCGAGGCCGGGCTCGTCTATCACTGCGACTGGTTGCACGACGACCAGCCGGCGCCGATCAGGGTGCGGAGCGGCCGCCTGGTCTCGGTTCCCTACGCGCTGGAGATCAACGACAGCCAGCTCCTCAAGGGCTACTGCGACGGCGCCTACTTCGAGCGGATGGTGAGGGCCCAGTTCGACCGCCTCTACCGCGAGGGCGCGGAGAGCGGCCGGGTGATGTGCCTCGCCCTTCACCCCTACGTGGTGGGCCAGCCGCACCGGGCCCGCTACCTCGACCGCGCGCTCGCCCACATCCTCGCCCACGAGGGGGTGTGGCAGGCGACCGCCGACGAGATCGCCGAGCACTTCCTCGCCCACCACTACGACCAGTGGGTGGCGCACGCGGCCCGCTTCCGGGCCTGACCGGGAGGAAGGATCGATGCCGGGGCACCGCGGTTTCGGAATGGACCAGCCGCACCACGGCTGGTCGCCGATCATCACCCGCCCGCCGATCCGCTGGCCGAACGGGGCCCGCGTCGCGCTCAGCGTCGTCGTCGCCCTTGAGCACCTGGAGTGGGAGCCGCCCGCGGGCGCGGTCCAGCCGCCGGGGGTCTACGACCGCCCGACGCCCGAGTACCGGGCCATCACTTCGCGCGAATACGGAGTCCGGGTCGGCATCTTCCGGGTGCTGGAGGCGCTCGCGGCCTGCGGCATCCCGGCGAGCGTCGCGGTCGACGCCCTCACCGCCCGCCGCTACCCCTGGCTGGTCCGCCACCTTATCGGCCGCGGGGCCGAGATCGTCGCCCACGGCCTCTCGGCCTCGCGTACCATCACCAGCCGCATGGAGGAGGCCGAGGAGCGGGCGCTGATCGCCGAGACGCTGGAGACGCTCGCGGCGGTCGCGGGGGCGCGGCCCAGGGGCTGGTTCGGCGCCCACTACGGCGAATCGACGCGCACGCCGCGGCTCCTCACCGAGGCCGGGATCGCCTACCTCTGCGACTGGTGCAACGACGAGCAGCCCTACCCGATGACGGTACCGGGCGCCGAGCTCACCTCATTGCCGCTCCTGGTCGAACTCGACGACTGGTTCGCGCTCCGCGAGCGGCGCTTCCCCGTCGACGGCTACGCGCGGCTCATCGCCGAGGCCTTCGACCGGATCTACGCCGATGCCGGGCGGGCGCAGGGCGGCCGGCTCCTCGCCTTCTCGATCCAGCCCTGGCTGATGGGCCAGCCCTTCCGTATCGGCTTCCTCGAGGAGGCGCTCGCCCACCTCACCCGCCGCAAGGGGGTATGGCCGGCGACCGCCGGGGCGGTCGTGGACTGGTACCGGCGCCGGGGCGGCTGAGGGCGTGGCCTGCGACCCCCGGGCGCCGCCGCGCGCGCCCGGCGCCCGCGCTCAGCCCTTGGCGGCGAAGAAGGGTGCGGGGCGGAGGATCTTGGTCTGCTGGTCGATGATCGCCTCGCCCTGATTCTTCAGGTACTCGCCCCAGGCGGGATCGGCGTTGCGCGCGGCGCGCTTCTTCTCCATGTCGGCCAGGCTCTCATAGGCCCACAGATGGGTGACCGTGTTCACGTGGCCGACGTCGGCGAGATAGAAGCCGACCGGCTCGCCGAGGTACTTGCGCTGAACCGGAAGCGCCAGCTTCTCGAACACCCCCAGCCAGCCGCGAAGGCGGGCGGTAATCAGGGTGTAGACGCGGAAGTCGATGTACTGGCCGCGGGGCGCGCGCGGGGGGGTGAAGAACGGGGCCGGGCGCAAGATCTTGGTCTCCTGGGAATGGACGAAGCCGACGGTCTTCTCCTGGTACGCCTTCCAGGCAGGATCGGCGCTGCGGGCGGTGCGCTTCCTCTCCATGTCGGCATAGTCCTCGTAGCCCCAGAGGTGCACGATCTGATTCAGGGGGCCGATCTCGGTGAAGTAGAAGCCGACTGGATCGCCGAGGTGCCTCTTCTGCACGGGAAGCCCGTGCTCGCCGAAGATCTTTAGGTATTCGGGCAGCTTGCGGGCGACGAGCGTGTAGGTCCGGCAGTCGATGATCATGGGATGTGCCTCCGCTTGATCGGCTGGGCTGGGGGACGGGTCGGGCGGGGCGCCGTGTGGAGCCCCGTGGCCGCGACCTTAGCGTCGGGGCTGCGCCTCGTCCATGCCGGCGCGGGCCTGTGGAGAGCGGGGATCACGGGGAGAAGCGGGCGGCCAACTGCATCCACAGGCTGTGTAAACGAAGGAAGGCCGGGATTGCCGGCCGGGCCCCCTTCCGTTTCGGCAGAGGCTTGTCTACCCTAGGAGATGGGGAGGGTGGACTCGATGCAAACGAAACGCGAACCTATATTCATCAAGCGTTGTTCTTTGTCCGCTGCAACGCAACAGATAGTACATTGATCACATCGAGCCGCAAGATTTAGTTGACCGAACCAGGGGGAGGCCGCATCATCTCACCCTTCGTCGCCTGCATGGCGAAGGGCGGAGAACAAGGAGGCAGCGGTGCTTGACGTTGTTCAGTTGGAGAGCAAGAGCCGGGTCACGGTCGATCGTTCGCGCGATGAGATGCTGACCGATTTCGGCAAGGCGACGCTCCAGAACCGGTACCTGCTCCCCAACGAGAGCTACCAGGACCTCTTCGCCCGGGTCGCCTCCTACTACGGCGACGATACCGCCCATGCACAGCGCATCTACGACTACATCTCCAACCTCTGGCTGATGCCGGCGACCCCGGTGCTCTCCAACGGCGGCACCAACCGGGGGCTTCCCATCTCCTGCTTCCTCAACGAGACCAACGACAGCCTCGAGGGCATCGTCGGGCTGTGGAACGAGAACGTGTGGCTGGCCGCGCGCGGGGGCGGCATCGGCAGCTACTGGGGGAATCTGCGATCGATCGGCGAGAAGGTGGGGGCGAACGGAAAGACCTCGGGCGTGGTTCCCTTCATCCGGGTGATGGACTCGCTCACCCTGGCCATCAGCCAGGGGAGTTTGCGGCGCGGGAGTGCGGCCGTGTACCTGCCGATCTCGCATCCCGAGGTGGAGGAGTTCATCGAGCTCCGCCGCCCGACGGGGGGAGACCCCAACCGCAAGGCGCTCAACCTGCACCACGGGCTCGTCCTCTCGGACGCCTTCATGCGGGCGGTGGAGAACGACGAGGAGTGGGCGCTGGTCAGCCCCAAGGACCACTCGGCGATCCGCACCATCTCGGCCCGTGCGCTCTGGATCCGTATCCTCACCGCGCGCGTCGAGACCGGCGAGCCCTATATCGTCTTCGGTGACCAGGTGAACCGCTACATTCCCGAGCATCACAAGCTCGCCGGGCTGCACGTCAAGACCTCGAACCTGTGCTCCGAGATCACGCTCCCCACCGGCGTCGATCACCTGGGCAAGCGCCGGACCGCGGTCTGCTGCCTGTCCTCCCTCAACCTTGAGAAGTTCGTCGAGTGGCGCGACGACCCGCGCTTCATTCCCGACGTGATGCGTTTCCTCGACAACGTGCTCGAGGACTTCATCCGCAAGGCGCCGGCATCGATGGAGACGGCCAAGTACTCGGCCTCGCGCGAGCGTAGCGTCGGCCTCGGGGTGATGGGTTTCCACTCCTTCCTGCAGGCCAACAACGTGCCGTTCGAGTCGGTGATGGCGAAGGTGTGGAACAAGAAGATGTTCGAGCACGTCCGCCGCGAGGCCGACCGCGCCTCGCGCCAGCTCGCCGAGGAGCGCGGGCCCTGCCCGGACGCGGCCGACTATGGCATCATGGAGCGCTTCTCCAACAAAATGGCGATCGCGCCTACGGCCTCGATCTCGATCATCTGCGGCAACTCCTCGCCGGGGATCGAGCCCTATGCCGCCAACAGCTTCGTGCAGAAGACGCTCTCCGGCTCGTTCAACGTGCGCAACAAGCACCTGAAGAAGCTCTTGGCCGAGCGCGGCAAGGACACCGACGAGGTGTGGTCCTCGATCACCGTCAACGAAGGCTCGGTCCAGCACCTCGACTTCCTCACCGACCACGAGAAGGCGATCTACAGGACCGCGTTCGAGATCGACCAGCGCTGGATCATCGAGCTCGCCGCCGACCGCACGCCCTATGTCTGCCAGTCGCAGTCGGTGAACCTGTTTCTGCCCGCCAACATCCACAAGCGGGACCTGCACATGCTCCACATGATGGCGTGGAAGCTGGGCCTCAAGAGCCTCTACTACTGCCGTTCGAAGTCGCTCCAGCGGGCCGACGTGGTGTCGGTGAAGATGGCGCCGATGGAGGAGGTGATCGCGGCCGCGATCGGAGGCGTGCCGGCAGGCGAGGTGATCCCGGAGCGCCCGCCGATGATGATGAAGAAGAACGGCGATACCAGCTACGAGGAGTGCCTCTCCTGCCAGTAGAGGAGGGGGAACGGGAGCCCAAGAAGGGACGGAGGCTGCGACCATGAGCGCCGCGACCAACTACAGGGGCGAAAGGATATCGCTCCTCACCGACAATCCGGTCTACAAGCCGTTCCACTACCCCTGGGCCTACGAGGCGTGGCTCACCCAGCAGCGCGTCCACTGGCTGCCCGAGGAGGTACCGCTCGCCGACGACGTGAAGGACTGGCACCGCAACCTCACCGAGGCCGAGCGCAACCTGCTCACCCAGATCTTCCGCTTCTTCACCCAGGCGGACGTCGAGGTGAACAACGCCTACATGAAGCTTTACGCCAAGGTGTTCAAGCCGACCGAGGTGCTGATGATGCTGTCGGCGTTCTCGAACATCGAGACCATCCACATCGCCGCCTACAGCTACCTGCTGGACACCATAGGCATGCCCGAGGTCGAGTACCAAGCCTTCCTCAAGTACAAGGAGATGAAGGACAAGTACGAGTACATGCAGCAGTTCGGCGTCGATACCAAGGAGGATGTCGCCAAGGCGCTCGCCGTCTTCGGCGGCTTCACCGAGGGGCTGCAGCTCTTCGCCAGCTTTGCCATCCTCCTCAACTTCCCGCGCTTCAACAAGATGAAGGGCATGGGCCAGATCGTGAGCTGGAGCGCACGCGACGAGACGCTGCACACCATCTCCTGCGCCCGGCTCTTCCGCACCTTCGTCCAGGAGAACCCGGAGATCTGGACCGACGAGCTGAAGCGCGACCTTTATGTCGCCTGCGCCACCATCGTCGACCACGAGGACGCCTTCATCGACCTCGCCTTCGAGATGGGGGGCGTGGAGGGCATCGAGGCCCACGAGGTCAAGGAGTACATCCGCTTCATCGCCGACCGCCGGCTGATGCAGCTCGGACTGCAGCCGCTGTTCCACATCGAGAAGAATCCGCTTCCCTGGCTCGATGAGATGCTGAACGCGGTCGAGCACACCAACTTTTTCGAGAACCGGGCCACGGAATACTCGCGGGCCGCCACCCAGGGAAGCTGGGAGGAGGCGTTCGCCGCCGCCACCTTCCGGACGGTCGGCCACGACGACTGACCCGGTTCTCGCCGGGCGGTGCGGGAACTCCCTCCCGCCCGCGCCTGCCCGGCTTCTTGGTCTGCGTTGGGTGGTCGTCGCAAGCCGAAACTGACGGGCCGGACCTTCCGGCCCGCTTTTTTCCACCCTCGCCTTGCGTGGCGCGGCGGAACCCGGTATCACGCGCCCCCCGGGCTACTGCCGGCCAGCCCTTGCCGGCCGGGTGGGGGCAATCGACGGCGGCTTGACCGGGGGGCCGCGAAGGACCAAACCGATGGCCGAGGGTGCCGGGCCGCGGGGCGGGCGCAAGCCGCGGCATCCGGAGCCGCTTTCCGAGCCCGTGAACGGATCGTCGATGGACGCGCGCGTGGACACCTTCGAGACGCTGGAGCGCCTGCTCAAGGCCCGCATCCTGGTGCTCGACGGCGCCATGGGCACGATGATCCAGGGCTATCGGCTCGACGAGGCTGCCTACCGGGGCGCGCGCTTCCGCGATCATCCGCGCGACCTCAAGGGCAACAACGACCTCCTTTCGCTTACCCGGCCCGAGGTCATCCGCGAGATCCACGCCGCCTATCTCGAGGCGGGGGCGGACATCATTGAGACCAACACCTTCAATTCCAACGCCGTGTCGCAGGCCGACTACGGCCTCTCGCCCCTCGCCTACGAGTTGAACCTAGCGGCGGCGCGCATCGCCCGCGAAGCGGCGGACGCGATGACCGCGCGCACGCCGGCGCGCCCGCGCTTCGTCGCCGGTGCGATCGGGCCCACCAATCGCACCGCCTCGCTGTCGCCGGACGTGAACAACCCGGGCTTCCGCAACGTCACCTTCGACGAGCTGGTGGCGGCCTACGGCGAGGCCGTGCGCGGGCTCGTCGACGGGGGAGTCGACCTCCTGCTGGTCGAGACCGTCTTCGACACCCTCAACGCCAAGGCCGCGATCTACGCCATCCTCAAGCGGTTCGATGAGGCGGAGAGGCGGCTGCCGGTGGTGATCTCGGGCACCATCACCGATGCCTCGGGCCGCACGCTCTCGGGGCAGACGCCGGAGGCGTTCTGGTACTCGGTCGCGCATGCGCGGCCGCTCGCGGTTGGCCTCAACTGTGCGCTCGGGGCCGAGGCGCTGCGCCAGCACGTGCAGGCGATCGCCCGCGTCGCCGAGGTGTACGTGAGCGTCTATCCCAACGCCGGCCTTCCCAACGCCTTCGGTGGCTATGACGATACCCCCGAGTACATGGCCGCGCATCTGGGCGAATTCGCGCGGAGCGGGCTCGTTAACCTCGTCGGCGGCTGCTGCGGCACCACGCCCGCCCACATCCGGGCCATCGCCGGCGCGGTCGAGGGGGTGAGCCCGCGCCGCCCGCCGGCGATCGAGCGGCACTGCCGGCTCGCCGGCCTCGAGCCGCGGGTGATCGGCCGGGTCACCGGCTTCGTCAATGTCGGCGAGCGCACCAACGTCGCTGGCTCGATCCGTTTCGCCAAGCTGATCCGCGAGGGCAACTTCGCCGCCGCGGTCGAGATCGCCCGCGACCAGGTGGCGAACGGCGCCCAGCTCATCGACGTCAACATGGACGACGCCATGCTCGACGCCGAGGCGGCGATGACGTCGTTCCTGAACCTCGTCGCCGCCGAGCCCGACATCGCCCGCGTGCCGGTCATGATCGACAGCTCGAGGTGGTCGGTGATCCGGGCGGGGCTGAAGTGCGTGCAGGGCAAGGGGGTGGTGAACTCGATCAGCCTCAAGGACGGCGAGGAGGCATTCGTCGACAAGGCGCGCGAGGTATTGCGCTTCGGCGCCGCCGCCATCGTCATGGCCTTCGACGAGAAGGGCCAGGCCGACTCCTACGAGCGCATGGTCGAGATCCTGACCCGCTGCTACCGCATCCTGACCGAGGGGGTGGGCTTTCCGCCCGGGGACATCATCCTCGATCCCAACGTTTTTCCCGTGGCCACGGGAATCGAGGAGCACCGCAACTTCACCGTCGACTACATCGCCGCCGCCCGCACCATCAAGAAGACGCTACCCGGGGCGCTGATCTCCGGCGGCGTCTCCAACCTCTCCTTCTCCTTCCGCGGCAACGACCCGGTGCGCGAGGCGATGCACGCGGTCTTCCTCTATCACGCGATCGAGGCCGGCATGGACATGGGCATCGTCAATGCCGGCCAGCTCGCGGTCTACGCCGACATCCCCAAGGAGCTCCGCGAGCGAGTGGAGGACGTGATCCTCAACCGCCGCCCCGACGCCACCGAGCGCCTGATCGAGATCGCGGGCGAGGCCAAGGGGGCGAAGCGCGAGCGGGTGGTCGACCTCTCCTGGCGTCAGGGAGCGGTCGGCGAGCGCCTGACCCACGCCCTCGTGCACGGCATCTCGGATTTCGTCGAGGCGGACGTGGAGGAGGCGCGCGGCGCCGCGCCCAGCGCGCTGGCCGTGATCGAGGGGCCGCTGATGGACGGCATGAACGTGGTCGGCGACCTCTTCGGCTCCGGCCAGATGTTCCTGCCGCAGGTGGTGAAGTCGGCCCGGGTGATGAAGCGGGCGGTCGCCTACCTGCTCCCCTTCCTCGAGGCGGAGAAGAAGGCCGATGCCCCGCTGGGCACCAAGGGCAAGATCCTGATGGCAACGGTCAAGGGCGACGTGCACGACATCGGCAAGAACATCGTCGGGGTCGTGCTCCAGTGCAACAACTACGAGGTGATCGACCTCGGAGTGATGGTGCCCTACGCCCGGATCATCGAGACCGCGCGCAACGAGCGGGTGGACATCGTCGGGCTCTCGGGCCTGATTACGCCTTCGCTCGACGAGATGGTGACGGTGGCGCAGGAGATGGAGCGCGCCGGTTTCTACCTGCCGCTCCTCATCGGTGGGGCCACGACCTCGCGCGTGCACACGGCGGTGAAGATCGCACCCAACTACTCGGGGCCGACGGTGCACGTGCTCGACGCGTCGCGTGCAGTGGGGGTGGCGGCGAGCCTTCTGTCGGACACCCTGCGCGAGGGCTTCGTCGCCGGGGTGGCCGCCGAGTACGCGCGCGTCCGCGAAAACCATGCCGGGCGCGAGCGCCGGGCGCCGCGCGCGAGCCTGGCCGAGGCGCGCAACGCCAAGGCACGAATCGACTGGCGGGCCTATGCGCCGCCCCGTCCCGGCTTCCTCGGTCTGCGGGCGTTCCCCGACTATCCGCTTGCCGAGCTGGTCGATCGCATCGACTGGACGCCCTTCTTCCGCACCTGGGAGCTCGCCGGCACCTTCCCCGCCATCCTCGACGACGCGACCGTAGGATCGACCGCGCGGAGCCTGTTCAAGGACGCAAAGGCGATGCTCGGGCGCGTGATCGCCGAGAAGTGGCTCACCGCCCGCGCGGTGATCGGCTTCTGGCCGGCGAACACGGTCGGCGACGACGACGTCGAGGTCTATGCCGACGAGAGTCGCAGGGGGATGGCGGCGACCCTCCATTTCCTCCGCCAGCAGATGGAGAAGCGTGCCGACAGCCCCAATTTCTGCCTCGCCGACTTCGTCGCGCCCCAGGAGAGCGGGGTGGCCGACTACATTGGCGGTTTCGCGGTCACCGCCGGCATCGGCGCCGAGGAGTGCTCGGCCGTGCTCAAGGCGGCGCACGACGACTATGCCGACATCCTGCTCAAGGCGCTCGCCGATCGCTTGGCCGAGGCGCTGGCCGAGCGGATGCACGAGCGTGTGCGTAAGGAGTTCTGGGGCTACGCGGCGGACGAGGACCTGTCGAACGGCGATCTGATCGCGGAGCGCTACCGCGGCATCCGGCCCGCGCCCGGCTATCCGGCCTGCCCGGACCATTCCGAGAAGGCGACGCTCTTTACCCTCCTCGACGCCGAAAGGAACGCAGGCATCCGGCTCACCGAGAGCTTCGCCATGTGGCCGGCGGCGAGCGTCTCGGGCTTCTACTTCGCCCATCCCGAAGCCCGCTATTTCGGGGTCGGGCGGGTCGGCCGGGACCAGGTCGAGGACTACGCCCGCCGCAAGGGGGTGAGCGCGGCCCAGGCCGAGCGGTGGCTCGCGCCCAACCTCGCTTACGAGCCGTAGCCGCCCGCGGCGCAGTCCCCGACGCCGGCATCCGCCTGCCGCCGCCCCGGGCAAGGGGCCTCACCTTCATCGTGTTACTATATTTACAATTTAATAAAGTATTTTTTTCGTAACAGCAAAATACTCGAGTACAATTATCAGGTCTGATAGCACGGCTCCCCGAGGCTCCGTCGCCGGTCCGGGCGGGGCCGCCGTTGGGGCAAACCAAGATGGAAAGGACAGGGACGATGGCCGTGGCCTCCAATCTCGGCTACCCGCGGATCGGTCCGCACCGCGAGCTGAAGGCGGCGCAAGAATCCTTCTGGCGGGCGGAGATCGGGGTCGCGGAGTTGATGCGGCGCGCCTCCGAGATTCGCCGGCGGAACTGGGCGCTGCAGCGCGAGGCCGGCATCGCCCACGTCCCCTGCAACGACTTCAGCCTCTACGACCATGTGCTCGATACGACGGCGATGCTGGGCGCGGTGCCCCGGCGCTTCGGCTGGCCCGGCGAGCGGGTCGATCCGGCCACCTATTTCGCCATGGCGCGCGGCGCGTCGGGCGCGAAGGGCGGGGGGGCAGGCGCGCCGGCGATGGAGATGACCAAGTGGTTCGATACCAACTACCACTACATCGTCCCGGAGTTCGAGGAGGAGCCGCGCTTCCGTCTCGCCTCAACCAAGCCGGTCGACGAGTTCCTCGAGGCCAAGGCGCTCTCGGTCGCCGCGCGCCCCGTGCTCCTCGGCCCCGTCACCTATCTCCTCCTCGGCAAGGAC
>JACQOE010000064.1 GCA_016202695.1 Pseudomonadota bacterium | reverse complement strand
GACGGGGCCGACAAGCTGAACGGCGGTTCCGGCAACGACCTTCTCGACGGCGGCGCGGGGAACGACGAGCTGAAAGGCGGCTCGGGCGATGACCAGTTGTTCGGGGGCGACGGCGCCGACAAGCTGAACGGCGGTTCCGGCAACGACCTTCTCGACGGCGGCGCGGGGAACGACGAGCTGAAAGGCGGCTCGGGCAACGACCAGCTCTTCGGCGGCGACGGCAATGACAAGCTGAAGGGCGGGGCCGGCGACGACCATCTCGACGGCGGCGACGTCGACGACCGGCTCGAGGGCGGGGCCGGCAACGACGTGCTCCTGGGCGGGGCGGGGAACGACGCCCTGTATGGCGACGGCGGCTCCGGCTCCGGCGGGGGCTCGGGCGACGCGCTCGCGTTCAACGACTACCTCGACGGCGGAGCCGGCAACGATCTCCTGGTCGGGGGCCAGGGGAACGATACGCTCCTCGGCGGGGCGGACGACGACGTCCTCTACGGCGACTTCGGGCCCGGCTCGGGCTCGGGCGGCGGCTCGCATGCGAGCGGTTCCGGGAGCGGCGAGAGCGGTCCGCTCACCTTCAACGACTATCTCGACGGCGGCGCCGGCAACGACCAGGTGTTCGGCCAGCAGGGCGACGACCTCGCCAACTACACCATGGTCGAGAACCTGGGGGCGAGCGACGACTACGACGGCGGCACCGGCTGGGACACGCTGCGGCTCACGCTGACCTACGGCGAGCAACTGGCGCTGGCCGGCGAGATCGCCGACTACCAGGCGTTTCTGGCGGCCAACGGCAACCCGTACACGGACAGCGGCCCGACCTTCCAGTTCACGACCGTCGACCTCGCGGCGACCGACTTCGAGGCGTTGGACGTGGTTCTGACCAACGTCGGGCCGACGGCGAACGGCGACGCCTACGGGACGGACGAGGACACGGCGCTGGCGGTGGCCCCGGACGGGGTGTTGGGGAACGACACCGACCCGGACCATCTGGACGTTCTCACGGTGACGGCCTTCGACGCCACCAGTGCGTCCGGGGCGAGCGTGACGATGAACCCGGACGGCTCGTTTGCCTACGACCCGGGCTCGGTGTTCCAGTACCTGGCGGTGGGCGAGAGCGCGACCGACACGTTCAGCTACACGATCTCCGACCTTGCCGGCGCGACCTCGACGGCGACGGTGACGATCACCGTCGCCGGCGTCAACGACGCGCCCGACGCGGTCGACGACGCCTACGGGACGGACGAGGACACGCCGCTGGTGGTGGCCGCGACCGGGGTGTTGGGCAACGACACCGACGTCGATGCCTCCGACACCCTGAGCGTGTCTGCCTTCGACGCCACCAGTGCGTCCGGGGCGGGCGTGACGATGAACCCGGACGGCTCGTTCACGTACGATCCGGGCTCGGTGTTCCAGTACCTGGCGGTGGGCGAGACCGCGACCGACACGTTCGGCTACACGGTCAGTGACGGCCACGGCGGCTTCGACACCGCCACGGTCACCCTCACGATCGCCGGCGTCAACGACGCCCCGGACGCGGTGGACGACGCCTACGGGACGGACGAGGACACGCCGCTGGCGGTGGCCGCGACCGGGGTTCTGGGCAACGACACCGACGTGGATGCCTCCGACACCCTGAGCGTATCGGCGTTCGACGCCACCAGTGCATCCGGGGCGGGCGTGACCATGAACCCGGACGGCTCGTTTGCCTACGACCCGGGCTCGGTGTTCCAGTACCTGGCGGTGGGCGAGAGCGCGACCGACACGTTCAGCTACACCGTCAGCGACGGGCACGGCGGGTTCGACACCGCCACCGTCACGGTCACGGTCGCCGGCGTCAATGACGGGCCCGACGCGGTGGACGACACGCTTGTCGGCACGGTTGCGGTGGGGACGTTCGAGAGCGGCGACTACACCGGCTGGACGACGATCGGCAACGCGTGGGTTGCGACCAGCTTCTCGACCTTCTACTCGGGTGCCATCGGGCCGACGGAGGGCTCTTACGAGGCGGTGCTGCGCTCGGGCGATGCCGGCGACTGGCAGATCGAGGGCTTCCTCGGGCTGGCCGGGGGGACGCTGGACGCGGTGAACGGCAACCCGGACCCGACCTTCGGCAACGCCACGGACGGAGCGGCGATCCAGACCTCGGTCTACATGAACGCGGGCGCCGTGCTTTCGTTCGACTGGTACTTTGCGACCACGGACTACACGCCCTTCAACGACTTCGCGTTCGTGACCATCAACGGAGCGGCCTATGAGTTGGCCGACATTCCTGGGGTTGGAAGCTACGGATCGAGCGGCTGGCAGACGTTCAGCTACACGGCGAGCGCCTCGGGGTGGGTGACCCTTGGGCTCGGGGTGAGCAATACCGGCGACTTCGGCGTCGACACCTACCTGGTGGTCGACAACGTTCAGGCGCAAAGCGCGGGCGGCGCCTACACGGACGAGGACACGGCGATTACGATCGCGGCCGGCGACCTCTTGGCGAACGACAGCGATCCGGACGCGTCCGACGTGCTCTCGATCTCGGCGGTCTCGGCGACCAGCACGCTCGGGGCGGGCGTGTCGCTGGCGGGCGGGGACGTGGTCTACGACCCGACCGGCGCGCTCAACTACCTCGCCGAGGGCGAGAGCGCGACCGACACGTTCACCTACACCATCACCGACGGGCACGGCGGCTTCGACACCGCCACCGTCACCCTCACGGTGGCGGGCGTCAACGATGGCCCGGACGCGGTGGACGACACGCTCGGCGGCACGGGCGGCGACGGCAACATCGCCGTCTACGGGGCGAGCGACGGGACCTTCGGCGCGGGCAACGTCGCGAGCGACCTCGCCGCGCTCGGCATCTTCGGCAGCGTTACGGTTCTGAACGGCAGCGAGAGCCTGGCGACGCTCCAGCAGTACGACTCCATCCTCGCCTATCAGAACGGCTGGTCGGACTCGGCCTCGATCGGCAACCGGCTGGCGGACTACGTGGACGCGGGCGGCGGACTGGTGACCGCGACCTTCATCTGGCAGAACGAGGACGCTGCCTACCTGGGCTGGAGTTGGGGCCGGCTGGAGACGGACGGCTACATGCCGTTCGAGAATTACCAGGGGAACTACTTCAGCGTCTCGCTGGGGAGCTACGATTCCGGGCACCCGATCATGTCGGGTCCGCTGACGATCACGAGCATCGGCGGCTACTACCACGACGTTGTGGACCTGTCGTCGGACGCGCAGCTGGTGGCGTCGTGGAACACCGGTAGTCCGTTCGTGGCGGTGGACGGGGGCTCGGGCGTGGTGGGGATCACGCTGTTCCCGAACGACGCTTACGGGACTCTGTCGGGCGACTACATGCAGCTGTTCGGGAACGCGCTGGCGTTCGTCTCGGGCGGCGGCGCCTACACGGACGAGGACACGGCGGTGACGATCGCGGCGGCGGACCTGCTGGCGAACGACAGCGATCCGGACGCGTCCGACGTGCTCTCGATCTCGGCGGTCTCGGCGACCAGCACGCTCGGGGCGGGCGTGTCGCTGGTGGGCGGGGACGTGGTCTACGACCCGACCGCGGCGCTCAACTACCTCGCCGAGGGCGAGAGCGCGACCGACACGTTCACCTACACCATCACCGACGGGCACGGCGGGTTCGACACCGCCACCGTCACCCTCACGGTCGCCGGCGTCAACGATGGGCCCGACGCGGTCGCCGACGCTTACGGGACGGACGAGGACACGTCGCTGGTGGTGGCCGCGAGCGGGGTGTTGGGCAACGACACCGACGAGGATGCGTCCGACGTTCTCGGCGTGTCGGCCTACGACTCGACGAGTGCGTCCGGGGCGGGCGTGACGATGAACGCGGACGGGTCGTTCACGTACGACCCGGGCTCGGTGTTCCAGTACCTGGCGGTGGGGGAGAGCGCGACCGACACGTTCACCTACACCATCACCGACGGGCACGGCGGCTTCGACACCGCCACCGTTACCCTCACGGTCGCCGGCGTCAACGACGCGCCGGTGGCGAACGACGACTCCAACGCGACCAACGAGGACACGGCGGTCGGCGGCAACGTGCTCGGCAACGACACCGACGTGGACGCGAGCGACGCGCTGAGCGTGTCCGCCTACGACACGACCAGCGCCTATGGCGCGGCCGTCAGCGTGGCCGCCAACGGCGGCTACACCTACAACCCGGCGGGCGCGCTGAACTGGCTGGCGGTGGGCGAGAGCGTGGTCGACACGTTCAACTACACGGTTTCCGACGGCCACGGCGGGTTCGACAGCGCCACGGTTTCGATCACGGTCGCCGGCGTCAACGATCCGCCGACGGCGCCCGATATCCATGTCTACACGAACATTACCGGAGAGGAATCCACGTTCGGCGTGCCGATCCCGCTGTTTGGGGACGGGCGGCTGGTGAACGGCCTGGGCGGCTCGTCCGGGTTCGGCGAGAGCGCGGTGTCGCGGAACGACGACGGCAACTCCGGGCTCATCGACGTGAGCAGCATCTTCTCGGGCGGGCTCAACTTCTTCGGGTCGACGTTCACCGGGCTCTACATCAACACCAACGGCAACGTCACGTTCGGCAGTCCGCTGAGCACGTTCACGCCGTCGGGAATCACCGGCAGCAGCCTCTCCCTCATCGCGCCCTACTGGGCCGATGTGGACACGCGAGGCGGCGATCCGGGGACGCCGACGCCGGGTGGGACCTCGACGGGCGAGAACCTGATCT
>JACQOE010000068.1 GCA_016202695.1 Pseudomonadota bacterium | reverse complement strand
CTACGGTTCCAGGAACGCACTCGATCTGAACACCAAACTGGAGTTCCAGCGCAACAAGGAACGCTACCAGTTCATGAAATGGGGCATGCAGGCCTTCGACACGTTCAAAGTGGTGCCGCCCGGCATCGGGATCGTGCACCAGGTGAATCTCGAGTACTTGGCTCGAGGCATGCACGCCAGGGACGACACTTACTATCCCGACACTCTGGTCGGCACCGACTCGCACACCACGATGATCAACGGCATAGGAGTGGTCGGCTGGGGTGTGGGCGGCATCGAGGCCGAAGCCGGCATGCTCGGTCAACCGGTTTACTTCCTCACCCCGGACGTGGTCGGCGTCCATCTGAAGGGACAACTGCGCTGGGGCGTGACCGCCACCGATCTGGTGCTGACCGTCACAGAGATGCTGCGAACGGCCAAGGTGGTAGGCAAGTTCGTCGAGTTCTTCGGCCCCGGCCTCGACGCGCTGGCGCTGGCCGACCGCGCGACGCTGGCCAACATGGCGCCGGAGTACGGGGCGACCTGCGGGCTCTTCCCGGTCGATGGCGAGACGCTCCGCTACCTGAGCCTCTCCGGGCACGGGCCCGAGCGGATCGCGCTGGTCGAGGCCTATGCCAAGGCGCAAGGGCTGTGGCGGGGGGCGGAGACCCCGGAGCCGGCGTTCACCGACGTCCTCGCCTTCGACCTCGGCCAGGTCGAGCCGAGCGTCGCCGGGCCCCGCCGCCCGCAGGACCGGGTGGCGCTTTCCCGCGCCCCGGCGTCGTTCGCCGAGGCGCTCGCCTTGCTCGCCCGCGGCGGCGAGGGCCGCAGGCGCGCCGCCGTTCCCGGGCGCGGCTTCGAGCTTGCCGACGGCGCGGTCGCGATCGCCGCCATCACCAGCTGCACCAACACCTCGAATCCGTCGGTGATGCTGGCCGCCGGGCTCCTCGCCCGCAAGGCGCGCGAGCGGGGGCTCAGGGTCAAGCCGTGGGTCAGGGCGTCGCTCGCGCCGGGCTCGCGGGTGGTGAGCGACTACCTCGCCCGCGCCGGCCTCCAGGCCGACCTCGATGCCCTCGGGTTCCATCTCGTCGGCTACGGCTGCACCACCTGCATGGGGAACTCGGGGCCGCTGGACAAGGCGGTCGCCCGCGCGATCGAGTCCGAGGGGCTGGTGGTGGTGGCGGTGCTCTCGGGCAACCGCAACTTCGAGGGCCGCATCCACCCCCTGGTGCGCGCCGCCTATCTCGCCTCGCCGCCGCTGGTGGTGGCCTACGCGCTCGCCGGCTCGCTGGAGGCGGACCTGACCTCCGATCCGCTGGGGGAGGACCGGCGCGGCAACCCGGTCTACCTCCGCGACCTCTGGCCCTCGGGCGAGGAGGTGCGCCGGGCGCTCGCCGCCTCGCTCGACGCCGAGACCTTCCGCCGCCGCTACGCCTCGGTCTTCGAGGGGGATGCGCGCTGGCGCTCGCTCGCCGCCGGCGGCGCCGGCACCTTCGCCTGGGAGGAGGCCAGCACCTACATCCAGGAGCCGCCGTTCCTCGCCGGGGTGGGGCGCGGCGCCGAGGCCCCCGCCGACATCCGGGGCGCCCGCGTCCTTGCCCTCCTCGGCGATTCGATCACCACCGACCACGTCTCGCCGGGGGGCGCGATCAGGGCCGACACCCCGGCCGGCCGCTGGCTGCTGGAGCGGGGTGTGGCGGCCGGCGACTTCAACTCCTACATCGCCCGGCGGGCGAACCACGAGGTGATGATCCGCGGCACCTTCGCCAACATCCGCCTCAGGAACGAGATGACGCCCGGGCGCGAGGGCGGCTTCACCCGCCATCACCCCTCGGGCGAGGCGACGACGATCTTCGAGGCGGCGATGCGCTACCGCGACGAGGGGGTGCCGCTGGTGGTGGTCGCGGGGCGCGAGTACGGCACCGGCTCCTCGCGCGACTGGGCGGCGAAGGGGACCCGGCTGCTGGGGGTGCGGGCGGTGATCGCCGAGAGCTTCGAGCGCATCCACCGCGCGAATCTCGTGTTCATGGGGGTGCTGCCGCTTGAGTTCCCCGCCGGGGTCACCCGCAAGACCCTGGGGCTCGACGGCTCGGAGCGCATCGACGTCGCCGGCATCGCCGGCGGGATCGCGCCCGGCGCCGGGCTTCCCTGCCGGATCGTCCGCGCCGGCGGCGGGGTGGAGGAGATCGGGCTTCGCGCCCGGATCGACACCGCCGACGAGGCGGAGTATTTCCGCCACGGCGGCATCCTGCCGTTCGTGCTGCGCGAGGTGCTGAACTCCGCCGCCTAGGGGCTCCGGCCCGTCCTTGAGGCGCGCGCCTTGGGACGGAACTCCCAGGTCCGCACAACCCGCACGGGGCAGGCCGGAAAAGTCGATGTGCGGATGGGAAGGATTACCCAATCCAGGATTTATTCCGGATTTACGGGCTTGGTTTCAACGGGGCGCGGCCGGTTCCGGCGGGGTCCGGCCGGCCGTAGACACCCCCGCCGTCATACCCCCAGGAGGCGGTTCATTCGGAAGAACCGGGGAAGGTTTCTTTCGTGGCGACAACCACGGCTCGTCATGCCCGCGGAAGCGGGCATCCATGGACCTCCGCTTTCGCGGGGGTGACGAGATAGGAGGGCGTCGCCTCGATTCCTTGCGGTGCCGCGCCACGGGGCGCCATGGCGGGCCTGCCCGCGCCAGTCCTATACACCGTTTCAAAGAACTTCACCATATTGGTACATTATCCCGGCCCGGATGTCAAGGGGGATTGGGGGAAAGAGCGGGCATACCCGGGCGCGGGCGGGCCGGGGAGCCCTCGACGTTCTTGGAGGCGCTACGACTTAGGCGGGAGCGACACTGCGGCGGGGTACGAGGAGCGCGAACGGGCGCTGAGGCGGTGGGGCCGTGGCCCGGCAAGCCGGGCCAAGCCTGGTGGGGACTTCCCCGTATCGCTACATTTTGTAGCGTTCTTTGTTCGTTCTCACAAAATCGTTGACTCTTTTTGGGATCGGCCTACAGTGCTTTTTGGATGTGGCCGCTGAGGGAGCCGGTGGCCGGACGGCACGCCAATTCAGGAGAGGCCGAGGACGGAGACAGGCTTGTGGTTCGGAGCGATCTTCCGTTTGGAAGCGAGTTCTCGCCCTCGCAGATTAGACTCCGGCATGTGCTGGAGCTGGCGGCAAAGCACGGCGGCAACTGGAAGGCGTTCGAGGCGGCGGTGCGCGCGGCCTATTTCGAGAAGCATCGGACGTCCGACTATAACCGGGGCAAGCTCGCCAACAATACGAAGCTCGGGATGATTGCTTACGGACTCATCGACAGGAACGCGGGCCTCACCGAATTCGGCCGGAGACTCTACGAGCTTGGCCGCGATGACGGCAAGCTTCACGCGGAACTCGCCCGCCACGTTCTGCTGAATCTCCACGGCATGACCCTGGTGCAATGCGTGCAGGATGTGCAAGCGGCGGGAGAAACCGTCGATCTGATCCGGCTTCGCCGCTGGCTCGGGGAGCGCGGGATCCATTTCCCGCGTGGTGGAAAGCATCCGAGCATCATGCGGCTCTGGCTCGAAAGGGCCGGCGTATTCACTTCCGGCTGGCGGATTGACGAGGCGCGCCTAAAGGAACTCCTCGGTGCTCCGGTAGACGAGTTCGAGGCCCTGGCGAACCTGAGCCGGGAGCAGAAGGTTTACCTTCGGACGCTCGCCAACATGGGCGGTCCCGGCCCGTACCCCTCGAATCAGATCGAGAAACTGGCGTCGGCAACCTTCGGGGTGAGGTTCAACGAGAAGAATCTGGCGAAGCAGGTTCTTTATCCCCTCGCGACACTTGGCTACGTGACGTTAGTCCGCGGCACGGCGGAGAAGGGACGAGGCGCGAAGCCGTTTCTCGTGACGCCGACGCCGAAACTAGTCGCCGATCTGATAACGCCGCTGCTTAATCAGCTCGAGAAGCAGACCGACGCGGGATTGCGGCCGCTACTCCGCAGGTCGCTTCCAGATATCCGGGCCGAGCTCTCGGTAGAGGATCGTCATCGGCGCGGTCTTGCCCTCGAAGCGCTGGCCTTCAAGCTGATGCGACTGCTGGATATGGACTACGTGGCGACGCGGGTGCGGGGAACAGCAACCGGCGGTGCGGAGGTGGACTTGATTTTCGAGTCGAGCCGCCTTGTGTTCTCACGATGGCAAATTCAATGCAAGAATACGGACCGCGTCGTGCTGGACGATGTCGCCAAGGAGGTGGGATTGGCGCATGTCCTCAAGAGCAACGTGGTCGTCGTCGTAAGCACCGGCGAGATCGGCCCAGAGGCTCGGCGATATGCGAACAAGATCATGGCCGATTTCAATCTGTGCGTGGTGATGGTGGACGGCGGCGACCTTGGGACAATCGAGCGCAATCCGACGGCAATCGTCGATGTGTTCAACCGGGAAGCCCAGCATGCGATGAAACTGAAGGTCCTCGATATCTAGGCAGAGGTCCACAATGGCAGTCACGCAGGGACAGGCCCGCACCTACCATCAAACCGCCCTCGGGCGAATGGTCCTGGGCGACGCGCTCGACGCGTTGGCTGCGGTGGACGCCGATTCCGTCAACCTGATCATGACCAGCCCCCCCTTCGGCTTGGTGCGCAAGAAGGGCTACGGCAACGCCGATGCCGCCGAGTATGTGGATTGGTTCCGCCCCTTCGGGGCCGCGTTCAAGCGCGTTCTCAAGGACAAAGGGAGCTTGGTCATCGATATCGGAGGATCCTGGATTCCGGGTCAACCGACGCGGAGCCTCTATCACTTCAAGCTCCTGATTATGCTGTGCGAAGAGTTCGGCTTTCATCTCGCCCAGGAAGTCTATTGGTGGAACCCTTCAAAGCTACCCACCCCCGCGGAATGGGTGACGGTCCGGCGTATTCGCGTGAAAGATGCGGTCAACTGCGTCTGGTGGCTCTCTCCGACACCATGGCCGAAGGCAGGAAACAGGCGCGTTCTTCAGCCTTATAGCCCCTCCATGAAGGAGCTCTTGGCGCGCGGCTATAAGGCGATGAAGCGTCCTTCGGGCCACGATATCAGCGAGCACTTCAATCGCGACAACGGCGCCGCCATCCCACCGAACCTCATGGCCGTCGCCAATACCGATAGCAACGGTTCCTACTTGCGCTACTGCAAGGAACAGGGAATCGCGCCGCATCCGGCGCGCTATCCGGTGGATGTCCCGGAATTCTTCGTCCGGATGCTGACCGATGTCGGAGACTTGGTTGTTGATCCCTTCGCCGGAAGCTGCGTGACCGGGGAGGTGTGCGAAAGGCTGGGCCGCCGATGGATTTGTATCGACCTTGTCGAAGACTACCTGCGCGGCGCGGTCGGCCGCTTCGAAACGCGGACTGACGACCTACGGGATGGCAAGGGCTCTGCGGCCGACCGGAATTACTACCGAATTCCCCGGCCCGGTATCCTATGGAATGGCGCGGAGGATGCGCCGCTTCCCGCAGACGGTGGAGAGAAACGTCCCGCCAACATGACGGCTGCGCGAGCAAAGACCAAGCCCGAGGGCCGAAAATCACGCCTGGCGTCGCGCGAGCCGACGGCGGAACTTTTCGAACGGGGCGGGCGGCTCACGTAACGGTCCTCTGAACTCGGCTTTTTCTACTCCCACTCCCGCCGCCCCGACCCCCCGCTCCCCCGCCGAGGGCGGGGTCGAAATCTGCCGCCTACACCGGCGGCAGCGCGCCCGGTCCGTCGGCCTCCCATGCCTCCAGCGCGTGGGCGGCCTGGAGGCCGATGCCGTCCTCGCCGAAGCGGGCCAGCGCCTCCGCCACCACCTCGCGGGCGAGGCCGCTCACCACGTCGCCCGCCTTCGTCTCGGCCGCGAGCTCGGTCGCGTAAGAAAGGTCCTTGTAGAGGAGGGGGAGCCGGAAGCGCGAGGTGCCGGCCCGGCGGAGCAGGTTGTCGAGGAGCTTCCGCCCCAGCGCGTCGGAGGCGCCGAGCGTCGCCTGCGCCGCCTCGGCGAAGCGCCCGACCGAAAGCCCGGCCCGGGCGGCGATCAGCACCGCCTCGGCGGCGATCAGCAGGTTGGCGGTCGAGACCAGGTTGTTGAGGGCCTTGACCAGGTTGGCGTGGCCGAGCGGCCCGGCGTGGCGGATCGAGGTCCCGATCGCGGAGAGCACGTCGCGCTCGGCCTCCATGACCGCCGGGTCGCCCGCGACCATGATCGAGAGCGTGCCCTTGCGGGCCCCGCCCACGCCGCCGCTCACCGGCGCCTCGAGGAACGCCCCGCCGGCGCCGGCGAGGAGCGCGCCCACCCGCCGCGAGGTCTCGGCCCGCGAGCTGGTGAGGTCGATCACGGTCAGGCGGGGGCCGGCCCCCGGGTCGGGAGCCCGGGGGCTGCCGGGAAGCGCCTCGGCGATGCCGCCCGGGCCGAAGACCACGGCCTCCACCGCGCGCGCATCGGGGAGCGACAGCAGCACCGCCTCGCGCGCCGTCGCCGCCTCGCGGGGGCTCGCCGCGGCCTCGGCGCCGGCGGCGACCGCGGCCGCGAGGCGCGCGGGATCGACGTCGCAGGCGCGGACCGCGAACCCGGCCCGGACGAGGTTGGCCATCATCGGCAGGCCCATCGCGCCCACCCCGATGAAGCCCAGCCGCTTCGCGCGTTTAGTGCCCACTTTCACGGATAGGTGTCACGTGTGATCGCCGCTCCGCGGGGCCTCGGCAGGAGGCGGCGCGAAGGCGATGCGGAACCATCGGCGAGCGGCGCCGACGAACCGAGGGCGCGCGGACGGCGACCCCAAGGGCGGCCTTCCAGGGCCGCCGGCGGCGTCGCGGGCCGCTGGCGATGCGCCCGGCATCGCGGCGCGTCCCGCTCCTTGCCGTCGCCTCCTGGAAGGCCGTCACCCGGGGCATCTATCCGTGAAAGTGGGCACTTAGGCATGGCGGTTCGCTCCCCTGGCGCCCTTCCGCACGCTATCGGCCGGGAGGCGGGCGGTCAACGCCTGCCCGCGCCCCACGCCACGGTGGAACCGGGCGGCCTTTTGTGGAAGAAAAGGGCCGGGCAGCGACTCGGGAAGAGAGGACACCATGGGCGCCAGCGAGGCCGAGGTCTCGATCGCCATCGGCGAGGACCACCCGGACATCCGCGAGGCGGTGCGGCGCATCTGCGCCGACTTTCCCGGCGAGTACTGGCGCGACCTCGACCAGCGCGAGGCCTATCCCGAGGGGTTCGTCAAGGCGCTCACCGGCTCGGGCTTCCTGGGCGCGCTCATCCCCGAGGAGTACGGCGGCTCGGGGCTTTCGATCCGGGCCGCCTCGGTGATCATGGAGGAGATCCACCGCTCGGGCTGCAACGCCGCCGCCTGCCACGCGCAGATGTACATCATGGGCACGCTGCTCAGGCACGGGAGCGAGGAGCAGAAGCGGACCTACCTGCCGAAGATCGCGAGCGGCGAGCTGCGCCTGCAGGCGTTCGGGGTGACCGAGCCCACCACCGGCTCCGACACCACCCGGCTCAAGACCCGGGCGGTGCGCGAGGGCGACCATTACGTGGTCAACGGCCAGAAGGTGTGGACCTCGCGCGCGCGCCAGTCGGACCTCATGCTGCTGCTGGCCCGGACCACGCCGCTGGAGGAGGTGAAGCGGCGCACCGACGGGCTCTCGACCTTCCTCGTCGACATCCGCGCCTCCCTCGGCAAGGGGCTCGAGATCCGTCCCCTCAAGGCGATGATCAACCACAACACCACCGAGGTCTTCTTCGACAACCTGCGCATCCCCGCCTCCGCGCTCGTGGGCGAGGAGGGGAGGGGCTTCCGCTACGTGCTCGACGGCATGAACGCCGAGCGCATCCTGATCGCCGCCGAGTGCCTGGGCGACGCCCGCTGGTTCATCGCCAAGGCGGTCGCCTACGCCGGCGAGCGGATCGTCTTCGACCGCCCCATCAGCCAGAACCAGGGCATCCAGTTCCCGATTGCCCGCGCCTTCGCCGAGACCGAGGCCGCCGAGCTGGTGGTGCGGCGCGCGGCGGCGCTGTTCGACGCCGGGCTCGACTGCGGCAAGGACGCCAACATGGGCAAGCTCCTCGCCTCCGAGGCCGCCTGGCACGCCGGCGAGGCGGCGATGCAGACCTTCGGCGGCTTCGCCTTCGCCCGCGAGTACGACATCGAGCGCAAGTGGCGCGAGACGCGGCTCTACCAGATCGCGCCGATCTCGACCAACCTGATCCTCTCCTACCTCGGCCAGCACGTGCTCGGCATGCCGCGCTCGTACTGATCGGGGGACCACTCAAGGCGCAGGCGCGCCGCCGGCGAGGGCTTTGACTTCGTCCCCGGGCGCGGCTATACAGCCGGGTCGAGAAGGGGATGGAGTCCCCCGAGAACCGCCATCGAGGCTGATGACTCCTGCTGCGCGACGAACGCGGCGGGGGTCTCTTGCCGGAAACCCGCGTGAGGCGGGTTTTTTCATGCCCGCGAGGCATCGCGGGCATCTCCCGGAAGGCCGGCCGCCCGGTCGCGCAGTCGAGGGACGGGAGGGGAACGGCGCGAGGGTTCCAGGCGCGCCCTCCGCTCCTTGCGCGCGACCATGAGGAGAGGTCGGAGATGGAGACTCTGTGGTTCACGTCCGCGCTCTGGGTCGGCCTGGCCCTGGCGTCGTCGTTGATCTCGATCCGCGTCGGCGTCTCGGTGGCGCTCATCGAGATCGTGCTCGGCTCGTTCGGCGGCAATCTCCTGGGGATGGCGCCCAACGCCTGGGTCAACTACCTCGCCGGCGTCGGCGCCATCCTGCTCACCTTCCTGGCCGGGACCGAGGTCGATCCGGCGGTGGTGCGCAAGCATTTCCGGTCGACCATGAGCATCGGCGCCGTCGGATTTCTCGCCCCCTACCTCGGCGTCCTCGGCTACGCGCATTACGGGCTCGGTTGGGCGTGGCCGCAGGCCCAGATCGCCGGCATCGCCCTTTCCACCACCTCGGTCGCGGTGGTCTACGCGGTGATGGTGGAGACCGGCTTCAACCGCGCCGAGATGGGCAAGATCATCCTCGCCGGCTGCTTCATCAACGACATCGGCACGGTCCTCGCCCTGGGCGTCGTCTTCGCCAACTACAATCTGTGGCTGGCGGCGTTCGCCGCCGCGACCGCGGTCGCGCTGTGGCTGGTTCCGCGGTTCATCCCCTGGTTCTTCACCCTGGTGCGCGAGCGGGTGAGCGAGCCCGAGGTCAAGTTCCTCCTCCTGCTCCTGTTCCTGCTCGGCGGGCTGGCGGCGCTCGCCAACAGCGAGGCGGTCCTTCCCGCCTACCTCATCGGCATGGCCCTGGCCCCCTACTTCCTGAAGCACAAGGCCGTGGCCCTGCGCATCCGGGCGATGGCCTTCACCCTCCTCACCCCGTTCTACTTCCTCAAGGCCGGCTCGCTGGTGAAGTTCGAGACCATCGCCGCCGCCGCCGGCTTGATCGCGGTCTTCCTCGCGGTCAAGATGGCGACGAAGTTCGCCGGCATCTGGCCCCTCACGCTGGCCTTCAGATTCAAGAGGCGCGAGGCGATGTACACGACGCTGATGATGTCCACGGGCCTCACCTTCGGAACGATCTCGGCGCTCTTCGGCCTGACCAACGGCATCGTCGATCAGGACCAGTACACGGTCCTGGTGGCCGCCGTGATCGGCAGCGCCGTGGTGCCGACGATCATCGCCCAGAAGTGGTTCCAGCCGGAGGTCGAGTTCTCCGAGGACGAATCGGCCGGACGGGGATCGGAATCCCGGGCGGAGGCATGAGATGTTCGGCAAGATACTGCATGCGAACGACGGCTCCGAGGGCGCCTTCAAGGCCCTCGCCGCGGCCCTCAACCTGGCCAGGCGCTACCGGGCGGAGCTGCACATGGTCTCGGTCGAGGAGCTGCCGTGGCTCCCGGGCACGCGCGAGGAGGTGGTGGGCGAGAAGGCCCTCGCCAACCATCACTTCGAGGCCGTGGCCGCGAAGGCGGCGGCGATCGCCAAGAAGGAACGGGTCAAGCTGCACACCCACCTCGTCGCCGGCCATCCCGTCTCGACCATCGCCCGGCTCGTCGAGACCCACCGGTTCGATGCGCTGGTGATCGGGTTCATGGGGCACGCCGCCCTCTACAACGCGATCATGGGCAGCACCGCGGAGCGGCTCGTCCGGCTCGCGCCCTGCACGGTGATCGTGGTGAAGTGAACCGGAAGGGGCGCCCTGGCGAGGTTCCGGCGCGTGCGCTATCGTGCGCGACGAGGCCGGGGGCGGGACCGTCGTCGTGGAGGGTGAAGGCATGATCGGGGTGACCGGGACGCTGGCGGCGTATGCCGCCGGCCTTGGCTTCGAGGCGCTGCCGGCCGAGGTGGCGGCGCGGGCGAAATTGTTTATCCTCGATGCCGCGGGAATCGCGATCCGCGCCCGCCACGAGGCAGAATCGACGCCGGCGCTGATCCGGGCCTGCGCCCGGCTCGGGCTCGACCGCGGCGCGGCCGCGGTCTTCGGCGATGCCGCGACCTACGGCCCGGCCGGGGCGGCGCTCATCAACGGCGCGCTCGTCCATTCGCTCGACTTCGACGACACCCACGCCGCCGCCATCCTGCACGCGAGCGCGCCCGTGCTTCCGGCGGCGCTCGCCGCCGCCGAGCTGGCCGGCGCCGACGGGCGGCGGCTCATCGCCGGCGTGGTCGCCGGCTACGAGGTGGCCTGCCGGGTGGCGCTCGCCCTCGATCCCGGCGCCCACTACGAGCAGGGCTTCCACCCCACGGCCACGGCCGGCGCCTTCGGCGCCACGGCCGCGGCCGCCAACGTCCTCGGGCTCTCGGGCGAGGCGACCGCCAACGCCTTCGGCATCTGCCTCTCCGAGGCCTCGGGCACGCTCCAGTTCCTCGACAACGGCGCCTGGACCAAGCGCTTCCAGGTCGGGCACGCAGCGAAGAGCGGGCTCGTCGCCGCCGTCCTCTCGCAGGAGGGCTACGTCGGCGCCACCCGCGCCTTCGAGGGCAGGCTCGGCTTCTTCCACGGCTACACGACCCACGCCATGCCGGAGAAGGCGGTGGCCGGGCTGGGCTCGCGCTACGAGACGATGTCGATCGCGATCAAGCCCTACCCCTCCTGCCGCTGGGGCCACGCCGCCATCGACGGCGCCATCGGGCTCCGGCGCGCGCACGGCATCAGGCCGGAGGAGATCGAAAGCGTCACGGTCGGGGTCTCGAAGAAGGGGCTGATCCTGATCGGCGAGCCGCAGGCCCACAAGAAGCGCCCGAAGAACGTGGTCGACGGCCAGTTCTCCGGCAACTTCGTGGTCGCGGTCGCGCTCCGCGAGGGGGCCATGGGCTGGGACCATTACCGGACGCATCTCGCCGATCCCGCCACGCTCGCGCTCTGCGAGAAGGTCGACGTGGCGCACGACGCCGACGCCGAGGCGAGCTACCCCGAGCAGATGAGCGGCAGGATCACCGTCCGCACCGGGCGGGGAACGTTCAGCGAGTTCGTCCGCGTCCCCAAGGGCGAGCCCGGGAACTTCGTCACCGACGAGGACGTGCGCACCAAGTTCCAGCTCCTCGCCGGCCCCTGTCTCGCGCCGGGCGGGGCGGAGGCGCTGGCCTCGCGGCTCCTCGCCCTCGAGTCCGAGCGCGACCCGGGGGCGCTGGTCCGCGCCAGCGCCGCGGCCGGAGAGGCCGGGGCCAAGGCCGCGGCGGGGGCGGCTCGTACCAAGTCGCGGGGGTCGTGACTCGCGCCACCGCTTCTCTTCGTCATACCCGCGCCAGCGGGTATCCGGGAACCCCCTGGATTCCGGCTCTCCGCTTCGCTCCGGCCGGAATGACGATGAAGGTCAGGACTCAGGCGAACCGCTATGAACGCCGATCCGGCTTCGCCCGGTCATGGGCGGGTAGTGTCTAATTTCGCCCTCACGCTTCGACGGGCTCATGCCTCGATAAGCTCGGCATGAGGGCCTTGAAGACCCGCCTCACGCCTCAAGCCTGCCCCCGGGCTCTTGACCCGGGAGCCTGTCGAAGGGCGAGGCGGTTCAAAATGAGTCACTACCCAGCGGGTATCCAGCATTCCCTGGATTTCGGCTCTCGCCTTTGCCTCGGCCGGAATGACGACGAAAGCCGGGAACGGGGGGAACCGGTATCCGCGCCCGTCACCAGCCCGGGTAGTAGCACACCTCGACCAGCGTGCACCCGCCCGGCGAGACGAATGGCCCGTGCGCCACGCCCGGCCGGCGGCAGACGTACCACAGGGGCCCGATCCGCTGCACCACCTCGGCGTCCGTCGCGCCGGTCCACAGGAGCTCGCCCTTGAGCACCAGCACCTCCTCGACGAAGTCGTGCCTCACCACCCTGGGCACCCGCGCGCCGGGGGCGTAGCGCATGAGCGAGGTCCGCCGCCCGCGCTTCTTCTTCTCGTCGAGCGTCCCCGCCAGCACCTTCCGGCTGATCCCGGGCTCGTAGCCGGGCGGGGTCTCCCAGCCCGTGGCCATGTCGAGGTCGACGAAGTCGCCCACCTCGGCGTCCTTGAGGTTCGAGACCAGGCCCTTGGGCGAGTCCGGGTCGTAGTACCAGACCTCCAGCACCATCGCCCCGTTGCGGCTGACGAAGGGGCCGTGCATGCGCCGCGGCGGCCGGCAGACGTAGCTCATCGGCCCGAGCCTCTGTACCGTCGAGCCGTCGTCCCTGATCCAGGTCATGTCGCCCTCGAGGATCAGCGCCTCCTCGACGTTCTCGTGGTCGTGGGCGCCGGCGCTCCGCGTGCCCGGCGGGATGCGGATGAGCGAGGTCCGCCGGCCGCGCCGGTTGGCGTCGTCGAGCGCGCCCTGGAGCATCTTCCGCTTCATCGCCGCGACGTAGCCGGGCGGGGTCTCCCAGCCCTTCTCCATGTCGACGGGGGCGAAGTCGCCCGTGAGCCTGGCCATGTGTCTCCTCCCTGTCTCCGCGCCCGCCGGTCTTCGGCCGGCCGCGGCGCCCAGCATAGCCCGGCGGGAGGCGGCGCTTGAAGGTTCCTTTTCGTCCTCGCGATGGCTACGATTGCCGGCCCCGGGGAGTCGCCGGAGGGAGCGAGCGGCCATGAGGATGCCCGAACCCGACCGCGCGGTCATCGCCCGCCGGGCCGAGATCGCGGCCGGCCTCGCCGCCATCGTCGGCCCCGGGAACGTGATCGCCGACGAGGACGAGCTTCGCGCCTACGAGTGCGACGGCCTCACCGCCTATCGCCAGCCGCCGATGGTCGTGGCGCTGCCCGGCACCACCGCCGAGGTCGGCCGCGTGCTCGCCTACTGCCACGCCGGGCGGATCAAGGTCGTGCCGCGCGGGGCCGGCACCTCGCTCTCCGGGGGGGCGCTGCCGCTCGCCGACGCCGTCACCCTCGGCATGGGCCGGTTCAACCGCATCCTCGAGGTCGACCTCGACAACCGCTGCGTCGTCGCCCAGCCGGGGGTGACCAACCTCGCCATCACCGACGCGGTCCGCCACGCCGGCTTCTACTACGCCCCCGATCCCTCGAGCCAGATCGCCTGCACCATCGGCGGCAACGTGGCCGAGAACTCGGGCGGCGTGCACTGCCTCAAGTACGGCCTCACCACCAACAACCTCCTGGGGCTGGAGATGGCGCTGATCGACGGCGAGGTGGTGCGGCTGGGCGGCAGGCACCTCGACCCGGGGGGCTACGACCTGATGGGCGTGGTCACCGGCTCGGAAGGGCTGCTGGGCGTCATCACCGAGGTCACGGTGCGGATCCTGCGCGCGCCCGAGACCGCCCGCGCCCTCCTCCTCGGCTTCCCCTCCAACGAGGCGGCCGGCGACTGCGTCGGAGCGGTGATCGGCGCCGGCATCGTGCCCGGGGGGATGGAGATGATGGACCGCCCCGCCATCCACGCCGCCGAGGCGTTCTGCAAGGCCGGCTATCCGATGGACGCCGAGGCGCTCCTGATCGTCGAGCTCGACGGGCCGGCGGCCGAGGTCGACCACCTGATCGCCAAGGTCGAGGCCCTGGCGCGCGGCGCCGGCGCGACCACGGTCCGCGTGAGCCAAGGCGAGGAGGAGCGGCTCCGCTTCTGGGCCGGGCGCAAGGCCGCCTTCCCGGCGATCGGGCGGATCAGCCCCGACTACTACTGCATGGACGGCACCATCCCCCGAAAGCGCCTGCCCGAGGTGCTGGGCCGCATCGCCGAAATGTCGGCCCGCTACGGCCTTCGGGTGGCGAACGTGTTCCATGCCGGCGACGGCAACCTCCACCCCCTTATCCTCTACGACGCCAACAAGCCCGGCGAGCTCGCCGCCGCCGAGGCGTTCGGGGCCGAGATCCTGAGGCTCTGCGTCGAGGTGGGGGGCGTGCTCACCGGCGAGCACGGGGGGGGGGTGGAGAAGCGCGACCTGATGGGCGCCATGTTCAACGAGGCGGACCTCCGCCAGCAGGAGCGGCTCAAATGCGCCTTCGACCCCGAGAGCCTGCTCAACCCCGGCAAGGTCTACCCCGAGCTGCACCGCTGCGCCGAGCTTGGGCGGGTGCACGTGCACCGGGGCGAGACCCGCTTCGCCCATCTGCCGCGGTTCTGAGGGGGGCGTGCCCGCATGAGCGAGGCCCTCCGCCCCACCGACCTCGCCGAGCTGCGCGACGCCGTCGCCTGGGCGGCCGAGGGGCGCGCGCCGCTCGCGGTGCTGGGGGGCGCGAGCAAGCGGGGCCTGGGGCGCCCGGTGCAGGCGGCCCGCGTCCTCGACCTCTCGGCGCTTGCCGGCATCGTCGACTACGACCCGGGCGAACTGGTGCTCACCGCCAAGGCCGCGACCCCGATCGCCGAGGTCGAGGCGGCGCTTCATGCCGCCCGCCAGCACCTCGCCTTCGAGCCCCCCGACCTCGGGCCGCTTCTCGGCGCCGCCCCCGGCCGCGCCACGCTCGGCGGGCTTCTCGCCACCAACATCGGCGGCCCGCGGCGCATCCAGGCCGGGGCGCCGCGCGATCACTTCCTCGGCTTCCAGGCGGTGAGCGGCCGGGCCGAGGTGTTCAAGTCCGGCGGGCGGGTGGTCAAGAACGTCACCGGCTTCGACCTCTCGAAACTCATGGCCGGCTCGCACGGCACGCTGGCGGCGATGGCCGAGGTCACGGTCCGGGTGCTGCCGGCGCCGGAGGCGGTCCGCACCCTCCTTCTCCGCGGGCTCTCCGACGAGGCGGCGGTGCGGGCGCTCGCCGCCGCGCTCCAGAGCCCCGGCGACGTGTCCGGGGCGGCGCACCTGCCCGAGACGGCGGCGGCGGGCCTGCCCGCCGAAGCCTTGGCCGGGGCGGGGGCGCTGACCGCGGTTCGCATCGAGGGGCCGGAGCCCTCGGTCGCGGCGCGCGGCCAGTCGCTCGCCCGGCTGCTCGCCGGGTTCGGCCCGACCGACCTGCTCGCGGACGGGCCCTCGCGGGCGCTCTGGCGGGCGGTGCGTGACGTGGCCCCCTTCGCCGGCGCCGGGGAGCGGGTGGTCTGGCGGCTCTCGGTCCCGCCCAGCGAGGGCCCGACGGTGGTCAAGCGCATCGCCCGGCCGGGGCCGGCCGAGGCGTTCTACGACTGGGGCGGCGGGCTGGTGTGGCTCGCGCTTCCGCCCGCCGCCGACGCCCGCCACGAGGATGTGCGGGCCGCGGCCGGCACCGTGGGCGGGCACGCGACGCTCGTCCGCGCCCCCGAATCGGTGCGCGCGAGCGTGCCCGTGTTCGAGCCGCAGTCGGAGGCCCTCGCCCGGCTCGCCCGGCGGGTGAAGGAGGCGTTCGATCCCTTGGGCGTGCTCAACCCCGGGCGCATGTACGCCGGCGTGTAGGTGTGCCGCCCGGAAACGATGCCGCTGGACTCGAAGCGTCGGGTATTTCACAAGGCGTCATGGCCGTGCTTGACACGGCCATCCATGCTTTGCTCTTCGCCGAAAGCGCCGACGGAGGCACGTGGATGCGCGGGTCAAGCCCGCGCATGACGACAGTTGCGCGATGCGTTGATCTGTTGAACTCAATTCGAGTCGGACCCTAGGAAAGCGCGGCGCCATGCAGACCAGCTTTTCGTCCGCCCAGCTCGCGGAACCAGACATCGGCGAGGCGGACCGCATCCTCCGCGCCTGCGTCCACTGCGGATTCTGCCTCGCCACCTGCCCGACCTATCTCCTGCTGGGCGACGAGCTCGACAGCCCGCGCGGGCGCATCTACCTGATCAAGGACATGCTGGAGAACGAGCGCACGCCCACGGCCAAGGTCGTGACCCACATCGACCGCTGCCTCTCCTGCCTCTCCTGCATGACCACCTGCCCCTCGGGCGTGAACTACATGCACCTGGTCGATCTCGGCCGGCGGACCATCGAGGAGCGCTATCGCCGCCCGGCCATCGAGCGCCTGGTGCGCGCCGCGCTGGCGGCGGTGCTGCCCCGCCCCGGGCTGTTCCGCCTCGCCCTCATCGCCGCCCGCGCGCTCGGCCCGGCGGCGCGTCTCTTTCCCGGCCGGATGGGGGCGATGCTCTCGCTCGCTCGCGCGCGGCCCCACGCCCCCTCGGCCACGGAGCGCCCGCAGGTGTTCCCGGCGCAAGGCCCGCGGCGGATGCGGGTGGCGCTCCTCACCGGGTGCGTGCAGAACGTGCTCGCGCCCACGATCAACGAGGCGACGGTGCGGCTCCTCACCCGCCACGGCTGCGAGGTGGTGGTGGCGAAGGGGATGGGCTGCTGCGGCGCCATCGCCCATCACCTGGGCAAGGAGCGGCCGGCGCTCGCCTCGGTGCGTCGGAACGTCGCCGCCTGGAGGCGCGAGATCGAGGCCGGGGGGCTCGACGCCATCGTCGCCAACGCCTCGGGCTGCGGCACCATGCTCAAGGACTACGGGTTCCTGTTGCGCGAGGAGCCCGAGTGGGCCGAGGCGGCGAAGCGCGTCGCCGCGCTCGCCCGCGACGTGAGCGAGGTCGT
Source organism: Pseudomonadota bacterium (assembly GCA_016202695.1). Lineage (GTDB taxonomy): Bacteria > Pseudomonadota > Alphaproteobacteria > JACQOE01 > JACQOE01 > JACQOE01. The sequence goes on along the minus strand of JACQOE010000068.1, from coordinate 12,112 downwards.
CGCCGCGCTCGGCCTCAAGGCGCCGGCGGTCGAGACCGGCCAGCGGGTGGCCTATCAGTCCGCCTGCTCGATGCAGCACGGCCAGCGGCTCGTCCGCGAGCCCAAGGCCCTCCTCTCGGCCGCCGGGTTCGACGTGCTCGACGTGCCCGAGGGCCACATCTGCTGCGGTTCGGCCGGCACCTACAACCTGCTCCAGCCCGAGATCGCGGCCGAGCTTCGCGCCCGCAAGGCGGCGAACATCGCCCGGGTCTCGCCCGAGCTGGTGGCGAGCGGCAACCTGGGGTGCATGGTGCAGCTCGCCGGCGCGCTCTCGGTGCCGGTGGTGCACACGGTCGAGCTCCTCGACTGGGCGACCGGGGGCCCGCGGCCGCCGTCGCTCAACGCTTCGTGATCGGCGCCGGAGCCCCCTTGGCGGCGGGTTCGGCGCCTGTCATGCTCGGGCCATGGGAGCGGGGGCGGTCATGCGTCGGTTTTCGGCGGTCCTGCTGCTCGGCCTGGCGCTGGGCGGGGCGGCGGCGGGCGCGGCCGAGCCCCTCGACACCCTCTTCCAGCGCCTCCAGGCGACCAAGGACAAGGCCGAGGCCAAGGCGATCGAGCAGCAGATCTGGCAGGAGTGGATCCTCGCCGGCACCGACGTGGTCGACCTGCTGATGGGCAAGGGCATCCGCGAGATGCAGGCCGGCGCCTACGACGCGGCGCTGGAGACCTTCGATTCGGTGATCGCGCTCCAGCCCGAGGTCGCCGAGGGCTGGAACAAGCGCGCCACCGTGCACTTCCTGATGGGCAACTTCGACGCCTCGGTGGCCGACATCGAGAAGACGCTGGAGCGCGAGCCGCGCCACTTCGGCGCCCTCTCCGGGCTGGGCATGATCTACGAGGCGCTGGAGAACGACGAGGGGGCGCTCAAGGCCTACGAGGCGACGCTCGCCATCAACCCCCACATCGACGGCCTGGAGCAGAAGGTGCGCGGGCTCCTGCGCAAGGTGCGGGGGGAGAGGATTTAGGGGGCGACGAAGCGGCACGGACTTTAAGGCGCGGCGCCAACTTCAGCCAATTACGAATTTACGACGATCAGCCCTGCGGAAAAACCATCTCTGCGGATTCACCTGCGCGCCGGTGGTGATAGATTTCCACGAGGCTAGTATCGTTCCGCCGGAGAGCTTGGGCGCGAGCGACCACACGCTCAATCTCGTTTTCCCCGAACGCAAGGAGAATGGCCGCTTTGTAGTTAGCTTGTTGGCGAAACGCGATCAGCTTTTTCAAATCATCTTCGATCCGCTCTCCTTGGGCCGCAAGTGGTTTAATTTCAATGACCGCCAAGTTTTCCATTTTGCCGGGGATATGGATCAGAAGATCGGGTTTGACGTTATCCAGGTCGGGACCGCGCACGATTGGGTGTCCGCGCTTATCGACCTCCCCGGCAAGTGAATACGGCCAACGGGGCCAGCGATCTCGTAGCTGGTGATAGAGCTCATACGCATAAACGCGCTCGCGATAGATGAGCAAAGGCGGCTCGCCCGTAGCAGCGGCGACAGGAGGCAGGAAATAGTCCCCCGTGATCGCCGCAGTAGCCTTTCGAATCAGGTCGTGGAGCTGATGGAGATCACCATTCAATGACATTGCGTGTTCCCATGAGCACCCCCGAATTTCCGCAGTATCTCCGAAAATCTGATTTACGCAAGCTTGGGGGTTCTGGCTAGGTGACGGCACAGACCAAGAGTGACAAACTGGCCAATCTGCGGGCTGTGAAAAGGAGATGATCGCAATGTCCAATGGCCGGCCTACGGACCGACACTTGAGGGCCCTTCAAGCGATGCAATGCCACGAAAGGGGGAGACCGGGGGTCATCAATCTCTATGATGCGGAAGAGTGCGAGGAGCGCGGCTGGGCCGAAGCTCAACCCGGGGGCGGATATCGTCTTACGGAAGCCGGTAGGCGTTTGCTTGCCGGTCACGGCTATCGTTAAGTCGAACAAATTCACAGTGCGATGACTCTCGGGCGCAAAGGCTACTTGATGGTGCCAATTCAACATTCGAGGAGAGCGGAGATGAGGAAGGCAATCACGGTTGTGCTGGGGGCGCTTCCACTTCTTGGCTGTGCCGAACACAATTTTGTTCCTGGCTCTCCGATGGCCAAGTTGATGGGCTACAATCGAACTTACGAGGAGATTGCGGCCGACGACTGTGTCAAGCTGTACGGTTTCGAGAAGGGATCGGATATTCACAAACGATGCGTATATGAGCTTTCGATAGCGCGGAGACAGAGTGACAATGAATATATGGCGGCCGGGAGGAGAATGAGCGCACTGGGGGCTGCACTTTCCTCACCCGCCGTGCAACCGAGTTTAGCAAGGCCAATCCCATCCGCTACGCAGCCTGAGGTTCATACGCAGCCTGAGATCCATACGTACGCCATTCGTGGCCGGACCATCACGTGTGTGACCACGCGCAATTATACAACCTGTGATTGATACTAGGTTGTGGCCCCCGCTTGCCAAGCGCTTAGGGTGCAAGCCTTCAAAGAACATAATACGTGGCCAACATCATTGGCCACGGGCCGGGTGGTCTTCGATATCGGCGGCAACAAGTATCGGCTCGTCGCCGCCGTCCACTACCGAGGCAAGCGGGTCTACGTGCGCTTCATCGGCATCCACAAGGATTACGACAGGATCGACGCCGAGCGGGTGTGAGGAGAAAGCCCACGGAGATTCGCCCGATCCGGACCAGGGCCGACTACCGCGCCGCACTCAAGGAGGCCGAGCGCCTGTGGGACGCCAGGCCGGGCACGCCCGAGGGCGACCGCGTCGAGGTGCTGGTCACCCTGATCGAGGTCTACGAGGCCAGGCACCACCCGATCCCGGCGCCCGATCCCATCGCCGCCGTTCTGTTCATGATGGAGCAGAAGCGGCTCACCCGCCGCGACCTCGAGCCTGCCATCGGCAGCCGCGGCCGGGTCTCGGAAACCCTCGCCCGCCGGCGCCCGCTCACGCTGCCGATGGTGCGGCGGCTCGCCGCGCTCCTCAACATCCCGGCCGAGGTGCTGGTGCGGCCCTACGCCACCCGCTCGGCGGCGTAAGGGCGGGAGTCGTCTGATCGGTTCGCGACAGCTCCTGCGCCCTCTTTCGTCATCGCCGGGCTTGCCCCCAGGTCAAAAGCCCGGGGGCTTGACCCGGCGATCCATGGATGCGCGGATCAAGTCCGCGCATGACGAAACCGGAAGGGCTCGGAGCGAATCGGCATAACTCCGCGCGACTCCCGCCGCTCAGGCGGCGTCGGCCTCGAAGGCGGTGTTGTGCCGCGGGAACCACTCGTGGCCCTTCAGCATGTAGTGCCAGTAGAAGAGCGGCAGGCCGGTGGTCTTGATCCACCAGCCGAGCCAGCGCTCCTTGGCTGGATCGAGCGGCAGGGTCGGCGTCACCTTGCCGCCGTAGATGAACTCGGCCAGGATCGTCTTGCCGAAGGCCGTGGTCAGCGGGCAGGAGGCGTAGCCGTCGTAGCCGGCGTCGAGCCCGCCGCCCGCCATCAGCCGGAGGATGTTGCGGACCACCACCGGCGCCTGCTTGCGCACCGCCGCCGCGGTCTTCGAGTTCGGGGTCGAGCACACGTCGCCGAGCGAGAACACGTTGGCGTGGCGGACGTGCTGCATGGTGTTCTGGTTGACCTCGATCCAGCCGGCCGCGTTCGCCAGCGGGCTGGTCCTGATCTCCTCGGGCGGGCTTTGCGGCGGGGTGACGTGCAGGAGGTCGAAGGCCACGCTCACCCGCTCGCCCGGCCGCTCGCCGCCCACCCGCTCGAACGTCGCCGACCGCGCCGGTCCGTCGACCGCCACGAGGTTGTGCTGGTAGTGCACCTTGATCCCGTAGCGGGCGGCGATCTTGACCAGCTCGCGGGCGAAGAACGGGACCGCGAAGATGGTCGGGGCGTGGGTCAGGAACTGGAGATCGCAGTCCTTCAGATGGCCGGCGCGGCGGAGATGGTCGGCGGCCAGATAGGCGATCTTCTGCGGCGCCCCCGGGCACTTGAAGGGCAGCGGTGGCTGGGTGAAGACGGCCCGGCTCCCGGGCTTGAGCGCGCGGAGGCAGTCCCAGGTGTAGGGCGCCTGGTCGGGGGCGTAGTTGCTGCACACCCCGTTCCGGCCGAGGGTCGCGGTCAGCCCCTCGACCTTGCCCCAGTCGAGCGTCACGCCGGTGCAGACGACGAGATAGTCGTAGCTGAGGGTTTCGCCGCCGGCGAGGCGGACGGCGTTGTTCGCCGGGTCGAATCCCTTGGCCGCGGCGCGGATCAGCCGGACCCCGGCGGGGACCAGGCTCGCCTCCTGGCGGCGGGTCCGGGCGAGCGGGCAGACGCCGGCCCCGACCAGGGTGAAGGCCGGTTGATAGTAGTGATCCTCGGCCGGCTCGACGATGGCGATGTCGAGCGCCCGCGGCGCCCGGCGCCTGAGGCTGGCGGCGACGGTGATGCCGGCGCTGCCGCCGCCGACGATGAGCACCTGGTGGTGGTTGGTTCCGGACATGGGTTCACTCCTCCCCGACGGTCATGGGCCGCTTGTCGGCCGCCGGCCTCGTCGTCCGGAGGCGCGTCGCCCGCCGCCGGCGGGCGCGGACCCGAGATTTTTCCGGACCGGCCCCGGCCTTTAACGATGTTGAACAAGCAACCTGGAGAACGACGACCAGACAGCCGTCAGGGGTGAATACTAAACGCTCCCTCAGTGCGCGTCCACGGTGGCGAGGCGGAGCACGTTGGTGGTGCCGGGGGTGCCGAAGGGCACCCCCGCCGTCACCACCAGGCGCTCGCCGACCTTGGCGAAGCCGTCGCGCACCGCCAGCCGGCAGGCCTTGTTCACCATGTCGGCAAAGGTCTTGATGTCGGCGGTGGGCACCGCGTGCACGCCCCACACCACGGCCAGGCGCCGCGCCGTGGCGAGGTGCTGGGTGAGGGCCAGGATCGGCGCCGCCGGGCGCTCGCGCGCCGCCCGGTAAGTGGTCGAGCCCGAGCTGGTGTAGGTGACGATCGCCGCCGCGCCCACGGTCTCGGCCACCTGGCGGGCGGCGGCGGTGATGGCGTCGGCGCCGGTCGCCTCGTGCTCCAGCCGCGTGGCCTCGAGGAAGCGCCGGCGGTGCGGGTCGTGCTCGACCGACTTGATGATCCGGTCCATCATCTCCACCGCCGCGCGGGCATAGCGCCCGACCGCGGTCTCGGCCGAGAGCATCACCGCGTCGGCGCCGTCGTAGACCGCGGTCGCCACGTCGGACGCCTCGGCCCGGGTGGGCGAGGGCGAGTCGATCATCGACTCCAGCATCTGGGTTGCCACCACCACCGGCTTGCCCGCCTCGCGGCAGACGCGGATCATCTCCTTCTGCAGCATCGGCACCTCCTCGGGCGGAAGCTCGACGCCGAGGTCGCCGCGCGCCACCATCACCGCGTCCGAGAGGCCGACGATCTCGCGCAGGTGATCGAGCGCCTGCGGCTTCTCGAGCTTGGTCATGATCCCGGCCCGGCCGCGGATCAGGCGGCGCGCGGCGGCCACGTCGGCGGGGCGCTGGACGAAGGAGAGGCCGATGTAGTCGGCTCCCGACTCGAGCGCGAAGGCGAGGTCCTTGCGGTCCTTGGCGGTGAGCGAGGCGATGGGCAGCACCGCGCGCGGCACGTTCACCCCCTTGGCGTCGGAGAGCCGTCCGCCGGTGACGACCTCGGTCTCGGCGAAGCCCTTGCCCTTGCGCACCACGCGCAAGCGGACCTTGCCATCGTCGAGCAGGAGGTCGGTGCCCTTGGCGATGGCCGCGAACACCTCGGGATGGGGAAGCGAGACGCGGGTCTCGTCGCCCGCCGCCTCGGCCAGGTCGAGGCGGAAGCGCCGGCCCGCCTTGAGCTCCACCGATCCGTCGCGGAAGCGGCCGATGCGGAGCTTCGGGCCCTGCACGTCCATCAGGATGCCGATCGGGCGCCCGCTCGCGCGCTCGAGCTCGCGGATGACGGCGATCCGCCCGGCGTGCTCGGCGTGGGTGCCGTGGCTGAAGTTGAGCCGGAAGACGTCGGTCCCGGCCTCGAACAGGGCGGCGATGGCCTCGCGCGTCGAGGTGGCCGGGCCGAGGGTGGCCAGGATCTTGGTCTGCCGCAGACGGCGCATAAAGCCGCTCCCCTGGGTTTTGCGGGCCACAGCCTAGTGGGGCGCGCGGCGCTTGTCACGGCCCGGCGGGGGCGACGACGAGGATGGCGCGGAAGTCGTTGACGTTGGTGAAGGTGGGGCCGGTGACGACGAGATCGCCGAGGGCGGCGAACAGGCGATGGGAGTCGTTCTCGGCCAGGCGCGCGCGGGCGTCGATCCCGGCGGCGGCGGCGCGGGCCAGCGTGTCGGGGCCGACGAAGGCGCCGGCGTTGTCCTCTGTGCCGTCGATGCCGTCGGTGTCGCAGGCAAGCGCGAAGGTATGGGGCGCGCCGCCGAGCGCGAGCGCCAGCGCCAGCGCGAACTCGCCGTTCCGCCCGCCGCGGCCCCGGCCCTTCACCGTCACCGTGGTCTCGCCGCCGGAGAGGAGCACGACGGGGGGCGCCGCCGGCTGGCCGAAGCGGGCCGCCTGGCGGGCGATCGCCGCCATCACCCGGGCCACCTCGCGCGCCTCGCCCTCGATCGAGTCGCCGAGGATCACCGGCGCCACCCCGGCCTCGCGCGCGACCCCGGCCGCCGCCTCCAGCGCCGCCTGGGGGGTGGCGATCAGCGCGAACCCGGCCCGCGCTAGGCGCGGATCGCCCGGCTTCGGCGTCTCCTCGGCCGCGGCCTCGAGGTGGGCGCGCGCCGGCGCCGGCGGGTCGATGCCGTACCTGGCGAGGATGGCGCGCGCCTCGGCGAAGGTGCTCGGGTCGGGCACGGTCGGGCCCGAGGCGATCACCGTCGGATCGTCGCCGGGCACGTCGGAGATCGCCAGCGTCACGAGGCGCGCCGGCGCGGCCGCCGCCGCCAGCCGCCCGCCCTTGATCGCCGAGAGGTGCTTGCGCACACAGTTCATCTCCGCGATCGTCGCCCCCGAGCGCAGGAGCGCGCGGCCCACCGCCTGCTTCTCGGCGAGCGAGAGGCCGGGGGCGGGGAGCGCCATCAGCGCCGAGCCCCCGCCCGAGATCAGGGAGATCACAAGGTCGTCGGGGCCGAGGCCGCCCACGAGCCCGAGGATGCGCCGGGCCGCCGCCTCGCCGGCCGCGTCCGGCACCGGGTGGCCGGCCTCGATCACCTCGATCCCCCGGCAGGGAAGGGCGTGGCCGTAGGCGGTCACCACCAGCCCGGAGAGCGGCCCTGGCCAGGCCGCCTCCAGGGCCCGGGCCATGCTCGCCGCCGCCTTGCCGGCGCCCACCACCACGGTCCGCCCCGTGGGCGGCGAGGGCAGGTGGCGGGCGAGGGTCCGCGCCGGGTCGGCGGCGCCGACCGCGGCCCGGAACAGGCGATCGAGGAAGGCCCGCGGATCGAGGGGCGGGGCGGCGGCCCTCGTCATCCCCTCCGGCTCCCCAGGCGGGCGGCGACGATGCCGGCGAGCACGATCCCGGCGCCGATCGCCTGCCGGGCGCCGAGCGCCTCGTCCAGCCACAGCCAGGCGAGGAGCGCCGCCACCGCCGGCTGAAGGAGCAGGCCGACGGCCGAGAAGGCGGCCGAGAGGTGGCGGAGCGCATAGGCGATCAGGCTCTGGCCGAAGCCGTGCGAGATCCAGGCGAGGCCGAGGAGCACCAGCCAGCCATCGAGGCTCGCGGGCAGCATCCGCTCGCCGGTCAGGAGCGCCAGCCCGAGCAGGACCGCACAGGTATAAAGCCCGCTCCAGCCCATCACCTGCGCGGTCGAGAGCCGCCCGCGCAGCCGCCCGACCGAGAGGATGTAGGCGCCGTAGAAGGCGGCGGTGAGCAGCCCGAGCGCATCCCCGAGCACGTTCCGCGCCCCCAGCTCGACGCTGTCCGCGATCAGCACCGTCGCCCCGGCCAGGGCCGCGATCATGCCGGCGAGGAAGAGGGGCGTGAACCGCTCGCCGAAGAGCGCCCATCCGCCGACGGCGACGAAGATCGGGGCGAAGTTGGCCATCAGCGTCGCGTTGGCGACCGAGGTGAGGTGGATCGACCAGTTCCAGGCGGCAAGGTCGCCGCCGAAGCAGAGCCCGGCAAAGGCCAGGAGCCGGCGGTCGCGCCGGTCCGCCGGAGGCCGGACGCCGGGGGCATGGCCCTCGGCGCACATCCAGGCCCAGAGGACGGGGAGCGCGAACAGGAGCCGGAAGAAGCCGGTGGCGATCGGCCCGGCCTCGCTCACCCGCACGAAGATGGGGGCGGTGGCGATCGCGCAGCCGCCGACGAACAGGCCGGCGAGCCCGTGGCGGTCGGAGGGCGCGCCCCGCGCCCGGGACGGGCGCGCGCCGGCGGGGGAGGCGGCGGTCATCGCCGCCTTATAGCCGCGCCGGCGAGCGCGGTCCACGCCGGCGCGGGGCTTCCGGGGGCTGGCCGCGGCCGCCGCGGCGGCCTAAATCTAGGGGACGGCATCAGCCGGCGCGCGAAGGAGGAGAGGAGATGGACGACCGGACCCGAATCGAGCTCGAGGCCGAGGCTTTCCGCACCCTGGTCGAGCACCTGCGGAAGAGAACCGACGTGCAGAACATCGACCTCATGAACCTCGCCGGATTCTGCCGCAACTGCCTCTCGAAATGGTATCGGGCGGCGGCCGAGGGCCGCGGCATCGCCCTCTCGGACGCCGAGGCGCGCGAGATCATCTACGGCATGTCCTACGAGGAGTGGAAGAAGCGCCACCAGAAGGAGGCGGGCAAGGAGCAGAAGGCCGCCTTCGCCAAGGGCGATCACCGGCACTGACTCCCCGCGCCCGCGCGGGGGCATTGCGCCGGCGCGCCGGCCTTGGCTATGGTGCCGCGCGCGCGAGGCGTGTCCCGCCGTTCGCCCGGCGGGACCAACCCATCAACGATCCAGCGGAGACCCCGAACAGATGGCCAAGACCGGCGGAATCGCGGCGGAGCGGCTGCGCTCCTTCATCGACCGTATCGAGCGGCTGGAGGAGGAGAAGGCCGCGCTCTCGGCCGACGTCCGCGAGATCTACGCCGAGGCCAAGGGCGCCGGCTTCGACACCAAGATCATGCGCCAGATTCTCCGCCTGCGGCGCATGGAGGCCGCGGCGCGCCGCGAGCAGGAGGAGCTGCTCAGTCTTTATAAGGGGGCGCTCGGCATGTAGGGCCGCGCCGGGCTCAACCCGGAGTCTTGCGCCGCTCGGGGCCCTTGTAGTTGGGGTTCTTGGTCCGCCGCCGGTCGGGGCCGAAGTACGACTCGGCCTGGATGAAGGCCCGGTTGGCCTGGAGCATCTTGGTGATGCGGTCGCGCAGCGCATTGGCCGAGAAGGGCTTGAGCAGGAACTCGTGCACCCCGGCGTCGCGCGCCGCGAACACCCGGTCGCGGATCGCTTGGCCGGTGACCATGATGATCGGCACGAACGGGTTGGGCGACTTGCTGCGGTCGCGCAGGTTCTTGACCGTCTCCACCCCGCTGACCGGCTCGAGATCGGAATCGACCAGGATCACGTCGACCTGGGTGTTCTTCATCTCCTCGATGGCCTCGCGGTAATCGCGCGCCTCGAGCGCCTTCTTGATTCCGGTCTGGCCCAGCATCTCGCGCAGGAGCGCGCGCATTTCCTGGCTGTTGTCGAGGACCAGTACACTCAGGTCTACGTAGCTGACCGGGGCCGCCATGCCGGTTAGGTCCTTGTCGCCCACACGCACCGCGCACAGGCTCGCCGGCCCCGCGTCGCGGCCTTCGGAAGGGTCATTGTAAAGTATACCACCATGTTGACATACAAAGAACATAAGCCCCGGTCAATGGCAAGGCCGCGGCCAGTCTAGTGAATCGGTGCCAACAAATGAGTCTCATGTCCCGCCCGATCGTCACCCCGGCCGAGCGAAGCGAGAGCCGGGGTCCAGGGTCATTCCGCGGGCCGGCCCCCGCTAAAGCGGGACTGGACCCCGGGTCGCGCCGCGCCGCGCGCGGCTTGCCCGGGGTGACGTGGGGAGCCATGACGCGACCGGGGGGATCATCCGTTAGAGCCGAACCACTAGGCGTAGAGCCTTTCGAGATAGGTCTCATAGGCGGCGCGGACCACGTGCCGGCGGACCTTGAGCGTCGGCGTCATCTGGCCGTTGCCGATCGAGAAGGGGGCCGGGGCGACGGCGAAGTGGCGCACCCGCTCGACCGTGGCGAGTCGCGCATTGGCCCGCTCCACCGCCCGCGAGAGGACGGCGTGAAAGTCGCGCTCCTCGGCGAGGAGGGCGAGGTCGGGGGGCAGGTTCCGCGACTCCGCCCAGGCGGCGACGAACTCGGCCTCGGGCACCACGAGGGCGACGAGATAGGGCCGGCGGTCGCCGTAGACCATGGCCTGCGCGATCTCGGGCTCGGCGGTGAGGAAGGCCTCGATCCGCTGCGGCGAGAGGGTGTCGCCGCCCGAGGTCTTGATGATGTCCTTCTTGCGGTCGGTGATGCGGAGGTACCCCTCGGCGTCGATCTCGCCGATGTCGCCGGTATGGAGCCAGCCCTCGTGCAGCGCTTCGGCGGTATCCGCGGGGAGATTCCAGTAGCCCTGCATCACCAGCTCACCCCGGACCAGGATCTCGCCGTCGTCGGCGATCCGGACCTCGACCCGGGGAAGGGGCCGGCCGACGGTGCGAAGGCGGTTGCCCTCGGGCGCGTTGCAACTCACCACCGGGCCGCTCTCGGTCTGGCCGTAGCCCTGGAGGATGGTGAGGCCGAGGGCGACGAAGAACATGCCCACCTCGTAGGCGAGGGGGGCACCACCCGAGATCATCGCCTTGAGCCGCCCGCCGAAGCGCGCCCGCACCCGCTCGCGCACGAGGCGGTCCAGCGTCCGGTCGATCAGGCGCTCGTGCCGCCCGAGGCGTTCCGGCGCCTCGTGGGCGCGCCGGCCCAGGCTCAGCGCCGCCTCGAACAGCCGGGCCTTCAGCCCTCCCGCCCGCTCCACCTCGCGGCGGATGCGCTGGTGCATCGTCTCGTAGAGGCGGGGCACCGCGGTCATCAGGGTGGGGCGCGCCTCGACGAGGTTGCTCGACAGGTGCTCGATGCCCTCGGCGTAATAGATCTCGGCGGCGATGGAGATGGGGAAGAACTGTCCGGCGGTGTGCTCGTAGGAGTGGGAGAGGGGGAGGAAGGAGAGGAAGACCTCGCGGTCGAGGCCGAGGCCGGCGAGGCGTTCGATCGCCCCCTCGCAGTTGCTCAGCATCGCCCCGTGGCTGAGCATCACCCCCTTGGGCGTGCCCCCGGTCCCCGAGGTGTAGATCAGGCAGGCGGTGTCGGCGCGGCGCAGGCCCTCGACCCGCCGAGCGATCGACGCGGCGGCGGCGGCGCTCTCCGCCCCCCCGGCCACGAGGTCGTCCCAGCGCCGGAGCCGGAGGCCGGGCGGCGCGGCGCGGCCGGGCGGCTCGATCGCGACCATGAAGTCGAGCCCCGGCGCGCCCGCGGCCGCCGGCAGGAGGCGCTCGAGGAGCGTCGGCGTCGACACCACCGCGCCCCGGGCGCCGCTGTCGGTCAGGAGATGGCGGTGATCGGCCGGGGTGTTGGTGACGTAGGCCGGCACGGTTATGGCGCCGAGCGACATGATGGCGAGGTCGGCGATCAGCCATTCCGGCCGGTTCTCCGAGAGGACCAGCACCCGATCGCCCGCGCCCACCCCGAGGCGCTCGAGCGCGGTCGCGGCGAGCGCGACCCGCGCCGCCACCTCGCGCCAGGAAAGGGGCGCGTAGGCGCCGGCGCGCTTCGCCCACAGGAACGGGCTGTCCCCCCGGCGGTGCGCCTGGGCGAAGAACATCGCCGGCAGGCTGGGCCAGCGTTGGTTCGGCTCGGCCATCTTCCCCGATCGACGGGCCGGCGGGCGCGGGCGGCGGTCCGCGCTTGCCCGGCGGCGCCCACGCCCCCATATCGCAGTCGGGTCGGATAATAAGCAATTGCGCGCATCCCCACCAATCCTTCACGATCGCTCCCCCGCAACCGACGCAGGATCGGCATGGACAGGCTGCCGGAGTGGGACCTCGGCGATCTCTACGCCGGACCGGACTCGCCCGCGATCGAGGCGGACCTCGGGCGCGCCG
>JACQOE010000011.1 GCA_016202695.1 Pseudomonadota bacterium | reverse complement strand
GACCAGACCCAGCCCGCCCCATACCCAGGGCCTCAAGCCAAGCCGTCGCCGCCGCCCGCGCATCCCTTCCTCTCCCTATTCACATCTTCAAAGAACATACGTCACCCGAACCCGTATCCGGGCCCGGCGACGATCTCTATCGGAGGACAGAAAGGCAGCGAGCGCCGCCCTCTGCACAAACCTAATGTAATCCACCGATCGGGCCCCCGCAAGGGGCGCCGGCCGCGCGCGCCTCGCCGCGTCAGCCCGCGTCGAGCGGGCTCGGCTGGCAGAACAGCTTCCGCGCCCGGAGCTTGACGCACAGGTCCTGGGCCGCGGCCGGGCTTGCCAGCGGTCCGACCTTGAGCCGGAAGAACACCCCCTTGCCGGGCCCGAGGTCGACCCGATTGATCACCGGGCCGAAGGCCCCGAGCAGATCCTTCTGCGCCGCCAGGATGTCCGCCCAGCCCTTCTCGGCCCCGGCCCGCGAGCGGTACGAGGCGAGGTGGACGCCGAGGCCGACCGGCCTCGCCGGAGCCTGCACCGCGGCCGGCGCCGGGGCGGAGGGGCGCGCCAGGGCCATGGGCGCCTGCTGCGGCGCCGACGCCGGCGCGCTCGCCTGGAACCCGGCCTCGATCGCCGCTCGCTCGCGCTCGAGCTCGGCGGCGCCGATCAGCCCCTCCTCGCGCAGCCGCTCCATCTCGCCGATGCGGGACGCGACCGCCAGCAGCCCCTTGGGCGCCGCGGCGCGGGGGGCGCGCGCCAGCGGCTCGCGCGGCAGGATCGCATCCAGGATCACCGCGCGCTCGGCCGCGTGCGCGCGCGGGCTGATGGCGCGCATCTCGAGCGACCGGCTGAGCGCGCGCAGGCGCGAGGCGATCTGCTCGACCGCCGGCACCGGCCGATCGAGCCCGGCCGCCGGCGGCTGGCCGGTCAAGGGCAGCAGCGCCCCCAGGTTGGCCTGGCGGCGGCCCTCGAACTCCTCGGGCGTGACCAGCCCCTCGTCCATCAGGCGCTTGAGGACGCGGAAACGCGCGCCCGCGTTCTCGGCCCCGGTCTCGGGGCGCGGCGGCGGCGGTGGCATGGCCGCCTGCGCCGAGCCCATGTCGGCCGGCACCGCCATCGATCCCGCCGCCCCCTTCGCGCTCGTCAACTCGGCCGAGACGCCGTCGAGCTGGGCGAGATTGGCGTGCGCGATCTCGGCGATGCTGCGGGGCACGAGATCGTGCCAGTCGCCGATCGTGGCCGCCGCGTCGGGATTGGCGACCACCAGCCGCTCGTAAATCTGGCGCGCCTTTTCCGGCCGGTCGGTCGACTGATAGAGGATGCCCTTGCCGAGGAGCGCATACGGATCGTGCGGGTTCTGCTCGATGGCCTGGTCGAACAGAACCTCGGCCTCGGCGAAGTTGCCGCGGGCAAGGGCGGCGATGGCGAGATTGGTGTTCGGCGCGGTACTGCGGAAGGCGCCGCCGACCATGTCCCTGAGGCCGGAGAAAATCCCGCACCCGCCGAGGAGGAAGGCAAGGAGAAGAACGCCCACACCCTTCGCCAGGACCCGATTCAAAGGCTCCGCCCCGTGCCGCGTTGCTACCGCTGGTCGCGATTCCTGCATGATATTGTAGGATATTTTGGCCTACGACGCTATCCCTTGTTCATGGACCGCGGGCGGCGGCGCTTGCCTTAGTGCTCAGGCCGTGCCAGAGCGCGGCCATGCGCTCCGCGCCGATCTCGGGGCGCCCGCCGGACCAGGAGAAGAGGACCGCCGCCCGCCGCCCGCCCTCGCAGGGCTCCGGCGCCAGCTCCAGCCGATGGGCCGGCCGCTCGACGCCGTAGCCGGGCCACCAGCGGCCGGGCTCGACGGGCGCGAGCCGGCCGGCGAGTGCCGTCGCCTCGACCACCGCGCCGCCCTGCGAGAACCGGCCCGGGGCCGCGCCGCCCTCGTGCCGCCAGTCGCCCGCAACCAGGAAGGACGAGGACGCCGGGCGGTCGGCGCCGCCGAGCCAGAGGTCGGCGACGAGGAGCCCCCGTCCCGGCCATAGGGCGACGAGGCGCGCCGGGACGACGCCGAAAGGGCGGAGCCCGTCCTGCCAGCCGGCGGCCGAGAGGGGCGCAAGCCCGGCAGGGCCGGCGGCGAGGTCGAGCGGGCGGGCGCGGCCCCGCCGCCCGACCCGGAACGAGGCCCAGAACTCGATCGGCTCGCAGCCTTCGAGCCTCGGTCCGTTGTGGGCGGAGGCCGAGCGCGATAGGTCGCGAAGCCCTCCAGGGGCGTAGGTCGGAACCCCGGCATCGACGAGGAAGCGCCGGCCGCCGACCGACGCCTCGATGGCGAGGAAGTCGGCGTGCGCGTGCCCAGGATTGTCGTCGGGGCCGCAGGGGCCGCAATCGAGGAGCACGGCGTCCCCCTCGGCGCCGAGCCGGACGTATCCGGTCTCGGCCAGGGCCGCCCGCGGCCCGGGCGTCCGCGCCCCGAGCGCCGAGGCAGGCGGGGCCCCGCCCAGCCAGGAGTCATTGAAGAGGGCGATGTCGCCGTCGGGGTGGCTCATCGCCCCCAGCGCCGCCTCCATGCGGGCGATACGCGCCTCGGCCGCGTCGCCCGCGACCAGCCCGGACTCGACCAGCAGGCGGGCGTCCTGGAGCGCGAGCGCGTGGTACAGGGGCGAGCGCTCGGCGTGGCCGCCGTCGGCCAGCACCTGCGTGGCGAGCACGCGCTCGGCGAGGCCGGGAAGCCCGGCCAGCGCCGCCGGCAGGCCGCGAAGCCCGGCCGAGACTACGCCGAGGGCGGCCATGTTCCTGAGCAGGTGGTTGTAGCCGAGGTCGCGCTCGAGGTTGGCGAGCACGAAGCCGGCGGCGAAGCGGACGTGTTCGAGGAGCGCCCGCGCCTCGGCCGCGCCCGCCTCGCCGCCGGCGCCGAGATAAAGCGCGAGCCCGGAAAGGAGGTTGATCGCCCGGTGGCTCGCCGCGTAGGGGTTCCAGGCGTCGCGGAACACGCCGGCGGCGGCGAACGGCGCTCCCGCCTCGAGCCCGCCAACGAGCGACAGCACGACCGCGAGGCCACCGCGCTTGCCCCGCGCCATGAGCGGCACCGCGTAGCCCATGTAGGCGAGACTCATGCGCCAGAGGTGCCAGTCGGGATCGCCGACGCCGATCCGCCAGTCGACACGCTCGAGGCCGCCGAACTCGACCGTGCGCCCGATCAGCGTGAAGCGCCCCTCGCCGACGCCGGCGAGGTGCGCCCCGTGCACGGCCTCCTCGAAGGCGAGCACCCGGCGCGCCGCCGCGAGCAGCGCCGGGGATCGCGGGTCGGGAAGCGGGAGCGCGGCCGCCCTCCGCGCCGCCCACGCCTGCGCCAGGGCGGGAAACCGGGCCATCAGGGCGAAGCGCCCGCGCGCCAGCGCACGCTCCGTCGCCTGGCCCGATCTCAGATGGCGGACGGTCCGAAGGGTGCGGCCAAGCGACATCGCCGGGCGTTCAAAGCGCCACCGGCGCGCCCGAGCGCAGCGACTCGAGGACGGCCAGGCTCGCGAGGCTCGAGCGGATCAGCTCGTCCTCGTCCACGGGCGGCGGCCCGCCGTTCGCGACCGCCGCCACGAAGGCGCGAAGCTCGGCCGCGTGCCCCTTGTCCTGGCCCAGGCGCGCGCGCGTGCCCCCGCCCCGGCCCGGCCCGGTGACGCTCAGGCGGCGGAAGTCGTCGATGGCGATCACGGTGCCGCCGGCGTAGACCTCGACCAGCTCCTTGGCCGCCGCCGGGTCGCCGAGCGCCGAATAGACGAGGGTGGCGAGGCTTCCCTCGGCGAAGGAGAGCGTGACCGACACCTCCTCGGCGAGCTTCGCCGCCCGCGCCGCCCGCGCCGCAACCGAGACGATCCGGTCGCCGGCCAGGAACGCCGCCAGATCGACGAAGTGACAGAGTTCGCCGAGCACCCGGCCACCGCCCTCCTCGGGTTCGCCCACCCAGGAGTCGGCCGCGAGCGGCCCGGCGTTCACCCGCACCAGGATGTTGCGCGGCCCTGGGATGACATCGAGCGCGCGGCGCGCGCGGGCCGAGAACGGGGCGAAGCGCCGGTTGAACCCCACCTGGAAGAAGGCGGTCGAGCGGTTGCGCGCCTCGATCACGCGGTTGAGCCCGGCGCGGTCGAGCGCCAGCGGCTTCTCGACCAGCACCGCCTTCCCCGCCTCGAGCGCCCGCGCCGCCAGCTCGGCGTGGCTCGAATGCGGGCTGGCGATCAGCACCGCGTTGACCTCGGCGTCGGCGAGGACCGCGTCGGCGTCGGCCGAGACGCGCGCGAAGCCGAAGCGCGAGGCGGTGTGCTCGGCCGAGATCGGGCGGAGCGTGGCGAGCGCCGCCAGCCGCACCGCCGGCAGCCGCTTCAGCTCCGTCAGGAGCTGGGTGCGGGCGAAGGCCCCCGCCCCGATCATGCCGAGGACGCAGCCGCCGGCGCCGGGCCGCGCCGCCGGGGGCCGGATCGCGGGCCGGGCCGCGGGCCGCTCCGGGTAGCCGAGCACCACGCCGAGGTGCGGCTCGCGCGCCTCGGCGACGAGGGTATAGGCCTCCTCCGCCCGCCCGATCTCGAAACGATGGCTGATGAGGGGCCCGACCCGGAGCCGGCGCGGAAGCTCGGGCCGCATCAAGCGGACGCACTCGGCGAGGTTCGCGGTCTCGGTCCAGCGGACGTAGCCTTCCGGATACTTGACGCCGCGGCCCTCGTAGTCGCGGTCGTAGCGCCCCGGCCCGTAGGAGCGCGACACCGCGATCGACAGCTCCTTCTGCATGAACTCGCGATAGGGGAACGCGGTCCCGGTCATGCCGACCACCGTCACCCGGGCGCGGTCGCGGGCGATGGCGGCGGCGGTGGCGAAGGGCGTGCTGTCCTCGCTCGCGGCCGCGATCAGCACGCCGTCGCACCCCATGCCGGCCGAGAGCGCCGCCACCGCCGGCGCCGGGTCGCCCTCGGCGAGATCGAGCGCCAGCTCCGCGCCGAGTTGCCGGGCGAGGTCGAGGCGCCGCCGATCGTAGTCGAGCGCCACCACCCGCGCCCCCGCGAGCGCCAGGAGCTGGCAGGCGAGCTGGCCCACGAGCCCGACCCCAATCACGCCGACCACGTCGCCCAGGCGCGCTTCCGCGAGCCGGACCGCGTGCAGCGCGATCGCCCCCAGGGTGGCGAAGCAGGCCTCCTCGTCGGCGACCGAGTCGGGGACCGGGACCGCCAGGTTCTCGGGCACGATGTTGAGCTCGGCATGATTGGCGACGCCGGCGCCGGCGACTGCGACCCGCTCGCCGACCCGGAAGCGCCCCTCCAGGCCGGCGCCGACCGCCTCGACCGCGCCGGCCGCCGAGTAGCCGAGCGGGATCGGTTCGTCGAGCCGGGCGCGGACCGCACGCAGCGTCGCCCCGATGCCGTCGCGCCGCGCCTTCTCCAGGACCTTCCTTACCAGGTCGGGACGGGCGCGGGCCTTGCCGGCGAGCGACTTGCGGGCGAAGCCGAGCATGAGGCGCTCGGTGCCGGCCGAGATCAGCGAGGCGCGCGTGCGCACCAGGAGGTGCCCGGGGCGCACCTTGGGCTCGGGCACCTCGCGGAGCGCGAGCCTGCCGGTCCGCGCGCTCTGGACGATCTGTCTCATGCCGCCGCCCCCGGGCCCCGCCGCCGGCCGGCGCGCGCCTTAGAGTGGTATTCGACCAGATTGAAACGCCTACGTCTCACCGGCCCATCTCTCCCGGCCCCGCGGGGCCGCGACCGCTTTAGCTTATAGCAAAGGTCGGAGAATCCGATCCAGGACGATGCCGGCGCCGGCCGGATCGTCGGCGAGGAGCACCTCGAACCCCGGCCCGGCGAGCGCCGCCGCCCGCCCGCGCTCGCTCGCCCCGTAGCCGGTGAGCACGTGCACCGCGCCGGCGAGGCCGGCGCCGCGGGCGGCGGCGATGTCGCTCGCCTTGTCGCCGACCATCCAGGAGCGCGCGAGATCGAGGCCTAGCCGCTCGCCGAGGAGCCGGATCAGCCCGGGCCCGGGTTTGCGCCAGTAGGCGTGCGCGTCCGAGAAGCCCGCCGTGTGCTCGGGATGGAAGGCGCAGGCGGCGACGGCGTCGAGCGCCGCCCCCGCGGCCGTGAGCCGGCGCTCGATCTCGGCCTCGATCGCCTCGAAGCCCGCCCAGTCGAGGACGCCGCGGCCGATCGCCGACTGGTTGGTGGCGACGCCGACCGGGATGCCCCGCGCCGCGGCCTCGCGCACCAGGGCGGCGCCGCCGGCAATGACGCGGATGTCCTCGATCCGGGAGAGGTAATTCACCTCCTCGACCAGAACCCCGTCGCGATCGAGGATCAGCCCGGGCCGGGGGCCGCCGGCCGGACGGCCGGCATCGCGGAGCTTGAGCCACACCCCCTCGCCGACCACGAAGCAGGCCCGTTCGGCCAAGGCTGGTTGCCTCCTCCGACGGCGGGGTTCGGACGGCGCCATCCGGCGGACCCCGCGCCCGCCCGCCGCTCAGGCCCTCTCGCCGCGGGCCATGTCGGCGACCGCCGCGCCCCAGGGCGCCCTCAGCCGGCCCTCGGCCAGCCCGACGACCTCGAGGAGCACCGCCCCCATGCGCGGATAGGCGGGCGCGGTGAGGGCGGCGATCTTGTCCCACAGCAACCCCTCGGGGAGCGGGTTCCTGGGATTGCCGAAGGGCTCGATCCGCTCCTCGGCGAGGGTCCGCCCATCGGCCAGCACCAGTGACACCCGCGCCGGGCGCGCCCGGGTGGTGCGCGCCTGGTCCATCGCCAGCGGGCGAAGCTCGACCCGGCTCCTGAGCCGGGCCACCTCGGGATGGGCGAGCGACTGGTCGGAGAACGCCTCGGCGCCCGCGTGCCCGTACACCACCGAGGCGGCGACCACGTGCGGAAGCGAGAACTTGGCCGCGAGCGTGTTGGCCGGGGCCCGGTTGTCCATCTCCAGGCGCGGGGTCTCGACCACGATCCGCTCGACCGCCCTGCTGCCGCCGGCCGGCGGCAGCCGGGCGAGGGCGGCGAGGGTCGCGTCCACCGCGGTATGCGCCGACTGGCAGCAGGCATGGACCTTCTGGAAGCCGTCGAAGATCGCCCAGGACGAGCCCAGCCGGGTCGTCAGCTCGGCGGTCTTCGGCGCCACCGACAGCGCCTCGGTGAAGACGTCGTAGAGGCTCCGCCCGAGCCCGGCGATGCCGAGCACCGCCCAGTCGGCCAGGCGCATGCCGCACCACACCCCGTGCGCGGCCCACAGGTTGCGCACCGTGCCCCCCTCCAGCGCGTGCCGGTAGCTCCCCGCCCCGACGAAGGTCGCGGCCGCGCTCAGGGCGTCGGCGAAGGGCCGCTCGGCGTAACCGCGGAGCGCCGCGAGCGCGGCGGCGGCGCCGACCGCGGCGTAGGCCGAGTGGGGATGGACGGTGAAGCGGGGAAAGGTCCAGGTGCGGGCGATGCGGGCCGCGACCTCGTAGCCGACCGCGACCGCGCGCAGCACCTCGCCGGTCGCCACCGCGGCCGCCTCGGCCTCGGCCAGCACCGGCGGAAAGACGTAGAGGCCGGCGTGGCAGCTCGCCACCGAGTAGCCCTCGTCGAGCTCGGTCCAGCTCCCGGCGACGGCGTTGGCCAGGGCCGCCGAGTAGCGGTCCGCCTTCCACCCCCGGCCGCAGAAGATGGTGGCCTCGCGGGCGGAGGTCTCGCCGGCGAGCCGGCGCTGGATGTCGCGCACCTCGCGGTGCTCGCGCGCGCCCACCGCGGCGGCGAGGTCGTCGGCGACGACCAGCGCCGCCCGCCGCCGCACGTCGTCGGGCAGATCGTCGAGCGCGACCGCGGAGGCCCAGGCGGCGAGGCGCCGGAACCCGTCCTCGACCCCCTTGCGCTCCTCGCCCGCCTTGCGCTCGTCGCCCGCCTTCCGCTCCTCGGCCATCCCTGCCTCCACCCGCTCGCGCCGCTCAGGCCGCCATCTCGAGGATCGCCACCACGTCCTCCGGACCGCGCAACGGGCGCGGGTTGGAATGGATCAGGGGGTCGTGCATCGAGAGCTCGGCCACCCGGGCGAACCGGTCGCGCCCGACCCCCACCTCGGAGAGCCGGCGGGGAAGCCCGAGCTCGGCGATGAAGTCCTCGACCACGTCGGCCGCCTCCGCCCCCGGCCGGCCCATCAGCCCGGCGATCAGGGCCTGGCGCTCGCGCGTCGCCTCGCGGTTGTAGCGGAGCACGCTCGGCAGCGTGACGCAGGTGCAGTAGCCGTGGGCGACCCCGCAGGTGCCGCCGAGCACGTGGCCGATGCCGTGGCTCGCCCCCATCTCCACCCCGCTCTGGCGCCCGGTCATGGAGAGCCAGGTCCCGAACTGGCAGTCGAGCCGCGGCCCGAGGTCGGCGGGATCCGCCTTGGTCCGGCGGAGCCCGTCCTGCAGGAGCTTGATCGCGTGGGTGACGAAGGCGTCGCAATAGGGGTTGGCGGAGACCGAGCACAGCGCCTCGACGCAGTGATCGATCGCCCTCATCCCCGAGGATAGCCACAGCCAGTCGGGCGTGTGCACGGTCGGGGCCGGGTCGAAGACGATGGCGCGCGGGACGAGGAGCGGATGCCGGAACGCCTTCTTGGCCGGGATGCGCATGTCGGTCCCGGTCCCCTGGAAGTTGAACTCGCCGCCGGCGAGGGTGGTCGGGATCGTGACCTGACGCGCCCGCGGGCCCTCGAACCGGGGCACGCGCCGCTTGCCGTCCTCGCCGACCACGACGTGGAAGGGCTCGAGCCCGTCGACCTCGGTGATGCCGTGGCGGAGCGCGATCTGGACGATCTTGCCGGCGTCGGTGAGCGAGCCGCCGCCGAAGGTGACGATCAGGTCGGCCTCGGCCGCCCGCGCCGCCGCCGCCGCCTCGAGCACGGCCTCGAGCGGCGCGTGCGCGGGCATGCGATCGTGGGTCCCGGCGAGGCGCGCCCCCAGCGCCCGCTGCACCTTGGCGACCTCGTCGCTCGCCCGGTTCAGCGATCCGCTCGCCAGCAGGAAGACACGCCGCGCCCCCAGTCGCTCGACCTCCTCGGCGAGTGCCGCGGCCGCCGGCCGGCCCCAGACCACCCGCTCGATCGCGGTGGTGGTGAAGACGCCGCTGCTCAGTCCCATGCTCCCTCCCCTCGCGCTCCCGGCGAGCCCGCCCCTCAGCCGGCGAGCGCGGCGGCGAGCACGGCGACGGCCTGCTCGAAGTCGGCCATCTCCATGTGCTCGTCCGGATTGTGGCTGCCGTGGGGGTTGCGCACGAAGATCATCGCCGTCGGCACGCCGGCGTTGGCGAAGTCGCCGGCGTCGTGGCCGCCGCCGCTGGCGATGTCGCTGGCCCGGATATCGAGCGCCCGCGCCGCCGCGTGCAGCCCCGCGCGCAGCCCCGCGTCCATGGTCGCCGGCTTCACCCGCGAAAGCGGCCCCAGCTCGAAGGCCACCCCGCGCCTGGCGCCGATCGCGCGCGCCTGGGCGAGCGCGAACTCCTGCATCCGATCCAGGGTGTCGGCCTCGTGGCTGCGGGCGTCGATGGTGAAGAACATCTCGCCCGGCACCTTGCTGTGGGTGTGCGCCTCGGGGTTGGTGCCGACCTTGCCGAAGGTGAGCACGAGGTCGCGCCCCTCGGCCTCGAGACGGAGCCATTCCGCCTCCAGCACGCCCATGAATTCGGCGACCGCGAGGGCGGCGTCGTGCCGGAGCCGGCGCGGCGTCGCCCCGGAGTGCGCGTAGGCCCCCACGCAGCGGGCGTGACGGGCGCGGAGATTCCCGCGGATGCCGGTCACGATCCCGACCGGGATGCCGTCGTGCTCGAGCACCGGCCCCTGCTCGATGTGGATCTCGTAGAAGGCCCTCACCCGCCGGGGATCGAGGAACGCCTTCCGCGCCCGGAGCGCGGCCAGGTCGCAGCCGAGCTCGGCCATGTGCTCGGCCAGCGTGCGGCCCGTATCCACCCGGCGGGCGGACTCGAGCTCCTCGGGCGGAAGGAGGCCGAGCGCGGCGCGGCTGCCGATGTGATGGACGGCGAACCAGGGGCTCTCCTCGCCGCGGAAGCCAACCACGGTCACGTCCTCGGCCGGGGTCACGCCCGCCCGTCGGAGCGCGGCGACCGCGACCAGGGCGCCGAGCACGCCGGCGGCGCCGTCGTAGTTGCCGCCCTTGGGCACCGAATCGAGGTGCGAGCCGGCGAGCACGGGCGGGCGGGCGCGGTCCCTCCCCGCCAGCGTCAGGTAGAGGTTTCCGGCATAGTCGGTGCGGACCCCGAGGCCGAGCCCGCGCCCGGCCTCGGCCACGAGGTCGAGCGCCGCCTGCTCGCGCTCGCCGTAGGACGGGCGAGTGATGCCGACCTCGTCGCGGCTCGCCGCGGCGAGCCGCGCGAAGAGATCCTCGGCGAGCCCGAGGTTTGCCGCCACCGCCCGCCGCACGGCGTCGCCGGCCATCCGCCCCTCGCCCCCCGTCGCCGCCCTCGGCCTAGAAGGTCGCGCCCGAGGCGAGGTAGTGCTTCACGATCTCCGCGCCGGTCGCCTTCCACACCCCGTCGTGGGCGCAGATGTAGGCGAGAGCTCGATCGAGCGCCCCGATCCGGTGCGGCTGGCCGATGACGAAGGGGTGCAGGCAGACCGCCATCACCCGGCCCGACTCCTTCCCTTCGCGGTAGAGCACGTCGAAGGTCTCGCGGATGATGCGCTCGAACTCGGGCGCGGTGTGCTTGGCGCGCACGATCACCGCCGAGTCGTTGACCTCGTAGGAGTAGGGGATGGAGACGATCCGCTTGCCGTCCACGTCCATGAGGTAGGGCTGGTCGTCGTTGGTCCAGTCGGCGATGTAGGTGCAGCCGGCCTCGATCAGGTAGTCGAGGGTGTTCCAGGTCTCCTGGAGCCCCGGCCCCAGCCAGCCCAGCGGGCGCTTGCCGGTCGCCTTCTCGATGGTCTCGATCACCTCGAAGAGGTGCTTGCGCTCGGTCTCGGGCGGGATCTCGGTCTGGCGGTGGGTGTTGGTCTTGCCGTGGCCCATGAACTCCCACTTGAGCTTGACCGCGTCCTCGATGATCTGGGGATGGGCCGCGCAGATGTCGCTGTTGAGGGCGACGGTGGCGCGGATGCCGTGCTTCTCCAGCACCTCCATCACCCGGTAGACCCCGATCCGGTTGCCGTAGTCGCGCGTCGCCCACTCGCGCACCATCGGGGTATGGGTCCGCCCGCCGCTCCCCGGCCGCTCGTTGGCGTCGCCCGGCATCGGGTTGTCGAGGTGGAAGATCTCGATGTTGGGGATCACCCACAGGGCGACCCGCGCCCCGTTCGGCCAGGTGATCCTGGGGCGCCGGTTGATCGGCACGAACTTGAACGGACCGTACTTGCGAGGCTTCATGCGCGTGCTCCTAGTGGACCCGAGATGGCGGTCGATGGCGTGCGGGGAGCGGAACCCCCGGCGCCGGCGAACGGAGATCGCGCCGCGGCACCGGACCGCCCCTCCCGGGGCGAATTGTCGCAAGCCGCGGCGGGGCGAGACAAGCCCAAACCGGGGGCGGGGAGCGACTCATTTTTTAAGAACGTCGTCGCGGTGCCAGCGGGCGGTCGATCACAATCGCGATTTTCCCGATCGACCGAAGATTTCAGGCCGCGCGCCGCGCCTTGATGCGGGCCTCCTCTTCCGGCTTCAGCTTCCGGCGCGCCATCTTGAGGTCGTAGTGGGTTTGCAGGTTCAGCCAGAATTCCGGGCTGTTGCCGAAGTAGAGGGCAAGCCGGAGCGCCGTATCGGCGGTGATGCGGCGGTGGCCGTTGACGATCTCGGCGATGCGGTTGGGCGAGATGCCGATCGCCTTCGCGAGCCGGTTCCGGGACAGGCCGCGCTCGGCGAGGAACTCCTCCTTGAGCATCTCGCCGGGGGTAACGGGTGCGAACTCATCCTGCGTCATTGGGCGGCTCCCTCAGTGATAGTCCACGATCCGGACCTCGTGGGCATGGCCGTCGATCCACCTGAAGATCACCCGCCACTGGTCGTCGATGCGGATCGAGTGAAACGCCTTGAGCGCGCCCTTCAGCTTCTCCAGGCGATTCGAGGGCGGCACCCTCAGGTCCTCCAGCCGCGGGGCGGCGTGGACCGCCTCCAGCTTGCGTTTGGCGCGCCGGGCGAACCCCCGGAAATCCCTCACGACCTCGTCGGCGAACAGCCGTTCCGTCCTGCGGTCGCCGAAGGACCTGATCATGCCGGCACTATACCGGATACCGGGATGCGGTCAATGCGGGCCGAAGGGCGAGTCCCTCCGATCAGGGCGCGCTCAGTGCTCGGCCAGCAGCCGCCCGAAGCCAGGGACGGCGGTGTTCAGGCCCATCAGCCGGAGGCAGCTCCAGAAGGTCGCCTGGTTGCTGCCGACCACCGGCTTCTCCAGCGCCTCCTCGATCCCGGCGATCATCTCCACGGTCGGGAGCTGGGTGCAGCTGATGAAGACGACGTCGGCCTCGGGCCGGTCGATCGTCCGCGCCAAGCGGAGCATGGAGCGCGGCGGCACGCGGCCGATGGCCCGGCGCTCGGCCTCGGTCTCGCCCAGCGTCATGGCATGGACCGAGACGACCTCGAACCCGCTCTCCTCGAGGAATTTCACCTCGCGCCCGGTCACGTAGTCGGTGCGCGGCGAGCCGAGCGCGACCCGCTTGGCGCCCAGCGCCTTGAGCGCGCGGACCACGGCCTGGGCGGTGACGATGGCGGGGACGCCGGCGAGGCGGTTCATGGTGGCGCTGATCTCGTCGGCGGAGACGAAGTAGGTGCAGGAGGTGCAGCCGAAGGCGATCACGTCCACCTCGACGGTGGCGAGCTCGCGGCTGGCGCGGGCGATGCCCTCGGCCATGATGCGGTAGGACTCGTCCTGCTGGCGGCCGAGCTGAAGAACCCGGCTGGTGTGGATCGAGACCCCTGCCGGCGCCATGCGGTAGAACTCGGGCTCCAGCGTCGAGTTGGTGGAGGGCGAGATCAGCCCCACCCGCCCGCGCCATCCATAGGCCGAGTAGAGCGCGACCGGCTTCGGCGCGGCGCCCTCGGCGAGGCGCAGGTTGTCTCGGCTCTCGGCCGCGAACTCGGGCTCCCTGGTTCCTTCCGGCATGGGCCGCACTCCTTTCCCTTCGCTCTCGCGGCGCCGCGACCGCGATCGCCCGCCGCCCGGCGCACGGACTCGTTCAGAAGGGACACGCCCGGGATTGCACCGTCGTCCCCGCGAAAGCGGGGACCCAGGGGGTGTCCCCGAGCCTTTCCGCCACTCCTGGCCCCCCGCTTGCGCGGGGGTGATGGGAAGAGCGGCGAATCGTTCGTTGGCGTCGGGACACCAGCATGGCGGCAGAGCGCCCCCGCCTCAAGCCCCGTCGACCCGCGGTAGTGTCTCGGTTTGCCCTCATGCTTCGACTGGCTCGGCATGAGGGCCTTGGAAATCCGCCTCACGCCTCAAGCCCGTCGAAAGGTGAGGCGTTTCAAAATCAAAGACTGCCCGCCGCGCCCTCGGCCCCGCGCCCGCGCAAGGCGCTTTTCCTGGCGCCCGGCCTGTGGCAACCATACCGCCGTGGCGCGCCGGACCCGGGGGGAGGAGAGGTTCATGAAGCGGACGATGATCCTGGTCGGGGATATCAACCTCCTCGGCGTCGCCGACCCCGAGCTGCCCTTCGCCCGGGTGGCCCCCAGGATGCGCGCCGCCGACGTGGTCTTCGCCAACCTCGAGTGCTGCTTCTGCGATCCCGCCGGCCCGCGCGACCTCGACCGGGAAGGATTCTACGCGCCGACGGCGGCGGCGGCGGCGCTCCGCGCCGCCAACGTCCACGCCGTCGGCATCGCCAACAACGTCAACTACGGGGGCCGGGCGATCGCCTCGTCGCTCGCCGTCCTCGACCGCCTCGGCATCGCCCACTCCGGCGCCGGCGCCAACCGGACCGCGGCCGCCGCGCCGGCGGTGGTGGAGCGGGCCGGGCTCCGCTTCGGCTTCCTCCAGCGGACCTCGGTCTTCTGGCCGACCGACCACGCCGCCGGCGAGCACTCGCCCGGGGTGGCGGTGGTGCGCGGCCACACCGCCTACCGGCCGCGGCTCGAGGTCTCCAAGGCCGCCACCCGGCCGGGCGCGCCGCCCGAGATCCTCACCTGGGCCGACCCCGAGCACCTGGCGGGCTTGCGCGACGACATCGCCCGGCTCAGGCGCGAGTGCGACATCCTCGTCGCCTCGCACCACTGGGGCTACGATGCCGAGGTGCTTGCCTACCAGGCCGAGATCGCCCACGCCGCCGTCGACGCCGGGGCCGACGTGGTGATGGGCCACGGCCCGCACCTGCCGCTGGCGATCGAGGTCTACAAGGGCCGCCCGGTGTTCTACGGGCTCGGCAGCTTCTCCTTCGACATCGGCCACCGCGGCCGGAAGCACGGCGACTGGATCGGGCTGATGGCGCGCCTGGCGTTCGACGACACCCGGCTCGTCGAGGCCGCGGTGGCGCCGGTCCGCCACAACGCCGGCAACGAGACGCTGCTGCGCCGCGCCGCGGAGGAGGGCGCGGAGATGGCGCTCCTCGCCGAGCGCTCGGCCCGCTTCTCGACCCGGCTCGAGGCCGGCGACGACGAGGTCGCCATTCTCGGCCTCGGGGCGGGCTGAGGGCCCCGGCACGGACGAGAACCCTGAACCCAACGAGGTCGAACGATGGAACCGCGCGACTACGGCCCCTTCCCATACCTGCCGATCACCAACCGGCCCAGGATCACCTGGCCGAACGGCGCCTGGCTCGCCGTCTGGGTGATCCCCAACCTCGAGTTCTTCCCCCTTCGCATCGGCCTCGCGCCCCATCCCCACCGCCCGAAGGGCCCGACGCCCAGCGTCCGCGAGTGGGCGCAGCGCGACTACGGCAACCGGGTCGGCGTGTGGCGGCTGATGGAGGTGTTCACCAGGCACGGCATCCGCGCCTCGGCCACCCTCAACAGCGACCTCCTCGACCACCATCCCGAGATCGTCAGGGAGGGGATGCGGCTGGGCTGGGAGTTCCTCGGCCACAACAAGACCAACTCGGTCTTTCTCAACGAGGTGCGGCCCGAGGACGAGCGCACCCTCATCTCGGAGGCGCTGGCCAGGATCGCCGCCTTCACCGGCAAGAAGCCGGTGGGCTGGCTCGGCTCCGGCCTCAGCGAGACCTGGAACACGCTCGACTACCTGGCCGACGAAGGGCTCCTCTACATCGCCGACTGGGTCAACGACGACCAGCCCTACCTGATGGACATCGGCGGCAAGCGGCTGTGCTCGATTCCCTATTCCTACGAGATCAACGACTCCCCCTTCCTCTACCACCGCTACGGCTCGATGGACGACTTCACGAGCATGATCCGCCGCCAGTTCGACGTGCTCTACGACGAGGGCAAGCGCTCGGGCCGGGTGATGGCGATCTGCCTGCATCCCTGGCTGGTGGGCGTCTCCCACCGCTTCCGCCAGCTCGACGAGGCGCTCGGCTACGTCTGCGGGCACGACCGGGTATGGCTGGCGACCGGCGAGGAGATCGTCCGCCACTACCTCGCCTCGGGCGTGACCTTCTGAGCGAGGGAACCGCATGACAGCCGCGAACACGCCCTCCCCGGCCGCGCTCTCGCGGGCGGTGGCGGAGAGCCTGCCGCTCGCGGAGCGGCTGTTCGCCGAGCTTCAGGCCCGCACCGGCGACGGCGTCGGCCTCACCCGCGACGCCTACGGCAAGGGCGAGCAGATCGCCCACGACCTCGTGGCCGAGGCGGCGCGGTCGCTCGGCCTCGAGGTCCGGGCCGACGCCGCCGGCAACCTCACCATGACGCTGGCGGGCCGCGACCGGGCGCGGCCGGGCTGGTTCTCGGGCTCGCACCTGGACACGGTGCCGCGGGGCGGCAACTACGACGGCGCCGCTGGGGCGCTCGCCGCGCTCGCCGCGCTCACCGCGCTCAAGCGCCTCGGCCACCGGCCGGCCGCCGACCTCACCGCCATCGCGATCCGCTGCGAGGAGGCGGGGAGCTGGTTCGGGGGGCGCCACGGCGGCCACCTGGGGAGCCGGGCGGCGCTGGGCCTCCTCTGGCCGGGCGAGCTCGACTCGGCGGTCCGCCTCGACACCGGCAAGAGCCTCGCCTGGCACATGGAGGCGGCCGGGTTCGACCCGGCGCGGGTGCGGAGCGGCCCGCCGCTCCTCGGCCCGGAGCGCGTGCGGGGCTTCGTCGAGCTGCACATCGAGCAGGGCCCGGTGCTGGAGGCGGCGGGACTGCCGCTCGGCATCGTCACCTCGATCCGGGGCTCGCTCCGCGCCCGCTCGGCCCGCTGCCTCGGGGCCTACACCCACTCGGGGGCGGTGCCGAAGGAGCTCCGCCACGACGCGGTGCTGGCAACGGTCGAGCTCCTGGGCGAGCTCGACCGCGCCTGGGATGGCGTACTCGCCCGCGGCCAGGACCTGGTGTTCACGGTCGGCAAGCTCTTCACCGACCCCGAGATGCACGGCCTCAGCAAGGTGCCGGGCGAGGTGCGCTTCACCCTCGACATCCGCAGCCAGGAGACCGCCACCATGCGGGCGATGGAGGCGGAGGCCCAGCGGCTCGCGGCCGGGATCGGCGCCCGCCGGGGCGTGCGCTTCGAGCTCGGCCCGTTCGCGCTCTCCGAGCCGGCGGCGATGGACCGGGGGATTCGCGAGCGCCTCGCCGAGGGCTGCCGGGCGCTCGCCATCCCCCACCAGGAGATGCCGTGCGGGGCCGGGCACGACGCCGCCGACTTCACCCGGGTGGGCATCCCGGCGGCGATGATCTTCGTCCGCAACCAGGGGGGAAGCCACAATCCCGGCGAGCGCATGGAGATCGCCGACTTCGGCGAGGGCGTGCGGCTCCTCGCCTGGTTCCTGGCGACCGCCGACCTTCCTCCGCCCGCCGGAGCGGGCTTCGCGAAGGCCGGCTGAGGCGCCGGCGAGGCGACGGGAGGAAGGCGATGGAGCAAAATCAGCCCAAATGCGTTTCTATCGTCATTCCCGCGAAAGCGGGAATCCAATGTTTTCACGGGAATGGACCCCCGCCTTCGCGGGGGTGACAAGCCCTCGTAAGCGGAGTTTGGCCATGGACCTCGGCCTCAAGGGGCGCCGCGCCCTGGTGCTGGCGGCGAGCAAGGGGCTCGGCTTCGCGGTCGCCCACGCGCTCGCGGGCGAAGGGGCGGCGGTGGCGGTGTCGAGCTCCCACGCCGGGCGCTGCGGGCAAGCCGCCGAGCGGATCGCCCGCGAGACCGGCGCGACCGCGGTGGGCATCGCCGCCGACCTCTTCGAGCCCGCCGAGGTCGAGCGGCTCGCCGCGCGCACCCGCGAGGCCCTCGGCGGGATCGACATCCTGGTCGTCAACCATGCCGGCCCCGCGCTCGGGCTGGCGGCCGAGATCGACGTCGACGCCCTCGCCCGGCAGTTCCGCATGGTGGTGGCGAACCCCATCCGCCTGATCCGGGCGGTGCTCCCCGGGATGCGGGCGCGGCGCTGGGGGCGGATCCTCACCTTGGGCGGCGTGAGCATGATCCAGGCCCTGCCCAACAAGGCGATGGACAACACGCTCCGCCCGGCCATGGTGGGGTTCACCAAGGCGCTCGCCAACGAGGTGGCCAGGGACGGCGTGACCGTGAACGTGCTGATCCCGGGGACCTTCTACACCGAGCGCGTGCAATCCTCGACCGAGGCCAACGCCCGGCTGTTCGGGATGACGGTCGAGGAGGCGATGCGCGAGCGGATCGCCAACATCCCCATGGGGCGCTTCGGCACGCTGGAGGAGTTCGGCGCGCTCGCCGCCTTCCTGGTGAGCGAGCGGGCCGCCTATCTCACCGGCAGCGTCTGGCGGACCGACGGCGGCGCCATCCGCTCGATCGTGTGAGCGCGGCGGCGGCCTCGGCGCATGGTCCCTGTTCCTCGGCGATGCGGCACCGTTTCAGTGTCACATCTTGACAACTAGTACTCCAATGGGCTTGAAATTATCAGGAATTATTGGTATATTTCTATCATGCTAGCAAACAAACTTGTGCACTATCAATGGCGCAACATCCGCAGATCAACGTCCGAGTCGACGAGACGTTTCTAAGACGGCTTGACGATTGGCGACGGAAGCAGCCGGATTTGCCGAGTCGACCGGAGGCGGCACGGAGATTGGTCCACCTCGCCCTGACTCGCTTTAGGGTCACGAGCACCAATTCGCGTAAGCCGCCCGTAGCTCGGCGAAAATCACGCGACTACTGCTTATGAAAGCACATCTCGATTTTCTCGACATTCCAGAAGTCAACGAGGCATCCCTGATCAAAGCCGCGCGCGATTCGAGGCCCGTCAATGGTCTAACTCATAACTTCTATAGGTATCCAGCCCGGTTCTCACCCACGTTCGTGCGTACGGCCATCGAGGCTCTTTCGAGGCCGGGTGATTTAGTCTTGGACCCCTTCATGGGCGGCGGGACCAGTCTGGTGGAAGCTCTCGCCCTTGGTCGGCATGCTGTCGGTGTCGACATTAGTTCCCTTGCCACGTTCGTGGCATCCGTTAAAACCACCCTGTTTGAGGACGATGAGTTTAAACGTCTAGCTTCGTGGGCCGAACGCCTGCCTAGGGTCATTAATATTCAGCACCCTACGGTTCATTGCGAGGATTATGCCGAAACCGGTTACTACAAGCACCTTAACCACACGTCGCGCTGGCGCTTGCGGAACGGGATCCCGCACCGTGAACTCCAGTTCGACGACGTCGTCGACCTTCGTGCCCTCCGGGAGGTCGAAGGTGACATTGGCCCTGCCGTCGACCAGGTTCGGTCCGAGATAATCCGTCAGCGGCTCGCATTCGCCGTTAATAATACGAATGAAGGACTTCTCGCCCTTGTCAACCTTTCGGGTGAAGTAGTCGTCGACGACATCGGTCTCGAAGGCGACTCGGACGCGGCTCTTGAGATGGGCGGCGCGGGTGAGGAGCTATCGCCGAATCTTGGTGACGGTGTGGGTCAGGCGGCGGCTTGAGACTGTTGCCTGACGGCTTCGATACCGTCGACGAACTTTACACCCTGGATGAGCTTGGGCAACTGGTTATGTC
>JACQOE010000063.1 GCA_016202695.1 Pseudomonadota bacterium | reverse complement strand
TCTCGGGCCCGACCTTCGCCGCCGAGGTCGCCCGCGGCCTGCCGACCGCGGTGACGCTCGCCGCCGCCGACGCCGCCCTCGGCCGGCGCCTGGCCGAGGCGCTGGGCACGCCCCGCTTTCGCACCTACTCCTCCGACGATCCCATCGGCGCCTCGATCGGCGGCGGGGTCAAGAACGTGCTCGCCATCGCCTGCGGCATCGTCGCCGGGCGGGGCCTGGGCGAGAACGCCCGCGCCGCCCTCATCACCCGCGGCCTGGCCGAGATCCTGCGCCTCGGCCTCGCCAAGGGGGCGAAGATGGAGACCCTGATGGGCCTTGCCGGGGTGGGCGACGTCACGCTCACCTGCAACAGCGCCGCCTCGCGCAACATGTCGCTCGGCATCGCGCTCGGGCGCGGGCGGAGCCTCCGCGAGGTGATGGCCGAACGGGCCTCGGTCGCGGAAGGGGTATTCTCCGCCCCCTCGGTCGCGGCGCTGGCCGGGAGGCTCGGCATCGAGATGCCGATCGTCGCCGCGGTGGATGCGGTGCTCGCCCAGCGCCTGTCGATCGATGCCGCGATCGAGGGGCTGCTGGCGCGGCCCACCCGCGACGAGTTTCCGGGCGCGGGTGCGCGCGCCTGAGCCGAGACCCCAACCTGACCAAGACCGGAGCCAGACCATGCTCTACATGATCCAGTGCGTCGACAAGCCGAACAGCGCCGAGCTGCGCAAGCCCAACCGCCCGGCCCACCTCGCCTACATCAGGGCGCAGGTGGCCCGGATCCTCACCGCCGGGCCGCTCCTCTCCGAGGACGGCGAGCGGATGATCGGCAGCCTGTTCGTGATCGAGGCGGCGAGCCGCGCCGACGCCGAGGAGTTCGCCGCCGGCGATCCCTACGCCAAGGCGGGCGTCTTCGAGAGCCGGACCGTGCGCCGCTACCGGCAGGTGTTCCCGGTGGAGCGGACCTGAGGCGATGCGCTACTGGCTGGTGAAGTCGGAGCCCGGCCACTGGTCGTGGGAGAGCCACGTCAAGGCTGGCGTGGCCGAGTGGGACGGGGTGCGGAACTTCCAGGCCGCCAACAACCTCAAGGCGATGAGGGCGGGCGACAAGGCGTTCTTCTATCACTCGGTGAACGAGAAACGGATCGTCGGCGTCGTCCGGGTGACGAGGGAGTCCTATCCCGACCCAAGCGATCCGTCGGGCCGATTCGTCATGGTCGACTTCGCCGCCGTCGAGCCCATGAAGCGCCCGGTGACGCTGGCCGAGATCAAGGCCGCGCCGCGGCTCGCCGGCCTTGCGCTGCTGCGCCAGTCGCGGCTCTCGGTGATGCCGGTCCCGGCCGCAGCCTGGCGGCTCCTCTGCCGCATGGGCGGGATCGAGCCCTAGAGCCTGATCCTCCTGGATTGGATCGCCTGCGTTGCGGCCCGGCGCGCCGATCCGCAAGGCGCGCCGCGACGGGCGATGCCGGGGCACCGGCCGCGCGGCGCAACGCCGCGGGCGCCCGCCGGGGCGCAACCCGGAGGGCCGGGGCCTCTTGCGCCGCGGGTTCGTCGCCGGGCTCGCCCGTAGCCCCGCTACGCGCTTCGCCCCGCTCCTGCCCGCGCCGCAAGGGTCCTCCGGCGCAGGCGGTTCAATCCAGGAGGATCAGGCTCTAAGCGGCAGGCCGCTCGGCTTGTTTCGCGCCGCCGATCCGAAGATAATCGCCACCCGTCCCCGACCCGCCCGCGGGAGGCTGAGAGCGGCGCGGATCCCTGCACCGGGAGGCGTGGGCCGATCCGTCTCGCGACCGGGCGGGCTCCTCTTTGAGAGAGCGGAACGATGAGCGAAGCGCATGTCTTTCCCGTGCCCGAGTCCTTTGCCAAGAAGGCGAAGTGCGACGACGCGACGTACCTCAGGTGGTACGAGAGGTCGGTCAAGGACCCGGAAGGGTTCTGGGGCGAGCACGGCAGACGGATCGACTGGATCAAACCCTATACCAAGGTCAAGGACGCCTCCTTCGCCCGCGACGACGTCCACATCCGCTGGTTCTACGACGGCACGCTCAACGCCTCGGTCAATTGCCTCGACCGGCACCTCGAGGCGCGCGGCGACCAGACCGCGATCCTGTGGGAGCCGGACGACCCGACGGCGCCGGCCCAGCACCTGAGCTACCGCGAGATCCACGAACGCGTCTGCCGGCTGGGGAACGCGCTTCGCGCGATGGGAGTGGAGAAGGGCGACCGGGTGACGATCTACCTGCCGATGATCCCCGAGGTGGCGATCGCCATGCTCGCCTGCGCGCGGATCGGGGCCATCCACTCGGTGGTATTCGGCGGCTTCTCCCCCGACTCGCTTGCCAACCGCATCCACGACTGCGCCTCGAAGCTCCTGATCACCGCCGACGAGGGCCTGCGCGGCGGGCGCAAGGTGCCGCTTAAGGCCAACGCCGACGAGGCGCTGAAGCGCTGCCCGACGGTCGAGCGGGTGGTGGTGGTGAGGCACACCGGCGGCCAGGTCCCTTGGCGCGAGGGACGCGACGTCTGGTACCACGAGATCACCGAGTCGGCCGGCACCGACTGCCCGCCGGCCGAGATGGCGGCCGAGGACCCGCTCTTCATCCTCTACACCTCGGGCTCGACCGGCAAGCCGAAGGGGGTGCTGCACACCACCGGCGGCTACCTGGTCTTCACGGCGATGACCCACGAGTACGTCTTCGACTACCACGACGGCGAGGTCTTCTGGTGCACCGCCGACGTCGGCTGGGTGACCGGGCACAGCTACATCGTCTACGGCCCGCTCGCCAACGGCGCCATCTCGGTGATGTTCGAGGGCGTGCCCAACTTCCCCGACGCCTCGCGATTCTGGCAGGTTTGCGACAAGCACAAGGTCAACATCTTCTACACCGCGCCGACCGCGATCCGGGCGCTGATGCGCGAGGGCGACGCGCCGGTGAAGAAGACCTCGCGCAAATCGATCCGGCTCCTCGGCACGGTCGGCGAGCCGATCAACCCCGAGGCCTGGCTGTGGTACCACCGGGTAGTGGGCGAGGGCCGCTGCCCGATCGTCGACACCTGGTGGCAGACCGAGACCGGCGGCATCCTGATCACGCCCCTTCCCGGCGCAACCGCGCTCAAGCCCGGCTCGGCCACCCGCCCCTTCTTCGGAGTGGTCCCCGAGATCGTCGACTCCGAGGGCCGCTCGATCGCGGCCGCGGGCGAGGGCAACCTCTGCATCGCCGACGCCTGGCCGGGGATGATGCGGACCGTCTTCGGCGACCACCAGCGCTTCGTCGACACCTACTTCGTCACCTTCCCCGGCCGCTACTTCACCGGCGACGGCTGCCGGCGCGACGAGGACGGCTACTACTGGATCACCGGCCGGGTCGACGACGTGATCAACGTCGCCGGCCACCGGCTGGGCACGGCCGAGGTCGAGAGCGCGCTCGTCGCCCATCCCAAGGTGGCCGAGGCAGCGGTGGTCGGCTTCCCGCACGACATCAAGGGCCAGGGCATCTACGCCTTCGTCACGCTCCGCGCCGGCGAGCGGCCGAGCAACGGCCTGCGTGGCGAGCTCGTGCAGTGGGTGCGCAAGGAGATCGGGCCGATCGCCACCCCCGACCACATCCAGTGGGCGCCGTCGCTGCCGAAGACGCGCTCGGGCAAGATCATGCGCCGCATCCTTCGCAAGATCGCGGCCAACGACTACCGCGAGCTCGGCGACACCTCGACCCTGGCCGAGCCGGCGGTGGTGCAGGACCTGGTTGACAACCGGATGAACCGCTAAACGCAGACCCGGCCCGGGCCGAGGCGGGGGAGGGGGCGGTGAACCGGCGGCTCTGGCTTTCCGTCCTCCTCGTCGCCGCCGGGGCCGTCCTCCTCTACGCCGCGCTCCGCGACGAGGACGGGCGCCCGGCGGAAGGCGCCTGGGGCGGGGCCTGCCCCGACTGGCCCTTCGAGGGCTCGACCGCCGAGTCTTACATCGCCGGGCACGGCGGGAGCGAGGGCGCGCGCGACGTGGTCAGGCTCCGCCTCACCCGGAGCCCGAAGCAGGACCAGGCCCTGGCCGCGATCGACTGCATCGCCCGGCGCGCCGGCCAGGGCACGGCGCCGACGCGCCGCTGAAGCGAGCCGAGTTCGCCGCCGGCGGACCCGGCCCGCCCCCCGGGGCCGGCGGGCAGCCCTTAAGCCGCGGAGAACATGCCATGGACGCCTTCACCCCCACCGCGCGAACCCGCGTCAGGCGCCACCCCGAGCGGGCCCGCTACGACCGCGAGGCGGTGTACGCGATCCTGGATGCGGCGATGGTCTGCCACGTCGGCTACGTGATCGACGGGCAGCCTTACGTCACGCCCACCGCCCATTGGCGCGAGGGCGACCGGGTCTACTGGCACGGCTCGTCGGCGAGCCGCATGCTCCGCCACCTCGGCGGCGGGGGCGTGCCGGTGTCGCTGACGGTGACGCTCCTCGACGGGCTGGTGCTGGCGCGAACCGGGTTCAATCACTCGCTTAACTACCGCTCGGCGATGCTGTTCGGCACCGCCGAGCGGGTCGAAGCGGAAGCGGCGAAGCTCGTCTCGCTCCGCGCCTTTGTCGAGCGCTTCTATCCCGGGCGCTGGGACGAGCTTCGCCCGCCCACCCGCCAGGAGCTGAAGGCGACGACGGTGCTGCACATGGAAATCGCCGAGGCCTCGGCCAAGGTGCGCTCGGGCCCGCCCAAGGACTCGCCCGAGGACTTCGGCCGACCGTGCTGGGCGGGCGTGGTGCCGCTCGCGCTGGCGATGGGCCCGCCGATCCCCGATCCCAACCTCGCCGCCGGGATCGCGCCCCCTGCCTGCCTCGCCCGCCTGCCCGGGCTGTAGCGAAGGGACCGGTCGGCGCCATTGTGCGCCGACCTAGCCGATGCCACAGTCGGGGCATGAAGCGCTGGGTGGCCGCCGGCCTCGCCGTCCTGGTCGCAACCGCGATCAACCTCGTCGTCCTCCTGGTCCTCACGAGCGAGCCGCCCGAGCGCCGGCCGCGCCCGCTCCCGCCCGACGCGTGCCCGGGCTGGCCGTTCCCCGACTCGACCGCCGCGGGCTACATCGCCGAGCACGGCGGCCTGCCGCGCGCCCGGCGGACCATGGAGCTGATGCGCATTGTCGCCCGCGCGACGCTCGGGCGAAGCGAGAAGCAGGACCAGGCGCTGGCCGTGCTCGGCTGCTACGCCGAGGAGCGCGCCCTCCCGCGCCGGCCCTAGAGCATGATGTTCCCGGATTGAATCGTCTGCGTTGCGCCCCGGCGCGGCGATCCGCAAGGCGCGCCGCGACGGGCGATGCAAGCGCATCGGCCGAGCGGGGCAACGCCGCGGGCGCCCGCCGGGACGCAACCCGAAGGGCCGGGGCCTTTGGCGTCGCGGGTTCGTCGCCGGGCTCGCCCGTAGCCCCGCCACGCGCTTCGCTCCGCTCCTGCCCGCGCCGCAAGAGTCCTCCGGCGCAGACGGTTCAATCCGGGACGATCAGGCCCTGAGCGCGCTCAGCGCGCGACCGGAAGCTCGGCCCCCTCGGCGGGCGTGCACCAGTCACGGCGCGCCCCCCCGTCGTAGGGGCGGGCGAGTCCGGCGGCGATCAGCGCCCCACCCAGGTCCTCGCCGGCGGCGGTTTCGACCCGGGCCCGCACCCGGCCCCCATACTTGTCGTAGACGAGCCGCCGGAGCGTGGCCGCGCCGCCGGCGAGGCGCTCGATGACGAAGCGCCGGGCGTCCTCGGCCAGGGCCCGCTCGCGCGGGCAACGGCCCTTGAGTTCGGGGGTGTCGACACCGTCGACCCGGACGTGGGTTTCCACGCTCTGCCCGAGCCAGATGCGCGCCCGCACCACCAGCGTGTCGCCGTCCACCACCCGCACCACCGCCGCCGGCACAGGCCCCGCGAGCATCTCGCCGGCCGGCATGGTCGAGGCCGAGAGGCCGGCGGTGGCGAGCGCCGCGCCCGCCGCCCGCCACCAGCGCCGGAAGCGGCCGTTCCTCGTCGTCGCTCCACGGTCTGAAACCATTGGTTGACCGCCAGGGTTCGCTCCCGTCTCGGTTGTCGTTTCTTATACCGCACGAATCGGAACACAACAAGAACATTTTGCGGTCACGTCCGCCCTCGGGGCCGCCCTGTGTCCCGACCGCGGCGCTCAGAAATCGATGCAGCGGCCTTTGTACTCCCAATCGCCGTAGCGGGTGGGATCGGGGCCCTTGCGCCCGCCGATCTCCCGCCGCCGGGGTTCGGGGGCCGGAGCCTTGCCTTGGGCCGGACCGTCGCCTGGGGCCGGCGGCGAGGGGCCCGCCGGCGGGGGCGCGGCGGGCGTCTCGGGGGGATTGGCTTTTGCCGTCATCGCGCTAGATATATGTCGACATCGCCGGGCGGGGCCAGGGCGCGCCGCCCCGGCAACAGGCGGGGCCGGCGCGGCCTCTCCCGCCGCCGGACGGAGCATCGCACATGATCGGCTATCTGCGCACCACTCTCCTGCTCGCCGGGCTGACCGCCCTCTTCCTCGCCGTCGGCTACGCGCTCGGCGGCGAGGGGGGCATGCTGGTCGCGCTCGCGCTCGCCGCGGCGATGAACCTCTTCGCCTACTGGAACTCGGACCGCATGGTGCTGGGGATGTTCGGCGCGCGCGAGGTGGACCGGCACGCCGCCCCCGCCCTCTACGGCATCGTCGAGCAGCTCGCCGCCAACGCCGGGCTGCCCATGCCGCGCCTCTACGTGATCGAGACCGACCAGCCCAACGCCTTTGCCACCGGGCGCAACCCCGAGAACGCCGCCGTCGCCGTCTCGACCGGACTCCTCCGCGAACTCTCCAGCGACGAGATCGCCGGCGTCGTCGCCCACGAACTCGCGCATGTGAGGAACCGCGACACCCTGATCATGACCGTGACCGCCACCGTGGCGGGCGCGCTCGGCATGCTCGCCAACTTCGCCTTCTTCTTCGGCCGCGGGCGCGACAACCCGCTCGGGCCGCTCGGGCTCCTGCTGATGGTGATCCTGGCGCCGCTGGCGGCGACCCTGGTGCAGCTCGCCATCTCGCGCGGGCGCGAGTACGAGGCCGACCGGGGCGGAGCCGATATCTGCGGCCGGCCACTGTGGCTCGCCTCTGCGCTCGAGCGCCTCCAGGCGGCGGCGGCACGAACCGACAACCACCCGGCCGAGAGGAACCCGGCGGCGGCGCATCTCTTCATCGTCAACCCGCTCCACGCCCACGCCATGGACAGCCTCTTTGCCACCCATCCCGCGACCGAGGACCGGGTCCGCCGGCTGCGCGACATGGCCCGCGCCGCGGGCAAGATCCGCCCCTGGGGATGAGCGGCGCGTCCTCCTGACCCCGCGCCCCGGCCAGGACGACATGCCCGGCCCCGCGCGCGCCCCCACCGGCCCGGCCTCCGGCGCCCGGGCGGCGGCGCTTCGCCTCCTCGCCGCCGTCCTCGATCGCCAGCGCCCCCTCGACGAGGCGCTGAAGGGCGACCGCCGCTTCGCCACGCTCGAGGCGCGCGAGCGCGCCTTCGCCCGCCTGATCGTCGCCACGGCGCTCCGGCGCCTGGGCGAGATCGACGCGCTGATCGGCGCCTGCCTGACCAGGCCGCTGCCGGCGAAGACCCCCGCGCTCGCCCACCTGCTTCGCCTCTCGGTGGCCCAGATCGTGTTCCTGGGCACGCCCGCCCATGCCGCGGTGGACCAGGGGGTGCGGCTGACGCGCGGCCCCCGGCTCGCCCCCTATCGGGCGCTGGTCAACGCCGTCCTTCGCAGGATCGCGGCCGAGGGGCCGGCCCGCGCCGGCGCGCTCGACGCCGCCCGCCTCGACACCCCCGACTGGCTCTGGCGCTCGTGGCGCGACGCTTACGGCGAGGACACCTGCCGAAGGATCGCCAAGGCCCACCTCGCCGAGCCGCCGCTCGACCTCACCGTCCGGACGGACGCGGAGGGCTGGGCGCGGCGGCTGAACGCCACCCCTCTCCCCACCGGAACGCTCCGCCTCCCCGGGAGCGCGAGCGTGGCCGAGCTTCCCGGCTATGCCGAGGGCGCCTGGTGGGTGCAGGACGCGGCGGCGGCGCTTCCGGCCCGGCTCCTCCTCTCGGCCCTCGGCGAGGGCGCCGCCGGGGCGGCGGCGATCGACCTCTGCGCCGCGCCCGGGGGCAAGACCGCCCAGCTCGCCGCCGCCGGCGCCCGGGTGAGCGCGGTCGAGAAGAGCCCGCGGCGCCTGAAGCGCCTCGGCGGGAACCTCGCCCGGCTCGGCCTTTCCGCCCGGCTGATCGAGGCCGACGCCCTTACCTGGCGGCCTGAGTCGCCGGCCGACGCGGTTCTCCTCGACGTCCCCTGCTCGGCCACCGGCACCCTCCGACGCCATCCCGACGTCGCCCGCCTCAAGCGGCCGGAAGACATCGCCGCGCTGGCCGCGCTCCAGGACCGGCTCCTCGCCGCCGCCGCCCCGATGGTCCGACCCGGCGGGGTCCTCGTCTACTGCGCCTGCTCGCTCGAGCCCGAGGAGGGGCCGGAACGGGTGGCGGCCTTCCTCGCCGGCGGCGCCCCCTTCGCGCCGGTTCCGGTGCGAGCCGCCGAGGTGGGCGGGCTCGCCGGGGCGATCACCGAGAGGGGCGAGCTTCGTACACTCCCCTGCCACCTCGCCGAGCAGGGAGGCATGGACGGCTTTTACGCCGCGCGCCTCAAGCGGCTCTGACCT
This sequence comes from Pseudomonadota bacterium, assembly GCA_016202695.1. Classification (GTDB taxonomy): domain Bacteria; phylum Pseudomonadota; class Alphaproteobacteria; order JACQOE01; family JACQOE01; genus JACQOE01. Next base: position 70,796 of record JACQOE010000063.1, on the reverse strand, counting down.
CCAAGGCGAGACCCTCGCTTGCCGGCCGAGGGTGAAGCTGGTATGCACGCGCTCATGCAGCAGGCCACCCGCGTCGCCCCGTCGATCCTGTCGGCCGACTTCGCCAGGCTGGGTGCCGAGGTGGCAGCGATCACGAAGGCGGGGGCGGATTACGTCCACGTCGACGTGATGGACGGTCACTTCGTGCCCAACCTCACCGTCGGGCCGTGCGTGGTGAAGGCGCTTCGCCCCTTCAGCCCGCTCCCCTTCGACGTCCACCTGATGGTCGCGCCGGTCGATGCGCTGATTCCCGCCTTCGCCGAGGCCGGAGCCGACATCATCACCGTGCACCCCGAGTCGGGTCCGCACCTCCACCGCACCCTTCAGCTCATCAAGGCGCTCGACAAGAAGGCCGGCGTCGCCCTCAACCCCTCGACTCCGGCCGAGGCGGTCGAGTTCGTCCTCGCCGAGGTCGACCTCGTCCTGGTGATGACCGTCAATCCCGGTTTCGGCGGCCAGGGTTTCATCGACGGCCAGGTCGAGAAGGTCCGGCGGCTCCGCGCCCGCATCGACGCCGTCGCCGGGCGCACCGGCCGGGCCATCGACCTCGAGGTCGACGGCGGCATCAACGCCGAGACCGCGGCGCGCGTGGTCGCCGCCGGCGCCGACGTGCTGGTCGCCGGCACCGCCACCTTTGCCGGCGGGCCGGCGGCCTACGCCGAGAACATCCGCCGGCTGCGCGAAGCGCGCTGAGCCGATGTCGCCGCAAGCGCGGGGACAAGCATGATCAGCCTCGGCCGCAGCCGGCGCCGCCCCGGCATGGCGAGACCGGCGGGACGGATGCGGCGGCGTCTTCGCCACCTCTTCTGGCAGAGCCCGCTCTACCGCCTCTCCCCCGGCCGCGCCCGCGGCGAGTCGCCGAGGGTGCCGTGGCGCGACCCCTGGCCCGGCGACGCCGAGCAGGGGGCACGGCTGGTCAGGGGCGAGTTTGCCTTCCGCGGCACGGCGCGGCCCTGGGGCAACGGCAAGACCGACGCCAGCTGGGCGCCGGCCGACGCGCCCGTGGACTGGATCGCCGACCTCAACGGCTTCGTCTGGCTCCGCGACCTCCGCGTCATCGGCACCGACGCCGCCCGCCAGCGGGCCCGGGTCTGGATGGGGCGCTGGATCGACGACCACGGTCGCTGGCATCCGCTCGCTTGGCGGCCCGACGTGCTCGGCCGGCGCCTGGCGAGCTGGCTCGGCCACTACGACTTCTACGTCGCCAGCGCCGACGACGACTTCCGCCGTCGGGTGCTGGCGAGCGCCGAGGTCCAGGCCCGCCACCTCGCCCGCGCCCTCCTCGGCGAGATTCTCGGCGCCGGCGCGATCGCCGCGATCAAGGGTCTGATCGCCGCCGGGGTGGCGCTCGACGGCGCGGAGGGGCTGATCGCTCGCGCGCTCCGAAGCCTCGCCCGCGAGGTCGAGTCCCAGGTGCTGCCCGACGGCGGCCACGTTGAGCGCAACCCGGCCCTGCAACTGGCGGTACTTCAGGACCTAGTCGACGTTCGCGCGCTCCTGCTCGCCGGCCAGCGCGAGGTGCCCGAGGCGCTGCAGCGGGCTATCGACCGCATGGCGCCGATGCTCCGCTTCTTCCGCCACGGCGACGGCCGGCTCGCCCTCTTCAACGGCGCCACCGAGGGCGATCGCGAGGCCATCGACCTCGCGCTGAGCCTGGCGATGGCGCGCGGTCGCGCCCCCGCCTCGGCGCCCTATGCCGGCTACCAGCGCCTGAGCGCGAACCGCACCCTGGTCATCGCCGACGTCGGCGCGCCGCCGCCGCCGGGCCTCGATACGCGCGCGCACGCCGGCGCACTCAGCTTCGAGATGAGCGCGGCCAAGCACCGCCTGGTGGTCAATTGCGGCGCCCATGTCGGCGCCAGCCCCGCTTGGTGGAAGGCGCTCTCCGCCACCGCCGCCCACTCCACCGTCACCGTCGCCGACGTCAACTCGGCCGAGGTGCTGGGGGAGGGCGGGCTCGGGCGCGCGCCCTCGCGGGTCGGATGCAGCCGCGACGAGGCCAACGGCAACATCTGGATCGAGGCCGAGCACGACGGCTACCTCGAACGCCTGGGGGTGACCCACCGGCGCCGGCTCTATCTCGCCGCCGAGGGCGACGACCTGCGCGGCGAGGACGTGCTGCTGGGCGGTCCCGGCCACGCCTTCGCCGTGCGCTTCCATCTCCATCCCACGGTGCAGGCGTCGCTGGTGCAGAACGGCGCGGCGGCGCTCCTCAAGCTTCCGGGGGGCGCCGGCTGGCGGCTCCGCGCCGACGGCGGCCGGCTCGGCCTTCAGGAGAGCATCTACTTGGGCGACGGGCTCAACCCGAAGCACTGCGAGCAGGTGACGATCACCGGCACCACCGCCGGGGAGGGGCGGACTGTGGTCAAGTGGGCGCTCGGCCGGGTCAAGGCCTGACCAGCCGCCGGAGCCGGTCGAGGGCGACGTCGAGCCCGGCAAGCCTCGCCCTCAGCATCGCCCCCCCGAGCCCCCGGGTGATCGAGATGCGCGGCACCGCGAAGGGATCGGCGGGGCGCGCGCCGGCGGGCGCGGCAAAGCCGGCGCTGGTGGTGAGCGCCATCGCGTAGCCGGCGGCGCGCGCCATCGCCGGCCCCTCGGGCGGGATGTCGGCGGGCTGGCCGTTCGGCCAGGCGAGAAGCCGGACCGGCGCGCCGGTCCAGGATTCGAGCGCGCGGCACGAGCGGACGAGCTGGTTTTCGAGTTCGGCGCGTCCCAGGCGGACGGGGGGCGCGTGCTCGACCAGGTGCGAGCCGATCTCGACCCGGCCGCTGGCGGCCAGCGCGCGGAGCTCCTCTGCCGAGAGTACGGCCGAGGGGGCCGCGGGCGGGGCGCGAAGCGCGCGCCCCACCTCCACAAGCAGCGCCGCGACCGCCTCGGGCTGGTGTTCGAGATAGACCCGCGAGAAGCGGCGATAGAGCGCCCGCCGGCCGGCGTCGGTTCCGACCGCGAAGCGCCCGAGACCGGCGACCTCGATCACGCCGCTCGCCTGCGCGAGCCAGGGCCCGAGCGCGTCCCACCAGAACGTGCGGCCCGTCTCCACGTAGCCGGTGGTGATGAACACCGCCGCCGTGGCGTCCAGCTCGGCGAGCAGCGGCAGCACGACGGCGAGGTTGTCGCGATAGCCGTCGTCGAAGGTGAGGGCGGCGCGTGGGCGCCCATCCGCCCGCGCCTCGAGGAGGCCCGCGAGCGGCACGATGTCGTGGCTCCGGCGGAGCATCCCGACCAGGGCGCGGAAGTCCGCGGGCGAGAGCCGCTGGTCGAGCTCGGGGGCGAACCCTGGGCGGCGCTCGGCGATCACCCCGTGCAGGCAGATCACCAGGTCCCGCCGCGGAATGGGCCGGACGGCGTAGAGCGGGGCCAAGAGGCGCGCGGCGAGCGCGCCGATCATCGCCCGCCCCCACCGAGGAACCAGTACTCGCCGGCGAGCTCGTACTCGATGCCGCCGAGTCCGCGCTTGAAGAGGGCCACGCCCGGCGCCGCCCTCTCGTCGATGCCGCCGAGGTCGAAGCCGGTGCAACCTTGCGCGCGCATCTCGCAGAGCGCCCGGAAGAGAAGCAGGTTGTGGGCGCGGAGCCGGCGCCCCTCGGGCCCGCTCCAGCCGACGAGGTAGGTCGCCGCCCGCCCGTGGCGGGCGATCAGCACCGCCGCGACCGGCGTCCCGCCGCCGAGCGCGGTCAGGACGACGAGGGCGCCGTCCGCGGCCTCGAAGAGGCGCTCGATCAGCGCCGGGGCGGGGCCCGCGAATCCCCTCTCGGCCATGGCCGAGCCGTGGCGCGCCAGCAGCCGGTCGAGCGCCGGACGCTCGTGGCCGATCGCGATCTCGAGACCGGCGCGCTCGGCGGCCACCAGCATGTTCCGCCACTTGCCCTTGAGGCCGGCGCGAAGCACGCCCTCGTCGGGCCCGAGGTCGATCCAGGCCGAACGCCAGCCGGCGCCGGCTCCCCGCCTGCGAAAGCCGAGGTCGCAGAGGACGGCGGCCTCGACCGCCGGCACCTCGGGCGCGATCAGCACGAGGCGCCGCCTGTAGAGCGGGAAGGCGCGGCGGAGCGCAACCAGCACCACGCGCCGGACGTCCTCGCCCGGCGGCTCCTCCAGGAGCACGGGCCCGCGATTGATCCGCACCACGCCGCCGAGCCCCGGCCAGGACTTCTCCAGCGCCTGAACGAGGGCGAGGGCCGAGGCCCCGCGGCGGAATACGCCCCGCCGGACTCGCCAGCCCCCGGCCGCCGCCTTGGCCTCGCCGTAGGCCCAGCTTTGCAAGAGGTTCGAGCGCGGCGCCGCGGCCGTCATCTCCTCCCACTCGGCGCGGCCCGCGCGGTCCCACTCCAGCGTGATTCTCGCCGTCATCGCGCGCCCCCCGCGAGATGCGGCGCATAGAGCCGCGCGAGCGCCGCGGGCGCGAGCGGCTGATGCACCGGGATCAGGAGCATGGTGCGCCGGAGCGCGAGCGCGTACATATGGCGCTCGGGCGCCGCCGCGACCTCGGGCGGGAGGTCGGGCCAGGTCTCGACCGGGAGTCCGGCGGAGCGAAGGCGGGCGTAGAGCGCCGCGGCCTCGGACGAAGAGGCGAGGCGGACGACGAACCGATAGGGGACCGCGCCCTCGGGCAGCGCGAGCGGCGCGGCACCCGGCCGGCCGGCGAAGAGATCGGCAAGCGCCGCCGCCTGCTCGATCCGCCGCCCGGCCAGGCGGGCGAGCCGGGGCCCGGCCCGCGCCAGCATCCGACGCGCGAGGGCGCTCAATCCCGGCGTCGCCGGCATGGGCGCGGGCAAGGGGTCGTCGTCGAAGCGGGCCGGGCCCCGCCCCGGAAATGCGCGGGCGAGACCCTGCGGAATCGCCGCCCGCGCCAGGCGCCTAGTGAGCCAGGCCCGGGGCGAGGGCGCCGCCCCGCCCAGCGCCCGCGCCGCGGCGGCGAGGTCGAGCGAGGACTCGCGCGCGAGGAGGAGGCCGCCGTCGGGAACGCCCAGCGTCTTGTTGGGCGAGTAGAGGACGAAGTCGCCGTGGCTGCCGATTCCGCCTGCCGGCAGGAGCGCGTGGGCGGCGTCCTCGATCAGGAGCGCGCCCGCCTCGCGGCAGAAGGCGCGGGCCCGCGGGCCATCGGCCGGGCGGCCAAAGCTGTGTACGAGGACGAAGAGATCGGGCGGCTCCGCCGCCGCCGTCGCGCGAAGCGCCGCGTGGTCGGGCTCGAAATCGGGCGCGATCGGGTAGAACGAGAGCCGCGCCCCGGTCTCGCGGAGCGCCGCGAGCGACTGGTTGCAGAAATACCCGGGAAGCCAGAGGCGCGGCGCCCGCGCGCGCGCGGCGGCGAAGGCGCGGGCAAGCGCGGCGAAGGCCCACGCCCCGCGCGAGAACCAGTGCGCCCGCTCGGCACCCTGCCGCCAGGGCCGGGCGAGCGATCCATCGTCGGCAGGCGGCCCGAACGGCCGGGCGAGGGCGGCGGCGAGCGCGGCCCAGTCGGGCGGAGGGGCGGTGCCGATCACAGCCGCCGGAGCCTCGCCACCGCCGCCGCCGGCAGCGCCGCGCGCGCGAGCCGCTTCGCGAACTCGGCCGAGGCGAGCGCCGGGGGATGGAGCGCGAGCGCCCGGGCGACGAGCCACATCCGCACCGAGAGGCTTCCGGCGCAGGGCCCGCCGAAGAGGAAGAGCGCCAGCTCGGCCAGGCGGGGCCGCGCGAACGGCATCTCGGCGAAGAAGCGGACGAGCGCAGCGAGCGGCGCCGGATCGGACGGATCGGCGCCCGGCGGCTCGGTCCCCGCCCATAGGCGATAGAGGGTGCGGGCCATCGCCTCGTCGGGCGCACGCCCCGCCGCCCATGCTTGGTTGAGGGCGGTGATCCGCACCACCTCGCCCGCCTCGCGGCGCCCGGCCTCGGCCCCGGCCATCGCCTGGCCGGGATGGGTGCGCACGCGCGAGACCGGGCGGTCCAGGTTCTCGAGCCGGTGCCCGGCGCGCAGCAGCGCGGACCAGAGGGCGAAGTCCTGGCTCACCGCGTGCCCGGCCGGATAGCCGCCCACCGCCAGCGCCGGGTCGCGCCGGAACATCACCGAAGAATGGTCGAAGCAGTTGGCGAGGGTCATCAGCGCCGCGATACGCTCGGCGTCCGACGGAAAGCGGGTGGTGAAGATCGCCCGGCCTTCCGAATCGATCACCGTGGTCTGGCCGCCGATCAGCGCGGTCTTCGGGTTTCGTTCCAGGTACTCAGCCTGACGGCCCATGCGGTCGGGGAGATCGAGGTCGTCGGCGTCGATGTGGGCGACAAGGGGCGCGACGCAGGCGCGAAGGCCGACATTGAGCGCGCCGGTCTGGCCGAGGTTCCGCTCGTTGGCGATGAAGCGGATGCGGCGATCGGCGAGCCCGGCCAGGTAGTCGCGCGAGCCGTCGATCGAGCGGTTGTCGACGATCACGAACTCGAAGTCGGCAAGCTCGCTCGCGAGCACGCTCTCGACCGCGGGCCTGAGGTACGGTCCGCCGTTGTAGACCGTGAGCAGCATCGAGACCCGCGGCGCCACCGCTCAGCCCTCCTCGGCGAGCAGGTCCTCGGCGAGCGCGCGATCAAGCGGGCGAGGGCGCCAGCCGAGGCGGGTTCTCGCCTTGTCGTTGGCGCCGAACGAGACCGCCGGCTCGCCCGGGCGCAGGGCGCGGGCGCCGAAGCGAAGCAGCCTGGGATCGGCCCCCATCAGGCGGGCGAGGCCGAGGAGGAGGTCGCGAAGGCGGACCGCTTCGCCGGCCGAGACGTTGTAGACCTCGAACAGGTCGCCCGTTTCATCGCCCGCCATGCGGAGCCAGGCGTCGGCCACGTCGGCGACGCCGAGGAAGTCGCGCCGCTGCTCGCACGGGGAGAGGTCCACCGGTTTCCCGGCGCGGAGCGCGGCGAGCACCGAGGGAAGGAGTTTCCCCGGCTGATCGCGCGGCCCGAAGGGGATGTAGAGCCGCCCGACGCGGGTGCGCACGCCGAAGCGGAGCGCGAGCACGCGCGCGGCCAGCGTCTCGGCGAGCTTGGACAGGCCATAGGGCGTGTCGGGGATGGTGGCGTCCTCCTCACGATTCGCTGAGTCGGAGGCCGCGTACTCCATCGAGCTTCCGGTCACGATCACCCGTGCGTCCGATCCGGCCAGCGCCCGGTAGAGGTGGACGAGCGGCGCCACGTTCACCGCCAGCGAGGCGGCGAGGTCGTAGTCGGGGCTGGCGTAGTCGGTCGCGTAGCCGGCATGGTGTACCACCACCCCCGGCGCCTCGCGCGCGACGAGGCGGGCAAGCGCGGCGCCGTCGCGAAGATCGGCCTCGATCTGCTCCACTCCGTCGCCCAGCGCCGCAAACCGCGCGCGGCGGACGCCCTCGTAGCCGGCAAGCGGGCGCGAGCGGGTCGCCACCACCCGATGGCCGGCGCCGGCGAAGGCGCGGGCGAGGTGGTGGCCGACGAAGCTCGAGGCGCCGGTGACGATGACGGTCGCGGCCACGGCGCCTACCGGTGCTTGATCGCCCAGTCGTAGGGGATGCGGGGATCGAAGGGGTCGCGGCGCTCGATCTCGTCCGGGTCGTGGGGGATCGAGGCGCAGTTGGCGACGACCGACTGCCCGCTCCCCAGCCCCTTGAATCCGTTCCACACCAGGGGCGGGATGGTGACGAGCGAGTAGGACTCGGGGCCGAGGAACAGCTCCATCAGCGCGCCGCGGCTCGCGCTTTCCTCGCGCTCGTCGTAGAGCACGAGCTTGATCAGCCCGACGGGCACCGCGTAGCTCAGCACCATCCGCCGATGGAGGTGCCAGCCCTTGATCGCCCCGGGCCAGACGGTCGAGAAGTAGATTTCGCCAAAGCCCGCGAACTGGGGCTGATCGGCCCGCAGCATGTGCATCACCTTGCCGCGCTCGTCGTGGATCTGCCGCAAGGGGGTGACGATCACGCCGTCAATCATCGCTCTCCCGCATGTAGTCGTGGATCTCCGCCGCGGTTGCGGCCGCCGGATCGGCGCCCCCGTCGACCGTCTTGTACCAGCGGGCGGCGCGCCGAACCGCCTCGTCGAACCCCCAGCGGGGCCGCCAGCCGAGTCGCGAGCGCGCCTTGGCGCTGTCGAGAGAGAGGAGCGTCGCTTCGTGCGGTGCCCCCGCCTCCGGCGCCTCGATCACCGAGGAGTCGGGATCGCGGCCCCAGGCGGCGGCGAAGGCGCGGGCGAGCTCGGCCACGCTCCGCGCCGATCCGGGCTCGGGGCCGAAGTTCCACGCCCCGCCCGCATTCGCCCCGGCCATCAGCCGCGCCCCCAGGACCAGATATCCGGCAAGGGGGTCGAGCACGTGCTGCCAGGGCCTGCGCGCCCGGGGCCGGCGGAGCCGGACTGGCGCGCCGGTCCGGAACGCACGCACGCAGTCGGGGAGGATGCGGTCCGCGGCCATGTCGCCGCCGCCGATCACATTCCCCGCCCGGGCGCTGGCAAGCCCGGGCGCGTCTGCCCCGGCGAAGAAGCTCGCGCGGTAGGCGGCGAACACCATCTCGGCCGCGGCCTTGGAGGCGCCGTAGGGATCGCGCCCGCCCAAGGGATCGTCCTCGCGGTAGGCGGCCCCGGTCTCGCGGTTGAGGTAGCACTTGTCGGAGGTGACGAAGACCAGGGCCTTGAGGCCGGGCGATCGCCGCGCCGCCTCCAGCAGGTTGACTGCGCCGCCGACGTTGGTCTCGAAGGTGGCGCGCGGCTCGGCGTAGCCCCGGAGCACCAGCGACTGGGCGGCGAGGTGGAACACCACCTCCGGCCTCGCCTCGGCGAAGGCGCGGGCCAGCGCCCCGCTGTCGCGCACGTCGCCGTCGCGATGACCGAGGCGCCGCGCCAGCCCGAGCTGGCCGAAAAGCGGCTGGTCGGCCTCGGGCGGGAGCGCGAAGCCGTGGACCTCGGCGCCGAGGTCGAGGAGCCAAGCCGCGAGCCAGCCTCCCTTGAAGCCGGTCTCGCCGGTCACCAGCACCCGCCGGCCCCGGTAGGCCGCCCCCAGCTCGCGGGCGAGCGCGCCCCTCACCACACCATCCACGGGGCGCGCCCCTTCTCGACCAGCCCGGCCAAGAGCTGCCAGTCGCGGTAGGTGTCCATCGGCTGCCAGAAGCCGTCGTGCAGGTAGGCCATCATCTCGCCGTCGCGGACCAGCTTGCGCATCGGGCCGAGCTCCAGCATCTCGTCCTCGCGCCCGGCGTCGAGATAGTCGAACAGCCCACGCCGGCAGACGAAGAACCCACCCGAGATGCGCCCGCCCGCGGCCTGCGGCTTCTCGTTGAACTCGCTCACCCGACCGTCGGCCTCGTGGAGGAGCTCGCCGAAGCGCCCCGGCGGACGGACCGCGCTCACGGTCATGATCCGGCCGTGGGAGCGGTGGAAGTCCACCAGCGCGTCGAGGTCGACGTCGCCGACCCCGTCACCGTAGGTGAGGAGGAAATCCTCGTCTGCGCCGACGTAGCGCTCGACCCGCTTGAGCCGCGACCCGGTGAGGGTGTCGAGGCCGGTCTCGGCGCAGGTCACCCGCCAGTCCGCCTCGCCGTGGCTGTTATGGAAGGCGAGGCCGTCGGGGCGCCCCAGATCGATGGTGAAGTCGCTGATCCGGGCCCGGTAGTTGAGGAAGAAGTCCTTGATCGCCTCGCCCTTGTAGCCGAGGCAGAGGACGAAGTCGGCGTGCCCCCAGTGGGCGTAGTACTTCATGATGTGCCAGAGGATGGGAAAGCCGCCGATCGTGACCATCGGCTTGGGGATGTCCTCGGCGACGCTGCGGATGCGGGTGCCGCGCCCGCCGCAGAGGATGACCACCTTCATGGCCGCGCCTCCGTCTCGGCGGCGACGGAATCGAGCGCCTCGATCAGCCGCCGCCAGCGCCCAAGCTCGGGATCGAGGTGGAAGAAGTCGTCGGGCAGCACCACGCGGAGCGGCGCCTTCAATGCCTCGACGAGATCGTGGCCGTTGGCCACCTTGCGCACCTGCTCCAGCCCGCGAAGCGGCGAGAAGTCGAAGCCGTCGAGCGCATCGCACACCACTACCGAGACGCCGGCGAAGGCGGCGTCGAGCACCGCCCCGGTCGAGTTCGCCATCACCGCCACCGCGGCGAGCGGGAACAGTTCGGTAAGCGGCCGGGCGGAAACCTCGTAATTGAAGGGCATGCGCATCGACTCGATGATCGGCTTCACCGGCAGGAAGGGGTGGCCCTTGACCAGCACCCGCTCGAAGAAGCGGAGGCCGCCGAGGCGCGCCGCCGAAGCCACCAGACGAAGCTGGAAGCGGGTCTCGCCCTCGAGGTAGCCGGTGACGAGAAGGAGCGTCCGTGCCGCGGGCTGCTCGGGCGCCGGCTTGGCGGCGGCGAGCGTCTGAAAGCGGAGCGCCTCGGTGGCCACCATCCGCTTGGCCGGGAAACCCGCGCGCGCCAGGTGCCGTTCGGCGTGCGCCCCGTTCACCGCCAGCAGGTGCGGCAGCGGCGGCGCCGAGGGGCCGGTGTCCTCGTAGGTCGGCGGATCGGCGAAGAGGCGGAGATTGAGCGGCTTCAAGACGTCGTGCTCGTTGGCGATCACGCTGGCCTTGGGATCGCGCCTCCAGGCCGCGACCAACGCCTGCTCCCAGGGCTGGTTCTCCCACAGGTAGCAGCCCCAGGGCCGGGCCGGCAGCCGGACCGCAAGACGCTCGAACATGGCAGCGTAAGCGACCGCCTCGGCGGCGGCGATGCCGTAGAGCGAGGCCGCCCAGTCGTGGGCCATCAGCGGCTCGAAGTCGATCCGCGAATCCCCGAGCCGGAAGCGAAGCGGGCGCGCGCCCAAGCGCCGCCCCTCGCCGCTCAGGCGCCAGAACCGGCGCGAGATCGCCCACGGCGCCCGCGCCGGCAGGAATTCCTCGAGCATGAAGAAGCGGTCGCGCCCGCCCTTGCGGTTGAGCCGCCGGCAGGCGCGGACCGTGCCGCGGAGCGAGAGCTGGGATGTCGGCGTATACAGCCACACCCAGTTCACCCCGCTCGCGCGCTTCTCCAGCACCTCGTGCAGGCCGTTCCAGTAGTGCGAGCGGAAGCGACCCGCCTTCAGCGCCTCGAGGTCGAGGTTGGGGACGTAGGTGACGAGGGTGGGGCCGACGACCGGCTCGGTCCGCCGGCGGGGGATACGCCGCCAGCGCCGCCACCAGCTGTGCCAGACCCAGATCAGGCCCTGCAGCCGGTGCGGCAGCCGGCTCACCCGCCGCCCCAGGCTGACGCGGCCGTCGCCCCGCGGCCGTCGCCCGCGGCGCTCCCAGCTGAAGGCGCGCCCGCCCTGCTCGCACCAGCGCCTGAAGATCGCCGCCAGGAGGGGGTTCGGCCCGCAGTAGACGAAGGCGAGCATGCCCATGGTCTCGGTCACCAGCTCCAGTGCCCGGAGCTTGAACACCTGCCAGATGACCGGCGACTTCATCGGGCTCTTCTCGGCGAGAAGCGTCATCCACCACAGCGAGAGCCCGGGGGCGAGGATGACGTGGTCCTTGAGCGGCCTGCCCTCGACCGGCGTCTCGCCGAAGGCGCGCACCCAGGTGAGGTACTCGTCGCGGATGCGCTCGACCCGCCGGTCGGTCTCGACGGGAAGCGAGATGTCGCGCCCCTCCACGTCGACCCGCGACCAGTGGATCACGTGCTCGGCCTGCGCCCCGTGCCAGCGCGCCACCCCGTCGAGGAGCACGATCATCCGCCGCCCTCCGCGCGCGCGAGGAGCTCGTCGAAGTCGGCGATGGCGCCATGGCCGCGCGCCCGCGCCGCCTCGGCGCCGTCGGCCCAGTCCGAGCGCGCCGAGACGAAAACGAAGTCGAACCCGTAGGCCTCGGCCGTCTCCATGTCCTTCCTGGCATCGCCGAAGTAGAGGCCGGGGAGGCGCAACAGCCCCTTTTCGCGCAGGCGCTCCATGTTCTCGGCCTTGGTCCGCGGGCTCCCCAGGACGGCGGCGAAGTAGGCGTCGAGCCCGCGCCGGGGAAAGGCGGCGAGAAGCTCCGCCTCGTCGCCGCCCGAGTTGACAGCGCAGGGGACGCCCGCGGCTCGCAGCCGCTCGAGCGCGCGCCGCACCCCCGGGACCTCGGGGCAGCGGACCAGCTCGTCGCGGAGGATGCCGGCAAGCCGCGCCAGCGCCCCGTCGACCGCCGCCTGCACGTCGGCGCGCGGGCTCATCACCGCGTAATAGTGACGGAACTTCTCGTAGCGCGAGACGCCGCCGGTGGCCTGGTGGTAGCGGACGAAGGCCGCGACCCGCTCCGCCGGCTCGTCGGCCAGCGCCTTGGCCAGAGCCTCCGACTTGAGGCGGTTGGAATCGAGCACCACGCCGTCGCAGTCGAAGACGGCGAGGCCGTAGGCGCTAAGCGCGCGCATGCAGCACCGCCTCCACCCTGGCCACGTCCGCCGGCACGTCGACCGCGATCGAGGCCCCCGAGACCGGCACCATGCGGACCTCGTGCCCGAGCTCGAGGAGGCGGAGGATCTCGATGTCCTCGATCTCCTCGATCGGCGTCTTCCGCCCGGCGCGCGCGAACAGCTCGAGCGCGGCGCGCGGGAAGGCGTAGATGCAGACCTGCTTCATCGCCCCGCGGAAGCGGTGGCGCTTGTCGGTGGGGATCGGCGCCCGGCTCATGTAGAGGAGCCGCCCGTCGGGCGCGGCCGCCACCTTGGGCACGTTGGGGCTCCGGAAGTCCGCCTCCTCGGTGATCGCGCACATGGCGTTGACCACCGTGCCCGGCTCCCGCTCGGCCGCCTCGATCACGGCGCGCACGTCGCCGGGCTCGATCAGCGGCTCGTCGCCCTGGACGTTGACGAAGAGGTCGCCGGGAATCTGGAGCGATGCCTGGTGGACCCGGTCGGTGCCGGTGAGGCAGTCGCTCGCGGTCATCACCACCCGGATACCCTCGGCCCGGCAGCAGGCGGCGATCCGCTCGTCGTCGGTGGCGACGAAGGTGCGCTCGGGCGAGAGCGCGGCGGCACAACGCTCGAAGACGCGCGCGATCATCGGCCGCCCGGCGATCATCGCCAGCGGCTTGCCCTCGAAGCGGCTCGAGGCGTAGCGGGCGGGGATGACGATCGCGGGCCGCATTCCTCACGGCTCCGGCAGGTAGATCGAGCTCTGGGCGAGGCGGTGGGCCGAGGGCGTGACCGCGGCCAGCGGGAGTCCGGGCGCGGCCTTGCGGAAGAGCGCGATCACTTCCGCCATCTCCTGGTTGCGCGGGTCGTTGGCGCCGTAGCCGTCGAAGCCGGCGAGCAGCACCTTCCTCGCCCCGGCGGCGGCGGCGAGCGCCAGCACGTAGGCGGCCACCAGCGGCGCCGGCACGGTGCACCCGGTGGCGCCGACCTCAAAGCGGCCCTCGGCCACCGCCATCCCGTAGTCCAGCACCTCGACGCCGGCGAGGGCCTCGACCACGCCCGCCGGCGCGCCCCGCGCCGGCAGGATCACCGGGCGCCCGAGCCGGCGGTAGAGGGGGGCGTTGGAGAGGAGCCGGGTGGGATGGCAGGCGGCGTAGGCGGTGACCGCCTCGGGGGGAAGCGTCGGCACGTGGTTGAGCGCCACCACCACCGGATCGGCGCGGCGGATGTAGGCAAGCAGCGCCTCGCGGTGGCGGGCCGCGCCCGGCCCGGCGGCGACCGCGAGCAGCGGGCGCCCGTCGGCCCAGCCGGCGGCCGACCATGCGCCGGCCGGCTCGCGGTAGCTGGCGGCGACGGCGTTGCGCAATGAGTCGCCGCTGAAGGAGGCGCCGCCCGATCGCCTCAGCGCCTCGATCACGGCCAGGATGTCGGGGGCCTCGTAGCGGCCGTCGGCCGACATCTGCTGGACGTAGGTCGGGTGGATGCCGTAGAGGCCGGCGAGGTAGTAGAAGAGGTTCGGCCCCCAGCCGTAGCGCGCCTGCATCGGCTCGAAGCGCTCGCAGACGAGGCGGAAGAGCGCCTCGGGGCGGACGCGGGCGAGCCCCTTCCGCGCCAGTTCGAGGAGCAGGAACTCCATCCGCGTGTTGCCGGCGCCGCGGCCCATGCCGGTGATGGTGCCGTCGATCCAGGTCGCCCCGGCCGCGATCGCGGCCAGGCTGTTGGCGAGCCCGAGGCCCATGTTGTTGTGGGTGTGGACGCCGACCGGCCCCGCCCAGCCGCGGCGGAGCGCGGCGATGGTGGCGGCGATCATCGGCGGGTCCATGCTGCCGAGCGAGTCGCCGAAGTAGAGCACGTCGACGCAGCCCCAGCCGCTCGCCGTCTGGGCCAGCCTGCCCAACTCCTCGGCGGTCTTGCCGCCCGCCTGCATGAGGTTGAGCCCGACCGCGTAGCCCTTGGCCTTGAGCCGGGCGAGGGCGGGGCCCAGCTTGGGCGCCTCGGCGAAGTGGGCGGCGACGCGCACCAGCTCGAGCGGGCTGTCGCCGGCGGGGGCGAAAAGGGCCTCGACCGCGGCCTCGCCGCCGCCAGGATAGACAAGCAGGTCCTTGGCGTTGCACATCACGCCCAGGGTCACGCCGGCGGGGAGCGGCAGCGTCGCCAGCATGGCATCGGTGGAGTAGGCGAAGGCGCCGTAGAACCGCTCCTTGGGGGTAAAGCGGAAGCCGATTTCGACCGCGTCGATCCCGGCCGTCGTCACCGCCGACAGGTACTCGCCGACGAGGTCGGGCGGGAAGTCCCAGTCGTTGTAGTAGCCGCCGTCGCGGAAGGTGCAGTCGAGCACGGTGAGCGCGTCGCGGCCCGTGGTCATGGTGCCAACTCCCTTGGTTCGATCCCCAGCCCGCGGCGCGGCAGGGGCACGGCGATCTCGTCGAGGACGGCAACGGCGTCAGGCGCACCCGCGGGCCAGACGTGGGCTGCCAGCTCGGCGTCGGTGAGCGGACGCCCGGCGTGGGCGGCGAGCACGGCGGCGATCAGGGGGCCGAGGTCCTCGGCCCGCGCCGGGGCGTAGACCGCGGCGCGGTCGCCCGGCTCCGGCGGGCGGGTACGCGCGGCGAGGTGCCGATAGCGCATCGAGCCGCCCCACAGCACCACCGGCCGGCGGGCATGCAGCGCCTCCTCCAGCGTGGTCGAAGAGAAGCTGACCAGGAGGTCGGCGGCGGCGAGGTCGTCGAGGAATGAGCCGCCGAGCCTGACCTCCACCCGCCCGGATTCGGGAAGGAGCGCGCGGAGCGTCTCGGGCGCGCACTCGGACGCGGGGCGGAGCCGGACCACGAGTCGCGCCGCGGACACGGACTCGAGCGCCACGACCAGCGCCGTGAGACCCTCGACGAACTCGTCAGCGGTCTCGTACATCCACGGCCGGGCGCGGGCGAGCCGCTTGAAGGTGCCGGCATGCAGGACGGTGCGGATCGGCGAGCGCACCGGCGGCTCGGGGAGGCCCCGCCAGGCCCACAGCGCCGGCCGGATGCGCCGGCGCGGCATCGCCGGATCGAAGGCCCTGGCCGCGGCCTCGGCGTGGGGCGACTGGACGAGGGCCGCATCGGCGAGCGGGCTCACCAGCAAGCCTTCCGCGTGCGGCGCGAGCACGGCGCGGGCCACCACCCCCCCTCTCCCGCCGGCGGGCGGGGGGTGGCTTCCGTGGCTGATGAGGACACTCGGCAGCCCGGCCGCCGCCGCGGCCTCGCCCAGCGCCGCGTCGTCGGCCCAGCGGAGCGCGTGCGCCACCAGCGCCCTCGGGCGAAGGAGCGCGATCAGCGCGCCCATCTCGGAAACCAAGCCTTCGGTGAGCGCGGTCTGGGCGAGGAGCGAGTCCTCGAAGGCCGCGACCCCGCGGCGCACGGCCGGGCCGGTGAGGGCGCCGAGCGCGCGACGGGCGGCGGCGCTGGCCGCGGCCGAAGGCGTCGCCGGCACCACCAGCGTTTGCGTCGCCCGCGCCCCCCGCGCCAGGCGCCACAGGGCGACGAAGGGGCGAAGGTGCTCGTTGGCGTGGCCGCGGAAGCCGCGAAGCGCCACCGCGCGAACCGGCGGCCTCAAGGCGCCGGCGCCGGCGGCGAGCGGCCCCATGCCCGACTGGAAGGCGGTGAAGAGCGCCACCCGGCGCGAACGCAGCGCCCGCGCGGCGAGGCGGTTGAGCCAGCGAAGCGGCGCCGCGAACGGGCTTTGGCGCAGGGGGTCCGGGAAGCTCTCCGGGAGGCCCGCGATCCGGGCGAGAAGCCGCGCCTGGGCCTCGGCCCGCTCCTCTGCGACCGCCCAGCCCGAAGGCTCCGGCACCAGCCACGGCCCCGGCCCCGAGCGCCCCAGCATCACCCAGAGCCGGGCGGCGGCGGCGGCGACCATCTGCACCTCGTGGCGGAGCGTGAGGCGCGCCGCGACCCCGAGCGCGGTTTCGCGGGCGAGCGCGCGCCCGATCTCGCGGTCGGCGCGCCGGACCAGCGCGGCGACGCGCGCATGCCCCGAGTCGCCGTAAACCGCCGTCGTCGCCCGTACCGGGATGTCGAGGCCGCGAAGGGCGGCGCGCGCGTCCGGGCTCAGCGCGAGCACGGCCGAGGCCGGCGGCCGCTCGGCGCGGAACCGGCGGGCCTCCTCGGGCGTATAGAGGACGGCGGTCGGCATCGCCCTCAGGGCTCCCCGCCAATCCGTTCGAGGTAGCGCTCGGCGAGCCACAGCCCGTCGGCGTCGCGAACGTCGATCGCCGTCCAGAAGCGGTCGATGGGCACGATGTCGACCTGCTCGCCGAAGGGGTTGTCGGTGAGAAGCGCGCGCGGCGAGAAGAGCGAACCGATACCGACCATCTCCTGAAACATGGCCACCCCGGCGCGGTCGCCCGCGCCCGCCAGCCGCTCGACCGGGCCGCCCCCGCGCCGGCGCCAGAAGTTGTAGTGGACCGGCCGGCAGGTCACCAGGCTGTCCGGACGCTGGGCGCGGCCCGCGGCGACGATCTCGGAGATGATCCCGGCGGGGCGGAAGGGATGGCTGATCTCGAGCAGCATCAGATAGTCGGGGCCGGAGCCCTCGGACTGGAGGGTGCGGGAAACGAAGGCGAGCACGTCGAGCGTGGTCTTGCCGGCAAGACTCAGCTCGGGCGGGCGCACGAGCCCGCGCACCCGGCCCCGCCACGGCTCGAGGTGCGGCGCGAAGCGCGGATCGTCGTAGGCGACGACCACTGCGCGAAGCGCCGGCGAGGCGGCGGCGCGCTCCAGCGTAAGCTCCCAGAGCGGCCTGCCGGAGAGTACGAGGCGCGGGCTTCCATCCGCCGCGCAGCAGTCGGCGAAGCGGATGGGAACGACGGCATCGACGGTCATCGCCATGGCCCCTCGCGCCTCAGGTCAGGTCCTGGCGGATCAGCTCGATGATCCGCACCTGGCGGGCGGCGCGCTCCTCGCTCAGCGCGTGATGGATGCCGTGGTGGTGGAACACGCTCGCCGTCGGCTCGTAGACGATCCGCCCGCCGGCGTTCAGCACCTTCTTCGCCCAGTCCTGGTCCTCGACCCCGTGGATCGCCTCGTTGAACGGGATCTCGCGCCAGCGCGCGCGGCGGATCATGGCGTTGGCGTTGTGAAAGAAGAAGTCGCGCTTCTGCACCTTGCGGTCGAGCCCGAAGGTGGTCCAGAGGTCGCGCTTGTCGAAGGAGTGGCTGTCGGGCAGCGGCTCCTGGCGGCCGTAGACGGCGGCCACCTTTGGATCGTGGAAGTGCATGGCGAGGCGCGCCAGCCACTGCTCGTTGGCCGGCACGCAGTGGGCGGAGAGGACGGCGACGAGCGGCTTCGAGGCGGCGGCGATGCCGAGGTTGAGCGCCCGCGAGTAGTTGAACCCGGTCTCGCCGTAGGCGATCACGCGCGCCCCGAAGCGCCGGGCGATCGCCGGCGTCGCGTCGCTCGAGGCGTCGTCGACCACCACCACCTCGACCTCGGCGTGGTCCTGGTTGGCGACCGCGTTGAGGCAGGAGCCGATCCATCGCTCCTCGTCCCTCGCCCGGATGACGACCGAGACGCCGCAGCTCATCGCGCCTCCCCCTCCGCGACCGCGGGCCCAGCGAGATGGCCGAAGGTGAGCGCCTCGCCCGGGCGGATCGGATAGCGGAGCCGCTGGCCGACGACGCGCTCGCCAAGGGCGGGCGAAAGTCCCTTGGACTCGGTCACCGCGACCGCGAGGTCGCCCGGTTCCAGGCGCTCGCCCGCCGCCCGCGCGCGCGCCACCGTGAGCGACGCCTCGCGCCCCTGAAGCGCATCCACCTCGGCCGGCGACATCGGCCGCGGCGCGCCGGCGGCGCGGGCGCGAAAGATGCGGAGCACCGGATCCGCCTCGATCCGCCCGCCCTTGGGCACGATCAGGCCGTGGGGCCCGAAGAGCGCCGCCTCGGCGAAGCGGGCGGGCGAGTCCGCGATCACGGCGAAGGGCTCCGTCTGCGAATCGAGCCAGGCAAGCTGCTCGAGGAAGGCATCGTCCTCCTGGCCGCGGGCATCGAAGGCGAGCACCAGGGCGCCGCCCGCCACCCGACGGCGCACCCCGGCGAGCCCGGCGCCGCCGAGGCCGTTGACCGCAACCAGCACCGGAAGCCCGGTCGCCGCCGCCGCCTCGATCAGGGGGGCGTGCCCGCCGAGCCCGGCGCCTAGGAGCCACGCGGCGGCGCCCGCGCCCATCGCCGGCGGCGCCGCCTCGCTCACCTCGACCAGGGCCGGGCCCTCGCCCGCCGACGGCTCGGCGCCGGCCGGGCGGAAGGCGCCGAGGCGGGGGGCCGCCTCGCCGTTCTCGGGGCGGGGCCAGTCCCGGGGCGGCTCGGCGAACCACAGGATCATGCGACCACGCGCCCCACGCCGCCGTTGCGCCCGCGCCGGGCCGGATGCGACCTCCGCCTCATGCCTCCACCTCGATCCGCGCGCCCCCCGACTCCAGGCTCCGCCGCACCGCCTCGATGACCGCGGTGGAGACCAGCGCCGAGGCGAAGGTCGGCCGCTCCGCCTCGATCCGGGCCAGCGTGGTGCGCCCGGCGCCGACGTCGACCACGTCGGCGACGAAGCGGAGCACGCTCTCCACCCCGTAGCCGTGGAAGCGGATCGGCCCGTCGCGCCCCTCGCGCCAGGCGCCGGTGAAGTAGGGGTTGAGGTCGCGCACGCCCGAGCCGTCCTGCACGGTCTGGATGCCGCGGTGCTTCTGGTCGGCCTGGTAGCGCCCGCTGGTGCCGACCAGGTTGATCCGCTGGTCGGAGAGGGCCGAGGTCTCGTCCGGGTCGACCCAGTTGGAGACGTGGGTCGAGACGAAGGTGCCGCCGTCGCCCCGTTCCCACTCGATCATCGCCTGCACCGAATCCCAGGTGTCGATGCCGATGCCGGCGAGATAGTCCCGCTGCCCGAAGGCGGCCACGCGCCGCGGTCGGAAGCCGGTCATCCAGTGCAGGAGGTCGACGTAGTGGACCGCGAGGTACTGGAAGATGTTGGTCTCGTGCGCCCAGCTCCGGTAGATGCCGCGCGGCACCATCTTGCGCTGGCTGTACTCGACCGTGGCGTAGAGGAGCTTGCCCAGCTCGCCCGAGGCCACCACCTCGCGCATCACAAGATTGGATTCATCGAGGCGCTTGTGGAACTCGACCTGGGCGACGATGCCGGCGAGCTCGGCCGCGGCGAGCATGGCGCGGGCATCGGCAAGCGTGCCGGCGAGCGGCTTGACCACCAGCGCGTGGATGCCGCGCTCGGCGAGCGGGACGGCGATGAACGCGTGCAGGTGATCCGGGACCGAGACGATCGCCGCGTCGGGCGCGAAGGCGTCGAGCGCGGTAAGGAATGCCTGGCGGCTCTCGCCCTTTTCGGGGTAAGCCTCGCAGCCGCCGGTAACGTCCATCCGCGCCGCCAGCGCCTCCACCGTCGCCGCCGCTTCCATCGCCGAATCGGCGCGGGTGGTGGCGACCGCGAGGCGCCCCACCAGGCCCCGGCGGCGCCCCTCGAGGAGCGCCGGCATGATGGTGCCGGCATAGCCGTCGCAGCCGCGGCCCGTGACGTACATGCCGGCGCCGACGACGAGAATGTCGAGCGGCTTGCTCATCGTCCCCCCTTTCCTTCGATCCGCGCCACCACCGGGTCGTATTCGGGCGGCGGAGGCGCGGACGCGCGCGCCCGCAGCACCGCCTCGGCAAGCCGCAGGTCCTCCTCGTACTTGAGGATGATGGTCGAGTGCCGGTGCACCGGGAAGTAGCCGACCTTGCCGGCGAGCAGGGCATGGCCGTGGGCCCGGTAGTGGGCGAGGAACGTGGCGTAGCGCCACATCATCACCGAGTAGACGAAGGGCTGCACCGGCACCAGGTCCTGGGTCTTGGCGAAGAGGCCGTCGAGGGAGAAGTTCACCGGCCGGCCCTCGAACACGCAGTGGACCTGCCTGCTCTCGACCGTGATCAGCGAGTCGAGCCCGTTCGCGATGAAGTGCTCGACCACCGCCCGCACCTCGGCGGACGTCTGCAGGGGCGCGATCGGATTGACCCAGGCGAGGAGGTCGCCGGGCACGCGGGCCATGAAGTCGGCAACCACGTCGTCCGACTTGGCCTGGGAATCGGCGAGCTTAGGATCGCGCAGGAGGAACTCGACGCCGTAGCGATCGGCGATCTCCTTGAGCGCCGCGCCGTCGGAGTTCACCACCACCCGGTCGAACACCCCGGCCCCCTTGGCCGCCTCGATCGCGTAGGCGATCACCGGCTTGCCGGCCAAGAGCCGGAGATTCTTGTACCTCAGCCGCTCGCTCCCGAGCCTTGCCGGGATCATGGCGATGACGCGCTCGCCGCTCGTCGCTGGGCTCATGGCGCGGCTCATCCTTGCCGGGCGGCCCGGCGCTCGGGCGCGGGCGCGTCCGCCTCGAGCGCCGCCGCCGCCGCGGCCAGCGCCGCCTCGGGCCCGGCGCCCTGCGCGAGCGCCCGCTGCAGCGCGGCGATGACGACTCCGGTCCGGAGATGCCCGCGCCCGTCCTGGAAGGGGTCGAGCCGGGCGTGGGCGGCCCGCGCCGCCTGGGCGTGGCCGGCGAAGCGCCCCTCGATCGCCGCCTCGATCGCCTCTTGAAGCGCGGCCTCGTCGGCGAGGAGTGCGCTCCCGCTCGCGCTTCGCACGAAGCCGTTGGCGGCCAGCCCGACCGGCTCGAAGTGCAGCGCCGGGATGCCGGCGAAGGCGCATTCGGCGGCGGCGGAACTCACCCCGAGGCCGACCGCGAGGTCGGCGGCGAGGCCGGCCTCGGCCGGCCGGCGCCGCCGCCCCTCCTGGTCGCGCGCGACGACGACGATCCTGCCGTCGGCGAGGAGCCGGGCGAGCGCGGGGAGCCGCGGCAGGAGGGCCGCGAGGGTGGCCTCCTGCGGCTTCTTCATCTTCCAGAGGAGTGTCGCCTCGCGGTGGCGCGCGAGGACGGCGAGGAGGACGCGCCAAGCGGCGAGGTGCGCGCCGAGGGGCGTGGCTATGTCCGCCTGCAGGTTCTGATCGAGATAGCAAAGGAGGAACCGCCCGGGGAAGCGCGCGCGCAGGGCCCGCGCCGCCGGGCGGAGCGCGGCGAAGGTGTAGCCGTAGGGAAAGCCGACGGCGAAGGCCGCCCGGCAGGGGAAGAAGGTGTAGACCTCGTCGCGGGTGTGCGGCCCCCAGGTGAGGAGCACGTCGTTCACCTTGTCGACGACGATGTCCCACAGGGGGAGCACGCTCGAGTGCGCCGCCAGCGAGAGGCCGCCGAGCGTCCGGATCGCCTCGGCCTTGACCGCCTTCTCGCCGTCGAGGTCATGGAGCTGGAAGAGGAGCCGGACGCCGAGCCCCCGGTAGAGCGCGACATAGGCGGCGTGGCGGGCAAGGAAATCGGCGAGGCCGACCGCGATCCAGGCCCGCCGAGGCGCCCGCGCGAGCGCGCTCAAAAGGAAGCCGAGGGCCGCCGCCCCGCCGCGCAACAGGCCGCCCGCCGGCATCGCGAACGGGCGGCCGGCCCCGGGCACGCGCCCCAGGCGGGTCGGGCGCACGCGCACGTCGAAGCCCTCGCCGACGAGGGCGTCGATCAGGAGCCGGTTGCCGGGATCGTCGACGAAGACCGTCACGCTCGCCGGCGCGATGCCGGAATCGAACCACCAGTAGACGTCGGTGAGGTCGTCGCGCCCGTGGTCGTGCTGGCAGAAGTGGACGGCGATGTTGGCGGCCGCCGCGCCCGCCGGGGCCGGGTCGCGCCCGGCGAGAACGGCGCGCAACGCCGAGGCGACGAGGAAGCGGAGCGTGCCGGCGAGCGCCGAGGCCGAGCCGCAGAAGTAGCCGAGGGCGACATACTCGTCGAGGGCATGGCTCGCGCGGGGCCGGAACCCGAGGGCGGCGAAGGGGGCGCGGTAGGCGACGATCTCCGGCCCCCCGAGGTGCAAGGCGAGGCGCGGCAAAAGGGACGAGCGGCGGACGAGGAAGACGCCCGCCTCCGCCGGCGCCAGCGCGCGGGCAAGCAGCACCAGCTCGATCGGCCGCAGGACCACCACGTAGGCGCGGGTGAGGAGGTGATGGACCAGCCGCTCGCCGCCGAGCCCGTGCGCGCGGACGGCCCCCAGCACCAGCGGATCGCGGGCAAGCTCGGCCCGGAGCGCATCGAGGAAGGCACGCGCGGTTCCCTGGATCGCCTCCGGGAGCGGCGCGCCACCCAGGCGATGGGCGGCGTACTCGACCCGCCCGAGGCCCGCGACCCGTCCGCCCAGCGCACGGAGCAGGGGCGCAAGCGCCGGCGAGGCGGTGAGGTAGCGGACGCGCGCCACCGGGCGGCGGAGCGCAAGGAGCGCGAGCCGGACGAGCGCGCCGAGCGAAAGATGGTCCACCCAGACGGTGACCGACGCCCGCTCAGCCATCGCCGGCCCCTCCGTCGAGGAAGGCGGCGATCACCGCCAGCCCGGCCGGGCCGCTCCGCTCGGGGTGGAACTGGAGGCCGACGACGTTACCGCGCCCGACCGCGGCCGTGAGCCGGAGCCCGTCGTAGTCGCACTCGGCCAGGCGGTCGGCAGGCTCGGCCGGATCGGCGACGAAGGAGTGAACGAAGTAGACCGCGGTCGCCGGCGCGAGCGCGCGAAGCGGCGTCCCCTCCCAGCCGCTCCGCCCCCCGGCGGGGATAAGGCCGTTCCAGCCGATGTGGGGAATCTTGTGCGGCTTCCCGTCGGCACCGCTGGGCGGGATCGCGACCACCCGCCCCGGGATGAGCCCGAGCCCCTGGTGCCGGCCGAATTCCTCGCTCTCGGCGAACAGCATCTGCATCCCGAGGCAGATGCCGAGGAGCGGCCGCCCGGCGGCGGCAGCGGCGCGGACGGCCGCGTCCAGCCCGCGCGCACGCAGCCCGGCCATGCCGTCGGCGAAGGCGCCGACCCCGGGCAGGATCAGCCGCCCGGCCGCCCGCACGCGCCCGGGCTCCGCCGTCAGCTCGGGCTCGGCCCCGCAGCGCGCGACCGCCTGGCAGACGCTGAACAGGTTGCCGAGGCCGTAGTCGACGATGGCGACGCGGGCGCTCATAGCCGCCTCAGGTTCAGCCCTTGGGCGAGGCCGCGGACGCGGACCTGGGCGAGCGTGGTGCGCTGGTGATGGAGCGCGCGGGCGATCGCCACCGCGTCGGCTCCCGCCTTCAGCACCGCCTCGGCCAGGTGCTCGGGGGCGCCGAAGCCCCCGCCCGCGATCACCGGGATCGTCACCGCCGCCGACACCGCGGCGACGAGATCGAGGTCGAGGCCGCGGAAGGTGCCGTCGCGGTCGACCGCGGTGACGAGAATCTCGCCCGCGCCCAGCTCGGCGCCTCGCCTCGCCCAGGCGACGACGTCGAGGCCGGTGGCCTCGCGGCCGTTGTCGGTCCGCGCCTCCCAGCGCCCGGGGCCGGCACCCTTGGCCTCGATCGACAGCACCACCGCCTGCGAGCCGAAGCGGCGGGAAAGCTCCGAGATCAGCTCTGGGCGCTTGGTCGCGGCGGTGTTGACGGCGACCTTGTCGGCGCCGGCGCGCAGCAGCTTGTCGGCGTCCTCGACGCTGCGCACGCCGCCGCCTACGCAGAGCGGGATGAAGATCTCGCGCGCCGTCTCGGCGACGATGTCGGTAAGGTTGTTGCGGTTGTAGAGGCTGGCGACCACGTCCATGTAGAGGAGCTCGTCGGCGCCCTCCTCGTAGTAGCGGCGCGCGAACTCGGCCGGCCGGCCGACCTTCCGCCAGCCCTCGAGCTGCACGCCCTTGATGAGGTCGGGCCCCTTGATGTCGAGTCGGGCGATGAGGCGGACGTTGGCCATCTCAGTCCTCGGCGAAGAGATCGAGGTCGGAGGACGCCTGCTTGAGGTCGTCGGGGCGCCCGACATCCAGCCAGTACTCGCGGATGGGAAAGGCGGCGGTACGTCGCCCACCGGCGATCAGGCGGGCGAACACGTCGGTCATATCGATGGCCTCGCCGCAGGGCAGCAACTCGAGCGCCCCCGGGTTCAGCATGTAGATGCCGGCGTTGACGAAGAAGCGGTGCTCGGGCTTCTCCTCGATGCCGAGGATGCGCTGACCGTCGATCTCGACCACGCCATAGGGAACCTGGAAGTGGAACTCGCGCACGCACATCGTCGCCTCGGCCCCGCTCTCGGCGTGGAAATCGAGGAGGTGGTTGAAGTCGAGTTTGGTGAGGAGGTCGGCGTTCATCACCAGGAGCGGCCGGGTCGGCCGCTCGGGCAGAAGCGAGAGCGCGCCGGCGGTCCCCAAGGCGGCCTTCTCCTCGAGGTAGTCGATCCGCACCCCGAAGCGGGCGCCGTCGCCGAAGTGGGCCTTGACCATCGCCGCCTTGTAGTTGACCGAGATGAAGAAGCGCGAGAAGCCGGCCCGCGCCAGCGCACTGACGATGATCTCGAGAATCGGGCGCGAGCCGACGGTGAGGAGCGGCTTCGGCGCCTCCTGGGTGAGCGGCCTGAGCCGGGTGCCGAGCCCGCCCGCCATCAGCACCACCCAGTTGTCGGGCCGGCGCGGCGGGACCAGCTCGTCGATGAGCTTGACGTCGACTACCCGGCCCTCGGCGTCGAGCAGCGGAAGCTGGCGCTTCTGGGCGGCGGCGAGGATGCCCAGCATCGCCTCGCGCCGCGCGTCCATCGGCGCCCAGTCGGGCTTCCTGAACATCACCTCGGCGACCGGATCGTCGAGGCCATGCCCGCGCAGGATGCCCCGGCGGATGTCGCCGTCGGTGACCGTGCCGAGCAGCCGGCGCCCGGCATCGACCACCACCACGATCTTCTCTTCGCCGGCCTCGAGCGCGGTGACCGCCTCGCGGATCGTCGCCGTCGGCGGCAGCAGGCACCTCTCGATGTTGGCCATCGGCGGTTCCCGACGCGCACTCAGGGCGCCGCCCGCGCCATTTCGCGGAACAGCGGGCTCGAGGCCATCAGGCGGTCGTAGGTGCCCGAGGCGACGACCCGGCCGCGGTCCATGACGTGGATCTCGTCGCAGTCTTGCACCGTGCTCAGGCGATGGGCGATGACCACCAGCGTGACCTCTTCGCCGAGTTCGCGGATCGCGGCCGAGATCACGCCCTCGGTCCGCCCGTCGAGCGCGCTGGTCGCCTCGTCGAGCACCAGGAGCCGCGGCCGGTGGTAGAGGGCGCGGGCGATGCCGAGCCGCTGGCGCTGGCCACCCGAGAGGCGCACGCCGCGCTCGCCGATGACGGTGTCGTAGCCTTCGGCAAGCTCGCCCTCGATGAAGCCGTCGATGTGGGCGAGGCGGGCCGCGGCGCGCACCGCCGCGGCGTCGATCTCGTCGTCGGGGAGCCCGAAGGCGATGTTGCGCGTCACCGTGTCGTCGGCCAGGAACACGCCTTGCGGTACGTAGCCGACCTGGGCCCGCCAGGCGCGGGCGTTCGCGGGCGTCAGCGGCACGCCGTCGACCAGCACCGCCCCCTCGCTCGGCGAAAGGAGCCCGAGGAGGATGTCGGCCAGCGTCGTCTTGCCCGAGCCGGTTGGCCCGACGAGGGCGATCGCCCGGTTGCGGACGATCGCGAGGTCGATGCCCTCGATCACCCGCCCTCGACGCCCGGGATAGCGGAAGCCCACGCCCCGGAGCAGAATCTCGCGCTCGAAGGGAAGCGAGGGCCCCACGGGGCGATGCCCCGTCGCCCGCCGAACGCCGCCGTCGAGGTCGGCGCTCAGGCGCTCGAGCACCGGCACGTGGTGGCGGATGCAACCCAGTTCGCCGAGGATGTTGCGCAGGCACGGCATCAGCCGGTAGCTCGCCGCGGCGTAGAGGCCGGCGAGGCCAACCACATCGCCAATATCGCCACCGCCCGCGTGCGCCGTCAGCACGATCACCAGCAGGCCGCCGACGGCGAAGGACTCCATCGTGTAGTGGGGGACGTTGCGCAGCACCTGATAGGCCACCTGCAGCCGGGCGTAGCGGCGACCGACCCGCTCGAAGCGGTCGAGGAACAGGCCCTCGCGGGTGAGCACGAGGAGGTCCTTGATGCCGCCGAAGGCCTCGCCCGCGAGCCGGTAGCGGGTCTCGTCGGCGGCGATCCGCTCCTCGCCCAGGCCGCGGAGCCGGTGCCTGACCAGCGTGAAGAGGGCCGCGCTGAGGCCGCCGAGGACGGCGACCAAGATGAGCGTGATGCCGGGGCTGTTGGCGAGGAGGAAGGCGACCACGGCGGCCGCCACCAGCCCCTCGGAGAGGACCACGATAGTCGGGAGCAGGATGCCGAGCGTGAGGTTCTGGACCTCGAGCAGCAGATTCTTTGAGAGGGCCGCCGTGTGCTCGCCGAGGAAGTAGTCGTAGGGCTTGCCGAGATAGGCGGCGAGGAGCCTCTGGGTGAGCGCGTAGTGGCGGCCGTGGGCGAAGCGCTCGCGCGCCCAGAGGCCGAAGAGGGCGTAGGCGTTGCGGAACAGGAAGAGGCCGAGAACCACGGTCCCGGCGAGGAAGAGGAAGGCGTCGGTCGAGGCGATGCCGCTGGCGTTGTGCAGGGCGCGAAGGACCGCCGACTCCTCCAGCGCCGCGGGATCGGCGAGCACGGTGAGGAACCAGTAGACCGCGCCGATGCCCAACACCTCGACCGCCGCCATGCCGAGCACGATCACCAGCACCGCCGCGGCCGCCAGGCGGTCGTGCGGGGTGAGAATGCGCCAGAGCCCCTTGACGACGGAGACCATGCGGCGTGGACACTCCCCCACGGGGCGGCGCGGCCCTCCTCGCGGACTGGCCGCGGCGCCGCCGCGCCGGCCGCCGGGCGGCCGACGGATCCAATGTCCAAGCCGTAGCATGTTCACGGAACGAACGTCAACCGTGCAGTTTTTGGGGTGGCCGGCAATAACTCTTTGATCTGTCGATCATTTACCAGATCGGTCCGGCCTCGGCGCGCCGTCGGGACGCCACCCAGATCCCGGCCCGCGGCGCGGAATCCCTTACGACTCAACCTCTTGACCCTGCGCCCCCGGGCCGATAGTGTTCATTGGATGAACGATAGGGACTCCCCAACGCTCGCCGCCGCCGGTGCCGGCGAGCACCGCCTAGGCGAGGCCGCGGCGCCCGGCGCCGCGGCCCTCGACGCCGAGGCCGAGATCACCCTCGGGCTCCTCACCGCCGTGCACGAGGATCGGGCCCTCACCCAGCGCTCGGCATCGCGGCGGCTGGGAATCGCGCTCGGCCTCACCAACGCCTATCTGAAGCGCTGCGTCCGCAAAGGGCTGATCAAGGTCACGACCGCGCCCCCCAACCGCTACCTCTACTATCTCACGCCCCGGGGGTTCGCCGAGAAGAGCCGGCTTACGGCCCAATTCTTCAGCCAGTCCTTCCGCTTCTTTCGCATCGCCCGGCGCCAGTGCGACGACATGTTCGCCCGTGCCGCCGCGCGCGGCTGGCGCCGCCTCGCGCTGGCCGGCATCTCCGACCTCTGCGACATCGCGCTCCTCTGCGCCCGCGCGCACGAGGTGACGCTGGTGGGCGTGATCGACACCGGCGCTCAAGGCGCGGTAGAGCACGCCGGGCTCAAGGTCGTCGGCCGGCCGGCCGACCTGCCTCAGATCGACGCCATCCTGGTGACCGACTTCACCGACGCCCAGGCGACGTTCGAGGCGTTGGCCCGCGTCTTTGCCCCCGACCGCATCCTCACCCTGCCGATGCTCGCGGTCGTGCGCGAGCGGCGCACCGCCCCCGGGGCCGGCCCCCCCTGAGCGGCCCGGGCCACGGCCGCGCGAGCGGCGCCCGCCGGAGGGCGGGCGCGGCCGTCAGCCGGGGCTCGGGGTCGAGAGCCGCGCCGACGACGGATCGCGGAGCGCCGGCCTGCCGTTGAGCACGGTCGCCGCCGCCGCCCGGGGGAGCAGCCTGAGGCAGGCGCCGAGGAACGCGGCCTCCACCCCGGAGAACGGGGCGCGGCGGAGTGGCGCGCCGTCGATCGCCCCCTTCACCCCCTGCGCGTAGCTCGAGTTGGAGCGCCAAGGGCGCTCGTAGAGGGTCGGCACGGTGAGGATGGCGTTGAAGCGAACGCCGATGAAGTCGGCCACCCGGCGCATCGTCGGCGCGGTCTCGGCCACCAACTCCTCGAAGGGGAGGATCAGGACCCGGGGGTGGCCGGCGAGCTCCCGGTAAAGCCCCTCGGCGAAGGCCGAAAGCCGCGCGAACTGGTAGATGCCTTTGAGCCGCCGCAGCCGGTGGCGGAGCCGGCTCGGCGGGCGAACCAGGCGCTGCAGCTCCGAGGCGATGTAGCCCGCGGGGTCGCGCCGAACGAAGATCAGCCCGCCGGTCGGAAACAGCTCGAAGAAGCGCCGGTGCTGAAAGCCGAGGCGCGGCGTCTTGATCAGGTAGAACGAGGAGTCGCGCCGCGGATGGCTGCGCAGGTTCCGGAAGAAGCTCGCCAGGTACTCCTCCAAGACCAGTCCCTCGCTCCAGGTCTCGTGGCCGGCGAGCGCCCCCCGCCAGTCGGCGAGGAAGCGGTCGAAATCGAAGTCGAAGTCCGGGTTCTCCTCGGCCAGGTTCTGGGTCAGCTTGCCGAGTCGGGAGCTGAAGAAGAGGTCGAGGACCGGGATCGCGGAGCGGTGCTCGAACAGGGTGTTGAAGTGCCGCAGCCGGACCGCGTTCTCAAGGTCCGGCCACTGGTACTTGTTGCCGGCGAAGATCGCCTCGCTCGGGTGGACCCAGAGGTCGGGATGACCGTCGCACAGGCGCTGCAGGAGAGTGGTGCCGGAGCGCTGGAGTCCGCTTATCAGAACAACGCGTCGCATCTCCATTCCTTCAAATCACGTGCCCCATTCGAGCCGCGCGCCGTGCCTCTTGAACGTGCGGAGCGGGCAAACCATGCGCGCGAATCGAGGCCCGACGCCGGACTTCCCGCGACGCGGCCCGCGCGGGCCGACCGCGTGGGCCGACACGGCCGCATGAGCCGCGCGGATGCGGATGCCGCGGTCACCGGTAGCGAACGGGAGCATGGGTGCGGGGTTTCTGGGCAGGGGGAGACGGGCGGGGGCGCCTTCTCACAAGGGCCGCGCTGTGCCTACAGTGCACAAATCAGCGTGCGCAGGCTTGGGTTCGCCGCCTACACCAGACAGGGATTCGAGCAACGAGCGCCAGTGTGAGCCGTTTTCCGGTCCTCGTCAACGCCATCCACGCCAAGAGCGGCGGCGGGGTGACTTACCTCCGCGCCCTGCTGCCGCGGCTCGCGGCCGATTCCGCGCTCGAGGTCCATCTCGCGATCGGGGCGCGCGAGCGGCCGCTGTTCGAGCCGATTCCGGGGGCCGTCCTGGTTCACGCCGTTGCCGCCCGTCCCTTCCTTGCGGAGCTCGCCTGGGAGCAGCTCGTCCTGCCGCGCCTCGCCCGGCGCCTCGGCGTACGGGCGACCTTCTCCCTCGCCAATTTCGGCCCGCTCCTGGCTCCGCGCCCGGTCGTCCTCCTCTCCAACCTGCTCGCGGTCGGGCGCGAGGAGCACCGGCCGGGAAAGCGCCTCTACTGGGGAGCGCTGGCGCTGATGACGGCGCTCTCGCTCGCCACCAGCGCGCGCGCGATCGCGGTCTCGGCCTTCGCCCGCGAGCGGCTCGGCTTCAACGACCGCCTGAGGCGCAAGGTGACGGTGATCCCCCACGGCGTCGAGCCCGTCTTTTTCGTCCCCGGGCCGAGACCGCCGGACGAGGGCTTCCTGCTCGCGGTCGGCGATCTCTACGTGCAGAAGAACTATCTCGCGCTGGTCGACGCCTTCGCCCGGATCGCGCCGCGACGGCCCGGCCTCGAGCTCAAGATCGCCGGCGCGCCGGTCGATTCCGGCTACGCCGGGGCGGTGCGACGGCGGATCGCGGCGCTCGGGCTCGAGGGCCGGGTCCGGCTCCTCGGCCGGCAGGACCGCGACGCCCTGATCGACCTCTACCGCCGGGCGGCGCTCTTCGTCCTGCCCTCGACGGTCGAGTCCTTCGGCATGCCACTCCTCGAGGCGATGGCCGCGGGTGCACCGGTAGCATGCGCGCGGGCGAGCGCGCTCCCCGAGGTGGCGGGCGAGGCGGCCCTCTACTTCGATCCCCACGACCCGCGCCAGATCGCCGCCGCGATCGAGCGCGCCCTCGACGAGCCCGGGCTCAAGGAGCGCCTCGGCGCCGCCGGCCGGGCCCGTGCCCGCGCCTTCGACTGGGAGCGGACGGCCCGGGCGACCATCGACCTGCTCAAGGAGGCCGGCGGCGCCGCCCCGCCCGGCGCGGCGGCGGGGTGGCTCGAGGGCCTGGCCTGGGCCTGGGTGGGGCTGGCCTTCGCCGCCTACCTCGCCCAGTTCCGCGGCCTCGCCGGGCCGGTGCTGGCGGCGCTCGGGCTCGGCTGATGCCGGCACCGCTCGCCGAGCTGGGAACGCCCGTCCTGCTGGCCGCCGCCGCCGCGGGTCTCGGCGCCGGGCTCCTTCGCCTGCTCGGGGTCCTCGCCCGGCTTGGGCCCGCCGAGGCGCCGGCCTTCGCCTTCGCGCTCGGCCTCGGCGCGCTCGGCTGGTTGGTTTTCCCGCTCGCCGCCGCCGGCTGGCTGGCGGCGCCGGTGCTTCTCGGGCTCTCCCTGATCGCCGCCGCCGGGCTGGCGCTGCTTTCGCGCCCCCCGCGCCCCGCCCCGCCCTCGCGCCTCGAGCTGATCCTCGCCGCCGGCATCGCACTCGCCCTCGCCTTCGACCTGATGGAAGGCTTGAGCCCGCCGGCCGACGCCGACTCGCTCGCCTACCACTTCGCCATCCCCAAGGAGGCGCTGCGCGAAGGCCGGCTCGCGTTCGTGCCCCGGGCGGTCTCGGGAGCCGCGCCGCTCACAGTGCAGATGACCTATCTCGCTGCCCTGGCGCTGGGCGGCGAGCGGGCGCTGACGCTGTGGACCATGCTGAGCGGCTGGGCGGCATCGTGGCTCCTCTACGCGCTCGCTCGGCGCAACCTGGAGCGGCCACTGGCCCTCGCCCTCGCGCTTCTCCTCCTCACCACCCCGGCGGTGGTCTACGGCGCCGGCTCGGGGCAGGCGGAGGTGCGGATCGCGCTCTTCGCCCTCGTCGCCGCCGCCGCCACGGCCGCCGCGCTCGCTTCGGCCCGCGAGGGGCCGCCGGCGGCAGGCTGGCTCGCGCTTGCCGGCCTGGCCGCGGGCCTTTATGCCGGCAGCAAGTACACCGGGCTCCTGTTCGTCGCGGCCTGCGGCACGGTGCTGCTCTGGCCCGGATCGTGGCTTCGCCTGGAGTGGCTTCGCCGCGCCGGTCTCTTCGCGGCGGCGGCCCTTCTCGCCGGCGCCCCCTGGTACGCCTGGAACTACGCCCACACCGGCGACCCGGTGTTCCCGCTACTTTACGGATGGTTGCCCTATCGCCACGCCGGCCTGTGGGACGAGGCTCATGACCTGGCCTTGCGCGTCGACCTGGCGGAGGCCGAGAAGGCGGTCCCGGTGAGCCTCTTCTGGCTCCTCGCCTATCCCTTGAAGGCGACCCTTGCCGGCCTCCCGGTCTTCGAGTCGGGGCGGACCGGTTTCGGCCCCTTTCCCCTTCTCGTCGCGCCCCTGGCTCTTGCCGGCGCCTGGCGCGTGCGCGACCGCCTGTGGCGAAGCCCACTCCTTCCGCTCGCCGCCCTCGCCCTTCTTTTCTACCTGCTCTGGTTCCTGACCGGCTCCTCGCAGCGCATCCGCCACCTGCTGCCGGTGTGGCCGCTCGTCCTCCTCTGCCTGGGGGTGGCCGCCGCCCGCTTCGCCCCCGCCCGCCGGCCGCTGTGGGGCGCGCTCGCGCTCACCCTCGCGCTTCAGCTCGGGGGCCACGGGCTCTTCAGCCTCGCCTACCTTCGCCACCTCCTCTCCGGTGAGGGCCGCGAGGCCTTCCTCGCGCGCGCGGTCAGCGAGTATGAGCCGGTCCCCTGGCTCAACGCCCACCTCGGGCCTGGAACCCGGCTCTTCCATCAGGTCCGCCAGTACAACTACCTGCTGGAGGCGCCCTATTTCTCCGCCACCGGCACCCTCCAAGCGCTGATCGACGTGACCCCGGGCGCCGACGACCCGGCCCGGTTCCTGAGCCAGCTCCGGGGGCAAGGAGTGACGCACCTGCTGGTCTCGCCCGGCGGGTCGGCCGAGCGCCTGACGCGGGGCCTGCTGGAGGCCGGTTGCGCGGCGCCGGTTCGCTCGTTCGAGGTCCGGCGCATGGACTCGCGCACCCTGCCGGGCCTGAGCACGCACACCGTCCGCCTCGATCTGATCGCGCTCGAGGCGCGGAATTGCCGGCTGTGAGGATGCCGCCGCCGCCCGGCCTTCGGCCTTGCCAAGCCCGGAAACGCCCGGCTAGAAGTTGGCGGGCCCGCGGGCGCCGGCCGCGAGCAGCCAGGGCAGCAACCGACCGACCGTGACCACAATCAGCGTCATCATCCCCGTCTACAACGAGGAACGGAGCGTCCTCCCGGTCCTCCGCGCGGTGAATGCCCAGAGCGTCGACGGCTTTTCCTTCGAGGTGATCGTGGTCGACGACGGCTCGGTCGACGGCAGCGGCGAGCTCCTCGCCGCCCATCCCGAGCTTTACTCCAAGCTGATCCGGTTGCCGAGGAACCGCGGCAAGGGCGCCGCCGTGAAGGCCGGACTGGAAGCGGCGAGTGGCGAGTTCGTGCTCTTTCAGGACGCCGACCTGGAGTACGATCCGGCCGATTTCCGCTCCCTGCTTACGCCGATCAAGCGGTTCGATGCCGACGTCGTCGTCGGCAGCCGCTTCCTGGCGCCGCAATACACGAGAGTCTGCTATTTCTGGCACAAGATCGGGAACGCCCTGATTACGCTGTGCTTTAACGTCCTCAACAACACCACGTTCAGCGATATTTACAGTTGCTACCTTGTCTACCGGAACGCGCTCGTCAATCCCGCCGACCTCACCTCCTCCGGTTGGGCACAGCACGCGGAGATTCTGTCGCGCGCGGTTCGCGCCGGCACCTGCCACTACGAGGTGCCCATCAGCTATCACGGCCGCACCTACGCCGAGGGCAAGAAGATCAAGGCCGCCCATATCTTCGGCATAATCGGGATGATCTTCCGTCAGCGTTTTCTTGGATGGTGACCGCGGGGCAGTGGACAGCCAGATCGAGCGACTAAGGGGGCGCGCCGCCATGCCCGGCCTGGCCCCCGGCGATTACGACGGCAAAGACCTCGTCGCGCAGCGGTGCCTCAGGCGATACCGCGCCTGGGTGCTGGCGGAGTTCGCCCCCTATCTCGGCGGCACGATCGTCGAGGTCGGCGCCGGCCTCGGGAGTTACAGCAAGAGTCTCGTCGAGGTTGCCAATCGGCTGGACCTGGTCGAGCCGTCGACCGCCCTGGCCCCGAAGCTGAGCGCGCGCTTCGCCGCCGACGCCAGGGTGCGCGTGTTTCCGGAGAGCGCCGAGAGCTGGCTCGGACATGCGCCGGACGACTCCTACGACAGCGTGCTGCTGATCAACGTCCTGGAGCACATCGCCGACGATTCCGAGGTGCTGCGCAGACTGTCCAGGGTGCTGAAACCCGGCGGACACCTGCTGCTGTTCGTCCCCGCCTTGCCGTGGCTTTACGGCCCCGTCGATCGCCTGGTCGGCCATCACCGCCGCTACACGATCAAGGACCTCAAGGCGAAAACCGCGGCGGCCGGCTATCGGGTCGTGATGGCCCGCTACTTCGACCTTCTGGGTATTGCGCCGTGGTGGATCGTGCATACCCTGCTGGGGGTCACGCGCTTCCACGACGGCCTGCTCGGCGTCTACGACCGCATCGGCGTGCCGGCGACCCGGACGATCGAGAAACTGATCCCGCCGCCGTTCGGCAAGAACATCATCCTCGCCGCCCGCCGGCCGCCGGAGTCCCGCGATCCTCGCCGCGGCAACGGCGCCGGCGAAACGGCCACCGCCGACGACCCCCGAAGCGAGTGAGACCGGAGGACGACCAAGCGTGAGCCGCGACAAGCCGCTGCCGCACGATCCCGCCAACTGGTCCGGCGAGGTGGTGATCCCGCTCGATCCCCCGCACGCGGATGCACGCGGCGCCATCGTACCGCTGGTCGACGCCCACATGCGGAGCGCGGTGCTGATCAGCTCGAAGAAGGGCACTGTGCGCGCCAACCACTATCATCGCACCGACTGGCACTACTGCTACGTGCTCGAGGGCGCGATCGACTACTACCACCGCCCGGTCGGCGCCAAGACCCCGCCCGAGAAGGTGCGCATCGGCAGGGGCCATCTCTTCTTCACCCCGCCGATGGTCGAGCACGCGATGGTGTTCGCCGAGGACACGGTCTTCCTCACCCTCGGCGGCAATCCGCGCGACCAGACCTCCTACGAGGCGGACGTGGTGCGGGTCCGGCTCGTCGACCCGGCGGGCGGCGCGTGAGCGGCGGTCCGCAGGGCCCGCCCTGCCGGCGCCGCGACGACTGCCGGCTGTGCGGCGGGCAGGCGCTGGAAAAGGTGCTGGCGCTCACCCCCACCCCGCCCGCCAACGCCTTCGTCTCGCGCGCGATGCTGGCCGAGCCGCAGCCGGTGTTTCCGCTCGATCTCTACTTCTGCCGCGCCTGCGCCCATGTGCAGCTTCTTGACGTCGTCGATCCCCGGCTCCTGTTCGAACGCTACGTCTACGTCTCCGGCACCTCGCCGGCGTTCGTCGAGCACTTCCGCGCCTACGCCGGTGCGCTGCTCGGCGAGTTCCCGCCGCCCGCCCGCGCGCTCGCCGTGGACGTGGGCTCCAACGACGGGACGCTGCTTCGCTTCTTCGCCGAGGCGGAGCTCGCGGTTCTGGGCGTGGACCCGGCCCGCGAGATCGCCGCCGAGGCGACCCGGCGCGGCATCGAGACATGGCCCGAGTTCTTCACCCCCGCCCTCGCCCGGCGCATCCGCGCCGAGCGCGGCCCGGCGGCGTTCGTCACCGCCAACAACGTCTTCGCCCACGTCGACGACCTGGCCGGGCTGCTCGCCGGCGTGCGGGCGCTTCTCGCCGGGGACGGCGTCGTCTCGATCGAGGTCTCCTACCTCGCCGACGTGGTCGGGAAAACGCTCTTCGACACAATCTATC
The DNA here is from genome assembly GCA_016202695.1 of Pseudomonadota bacterium. Lineage (GTDB taxonomy): Bacteria > Pseudomonadota > Alphaproteobacteria > JACQOE01 > JACQOE01 > JACQOE01. The sequence goes on along the minus strand of JACQOE010000063.1, from coordinate 35,471 downwards.
ACGAGCATCTGTCGTATCACTCGGTCAAGCCGCTCCGCCGGTTCCTCGCCGCCAACGGCTTCGAACTGATCCGGGCGCGGCGGGTGGAAAGCCACGGCGGGAGCCTGCGCGCGATCGCGCAGCTTGCCGGCGGCCCGCACCGCGCCGACGGCACGCCCGGCGGCCTGATCGCCGAGGAGGAAAGCCGGGGCCTGGACCGCCCCGAGACGTTGCGCGCCTTCGCCGCCCGCATCGAGGCGCTGAAGGCGAGGCTGGTCGCGCTCGTCCGCGGGCTCAAGGCCGAGGGCCGGACCATCGCCGGCTTCGGCGCCCCGGCCAAGGCGACGACCCTGATGTACCACTTCGGCCTCGGCCCCGAGGTCGTCGACTTCATCGTCGACGACAGCCCCCTGAAGCAGGGGCTGTTTACGCCGGGGCTGCACGTGCCGGTGCTGCCGGCCGAGGAGATCTACCGGCGCCGGCCCGACTATCTTCTTCTCCTCGCCTGGAACTTCGCCGCGCCGATCATCGCCCGCCACGGCGCCTACCTGAAGGCGGGCGGGCGCTTCATCGTCCCCCTGCCCGAGCTCGAGGTCGTCGGCCCATGAGCCGCTTCTGCCTGGACTCCGACATCGCCGAAATCGTCGCCCGCCTCGGCCCGGCGCCGCAGGCGCTGGCCGGAAAGACCGTGCTCCTGTGCGGCGGGCGCGGCTTCCTCGGCCGCTACTTCTGCGAGGTCTTCGCCCGCCTCAACCGCACGCTGCTGAAGGCGCCCTGCCGGGTGGTCGTGCTCGACAACCTGATCACCGCCGGCGAGGAGGGCGCGCGGCTCGACGACGACGCCCACCTCCGCTTCGCCAAGCACGACCTGATCGCGCCCTACCGGGCCGAGGGCGGAGTCGACTTCATCATCCACGCCGCCGGGATCGCGAGCCCCTTCTACTACCGCGCCTATCCGCTGGAGACCCTCGAGGTGGCGACGGTCGGCACCAAGAACCTCCTCGAGCTGGCGCGCGAAAAGCAGGCCCGGTTCCTGTTCTTCTCGTCGAGCGAGATCTACGGCGACCCCGACCCCAAGCACGTGCCGACCGCCGAGAGCTACCGCGGCAACGTCGCCTGCCAGGGCCCGCGCGCCTGCTACGACGAGAGCAAGCGCCTGGGCGAGACCCTCTGCCACATCTATCACGAGCGCTACGGCATCCATACCAACACCATCCGCCCGTTCAACATCTTCGGACCTGGCATGCAGGAGGCCGACTACCGCGTGCTGCCCAATTTCGCCAGCCGAATCAAGGCCGGCCAGCCGCTGAAGGTCTACGGCACCGGCAACCAGACCCGAACCTACTGCTACATTACCGACGCCATGGTCGGGTTCCTCCTGGTGCTGCTCCGGGGCGTTCCCGGCGAGGCCTACAACATCGGCAACCCGGTGCCCGAGATCTCGGTCGTCGAGCTGGTCGGGCGGATCGAGGCGGTGCTCGGCCGGCCCGTCGCCCACAACGTCGTCGAGTATCCCGACTCCTATCCCGCCGACGAACCCAACCGCCGCTGCCCCGACATCCGCAAGGCGCGCCTGCAGCTCAGGTACGAGCCCGGGGTCCCCCTCGACGAGGGCCTTCGGCGCTTCCTCGGCTGGAGCGAGGGCGCCTATCGGGGCGAGGGCTGAGCATGGCCAGCGCGCCGGTGCGCCTCGCGCTGATCGGCGCCGGCCGCTGGGGGCGGGCCTACATCCGCACCATCGCCGCCAGCGAGGGCGTGGCGCTCGTCCGGCTCGCGAGCCGGAACCCGGAAGCCCGCGCCCTCGTCGGCCCCGAGGTCGCGATCGACGCCGACTGGCGGACCCTGATCGCGGCCGAGGACATCGACGGCGTGATCGTCGCCGCGCCCCCGGCCGCGCACTTCGCGATCGCCCGCGCGGCGATCCTGGCCGGGCGCCCGGCGCTGGTCGAGAAGCCGCTCGCGCTCTCGGCCGGCGAGGCGCGTGAGCTCCTGTCGCTCGCCCGCGCCCGGCGGGCGCTGGTGATGGTCGACCACACCTACCTCTTCCATCCCGCGTGGGCGGCGCTCAAGCGGCGCGCCGCCACTCTCGGCGAGGTGCGCGCGATTCGGGCGGCCGCCGGCAACTGGGGGCCGTTCCGCGGCGACGTCTCCGTGCTCTGGGACTGGGGACCGCACGACCTAGCGATGCTCCTCGACCTCCTCGGCCGGCGCCCGGTCGCGCTTGGCGCACGGCGCGAGCCGCCGACGGCGGAGGCGCCGCCCGGGGGCGAGACGGTGCGGCTCTCTCTCGCCTTCCCGGGCGGCGTCGCCGCCGAGGCGCGTTTGAGCAACGTGCTGAAGCCGAAGACCCGGCGCTTTGAGGTCCGGTTCTCGCACCGCGCCCTCGTCTTCGACGGCCTCGCCCGGCATCCGCTCACCGAGCACCCGCTCCTGGGCGACGCGCTCGGCGAGGGCACGCCGCTGGCGGTGGAGCGGGAGCTTCCGCTCGCCCGCGCGGTGCGGGCCTTCGCCAACGCCATCCGCCTCGGCTCCGCCGGGCGCGCCTCGCTCGCCCTCGGGGTGAAGGTGGTCGAGATCCTCGCCGCCCTGGAGGCGACGCTGACAGGCGCAAGCCCGTGTGCGGCATAGCCGGATCGACCCGGGCGGACGAGGCGACGCTCCGCCTGATGCGCGCCCGCCTCGCCCACCGTGGGCCCGACGACGAGGGCCTGTGGCGCGACGGCGACGCCGGCCTCGGCCTCGCCCACACCCGGCTTGCCGTGATCGACCTCACCCCCGGCGGCCATCAGCCGATGGTCTCGCCCTGCGGGCGCTACGTGATCGCCTACAACGGTGAGATCTACAATTACCGGGAGCTTCGCGCCGACCTTGCGCGCGAGGGCGAGCGGTTCGTGAGCGAGAGCGACACCGAGGTGCTGCTCCGCCTCCTCGCCCGCGAGGGCACCCGCGCGCTTGCTCGCCTCGTCGGCATGTTCGCCCTCGCCCTCTGGGACCGCGACCGGCGGACCCTGCTGCTGGCCCGAGACCGGCTCGGAATCAAGCCGCTCGTCTATGCCGGGCTGGCCGGAGGCGGCCTCGCCTTCGCCTCGGAGATCGCCGCCCTTCGCGCCCATCCCGGGATCGACGGCGCGATCGACCGCGACGCCCTCTCGGCCTACCTCGCCTGCCTCTACGTTCCCGCGCCCTTCACCATCTTTCGCGCGATCCGCAAGCTCCCTCCCGGTCATCTGCTCCGCTGGCAAGACGGCAGGCTCGCGATCGAGCGCTACTGGCGCCCCCGCTTCAGCGCCGAGCGCAGCCTTGCCCTCGACGAGGCGGTCGAGGAGATTCTGCCCACGCTCCGCCGCGCGGTCGTCGACCGGCTGGTCGCCGACGTGCCGGTCGGCTGCTTCCTCTCTGGCGGAATCGACAGCTCGGTGATCGCCGCGCTGATGGCGGCCGAGGCCCGCCGGCGCGGCGATCCACCGCCCCGCACCTTCACCATGACCTTCGCCAACACCGCCTACGACGAGCGCGCGGCGGCCCGCGCCGTCGCCGCCCATCTCGGCACCCGCCATACCGAGCTCGCCGCCGAGCCGGCGCTGGCCGACCGGCTGGAGGCGATGGTTACGGCCTTCGGCGAGCCTTTCGGCAACCCGACCGCGCTCCTCATCGACGAGATCTCGCGGCTCGCCCGCGAGCACGTCACCGTGGCCCTGGTCGGCGATGGCGGCGATGAGGTGTTCGCCGGCTACCCGCGCTACGCCGGCGGCCTCCTTGCGCGGCGCTACCGCCGCCTTCCGCGGGCCTTGCGCGAGCGCCTGATCGCGCCCCTCGCGGCGCGGCTTCCGGACGGCGTCGCGGGCCGACACGGGCTTCGCCGCGCGCGCGAGTTCCTCACCGCCGCCAACCTCCCCGACGCCGAGATGTACGCCGCCTGGGTCGAGTACTTCTCGCCCGAGGAGCGGGGCCGGCTCCTGGGCGAGCCCGCGCCCGGGCGCCCCATCGCCCGCCTCTATCGCGAGATCGCCGGGGCCGCGCCCGAGGGGGCCGATCCGCTGGACACCATGCAGAAGACCGACCTCGACTCCTTCCTGCCCGGCAACCTGCTCGCCTACGGCGACGCCATGAGCATGCGCCACGCCCTCGAGCTCCGCCTGCCGCTGATCGACCATCGGCTGATCGAGGCGGTGGCCCGGCTCAGGGGCCCGGTCCGCTTCCTCAACGGGCAGAAAACGCTCCTTCGCGCCGCCGCCCGGCGCCTCCTGCCGCCCTCGGTGGCGAGGCGCCCCAAGCGCGGCTTCAACCCGCCGATCGGGCTCTGGCTCAGGCGCGACCTCTCGGCGCTGGCCGAGGAGTACCTGGGCCCGGCGACCCTCGCCGAGCTCGGCCTCGATCCGGCGCCCGTCGCCCGGCTCCTCGCCGAGCACCGCCGCGGCGGGCGCGACCACGGCCTCAAGCTCTGGGCGCTGATCGTGATCGAGGCCTGGCGGCGGAGCGCCGCCCGGGCGAGGGCGGCATGAGGCGCCTCCTCGAGCCGGAAGCCTGCCTGCGCGCCGGGGCGTTGGCGGCGCCGGCGCTCGCCGTGCTGGCACCGCTGGCGCTCACCCCCCTCCTTGTCGTCCTCGCCCTCGGCGTCCTCGCCGCCGCCGTAGCCCGGGGCGGGCCCTGGCCCAGGCCCCCGCTCGTTGCGTTTGTTCCCCTCGCCGGGCTCCTCCTCTGGGGCGCGCCGAGTGCCCTGTGGTCGCTGCACCCGTCCGCCTCGCTCTGGCTCGCCTTCACCCTCTCCGTGATTTCCCTCTCCGGGGCGATCCTGCTGGCCGCGCTCGCCGGGCTCTCGCCCCCGGCCCGCGGGCGCGTCTCGCGCGCCTTCCTTCTCGGGGCCGGGCTAGGGCTCGCGCTCCTCGCCGTCGAGATCCTGGCCAACGCGCCGGTCCTGCGCTTCCTGAGCTTTGGGCCGGAGGGCTTCGGCGGGCCTCCCCGCTCGCATCTCGGGCTCGTCAACCGGGGCGTCTCGCTGTTCTCGATCTGGGTGTGGCCGTTCGCCCTCCTCCTGTGGCGGCGGCGGGGATGGCGGGTGGCGGCGCCGGTGCTCCTCGCCCTGCTCGCGCTCGCGCTCCAGGGCGAAAGCGCGACCGCGCGCCTCGCCCTCCTCGCCGGCGCGCTCGCCTTCGCCCTGGTGCGCTTAGCTCCGGTTCCGATGCTTCGCTCCCTGGCCATCCTCCTCGTCGCCGTGGTCGCGGCCGCGCCCCTCGTCGCCCGGCTGCTGCCGCCGCCGCTCGCCCTCGCCGAGGCGGTGCCGTCGCTTCCCAACTCGGCCTATCACCGGCTCCTGATCTGGGAGTTCACGGGCAACCGCATCGCCGAGCGGCCCCTCCTCGGCTGGGGGCTCGATTCGGCGCGGGCGATCCCGGGCGGAAAGGCGGAAGTGTTTACCGACGTGACGATCCCCGGCCGGGCGGCGCCGCTTCGCGGCCACGACCCCCTGCTGCCGCTCCATCCCCACAACGGGGTGCTGCAACTCTGGCTCGAGCTGGGCGCGGTGGGGGCGGCGGCCGGGGCGCTCCTTCTCGTGCTCGTCTGCCGCGCCCTCTGGCGGCGGGCCGAGGAGCCAACCCCAACGGCGCTCGGCGCCGCCACCCTCGCCGCCGCCCTGGTCGTCGTCTCGTCGAGTTTCGGGCTGTGGCAGAACTGGTGGGTTTCCGCCCTCTGGCTGTCGTCGCTCCTCGCCGGCGCCGCTCTCGCCCCGGGGCGGGAGGCCGGCCCCGGCCGGTCCTCCCTATCGCCCCAGCCCTTAACCGATTAATAATGCCCTTCGGCCACGATGCCCCCGGCATGGCAGCGCCCGAGTCCATAGGCTCCGGCCCCGACTGGTTGGCGGCGGCCGCGATTGCGGTCGCCGTGGGTGTGGGCTCGCTTGCCGCCACCGGCCTCGTCACCCGCGCACTCCGGCGCCGGCGCATCCTCGATCATCCGAACCCGCGGAGCAGCCACCGCCAGCCCACCCCGCGCGGGGGCGGGATCGGCCTGCTCGCCGCGCTCGTCCCGGCGTGGCTGGGGATCGCGCTCGCGGATCCCGCCGCCGGGCCCGCGGCCCTCGTCGCCGGGCTCGCCGCCGCCGGGCTTGCCCTCCTCTCCTGGCGCGACGATCTCGTTGGCCTCTCCCCCTGGACGCGGCTCGCCGCGCAGGCGCTCGCGGTCGGGGTGGGGCTCCTGGCGCTCGATCCCGGCGCCCTCGTCTTGCAGGGCCTCGTTCCTCTCGCCGCCGACCGCCTCCTGACCGGCCTCGCCTGGCTCTGGTTCGTCAACCTGTTCAACTTCATGGACGGCATCGACGCGCTGGCGGGAAGCGAGGCGGCGGCAATCGCGGCCGGGCTGGTGCTCATCGCCGCGCTCGCGCCGGCGGCGACGGGCGGGCCGGCGGCGACGCTCCTGGCCGCGAGCCTGGGGGCGGCGGCGCTCGGCTTCCTGTGGTGGAACCGGCCGCCGGCGCGGGTGTTCCTCGGCGAAGTCGGCAGCGTACCGCTCGGCTACCTGCTCGGCTGGCTGCTGCTCACCGCCGCCGCCGGGGGCGCCTGGGCGGCGGCCCTGATCCTGCCGCTCTACTACCTCGCCGACGCCACCCTCACGCTGGCCGCGCGGGCGCTCAGCGGCGAGCGCCTGTTCCAGGCCCACGCCCGGCACTTCTACCAGCGGGCGGTGCGCCGGGGCTTCGGCCACGGCGGGGTGGTGCGGGCCGTCGCTCTTGCCGATCTCGCCCTGATCGGGCTTGCCGCCGTCTCGGTCGGGCGTTCCGGCACACCGGTCCTGCTGGCGCTCGCGGCGGCGGCGCTGGTGGTGGCGGCGCTCCTCGCTTGGCTCGCCTGGGCCCGGCCGGCGCGGCCGACGGGGGACGAGGCGGGATAAGGCCATGCGCATCCTCTTCCTCTCCGAGAACTTCCCGCCCGAAACCAACGCCGCCGCCGCCCGGGTCTACGAGCGCGCGGTCTACTGGACGCGCTGGGGGCACGAGGTGACCGTGCTCACCACCGCCCCCAACTTCCCCGACGGCAAGCTCTTCGCCGGCTACGCCAACCGCTGGCGCCAGGTCGAGACCATGTCCGGCATCCGGGTGGTGCGGGTGAAGAGCTACATCGCCCCCAACCGCGGCACCCTGCTCCGCACCCTCGACTTTCTCAGCTTCATGGCCAACGGCTTCATCGCCGGCCTGTTCGAGCGCCGACCCGACGTGGTGGCGGCGAACTCGCCCCAGTTCTTCACCGCCGTCGCCGGATGGGCGCTTGCCGCGGCGAAGCTCCGGCCCTTCGTCTTCGAGGTCGCCGACCTCTGGCCGAAGTCGATCCTGGCGGTAGGGGCGATGAAGCGGGGCCGGGTCTTGCGGCTGATCGAGCGCCTCGAGCTGTTCCTCTACCGCAGGGCCGCGGTGGTGGTGGCGCTGACGGACGCGTTCAAGCACGACATCGTCGGGCGCGGCATCTCCGCCGAGAAGGTGGCGGTGGTTCGGAACGGGGTGGACCTTCCGCGCTACAGTCCACGTCCGCGCGATCAGGATCTGGCCAAGGAGTGGGGCCTGGAGGACAAGTTCGTCGTCGGCTATGTCGGTACCCACGGCATGGCCCACGGCCTGATGAACGTGATCGAGGCTGCCGCCGGCCTCACCGCCGAGACCAACATCGCCTTCCTGCTCGTCGGTGCCGGCGCCGAGCGCGACTCGCTGATCGCGGCGGCCAGGCGCCGGAAGCTCGGCAACATCGTGTTCATGCCCGCGCAGCCCAAGGCGCGCATGCCGGCGGTGTGGTCGCTCTGCGACGTGGCGCTGGTGCATCTGCGTAACGCCAGCGCCTTCGCCGAGGTGGTCCCATCGAAGATCTTCGAGGCGATGGCGATGGGGCTTCCGATCCTGCTCGCCGCCCCGCGCGGCGAGGCGAGCGAGTTGATCGAGGCCGAGGGGGTGGGCCTGTCGGTCACGCCCGGCGACCCAGCGGCGCTGGCCCAGGCGGTCACCACGCTCAGGGATCAGGAGACCATGCGCCGGCGCTACGCCCGCAACGCCCGCTCCATGGCTCCCGAGCACAGCCGCGAGCGCCAAGCCCGCGACACGCTGGACGCGCTGCTCCTGGCAGCGAGCGGGCGCGGCGGCGAGGCGGCGGCGATCCGCTCGCGCGAGCGCGGCGCCTCCGAGGCGGGCGGGTCGCGCGCGCCCCACTGACCAGCGCCTCGCCCAGGGCGCACGGCGAGGCGGGCGTCCGCGGCGCAACGCAGCCGGCTCCGCTGGTTCGGGATAGGCTCTCGATTCCGCCGCTCCCCATGCTACAACAACCGGCCGGGACGCGGCCCGGAGCGGCGCCCGGGAAGTCCGAGGAGGACGGGTGAAGCTCGCCAACCGCATGTCGCTGCGCAGCCTCGTCGCCTACGCCCACGACATCGTGATGGCGGCGGCCTCGTTCGTGCTCTCCCTCTACCTCAGGCTCGGCGGCGAGATCGCCACCTATCCCGTCGACATCATCGCCGAGGCGACGGGGGCCTTCGCCTTGGTCGCGGCGGCGGTGTTTTTGCCGATGGGCCTCTATCGCGGCATTTGGCGCTACGCCTCGATCAACGACCTCGTCGCCATCGCCCGGGCGGCGACGCTCACCCTCCTCGTCTTCCTGCCGGTGATGTTCCTCCTCACCCGGCTCGAGCACATCCCGCGTTCGTCGCTGGTCATCAACTGGTTCGTACTGATGGGCCTCCTCGGAGGGCCACGGCTCCTCTACCGGCTGCTCAAGGACCGGCGCCTCAGCATCACCCTCGACCGCGACGCTTACCGCCGGGTGCCGACACTGCTGATCGGCGCCGGCGACGGGGCCGACCTCTTCATCCGCGAGATGGGCCGCTCGCGCGAGGCGCTCTACCGGGTGGTGGGCGTGCTCGACGAGCGCGGCACGCGCGCCGGCCGGCGCCTCCGCGGGGTCCCGGTTCTGGCGATGCCCGAACGCCTGAGCGACGTGGTCGAAGACCTGGCCCGGCGCGGCGACCGGCCCGAGCGCCTCGTGCTCACCCGCGAGACAATCGACCGCGCGCTCATCGCCCGGCTGCTCGAGGAGGCCGACGAGCTCGGCCTCTCGCTCGCCCGCATGCCACGGGTGACCGATTTCAAGGCCGGGCTCTCGGACGGGCTCGAGGTCAAGCCGATCGCGATCGAGGACCTGCTCGGCCGGCCGCAGGCCGCGCTCGACCGCGCCGGCATGCGCGCCCTAATCGCCGGCAAGCGGGTGCTGGTCACCGGCGCGGGCGGCACGATCGGGGCCGAGCTGGTCCGCCAGATCTCCGACTTCGCGCCGGCCGAGATCTCCCTTCTCGACCATTCCGAGTACGCCCTCTACGCCGTCGACCTCGAACTGTCCGAGCGCCATCCCGGGCTTCCCCGGCGGGCGCTTCTCGCCGACGTGCGCGAGCGGCGCCGCGCCGCCGAGGCGATCGCCGGGCTGCGGCCCGAGCTGGTATTCCACGCCGCCGCCCTCAAGCACGTGCCCATCGTCGAGGCCCATCCCGTCGAGGGCGTACTCACCAACGTGGTCGGGTCGCGCAACGTCGCCGACGCCTGCCGGGCCGCAGGCGCGGCGGCGATGGTGCTGATCTCCACCGACAAGGCGGTGAACCCGGCGAGCGTGATGGGGGCGACCAAGCGCATCGCCGAGGCCTACTGCCAGGCACTCGATCTCGACGAGGCCGCGCGGGCCGACGCGAGCGGGGCGCCGAGGCGGACCCGCTTCATCACCGTGCGCTTTGGCAACGTGCTCGGCTCGACCGGCTCGGTGGTGCCGCTGTTCCAGCGCCAGCTCGCCCGCGGCGGGCCGCTCACTGTCACCCATCCCCAGGTCGAACGCTACTTCATGACCGTGCGCGAGGCGGTCGAGCTGGTGCTGCAAGCGACCGTGCTCGGCAGCGGCGAGGGCGGTGCCGGGTCCGACCACCGCGGCAAGATCTTCGTCCTCGACATGGGCGAGCCGGTGAGGATTCTCGATCTCGCCCGCCAGATCATCCGCCTGGCCGGGCTCACCCCCGACAAGGACATCGCCATCCGCTTCACCGGCCTGCGTCCGGGCGAGAAGCTGAACGAGCAGATCTTCCACGGCGCCGAGCCGCTCATCCCCACCGCCTCGCGGGGGCTCCTGCTGGCGGCTCCGAGGACCGCCGACTTCGCGGTGCTGTCGCGGGCGATCGACGCCCTCGAGGAGACCTGCCGGGGAGCCGATCCGCGGGCGGTGCGCGAGCAGCTCGCCCGGCTCGTGCCCGAGTTCCGCCCCGCCGGAACGGGCGCCGAGTCGACGCCTCTTTCCGGCGCGGCGCGCCCCGACTGACCCGGCTTTACAAGCCGGGCGGGCGCGTCTATCTCTGCCCTCCGTCCACTTCGCAAGCGATCGGACCGTCGCGATGCCCGCCGAGAGCGCCCCCGACCCGCGCCCCATCCGCCGTGCCCTGATCTCGGTCTCCGACAAGACGGGCCTCGCCGATCTGGGGCGCGCGCTCGCCGGGCGCGGGGTCGAGATTCTCTCCACCGGCGGCTCGGCGCGGGCGCTTGCCGAGGCCGGGATCGCGGTCCGCGAGGTGGCCGCTGCGACCGGCTTCCCCGAGATCCTCGACGGCCGGGTGAAGACCCTGCACCCGGCGATTCACGGCGGCATCCTGGGCCGGCGCGACCGGCCGGCGCACCTCGCGGCGATGGCGGTGCACGGCATCGCCGCGATCGACCTCGTCGTCGTCAACCTTTATCCGTTCGAGGCGGCCCGCGCCCGCGGCGCCGGCTTCGAGGAGTCGGTCGAGGAGATCGACATCGGCGGCCCGGCGCTGCTCCGGGCCGCGGCCAAGAACCACGCCTTCGTCACCGTCGTCACCGATCCCGGCGATTACGCCGCGCTGCTCGCCGAGATGGCGGTCCAGGACGGTGCAACCACGGCCGGTTTCCGCCGCCGGATGGCCGAGGCCGCCTTCGCCCGAACCGCCGCCTACGACGCCGCCATCGCCGGCTGGCTGGCGGCCGAGCGGGGCGAGGCCCTTCCCCGGCGCCTAGTGCTCGCGGGCGTGCTCGCCCAGGCGCTTCGCTACGGCGAGAACCCCCATCAGAGAGCCGCCCTCTATCTGGGCGGGGACACGCGCCCGGGGGTGGCGACGGCGCGTCAGCTCCAGGGCAAGGAGCTGAGCTTCAACAACCTCAACGACACCGACGCCGCCTTCGAGGCGGTAGCCGAGTTCGATCCCGCCCGCGACGGCCCGGCGGTGGTGATCGTCAAGCACGCCAATCCGTGCGGGGCGGCGCTCGCGGCGACCCTCGCCGAGGCCTACGACAGGGCGCTAGCCTGCGATCCGGTGAGCGCCTTCGGCGGCATCATCGCCGTCAACCGGACGCTTGACGGCGAGACCGCGGAGCGGATCGCCAAGCTCTTCGCCGAGGTGGTGATCGCCCCCGACCTGAGCGCGGAGGCGAGGCGCGTGCTCGCCGCCCGCAGGAACCTCCGGGTGCTCGTCGCCGGGGCGCTGCCCGATCCCGCGGCCGAGCGCCTTCAGATGCAGAGCGTCGCCGGCGGCTATCTCGCCCAGACCGCCGACGTGGCGCGCCTGGCCGCGAGCGACCTCAAGGTGGTGACCCGGCGCGCCCCGAGCGCGGCCGAGGTCGCCGACCTCCTCTTCGCCTTCCGGGTGGCGAAACACGTCAAGTCGAACGCCATCGTCTACGCCCGGGGCGGGGCGACCGTCGGCGTCGGCGTCGGGCAGATGAGCCGGGTCGATTCCGCCCGCATCGCCGCCTGGAAGGCGAGGGAAGCGGCCGAGGCCGCCGGCGAGAAGGCGCCCCGAACGCAGGGCTCGGTGGTGGCCTCCGACGCCTTCTTCCCCTTCGCCGACGGGCTGATCGCCGCCGCCGACGCGGGGGCGACGGCGGTCATTCAGCCCGGCGGCTCGGTGCGCGACGCCGAGGTGATCGCCGCCGCCGACGCGCGCGGCCTGGCCATGGTGTTCACCGGCGTCCGCCACTTCCGGCACTGACGCGCCCGGCTTCGCCGGCGCGCCTTCGGGGCTTTCAGGGATCGCGGCTCAGGCCCCGCGCCGCCAGCACCTTCAGGTAGCGCTGCCAGACCTCGTCCTGGCGCTCGCCCAGCTCGCGCAGGTACGACCAGCTGAAGATGCCGGTGTCGTGGAGATCGTCGAAGATGATCCGCACCGCGTAGTTGCCGATCGGCTCGAGGTTGAGGATGCCGACGTGCCGGCGCCCGGCGACGATCCGCCTATCCTCGCCGCCGTGGCCCTGGACCTCGGCCGAGGGGCTCTCGACTCGCAGCAGCTCGGCGGGCAGACGAAACCTTTGGCCGTCGTCGAAGACGACCTCAAGCGTCTTCTCGGCCCGCTTCAGCCGAAGCTCGGTCGGCCAGTGGCGGGTGCCGAAAGAGTCGGAGTCGCCGGCGCCGGTCATTGCCCGTCCGCCCCCTTGCCGGGCCGGGCCGGCGGTTCCTCGTCGAGGGGCCGCGCCTCGTCGACCAGCATGATCGGGATGCCGTCGCGGATGGGATAGGCGAGCCGCGCCTGCTCGCTGATCAGCTCCTCGGCCTCGGGATCGTAGCGGAGCGGCCCGCGCGTCAGCGGGCAGACCAGTATCTCGAGGAGCTTGGGGTCGACGCCGCTCCGGCGACGCTCGGCCTTGTCCTGGGTGGGGTCGGTCATGTGGAACCTCGCGGTGATCGAGGGGCGGCGGCTACTGCCGGACCCCGAGCGCGCTCGCCGGGGCGCCGTGCAGCGCCATCTCGAGGATGGTGACCAGCGCCGCGTGGCGGGCGGGGAGCGTGGGCGCTTCGAGGAGGGCCTGCTTCTCGCCCGGCTCGAAGGGGCAGCTCATGGCGAGCGCGGCGACAAGCTGCTCGTCCGGCAGGTTGCGGATCGTCTCCCAGTCGGCCTGGATGCCGTGGCGCTTGAAGTACTCCTTGAGGCAGGCGAACAGCGAGTCGCGGTCGAGCGGCGGGTAGGTTTCCGGCGCCAGGTCGGCGCGGAAGTCGGCGTACTCGGCCTTGACCCGGCGATAGCCGCGATGGGGCGACAGCTCCTCGCCGATCCTGAACCGACAGACCCCGGTGAGGGTGATCAAGAGCCTCCCGTCGCCGGTCTCGCTGAAGGCGCTGATCCGCCCCGCGCCCCCGGTCGCGTAGACCGGCGGCTCGTCCGCGCCCGCCGCCGCCTCCAGCGGCTGGACCATGCCGATCACGCGCGTCGGCGTGGCGAGCGCGTCGAGCGTCATGTTGAGGTAGCGGGGCTCGAAGATGTTGAGCGGAAGCCGGCTCCGCGGCAGGAGGAGCACCGCCGGCAGCGGGAAGATCGGGATCCTGGGCGGCAGGTCGTCGAACTCGAGGTCGAACGGTGAGCGGCTCATCGCCGGCCCGCTTCGCCGCAGCGATTACGAGAACAGCACCGAGGAGAGCCGCCTGCGGCCCGCGACCGTGGCCGGATGGGTCGGCCCCAGCGCCTCGAAGATCTTAAGGAGCTGCTTGCGGGCGGCCTCGTCGTTCCAGGCGCGGTCGCGGCGCACGATCTCGGTCAGCGCCACGATTGCGGCCTCGTTGTCGCCGGCAGCGGAACAGGCAAGGGCGAGGTCGAAGCGGGCCTGATGATCGTTCGGGTTTTCGGCCAGGCGCCGCTCGGCGGCCGCCTTCTCGCCAGCGCTCTTCTGCCCCTGGCTGGCGAGATCGAGCGCAGCGCGGGCGCCGGCCACCTCGGCATGGTTGGCGATTTCGGCGGGAAGCGAGTCCAGAACCTTGGCGGCCTGGGCCAACTGGCCGGTCGCGATCTGGCAACGCACCAGGCCGGCGGCGGCGGCGGTGTTGGCGGGCTCCTCGCGCAGCACGCGGGCGAAAAGGTTCATGGCGCCCGCCGTGTCGCCGCCCTCCAGGAGCGCCTTGGCATGCTCGAGCGCCTCCTCGGCCGGCGAGACGACCTGGCCGCCGACCAGGCGCTCGACGAAACGCTTCAACTGGCCCTCGGACAGCGCGCCCACGAACCCGTCCACCGGCCGGCCGTTCTTGAACGCATAGACGGCCGGGATCGACTGGATGCGGAGCTGCTGGGCGATCCCCTGATTCTCGTCGACGTTGATCTTGACCATGCGCACGGCCCCCTTGCCCGCGCGCACCACCTTCTCGAGCATCGGTCCGAGCTGCTTGCAGGGCCCGCACCAGGGGGCCCAGAAATCGACGATCACCGGCGTCTTCACCGACGCCTCGATCACGTCCTTGACGAAGGTGGCCTCGCTGCCGTCCTTCACGACCTCGGCAGCCGGGGCGGCCACCGGTCGCGGCTCGCCCGCGTTCAGAATGAATGCCATCGTCGCTCCAATCCCTGCCTTCGATCCGAGTAAGACAACCCGCCCCACGCCGGCCCTCGCCGGCGGGCCACGCCCCGGCCTCTTAACATGTGGCCTCGCCGCCGGGCTAGCAAGGCTCCGCGCCCGGCCCGGCGAGCGGCCCCAGGTCCACGATCCGCGGCCGGTGCCCGCAGGAGTCGATGAACGCCAGCAGGTCGGCGGGCGCGATCGCCGTCGTCGCCCGGTTGGTCAGGGGATGATAATTGACGATGTCGAAGCCCTCCATCATCGCCTTGTCGAGGATCACGCTCACCCGCCGGCCGGGGTCGTTGATCACCGCGAAGGGCGTCACCGAGCCCGGGGTCACGCCCAGCGCCTCGGCGAGAAGCTCGGGCTTGCCGAAGGAGAGCCGCGCGGCGCCGATCCGCCGGGCGAGGTCGGTCATCTCCAGGCGCCGCTCGGCGAGGGTGACCACCAGCCAGAGCGCGCCCTTCTTGTCCTTGAGGAACAGGCTCTTGCAGTGCGCACCCGGCATCCGCGAGCGGAGCTCCTGGCCGTCGTGGACGGTGAAGAAGGGCTCGTGGGTGAGGGTGCGGGTACGGATGCCGAGGGACTCGAGCCGGGCGAACAGCTCCGCGGGGGTCGCCGCCCGGCGGGGCGGGGCGGCCGCCTCTTGGGGTGCGGGATCCGACATGGCGCGCGATTATAGGGAAAACCGCCGCGCGGCCAACCCTCGCGCCGACGCCCCCGGCGCAGTGCCGCGCCCCCTAGCGAGGACTTGCAAAGTCGGGAGCCGGCCGTATGATCTCCGCGCCCTGGCGCCCAATGGGGCGCCGGGGGCGGGCGGGCGTAGCTCAGGGGTAGAGCACAACCTTGCCAAGGTTGGGGTCGAGGGTTCGAATCCCTTCGCCCGCTCCATTTTTCTCCTAGTAATTCAAGAGGTTGTCTTGGCCTCTCGCAAGGAGTCCTGATCGGCTGTGCGTTCGGGGAAGCATGGGGGAAGCACGCGAGAGGACTTTCGATGGCTTTGGCCGATACGGGGCGGCCCGACGTGTAAAGAGCGCCAAGCCGCTTCTCGCCTCGCCCGCCCGCCACGACACACAGAGACATCAGCGTTGCGCGCGCCTGATTAATCCACCACCAGCGCGCAAGACGGGCCGCCGATACCGTCGCGCGCCCCGTGCGACCGATCGCCCTCGCGCGCGGGAGGGCCCCTTTGGGACTCCGCCCCCCCTCGAAAGCCGTGGGCGGCACCCCGGGGTGCCATCAGGTCCCCGGCCCGGCCGGGCGGGTCCCTACCGTAATGGTACCCCTCCCCCCTCGACGCTGTTCCGTTCCTTGCGGGAGCTTCGGGCTGCCGGTTCGTTGTGAGGATGGTCGCGACGGAAAATGGCGGAGCGGGATTGGGGCGCGGCACCGCTTCGGGACCTGGGGCCGTGGCGTGGGGGCCGGTGGCGCCGCAGGGGGTCTTCGCGCCCGCGGGACATAACCCATCACCGGCGGCGACTTTTCGGTTAAGCTGTGGGGCCGCCATGGAAACGGAGAGGACGGGCCATGCGCGTTCTCATCGTCCTGCTGCTCCTGATCGCCTTCCCGACCCGGGCGGGCTTGCGGGAGGGCGTCAAAGCTTACAAACGGGGCGACTACGCGACGGCGCTAATAGGGCGAACGGCGAAATCGCTGCTCGTTGTTTCCCTCATAGCTATTGGATTATTGCACGGTCAGAGTCACGCCACCGAATACGACGACCTGCCAAACTGGGCGCGGACATGGGTTGATAAGACGTGCCCGAGGGATTGGGGCCCGGCGCTCTGGCGCGGGTGCATGGAGAACAACATCGCGGCGCTGACGCGACCCGGCTTCCCAAACGCTCGCGCCCTAAGCGCATCTGACCAACAGTGGCTGACAAAGACCTGTCCCCAAGATTGGGGCCCGGCGCTCTGGCGCGGGTGCATGGAGAGCAATCTTGCAGCTCTACGGCCAACGGAAAGAACTACCGCAACTCCAGCCCCACGAACGTCGCCCCCCACCTCTTCCCCCGTTCCACCGCCAGGGAAGACCAAAACGCGTCTTGAGCGGTTTCGAAGCGAGCATCCGGAGTATGGCGATCTGAGTGATCAAGATCTCGCGGAGCGTCTCTATCGGAAATTCTATTCCGACATGCCCAAGGAGGAGTTCGACCGAGCGATCGGGCTTTCCAAGCCCGAACCTGGGCCCTCTTCTCTCCCCGAACGACCGTCCGAGGCGATTCGGGAGGCGCAGGAGCGCCTTCGCGGGCTCGGCTACGACGTGGGCCCGGCGGACGGGCGGCTCGGTCCTCGGACGCGGGCCGCGATCATCTCCTTCCAGGAGGACCACAATCTTTCCGCGACCGGAGAGATCGACCAGAAGACGGCGACCGCGATCTTGCGCGAATCACAGCGACGCAAATCGGCGAAGCCACACTGGTGGGAAAAAGGCCGGATCGCCGAGGAGCGCGAGGACCCAGGGCGCCGAAACTGGTGGGAAAAAGACCCCGTCGCGGAGGAGTTTCTCGAGGCTAACGCACCCCAGCGGGCGCTCAAGCAAACCGGCAGCGGCACCGGCTTCGCGGTCACAGGCGACGGCTACCTGGTGACCAATGTCCACGTGGTGGAGGGATGCGTCGAGGTTCGGAGCGCCGGCAAGGGGGCCGTCAAGGTCGTCGCCCGTGAGCAAGGCGCCGATCTCGCGCTTCTCAAGGTCGAGGGCTGGGGCGATGGCACCGCGACCTTTCGCCAGGGGCGCGGGATCGGTCTCGGCGACGAGGTTCTGGTGGCCGGTTTCCCGCTGCAAGGGCTGCTAGCTTCCGACCTCAACGTCACTACCGGGACCGTGAGCGCTATGGCCGGCCCGCGGGGCGACCGGCGGCTTGTCCAGATCACCGCCCCGGTGCAGCCGGGGAACAGCGGCGGGCCGCTCCTCGATTTCGCCGGGAACGTGGCCGGGGTGGTGGTCGGCAAGCTCGACGCCCTCGCGGTCGCCGCGGCGACGGGCGACATCCCGCAGAACGTGAACTTCGCGATCAACGCCAACACGGTGAGGACGTTCCTCGATGCCTGGAACGTCGCCTACGAAACGGCCCCCTCGGACTCGCGCCTCGGGGCGCGGGAGGTGGCGACGAAGGCCCGGGCCTTCACGGTCAACGTCGAGTGCTGGAAGTGACGGGCGAAGGGCCGGCGGCGATGATCAGGTCGACCGAGCCGATCGGCTCGACCGCAACGATGCCGCCGCATGGGACTTCAAGGTAAGCGTCAGGATGATTGTCTGGCGGCGGCAAGCGACTGGCATCGACATCCAGCTCAGACGCAGGGCATCAGCCTGATGGAATTAGGTACGGCTCTCCGTTCAGCAATGTCCCGCCTGCGACTACAGGGGGCGAATGCTTATGAGGATCACAGAAGAGCAGGCTCGCGCTCTTGTTTCGGGCGACTACGGTCGAGTGTCTCTTGAGCAGGTCGCCTCGTATGCGGTCCCGTTCTTCATCGTTGAGCGCGGAACCATCTCAGCACGGAATCCTGATGCAGGGCAGCGCCTCCTCGCGAACGGAACCGCTTTCGTTGTTGACCTCGGGCGAGGGCCGTTCGTGGTCACGGCCAATCATGTTGTCGAGCGCGCCATTGAGGGCACGGTCGCAAAATGCGGCTTATTTCCTAAGCAGTTTGCGCCACCCGCACGCCCATTGGTCGAGTTGGCTGACCTTAGGGAGCGCATCATTTCCCGTAGTGCGGAGAGAGACATAGCCACGCTTCGCCTCACGAGCGGTGAGGTATCGGCGCTGCGGGTATGCGTCTTGACCAGCGCACCGATGGTGCCAACCGAGGGTACGGGAGGAGTGGCGTTCGTCGGGTACCCAGCCGTTCAGCGAGAAATCGAACCGATTGCGCGGGGGGCGGACGGTCGGCCGGAGCTGACCATATCCTGGGCCATCTTTCCCGGGTTTGGCGTTGCGGCCTCTGTGAGCCAAAGGCAAATCACCTTTCAGTTTGATCGAAGCGAACTGATTGATCCTCCTCCAGGGTTTCGTGCTCCTGACCCCGACTTGAATCTTGGCGGGATGAGTGGAGGACCAATGCTGATGAAGTGCGAGACACAGTCCGGCATCGAGTACTGGGTTCCTGCCGGTGTGATCACGCAGGGCGAGATGCGTGCCGACTTGAATGGCGGTCTGCTCTTCGCTAGCAGGCTGGACGGCTTGCAGGCAGATGGTCAGCTTGGAAACGGCGGCGTAATAATCCCCCAGAGAGGCGGCCGGTGGTAAGCGGTCGCGGCGGTCCCAAAGAGGGGCCAGGGTAAAGCCTTCGGCTGGCGACGAGCTGACGGAAGGCAGGGGGCTGTACGGAGTGGGGCTATACGCGCGGGTTCGGCGGGCGTGTGGAGGGGATGAGCATCCGGGAAGCGGCCAGGATGTTCGGCGTGGACCGGAAGACGGTGTCCAAGATGCTGGCGTTTTCGGTGCTGTCGGGCTACCGGCGGGCTAGCTGCGTTATCACTCGGGTATGAAGTTCCTTCTCTACCCATTCGGGTTCATGCTCGCCACGGTGGTTGTGTTCGGCCTTGCCGGGGCTGCGTTTGGCGCGTTCAAGAGACGGTTCGGCCAGCAAGCGGCCGATACCCTCACCGAACAGCGGCCCATCCGAGTTCCCCTCCCGCCTGATCGCTCCCGCGGAGCTTGCACTGCTGGGGTCGATCGGCTGGCGAACTCGCCGCAGCACGCCTTCGAGGTCAAGCCCGGTTTCGGCCATCGCCGCAAGCAGCACATGTCCGGCGGCCTTCGCATCCTCCAGGGCGTTGTGGTGCTGGAACTCGTAGCCGATCCGCTTGCACACATCCGCGAGCCCGTAGCCGCTCCGAGCGCACTCCGCCCAGACGCGACGGACCACCCTTGCTGAATCGAGCCAAGTGCAGCGGGGCGGTTCGATGGCCCAGCGGTGCGCGGCCTGGTGCATCGCTACCCGGTCGAAGTGCGTATGCGTTACGACCACCGCGTCATTGAGAAATTGTCCAATGGCGCTCGCCACGTCCCTGTAGGTTGGCGATCCGGCTACCATGCTCTCGTCGACGCCGTGAATGGATACATTGACTGGATCAAAGTAATCATCCGGGTCAACAAGTGAATACCACTCGGATGAAAGTTGTCCATTCTCGAAAATCGCTGCACCAATAGAACAGATCGAGGCCATGTCCGCATTAGCGGTCTCAACGTCAATTGCGATGAAGTTCATCAGCCCCTCCCGGCATGTGAATCGGCGACGCGACGGGCGCGGGTCTGCGGCAAGTCGATAGGGAGCTCGGCATTCATCGTCGCCAGCGCCGCGTCGATGAGCCGCATTTGCGAGCTGTGACGGAGATCGAGGAGCCGCCGTACCGAGTTTTCGGGCACGCCAAGCTGCCTGGCGAGCTTGAGCTTCGACCAGCCCAGGCCGCGCATGGTTTCATAGACCGCGAGCTTAGCGGTAACGAGCGAGGGCAGCGCCACACGCTCCTCGCCGCGGCGAGCGGCCGCGGGCCGGGGGATTTCGCGTCCGGCCTTCATGTAGCCTTCGAGCGCGGTTATAAGGCAGTCGTGCGCGTTCTCGCGCGCTTCCTCCTTCGTCTCGCCCTCGGTCAACGCCTCGGGGACATCGGGAAAACGGACGAGCCACCAGCCGTTCTGCTGCCGCTCAAGCGTGTAGCGATATCCGAATGCGGTCATGCTCCCTCCAGATCGCCGCGCGACAACCCAAGCTGATCGAGCATCGCCTTGAGCAGGCCGGGGCCGATCTCTTTGCGGCGGTCCTTCAAGGTCGCGAACCGCTCGCCGTAATACAGCCGTCCGTGACTGCCCTTGGCATGGCCGGGATCGAACGAGACCGGGATGCCGCGTTTCCGGCCCAGCTTTCGGATTCGGCGCTCGAATTCGTGGCCGGTCATCCCAGCATATGCGTACACATCTGTGCGAATTTCAACCCGCTCGCGCAGCCCTTCCCCGTCCCTCGCCCTCTGAGGTCGGGAGAGCGTGGCCGGACGAATTCCTCGTCTCTCCGCCGCCCGGTTCGACTATCATGGCGGCCCTCCGCGCAACCCGTCAGCGGATCGGACTGGAGCCGATGGTAGACCTCACCGCGCTTGCGGCGCAT
This sequence comes from Pseudomonadota bacterium, assembly GCA_016202695.1. GTDB lineage: Bacteria > Pseudomonadota > Alphaproteobacteria > JACQOE01 > JACQOE01 > JACQOE01. The sequence goes on along the minus strand of JACQOE010000063.1, from coordinate 15,053 downwards.
CTCGACAACGTGCTCAGGGACGCGACCATCCCGGAACTCCCGAACCACTATCGCGGCAAGGTCCGCGACAACTACGACCTCGCCGACGGGCGGCGGATCATCATCGCCACCGACCGCCTCAGCGCCTTCGACCGCATCCTCACCGCCATCCCCCTCAAGGGCCGGGTGCTCACCCAGCTCGCCCGCTTCTGGTTCGACGCCACCCGCGACGTCTGCCCGAACCACGTCATCGAGTATCCCGATCCCAACGTGCTGGTCTGCCGCCGGCTGGAGATCCTGCCGGTCGAGGTGGTGGTCCGCGACTACCTCACCGGCACCACCTCGACCTCGATCTGGTCGATGTACAAGGCCGGCGGGCGCGAGATGTACGGGCACCGCTTCCCCGACGGCCTGCGCGAGCACCAGAAGCTCCCGCGGACGATCCTCACCCCCACCACCAAGGCCTTCGACGCTGGCCACGACGAGCCGCTCACCCCGGCCGAGATCGTCGGCCGGGGCCTGCTGACGGAGGACCAGTGGCGCCGGGTCTCGGAGCTGGCCCTCGCCCTCTTCGCGCGCGGGCGCGAGATCGCGCGACAGCACGGCCTCATCCTGGTCGACACCAAGTACGAGTTCGGGCGCGACGAGGCCGGCCGCATCCTCCTCGCCGACGAGATCCACACCCCCGACAGCAGCCGCTACTGGTACCTTGAGAGCTACGGGCGGCGGCTCGACGCGGGCGAGCGGCCCGAGAGCTTCGACAAGGATTTCGTCCGCACCTGGGTGACCGCGCGCTGCGATCCCTACAAGGACCCGATCCCCGAGATCCCGCGCGAGGTGGTGCTGGAGGCCGCGCGCATCTACGCCAGCGTCTACGAGACGATCACCGGCGTACCCTTCGCGGTGCCGAGCCCCGAGGTTCCGGCGCTGGAGCGCATCCGCGCCAACCTCAAGCGCTACTTCCCATAGCCGCGAGTCCGTTCCCGCCCCCTCAGGTCTTCCTCACGATCTTCATCTCCATCAGTCCCGCGAGCATCTTCGCCCGCGCCGCCGCCGGCATGGCGGCGAAGGCGGCGTCGAGCTCGGCCTCGGTGAAGCGGGGCCGCGCGAACACCCATTCGACCAGGCCCTCGCCCCCGGGCGGGATCGGGATCATGCCGTTGGCCGCCTTGATCGCGAACTCCTGGCCCCGGCGCACCACCTTGAGCCCGGCCGCCTGCACCGCGTAGGCGGGCGAGGCCCCGGCCTCGCCGGCGCCGAGATCGGGGAGGTCGAAGCCGCCGCGGGCGAAGCGGTGGGTGCGGAGGAAGGCCTGGAACTGCTCGAAGACGGCCGGCTCGGCGGCCATCTCGGCGAAGCGCTTGGTGAGCGCCGCGAGGCGCTCCTTGAGCGCCGCCTCCGCCCCCGGGGCGTCGAGCCGCGGCATCGCCGACCGGAACAGGCTTTCCCGCACCGCCCGCTCGTACATCAGGTTGAGGAAGTCGAGCCCCAGGGGCGCATGCAGCCCGAAGGCGACGTGGATGGCGTTGTCCCCGGTCGCCAGCGCGTCGTGGTACTGGCCGCGGGGAAGATAGAGGAGATCGCCTGGCTTAAGCCGGGCCTCGAACTGCACCGCCCCCTTGGCGCGGTCGTGGTGGGCCTGGCCGAGGGTGCGGAACACGGGGTGCGCGATCGGGCCGTCGGCCCGGCCCTCGTAGACGTTCCAGGTCTTCTCGCCCTCGACGTGGACGGCGAACACGTCGTGGGTGTCGAAATGGGCGGGGAAGGCCTGGTGCTCGCGCCACGAGCAGTAGAGGTTGGCCTGCGCCTTCGACCCCAGCGCCCCCTCGAGCGCGCCTGAGACCGCGGAGAGGCCGGCCGACAGGCTGTCGATGTCGTTGAGCACCAGCGAGGCGCCGCGGCGCAGGAGCGCCAGCATCTTCCCGGCATCGGGCTGGAGCACCGGCCGGTGGTCGCGGTCCTCGGCCTGGCGGCAGTACTGATCGGCCGGGATGGGGGCGCGGTCGAGGACCATCTTGAGCGAGGCCGACGACCAGATGCCGGTCATGTTGAGAAGGCGGTTGAGCTCGGCCCACGACATGACGCGGGCGAACTTCTCGGGTGCGCCGCGGATGTGCAGTGGCTTCTTGTCGTAGTACTCGGCGAAGAACTCCTCGGGCGTCATCGGCGCGAGGATCTCGGCAAAGGTGATGGCGGTCATGGCCTGCCCCGTTCGAGGGTCTCAATCGCGCTTCGAGGGGGCGATGATATCAGTCCCGAAGGGCGGCTCGATAGCGCCGGCGGCGAGCCTGCCCTAGAGCCTGATCCTCCTGGATTGAACTGCCTGCGCCGGAGGACACTTGCGGCGCGGGCAGGAGCGGGGCGAAGCGCGTAGCGGGGCCTACCGGCGAGCCCGGCGACGAACCCGCGGCGCAAGGGGCCCCGGCCCTTCGGGTTGCGCCCCGGCGGGCGCCCGCGGCGTTGCGCCGCTCGGCCGATGCGCTTGCATCGCCCATCGCGGCGCGCCTTGCGGATCGCCTTGCCGGGCCGCAACGCAGGCGATCCAATCCAGAAGGATCAGGCTCTAGTGGGTCGCGGCCTGGAAGGTCTCGGGCGCGGGAGCGACCACCTTCTGGCCCCGCTCCTGCACCGCCAGCACGGCGAGGCCGCGCTCGACCGTGCCGTCGGGCAGAAAGCGGAAGATGCCGTCAATGCCGGCATAGCCGTTGGGCGAGGTCAGGCTGTCGAGGCCGAACTTGGGGCCGTCCTCGCCCTGGCCGAGCACGGCGGCGAGCGCGGTGGCGTCGTAGGCCAGCGTCGCCAGCCGCGGCGGCACCTTGCCGAAGGCGGCGCGATAGCGCCGCACGAAATCGGCGCGCGCCGCGGGCGGCGGCGCGGCGAACCAGCCGCCGACCAGCGCCGGCTCGGTGCCGAGCGTGGGGTCGTCCCACTGGCCGGTGCCGAGCACCCGCACCGCCGGCGGGTCGATGTCGAAGAAGGGCAGCAGCGCGGCCAGCGCCCTCAGCCGCTCGCCGCCCTCGGGCAGCAGCACCGCCTGGAAGCTGACCTCGCCGATGGTCTCGAGGTTGCCAAGCCGCTCCAGCGCCCGCCTGGAAATCTCGTCGCCCCGGCGCTCGAGCTCGGTACGCTGGGCAAGAAGCGCGGCGCGGCGGGCGTCGTAGTTGGCCAGCCGGCGCACCACCGGCGAAAGGTCGGTCTCGCCGGGATCGTAGTACTCGACCTGGGTGACGACCGCGCCGCGGGCGGCGGCCGTCTCGCGCAGCGCCGCCACCACCGTCTCGCCGTAGCCGTTGGCCGGCGCGATCGCGGCCAGGCGGGTAAGGCCCTGCGCGATGGCGTGGTCGACCACCCGGGCCACCTGCGGGCGGGGGAGGAAGCCCATCACCAGCGCCCCGCTGGTCGCCACCTGGCGGTCGGTCGAGAACGAGATCACGTTCACGCGCCGGGCGCGGGCGCGCGGCGCGACCGCGACGACCTCGGCCGCGAAGACCGGCCCGAGGATCAACTCCACCCCCTCGGCGAGCACCTCCTCGGCGGCAGCGCCGGCGCCCTCGGGCGTTCCCTTGGTATCACGCGGCATCAGCATGAAACGCGAGTCGCCAGCGTCGAAGAGCGCCAACTGCGCGGCGTTGAAGAGCGCCTGGCCAATCGCCGCCCCCGCCCCGGAGAGGGGGAGCAGGAGCCCGACCCGCACCGGCTCCTCGTAGCCGGAGGGCGGGGTAAGGGTGAGCCGCGGCCCCGCCCCGGGTTGGGGAAGGGGCGCGCTCAGGACCGGCGGCGGCGAGGCGAGCGGCGGCGGGCCGGGCGAGGGCCCGCGCTCAGAGGGCCGCGTCTCGACGGCGCGGGCGGGCGGGGCCGGAACCAGGGCCGTAGCGGCGGTCGGCTGCGGCGGCTGAGTCGCCGGGGCGGTCCGCGGCGGCGCGGCCGAGGTGATCATCGGGATGGAGGTGGTATTCTCACAGGCGGCGAGGAGCACGCCGAGCGCCACCGCCCCCAGCCGAAGCCCAAGCCGGCGGGCGCAGGGCGCGCCGCGCGACGGCGCTCTCGATCCCGTGGTCGTGAGCATCGCGACTAAGGAACCCATCATCAGATCACGGCGAAACGATGGCAACGAGGCCGAATCCACCACCCGGTACCGCCCCCGCCCCTTCCGGGGCGCGCCGGGACCAGGACACGCTCCGGGCGGAAGAGGCTAGCGAGAGGACGACCGGAAGTAAACGACCCCTTGCCCCCGGCGCCCGCGCCGAGGCGGGCGGAATGCGCCCGCGCGGGCTGGTCGTGGTTGCCACCCCGATCGGCAACGTCGCCGACATCGGCGGGCGGGCGGTCGCGGTCCTGCGCGCCGCCGACCTGGTGGCCTGCGAGGACACGCGCCTCACCGGCCGGCTCTTCAAGCGGCTGGGGATCGCCACGCCTCTCCTCGCCTACCACGATCATAACGCCGAGCGGGTGCGCCCGGCGCTCATCGCGCGCCTCAAGGCGGGCGAGACGGTGGCGCTGGTCGCCGACGCCGGCACGCCGCTCGTCTCGGACCCGGGCTACAAGCTGGTGCGTGCCGCGCTCGCCAAGGGGGTGCCGGTGGGCGCGGTGCCCGGTCCCTCGGCGGTGCTCGCGGCGCTGGTCGTCTCGGGACTGCCGACCGACCGCTTCCTGTTCGCCGGCTTCCTCGCCCCCCGGGCCGGGGCGCGCCGGCGGGAGCTGAACGAGCTCAAGCCTCTGCGGGCCAGCCTCGTGGTCTTCGAATCCCCCCGCCGGCTCGCCGCCCTCCTGGCCGAGATGGCCGCGGTCCTGGGCCCGCGCCAGGCGGCCGTCGCCCGGGAGCTGACCAAGCTCTTCGAGGAGGTGCGGCGCGGGCCCCTCGCCGAGCTGGCCCGCCACTACGCCGCGGCCGGCCCGCCCAAGGGCGAGGTGGTGGTCGTGGTCGGCCCGCCCGCGGCGCCCGAGCCCGAGGACGAGGGCGCGCTCGACGCCCGGCTCATGGCCGCGCTCGCCGGAATGAGCGTGCGCGACGCGGCCAAGGCGGTGGCCGAGGCGACCGGCCGGCCGCGGCGGGAGGTCTACGCGCGGGCGCTCGCGCTCGCCGCCCGGGGCGGCCGGGGCCGTGCGGATGGCTGAGGACGCGCCCGGGCAGGCCGAGCGGCGGCGCCGGGCCGAGGGACGCGGCCGCTGGGCCGAGGTCCTCTGCGTCCTCGCCCTCTGGGGCCGGGGCTACCGGGTGCTCGGCCGCCGGGTCCAGACCCCGGTCGGCGAGCTCGATATCGTCGCCCGGCGAGGGGGCGTGCTCGCCTTCGTCGAGGTCAAGGCGCGGGCGAGCCGGGCGGCGGCGGCCGAGTCGGTCACCCCCCGCCAGCGCCGGCGCATCCTCCGCGCGGCCGCTGCCTTCCTCGCCCGCCGGCCGAGACTCGCCGGCTGCGCGGTGCGCTTCGACGTGATGCTGGTCGCCCCCTGGCGGCTGCCCCTGCACCTCAAGGATGCCTTCCGCCCCGAGGTCTAGAGCCTGATCTTCCCGGATTGAACCGTCTGCGCCGGAGGCGTTTTGCGGCGTCGGCAGGGGCGGGGCGAAGCGCGTAGCGGGGCCACGGGCGAGCCCGGCGACGAACCCTGCGCCGCGAAAGGCCCCGGCCCTGCGGGTTGCGCCCCGGCGGGCGGGCGCGGCGTTGCGCCGCTCGGCCGATGCGCGGGCATCGCCCGTCGCGGCGCGCCTTGCGGATCGCCGCGCCGGGACGCAACGCAGACGATTCAATCCGGGAAGATCATGCTCTGGCGCGGCCGCGGGGCGAGGGGTTAGAGTCGCTCCCATGTCGAACGGACGGTTCCTCCCGCGTGGTGTTCGCCTCGGTGCACGATGGTTTGCGGCCGCCCTCGCGGTCCTGCCGCTCGCCGCCTGCGCCCCGGCCGGAATCGTCGCCGGCGCCGGAGCCACCGCCACCACGGCGGCGCTCCAGGAGCGCGGACTCAAGGGCGCCGCGAACGATGCCCGCATCTACGCCGAGGTGAGCGATCTCCTGTTCAAGGACTCGCTCGACCTCTACCGGCAGGTGGGACTCGAGGTGAGCGAGCGCCGGGTGCTGCTGACCGGCTCGGTGCCCAGGGTGGAGGGCCGCATCCACGCCGTGGAGCTCGCCTGGCGGGTGGAGGGGGTGAAGGAAGTCATCAACGAGATCCGCGTCGCCGACGAGGGCGGCCTGATCGATCGCGCCACCGACCTCTGGATCTCGACCCGACTTTCGGCCGAGCTGCTCCTCGACAAGACGGTCGCCTCGATCAACTACAACGTCGAGACGGTGAACGGCGTCGTCTACCTCATCGGCGTGGCCCAGAACCAGACCGAGCTCGACCGGGTCATCGACCACGCCCGCAACCTGCGCAACGTGCGCCAAGTGGTGAGCTACGTGCGGCTCAAGGGCGAGGGCGCGCGCCGGCCATGACCTACCTCACCGAGGCGGAGGCCGAGTCGCTCCTCCGCCGAATCGCCGGCCAACCCGATCCCGACATCGCTCTCGCCGAGGCCGCGCTCGCGCTCGCCCAGATCGACCGCCCGCGGGTGCCGCTGGAGCGATATCGCGCCCACCTCGCGCGCCTGGTCGTCGAGGCGCGCGAGGAGTTGCTGCGCCGCGCAGGGGGCCGTCCCCCGAGTGTGGCGCTGGCCGCCGAGGCGCTCACCTTCGTGATCCACGAGCGTTACGGATACGCCGGCGATGAGCTCACCTACGACGACCTGCAGAACGCCAATCTCATCCGCCTGATCGACCGCCGCAAGGGGCTGCCGGTGGCGCTGGGCATCCTCTACATCCACATCGCCAACGGGCTCGGCTTCGTCGCCGAGGGGCTCAACTTCCCAGGCCATTTCCTGGTCCGGGTGCGCGATTCGGAAAGCGCCGTGGTCCTCGATCCCTTCAACGGCGGCCGACGGCTCGACGTGCCGGCGCTGCGCCAGCTCATCAAGACGGTCGCCGGCGAGAAGGCGGAGCTCACGCCCGCGCACACCGCCGCGGTGAGCAACCGCGACGTGCTGCTCAGGTTGCAGAACAACATCAAGCTCCGCCTGCTGCGCCTTGGGCGGATCGAAGGCGCGCTCCTGGTCGTCAAGCGGATGCTGATGTTCGCGCCCGAGGTTCCGGACCTGTGGCGCGAGGCGGGGACGCTGCACGCCCGGCTCGACAACCTGCAGGCGGCGATCGGCGCCCTCGAGCAGTTCGTTCGCCGCTCGCCCAGCGACCGCTCGCGCTACCAGGCCTCGATCATGATCCAGGAACTCAGGAACCGGCTGAACTGAGGCCGGGCGGGCCGGCGGACGTCCCGGGGGAGGGTGCGATGAGTCTTGCCGTCGCGATCCAGATGGACCCGATCGAGCGGATCGACATCGATGCCGACTCGACCTTTGCCCTCGCCCTCGAGGCGCAGCGGCGCGGCCACGGGCTGTTCCACTACCTGCCGCAGAACCTGGCCTTCCGCAATGGCCGCCTGGGCGCGAAGGCGCGGCCGCTCACCGTTCGGCGGGTCAAGGGCGATCACTTCACGCTGGGAGCGCCGGTGGCCCTGGATCTCGCCGCCATGGACGTGGTGCTGATGCGCCAGGATCCGCCCTTCGACATGGCCTACATCACCGCCACCCATCTCCTCGAGCACCTGCCGCGCCAGACCCTGGTGGTGAACGATCCGGTGCAGGTGCGCAACGCCCCGGAGAAGCTGTTCGTCACCCATTTCCCGGAGCTGATGCCGCCCACCCTCATCACCTCCTCACGCGAGGAGATCCTCGCCTTCCGCCGCGAGTTCGGGGACATCGTGATCAAGCCGCTGTTCGGCGGCGGCGGCGCCGGCGTCTTCCACCTCGCGCCCGAGGACGAGAACCTGAACGCGCTGCTCGAGATGTTCACCCAGCTCTATCGCGAGCCGATCATGGTGCAGAAGTACATTCCGCTGGTGCGCGAGGGCGACAAGCGCATCATCCTGATCGACGGACAGGCGGCCGGGGCGATCACCCGCGTTCCGGCCCCGGGCGAAGCGCGCGCCAACCTGCACGTCGGCGGCACGGCGATGAAGGCGGCGCTGTCGGAGCGCGAGCGCGAAATCTGCGCCGCGATCGGCCCGGCGCTCGCGGAGCGCGGGCTGATCTTCGTCGGCATCGACGTGATCGACGAGTTTCTCACCGAGATCAACGTCACATCGCCGACCGGGCTGCAGGAGATCAATCGCTTCGACAACGTCAGTCTCGAATCCCGCATCTGGGACGCGATCGAGGAGCGCCACGCCGCCCGCGCCGGACCGCGTCCGACCTGAGCCGGCCGGCGCTCAGGCCGGAATCCCGTGGCGCTCGAGCCAGGGGCGGGTGAGGACGAGCAGCCGCTCGCGTTGCGCCGGATCGAGAAGCTCGCGCCAGCCCTTGGCGCCGTCGCCGGCGATGTGCCCGGACTGGAAGCCGGTCGCCGGGTCGTAAACCCGGAAGGTCCCGTCGACGTTGGCGGCCACATCGATGGCGCGAAGGGGGCCGCCCTCGCGCCGGCGCTCCATCAGGTCTCGCTCGGCGCGGGCGATCTTCTCCTTGATGCTCGCCTTCGACCACTCGCGCTCGACCGCGAGCAGCGCCTTCCTACCGAGGGAGAGCCCGAGGAAGCGGGCGATCGCGGCGAGCGTCGGCCGCGGCTCGGCGACGATGCTCTCGTAACGGACGATGAGACGCTCGGCGCCGCCAAGCGCGACGTAGTGGTCGGTCAGCGCCATCATCCCCTCGACGGCCTTGAGGCCCCGCTCGAAGTCCGCATGCATGAAGCGCATGTAGGAGATCATCGCGTCGCGCACGTCGCGGATGTTCACGATCAGCCTGGCGTCGGACGGAAGGCGCCGGAGGCGCGAGTGGATCTTGAGGCAGCAGACGGCGTCGTCCGGATGGGCGTGCGCCTGGCCGAGGAGCGCCACCATCTCGTCGTCCCGCTGGGGGACGACGGTGGGCTCGACCCGCCGGCCGGCGGCGGCGAGAAGGCCGCGGGCGACGTTGTAGGTCCACATCGAGCCCGAGCGCGGCATGCCAGCGACGATGATGAAGCGGAAGGCGGGCGGGAGACTCATTCAGGTTCGATTCCGGACGCAGATGACGACGGGAGGGAGCCGCGGCAGCGCCACCGCCGGGCCGGAGGGTGCGGCCGGCGCCCGATCGTCTCGGTCCGGGTCCGCATCCACCGCCCGTCCTCCGCCGCCGCCGATCCCTTCCCGCCCGCCCCTTTCTTAACCGCCTTGGGGGCCCCGGGACAACCGCCGGACCGGCATCGAAGCCCCCCGCTAGGGCCGGATCGGCACGGTTCCCTCGATCGCGCGCGCGCCGTCGACGAGCGTAACCGTAATCCGCGCGGGCAATGCCCCCGCCGCGGCTCGGCTCGGGGCCAGGCGAAAGAGCGCGCTCCGCCGGTCGGCGCCAAGGGTGACGACGGGGGCGCCGAACGGCACCGCGGGCCCGGCGTCGACGAACAGGTCGGGGCGGCGGAGGGCGGCGGCGCCCGAAACCTCGACGACCAGCGCCGCGCCGTCGCGCCGGGCGCGGATGGCGCTGGGAGGGGCCGCCTTCGGCACCCGCGCGAGATGCCGGTCGATCTGCGAGCCTTCGGGCCCCCGCGCGCCGGTGCCGGCCGGAAGATCGAGGGCAAGGTCGGTGTGATCGGGGATGCAAACCGGGCCGCAGACGGCGTAGTCGATCGCCAGGCGGAGCGCCACCGCCGCGCCGGGCCTAGCGGGCACCACAAGGATCGGCAGCACCACCTCGCGCTCATAGCCGACGATCCCGTCGCCAAGCGCGGGCGCCGCATCGAGGCGCCGCGGCGCCGGCCACAGGACGGTCATCGCCTTGACGTTGGTCGAGCCCGAGCCATCGAACCGCGGGGCGATCCCGCTCGGCCCCGGCGCGCGCCAGAAGAACTTCCAGCCCGGCAGGAGCCGGACCTGGAGGCCGACGAGGAGGTCGCGCGTGGGCCCGACGCTGGCGGTCGCGGCGATCAGCCGGAAGGAGACGCCCTGGTGCTCGGTCCAGGCCGGCGCGCGCGCCTCAGCGCCGCCCCCCGCCAGGACCAGAAGCGTGATCAGCCCGGCGAGCGCCGCCCTCACGAGGCGAGTCCCGCGAGCTGGCGAATCTTCGGCATGATCTTCTCGGGGAGGCTGCCGGTGCGGCGGGCGTTGGTGACGATCTTGCCGTCGACGATCAGAATGAACCGCGGCGTGCCCGAGCGGACGTTGGTCTGCTCCTTCACCCACTTGAGGTCGGCCGGCCAGGCGGGGTCGTAGGCGGTGTCCATGTAGTTCGGCGCGTCGATCTGGCGGAACGTGATCGCCTTGCCCTCGGCCATTTCCAGGAAGTCCCGCTTCGACTTCGCCGGGCCGGCGCCCTTCGCCCCGCCCGACCACCGCTGGCAGGTGGGGCAGTTGTTGGCGCTCACATAGACGAGGGTGATCTGCTTGCCGCGCTGGCCGGGGGGGAGCTTTACGTCCTCTTCCGGGGTCAGCGTGAGGATGGCTCTGAACCGCCGCCCCTGCTCGGTCTGCATGTAGCCGGCGAAGTGTCCGGGGCCGAGGGACCGGGCCTCGATTCGCGAGCCGGCCGGCGAGGTGAGGTCCATCGACACCACGCCGCGCTCGACCACGACCCGCATCGGGATCGGCTTCGGGTTGCCGCCAGTGTAGCCGTAGACGCTTTCGGCGACGAACTCCTTCCCCTCTTGCTTCAGGTCGCGAATCTCGAGGGTGCGGGTGCGCTCCTGGTTGCCGACCTGAATGGTCCAGGTCCCGACCAGCAGGCGCTCGACATCGGCCTCGCCCGGCGTCGAATCGGCGGCGAAGACGGGCTGACCCCGTAGCGGACCCTGACCCTGGCCAAGAGCGGCGAGGGACCAAACGACGACGCACAAAGCACTCAGCGGGGCGACAACCAACCGCCTCATGGCTCAACCCTCTCGTTGCGAGAACGAAACCGTTTTTTGCAAATTATCCTTTTTCCCCGGGAGCCTGTCCAGACCGCCCCCGGCGCACCGCGACGCGCAACGCCATTTCCCGCTTCGGCGCCGGGTGCGCTAGACTGCGCCGTCTCCACTGACTCCGGCCAGACGGCCATGCTGTCGTCGCCCGCGACGCGGCTGCACGAATGGACACTCTCCGACGGCGACCGGCTCGCCGTCGAGAGCTTCGATTTCTGGGCCGAGATGCGGGCGTTCGCCACCCAGGTCCAGGGAACCGTGCTTCACGTTGGCAGCAAGGTAAGCATCGTCGATCGAAGCGGCCATTGTCGGGATCTGTTTCCGCTCTGCCGCTTCGTCGGCCTCGACTCCGAGGCAGGCCCCAACGTGGACGCGGTGTGCGACATCTCGGTGGGCGTGCACGAGATCCGGCGGCGATGCAAAATAAACACCGCCGATGCGGTGATCTGCCGGCACGTGCTGGGGCACGTCCCCAACCCCTGGCAGGCGGCGCGAAACCTGGAGTTCCTGCTTCGGCCGGGCGGGTTACTCATCGTCGCCGTGCCCTGGGTGCAAGGCTATCACCCCTTCCCCGAGGACTACTGGCGGATGTCGTTCTCCGGCGTGCATACGCTCTTCGCGCGGGTCGCCTTCGAACTCGAGTTCTATACCGGCGCGCGCGAGGATACCGGCTACCGCCTGCTGCTCAACGGCGCGCCAGTTCACGATCCCCGCACCTGCCGGATCGAGCGGAATCTCTTCCAGCTCGTCCTCGACCAGCCGCCCGAGCAGGACATGTTCGAGGACCGGCCGGGGAAGAAAATCACGCTTTCGCGCCTGTTCATGCCGGCCTGCTCGGTGAACCTGATCGGGCGCAAGGGGGCCTGAGGTGGTCGCCCGGGTCGCAACCGTCGCCTTCCAGGGGATCGAGGTCCTCGCGGTCGACGTCCAGGTCCAGGTCGCGGCCGGGTTGCCCGCCTTCACCATCGTCGGGCTCCCCGACAAGGCGGTGGGCGAGAGCCGCGAGCGGGTGCGGGCCGCACTCCACGCCCTCGGTCTCGCGCTGCCGCCGAAGCGGATCACCGTCAACCTTGCGCCTGCCGACCTCGCCAAGGAGGGGAGCCATTTCGACCTGCCGATCGCGCTCGGCCTCCTTGCCGTCATGGGGATCCTGCCCGAGGACGAGGTCGCCGGCTTCTCGGCCCTGGGCGAGCTCGGCCTCGACGGCGGCATCGCCGCCGTCGCCGGGGTGCTGCCGGCGGCGCTGGCGGCGAGCGGGGCCGGGCGCGGGCTCATCTGCCCGGCGGCGCAGGGCGGCGAGGCGGCGTGGGCGGGCGAGATCGAGATCCTGGCCGCGCCGAGCCTTCTCGCCCTCATCAATCACTTCAAGGGCACGCAGGTGCTCTCGCCGCCGGCGCCCCGCCTCGCCGAGGACGACGGCGCCTATGCGGACCTCCGCGACATCAAGGGCCAGGAGACGGCCAAGCGGGCGCTGGAGATCGCCGCCGCCGGCGCCCACAACCTCCTACTGTTATTTTCGATTGACCCGGGTTTTTCTGACCGCCGCCGTACCTTAGAGCGGTTCTAACGACCGCCGCCGTGGTCAGAAAAACCCTTAAATATCAATGGGAAACTTGACACCCGCGCCGGTTCGTGGTAGGGTTCGCGCACATTCGAGATGAAGTGATCACGGCTGGGCATAGTCCCGGAAACGGGTCGCGGACCTACGGCTTACTGCCGGACGGATCGCGGCCATTTTTATTGCCCGTCTCCCGTCTGGTTCGCAAACGGGAGACGGTGCCATGCCCTATGCCTTTCTGAACATGACAGAGGCCGCCGCCTTGGTGGGCCTCGACGAAGGATACCTTTCGACACTTTGCAATCGTGGCCGTGGCCCGAAGCGCGTCCAGTTCCGCGAGTTGCGCGGATGGCCGCTGGTATTCGAGCGCGGATCGTTGCTGGAGTGGCGGAACGGGACGCGGCCCAAGGGTCGGAAGCCGGGCAGGCCGCGCAGTGATGCGGCGGCCAGCGCAGCGGAGGTTACAGCGCCAGTCAACCGGAAGCGTGGCCGCCCGAAGCGGTCCAGGGCAATCTCCGACAAGTTCCGCCAGCAGATTGCGCACGTGATGGCGGACGGCAATCTGACCGCCCGCGACCTTCGCGAGGTCCTGGCCACACACGGTTATGACGGCCTTGGTTGCGTTCCGCGTGCCCAGCGTAGCCATTTCGTCGATGCGTTGATTGACCGGGCGCTGTCCGCTGGGAATGGGGAGGGTTAGACCATGCGCACCGGCTACACCCCCGAAGCCCGCCGCCGTCTTCTGGAGCACGGATTCGAACCGATCATCTTGAACGGCAAGGTTCCTATTTCGAAGTACTGGCAGACTGGCGCAATCAGCGCCGAACGTCTGGCCGCATGGGAGAATGAGAATCCGCGCGGCGGCAATACCGGCTTGCGCACCGGCAGGCTGGCCGTGTTCGACATTGACCTGGAGGATGCAGCGCACGCGGAAGCCGTGGCCGATGCCATCGCGGGCGTTCTTGGGGTGACCGACGCGAGGCGCTACGGGCGGAAGGGAGTCGCCCTCTGCTACTTCAACGCGGAGGAGCCGTTGCGCAAGATTTCCGTTACTGGACGGCTCCCTGGCGAAGCCAAGCCGCGCCTTTTGGTCGAGGTCTTGGGCCTTGGTCAGCAGGTGGCGGCATATGGTCCGCACCCCGACACCGGCAAGCCGTACCGCTGGCCGTCCGGCGATCCGCTGGAGACGCGCCTGGAGGACCTGGAGGCAGTGAGCCGCCGCGACATTCGGCGGGCCGCCAGTGTCGCCCGTGATGCGCTGGAGGAGATCGGCGCGGAGGACCTGGAGGTGACGGGCGACTTGGACGATACGCCCCGCGAGGTGCGTCCGGTCGAGGGTGACGCGCCCGTTACTCCCGACATGCTTCGCGACATGCTGGCGCACGTTGACCCGGCTTGCCCGCGCGTCGAGTGGATCGGATGGTTGGGCGTGATCATGGAGTCCCCCTTGGTCGATTGCGACGGCGAGCCCGTCGAGGATTTCGACCGTGACGCCCTGGCCGTCGCCTGGAGCGCGGGCGAACTCTCCGCCGATCATGATCCGGCCAACTATGAGGGGCCGGACGATGTAGCCCGCGCCGTCGCGAGCATTGGCCGTTACTCCGGCCAGCGGAAGGGTCTCGGAAGTCTTGTCGAGGAGGCACGCCGTAACGGATACACGGGACCGGCGCGCGCCTATGCCGGCGAGGAACTGGAGGCCGTGCGCGCTCCCCAGGTGCCAGCAATTGCACGTTACTACGCGGGTCAGGGCCTCCGGGTGATCGAAGGCGGAGCGGCCCGGAAGTTGGAGCCGGTCGAGGAGCCGGAGGAAGACGACAGGCCGTTGACGGCGGCGGAGTTGGCCGCTGGCGACTTCCCCCGCGTGCCGCACCTCTGGCGCGACATGATCCTGGAGGGCCACGTCAACAGCCTCGACGGCGACGGCGGAATCGGCAAGACCCAGGCGCTTCTCCAGATTGGAGTCGCCGTTGCCGGTGGCGTGCCGTTGTTCGGTCGCGAGGTCCGCCAGCATAGGGTCCTTCTGGTCTTGTGCGAGGATGGCAAGGGAGAGGTCAAGGCACGCCTGGAGAAGGTGTGCGGCTATCTCGGGGTCAGGCTGGAGGACTTGCCGCTGGAGGTGTGGTGCCGCCCCGGAAGTGACTCGACGCTGGCCGTGATCGAAGACTCCGGCGGATGGACTCCCGGCCCGTTCTATGAACCCCTCCGGTCGAGGCTGGCAGCCTATCGGGAACCGGTCTTTATGGGCCTCGACACCATTTCGGACATTGCCGTAATGGACGAAAACAAGCGGCTCCCCCAGAACACGCTTGCCAAGCGCGTGCTCGGGGGCTTCAGCGCCGATTTCGGAACGACCACGCTTCTGACCCGTCACCCGTCCAAGGCAAGCATGGCGGACGGCTCCTATTACTCCGGCTCTACGGCGGGCAATGCAGCCTACCGGAACCGCCTCCTCCTCAAGGCACACGACAAGGGAACGGGCCGGACGCTGGAGGTGGTCAAGTCGAACTACGGGCTCAAGGGCTCGATTGACCTTCATCATTCGGGCGACGTGCTGACCTTCC
>JACQOE010000061.1 GCA_016202695.1 Pseudomonadota bacterium | reverse complement strand
CGGCCCGGCGGGCGCCCGCGGCGTTGCGCCGCTCGGCCGATGCCCCGGCATCGCCCGTCGCGGCGCGCCTTGCGGATCGGCGCGCCGGGCCGCAACGCAGGCGGTTCAATCCAGGAGGATCAGGCTCTAGGTCAGGAACGCCGCCATCGGCAGGAGGATCACCGCTACGGCGGTGGACGCGATCAGCAGGAAGCGAGTGAACCCCTTCCAGCCCTCGTAATGCCGGCGAACCTCCGGGTCGTCGAGGTTGAACTTCGCCATCCGGGGACCTCTCCCTGCCTCGGCCGCCGGGCTCGCGCGCCGCGCGACCCGAACTATAGCGAAACCGGACTCCCTGCCAAGGGCCGTTCGGCCGCCGACCGAACGCCGGTCAGGGGAGCGGATTGAAGAGCGGGGATTCGGGCGCGCTCGCGCCCATGATCGCCACCCGCTCGCCCTCGACCTTGAGCCGCCCCTCGGCGAACAGCCGGACGGCGAGCGGATAGATGCGATGCTCGGCCGCGAGCACCCGGGCGGCGAGGCGTTCGGCGTCGTCGTCCGGCAGCACCGGCACCGCCGCTTGGCAGATGATCGGCCCGGCGTCCGTCTCCGGGCGCACGAAGTGGACCGTGCAGCCCGAGACCCGCACCCCGGCGGCGAGCGCGCGGGCGTGGGTGTCGAGCCCGCGGAAGGCGGGAAGCAGCGAGGGATGGATGTTGATCAGCCGGTCGCGCCAGCGCTCGACGAAGGGGGCGGTGAGGATGCGCATGAACCCGGCGAGGCAGACGAGCCCCGCCCCGCCGGCCCGGAGCTCGGCGTCGAGCGCGGCCTCGAAGGCCGGCCGGTCGGAAAAGTCGCGATGGGGCACGACGCGGACCGGGATGCCCGCCCGCCCGGCATGGGCGAGGCCCGCGGCTGCGGGCTCGTTGGAGACCACGAGCCCGATCTCGGCCGGGTGATCCGGGGTCCGGCAGGCCGCGATCAGCGCCGCGAGGTTGCTGCCCCGCCCGGAGATGAGGACGGCGACCCTCAGGCGCGCCATGCCCCCTCCAGGTCGGCGATCTCGACCGCCGGCTCCGCGCCCCTGCCGGCGGCGACGATCTCGCCGATCGTGAACACGGTCTCGCCCTCGCCCGAGAATCGCGCGCCCACGGCGTCCGCCTCTCCGCGCCGAGCCACCACCGCCATCCCGATCCCGCAGTTGAAGGTGCGCACCATCTCGGCCGCGGGCACGCCCCCCGCCTCGCGAACCCAGGCGAACACGGGCGGCAGCGGCCAGGCCCGCGCGTCCAGCCGCGCGGTCACGCCCGTGGGCAGCACGCGGGGCAGATTCTCGACCAGGCCGCCGCCGGTGATGTGGGCGAGCGCCTTCACCCCGCCCGCGCGCACCGCGGCAAGGGCGCTCCGGACATAGATGCGGGTTGGCTCCAGGAGCGCCTCGGCCAGGCTCCGCGAGGGCGCGAAGGGCGCCTTCTCCGCGTAGCCGAGCCCCGAGTCGGCGACGATCCGGCGGACCAGCGAGAAGCCGTTGGAGTGCAGCCCGCTCGAGGCCAGTCCCAGGACCACGTCGCCGGGGGCGATATCGGCGGCGGGCAGGAGCCGCCCGCGCTCGGCCGCGCCGACGCAGAATCCGGCGAGGTCGTAGTCGCGGGGCGCATAGAGGCCCGGCATCTCCGCCGTCTCGCCGCCGATCAGCGCGCAGCCCGCCATCCGGCAACCCTCGGCGACGCCGGCGATCACGCTCTTCGCCACCTCGAGGTCGAGCCCGCCGGCGGCGTAGTAGTCGAGGAAGAAGAGCGGCTCGGCCCCCTGCACCACGATGTCGTTCGCGCACATGGCGACGAGGTCGATCCCGATTCCGGCGTTAAGGCCGGTCTCGATCGCGATCTTGAGCTTGGTCCCGACCCCGTCGGTCGAGGCGACCAGCACCGGGTCGGTGAAGCCCGCGGCCTTGAGGTCGAAGAGCGCCCCGAACCCGCCGATCGCGCCCGCGGTGCCCGGCCGGTCGGTCGCCTTGGCCAGCGGCTTGATGGCCTCGACGAGCCGGGCGGCGGCGTCGATGTCGACCCCCGCCTCCTTGTACGTCAGGCTGGAAATGGCTCACCCGATGGCAGTAATGTGCATGGCCTGTGCGCGCCCTGGCGCCGAAGATATCCGAACGTGACCCGTTTGCAACCGTGATGCGGCGACTCCTTCCGTTTTCGTTGCCGACGCTCGCCTTGTTCCTCGCCGTCGGCCTAGCGGCGCCCGCCCTCGGGCAAGGCGCGGGAGCGGCGAGCGACGTCTTCACGGTGCGCGGGGTGGCCGTGGACGTGACCGCGGACTCGGCCTCACGGGCCCGGGCCGAGGCCCATCGCCGGGGCCAGCGCTTGGCCTACGAGCGGCTCCTCGATCGGATCACGCCGAAGGCCAATCATGCCGCCCTGCCGAAGCTCTCCGACGACGAGATTTCGGGGCTGGTCGAGAGCTTCGAGGTCAACAACGAGAAGACCTCCTCGGTCCGCTACATCGCCGACCTGACGGTCACCTTCAAGCGCGGCGAGGTCCGCGCGCTCCTGCGCGCCCGCGACATCTCCTTCGCCGAGACGCGTAGCAAGCCCGTGCTCGTGCTGCCGATCTTCGAGGCCCAGGGCCGCGTCACGCTGTGGGAGGACGCCACCCCCTGGCTCGCCGCGTGGTCGCGGCACCAGGCCGCCGACGCCCTGGTGCCGGTGCGCGTGCCGCTCGGCGACCTGACCGACATCTCCAGCATCGGCGCCGACCAGGCGCTGACCGGCAATCGCGCGGTCCTCGACCGGATCGCCAGGCGCTACGGCGCCGACGACGCCATGGTGGTCTTCGCCCGTCTTTCCGGCCCCTTCGCGCCCGGAGTGGAGATGTCGGTGACCACCAGCCGCTACGGCCCGGGGGGGCTCGATCAAACGACCGTCGACACCCTTCAGGCCGTGCCGGACGAGACGTTCGAGTCCTTCCTCGCCCGCGCCGTCGGCACCGTGAGCGAGCGGATCGAGGAGCGCTGGAAGCGCGACAACCTGCTCGATTTCGACCGGCTCGAGACGCTGGCGGTCAAGGCCCTGTTCAAGGGCCTGGATGAATGGCTCGCCATCCGCCAGCGCCTGGCCAGGGTGGCCCTCGTGGGGCGGACCGACATCGCCTACCTGTCGCGCGGCGAGGCGGGGCTCAAGCTCTCCTTCTTCGGCGATCCCGAGCAGCTCCAGATCGCGCTCGCCCAGGCCGACCTTGCGCTCGCGCCGGGGGCGACCGCCTGGGAGCTCACGCTCGCCGCGGGGGCCGCGGCCGCGGTCGGTCAGCGCTGACGGCGCCGGCGTGAGCATCCCCAATTTCATCACCCTGGCGCGGCTCTTCGCCGTGCCGCTCGCCGTCTGGCTGGTGCTCGAGTCGTTCTTCGCGGGCGCGTTCTGGGTGTTCGCCGCCGCCGGCGCCTCGGATGCGCTCGACGGGTTCATCGCCAAGCGGTTCAACCGCAGGTCGGTGCTCGGTTCCTACCTCGACCCGCTCGCCGACAAGGCGCTTCTGGTGAGCGTCTACGTCGCGCTCGGCAACATCGGCGCGGTCCCGGCCTGGCTGGTGATCCTGGTCGTCTTCCGCGACGTGATGATCATCGGTGGCGCCGTGCTTCTCTATGCCCTCAGGCAGTCGCCGCGTATGGATCCCTTGAAGGTGAGCAAGCTCAACACCGCGGCCCAGATCCTGCTCGTGGTGGCGATCCTGCTGAGGCTCGGCCTCGGGGTCGAGGACCAGGGGATCAGCGCCGGGCTGATCTACGTGGTCGCGGCCACCACGCTCGCCTCGGGGGCGGCGTACGTCGTCTCCTGGAGCCGCCGAGTCGCCGAGGCGGAGCGGCTGGGATGAGCGAGGCGCGGTTGGCCGGGCTGTGGCTCGGCGCGCTGCTCGCCGTCGCCGGGCTCCTTTACCTGCTCAGGGGCGTGCTGGCGCCGTTCGTCGCCGGGGCGGCGATCGCCTACCTGCTCGATCCGGCCGCCGAGCGGATGGGGCGGCTCGGCGTCGCCCGCGCGCCCGCCGCCGGGCTCCTGATCGTCCTCGCCCTCGTCGGCTTGGCGCTCGCGCTGGCGCTCCTCGTCCCCCTCGTCGAGGCCCAGGCCGCGGGCTTCCTGGCGCGGCTTCCCGGCTATGCCGAGGCCCTGATCGCCCGCCTCGCCCCGATCGCCGAGGCGCTGAGGACCGGCGAATCGGCCAAGGAGATCGGGCAGGCGGCGGCCGGCTACGCCGGCACGCTGATCGCCTGGGCGGGGCGGGCGGCGGGCGAGGTGGTGAGTGGCGGCCTCGCCGTTCTCAACCTGCTTTCGCTCCTCCTGATCACGCCGATCGTCGCCTTCTACCTGCTCAAGGACTGGGATCGGCTGTTGGCCGCCATCGACGACTGGCTCCCGCGCGCGGCGGCGCCAGCGGTCCGGGCCCAGGCGCGGGAGATCGACCGGGTCCTCTCTGCCTGGCTCCGCGGCCAGCTTCTGGTGTGCCTCATCCTCGGGCTCTTTTACGGCGTCGGCCTCTCCCTCATCGGGCTCGACCTCGGCCTCGTGGTCGGGCTCGCGGCCGGCGCCCTCTCCTTCATCCCCTTCGTCGGCGTGATCCTCGGCGCGGTCCTCGGCATCGGCCTCGCCCTCGGCCAGTTCGCCGAGTGGTGGCCGATCGCGGGCGTGGGGGCGATCTTCGCCGCCGGACAGGTGGTCGAGGGCCATGTCCTGACCCCGCGGCTGGTGGGCGAGCGGGTCGGGCTGCACGCGGTCTGGGTGATCTTCGCCCTGCTCGCGGGCGGGGCGCTGTTCGGTTTCGTCGGCGTGCTGCTGGCGGTGCCCGCGGCGGCCGCCATCGGCGTGCTCGCGCGCTTCGCCTTGGCGCGCTACCGCGCCAGCCCCCTCTACCTCGGCCGGCGAGCGGGGCCGGAGTCCGGGCCGGATCGCGGGCCGGAGCGATGAGGCCGGGGGCGCAGATCCCCCTCGGCCTCGGCCACCGCCCGGCGATGGCCGAGGAGGACTTCCTAGAGGCGCCCTGCAATGCCGAGGCCCTCGCCTGGGTGCGGCGCTGGCCGGACTGGCCGGGCCCCGCGCTTGCCGTCTACGGCCCGCCCGGCTGCGGCAAGTCCCATCTCGCTGCGCTCTGGCGCCGCCGCGCCCAAGCCGAGGCGTTGGCCACGGCGGGGCTCGCCTCGCTGCTGCCGGCGCTGAGCGCCCGCGCCAGCCTCCGCTTCGTGCTCGACGATGCCGACGGGGGAACGGACGAGCGGGCGCTCCTCCATCTCCTCAACATCGTCGCCGAGGGGGGCGGGGCGCTGCTCCTCACCGCCCGCGAGGCCCCGGCGCGCTGGCCCTTGCGCCTCGCCGATCTCAGCTCGCGGCTCGCCGCGGTTCCGGCGGTGGCTGTCGGGGCGCCGGACGAGGCGCTGATCGGGGCGGTGCTGGTCAAGCTGTTCGCCGACCGTCAGCTCAGGGTGGGTCGGGAGGTGGTGGCGTTCGCGCTCTCGCGCATGGAACGCTCGTTCGACGCCGCCCGGCGGCTGGTGGCGGCGGTGGACGAGGAGGCGCTGACCGCCCGGCGCCCGATCACGGTGCCGCTCGTGCGTGCGGTCCTTGGGCGGACGGAGGGCGCGGGCGCGGGCGACGAGCCCCCGGCAGGTTAACGCCGCCTTCACTGGAGATTCCCCTATATTGTTCGGTATAGTTGGTCCCGCCCGCACCGGGAACGATGCGATGGACGCCGTAGCCCAGGCGGCGGTCGCAGCCGCCGTCGATCCGACCTCGCCCGATCGGTTCATCAATCGGGAGCTCTCCTGGCTCGCCTTCAACGCGCGCGTGATCGAGGAGGCGCGCAACACCGCCCACCCGCTCCTCGAGCGGCTGCGGTTCCTGTCGATCTCGGCCAGCAACCTGGACGAGTTCTACATGGTCCGCGTTGCCGGCCTCGCGGGCCAGGTCGGAGCCGGGGTCGCCACCCCCAGCCAGGACGGGCGCACCCCCGCCCAACAACTCGTCGAGATCAACAGGGTCGGGCGCGCGCTGATGGCCGATCAGCAGCGCTGCTGGCGCGAGCTCCTCGGCCTGATGCGCGGGGCCGGCGTGGCGGTGGTCGAGCCGGGCGAGCTCTCGGCCGACGACATGCGCTGGCTGGACGCCTTCTTCATGGAGCGGCTGTTTTCCATCCTCACGCCGCTGGCCATCGACCCGGCGCACCCGTTCCCCTTCATCTCCAACCTCGGCCTGGTGATGGTGCTGAGGCTCGACCGGCCCGAGGACGACCACGGGATGCGGGCGCTGGTGCCGCTCCCGCCCCAGGTGGAGCGTTTCATCCGCCTCCCCGGCTCGGGCATCCGCTTCATCGCGCTCGAGGACCTGATTGCGCTCTTCCTCGCCCGCCTCTTCCCCGGCTTCGAGGTCCTGGAGCGGGGATGCTTCCGCGTGATCCGCGACAGCGAGGTGGAGATCGACGAGGAGGCCGAGGATCTGGTGCGCTCCTACGAGAGCGCGCTCAAGCGCCGCCGCCGCGGGGTGGTCATCCGCCTCACCGTCGACGCCGGCATGCCCGAGGACCTGCGCACCTTCGTGGTGGCCGAGCTCCACGCCCAGCCCGACGCCGTGTATCCCATCGATGGCATCCTCGGCCTGGCCGATACCCGGCAACTGATCGTGGACGAGCGCGCGGACCTGATCTATCCCCAGATCACGGCGCGCTTCCCCGAGCGCATCCGCGACTTCGGCGGCGACTGCTTCGCCGCGATCAAGAAGAAGGACATCATCGTCCATCACCCTTACGAGAGCTTCGACGTGGTGGTGCAGTTCATCCTCCAGGCGGCGCGCGACCCGGCGGTGGTGGCGATCAAGCAGACGCTCTATCGAACCACGGTCAACTCGCCGATCGTGCGGGCGCTGATCGAGGCGGCCGAGGCCGGAAAATCGGTCACGGCCATGGTCGAGCTCAAGGCCCGCTTTGACGAGGAGGCCAACATCCGCCTCGCCCGCGACCTCGAGCGCGAGGGGGTGCAGGTCGTCTACGGCTTCCTCGACAAGAAGATCCACGCCAAGGTCTCGCTCGTGGTCAGGCGCGAGGCCGGGGGGCTGCAGTCCTACGTCCACTTCGGCACCGGCAACTACCATCCGATCACCGCCCGGGTCTACACCGACCTCTCCTTCTTCACCTGCGATCCCAGGCTGTGCCGGGACGCGGCCCGGCTCTTCAACTTCATGACCGGCTACGCCCGGCCCGAGCGGATGGAGGCGATCGCCTTCGCGCCGCTCACCTTGCGCGAGCGGCTGGTCGAGCTGATCGAGGGCGAGATCGAGCACCTGCGCGCGGGGCGGCCGGGTACCATCTGGGCGAAGATGAACGCCCTCGTCGACCCGGCCATGATCGACGCCCTCTATCGCGCCTCGCAGACCGGGGTCTCGAGCGACCTCGTGGTGCGCGGCATCTGCTGCCTGCGGCCCGGCGTCCCAGGGCTTTCCGAGAACATCCGCGTCAAGAGCATCGTCGGGCGATTCCTCGAGCACTCGCGTATTGTCTGCTTCGGCAACGGCTATCCCCTGCCCTCGCGCCAGGCGAAGGTCTTCATCTCCTCGGCCGACTGGATGCCCCGCAACCTCAACTGGCGGGTCGAGGCCCTGGTTCCGATCGAGAACCCGACCGTCCACCAGCAGGTCCTCGACCAGATCATGGCCGTCAACCTGAAGGACGAGGCGCAGAGCTGGACGCTGGCGCCCGACGGCACCTACCGGCGCATGGCCGCCGGCCGCGGGGCCTTCAGCGCGCACGACTACTTCCGCACCAACCCGAGCCTGTCCGGCCGCGGCAGCGCGCTCCATCACGACCAGACGGCGCCGCGGCTCGTGCGCACGAAGGACCGCGTCGAGACCGGCGCATGAGCCTCGGCCCGGCTCCCGTCATGCCCGACCGGCCGGGCAAGCCCCGGATCGGCGTCATCGACATCGGCTCCAACTCGATCCGGCTGGTCGTCTTCGACGCCTCGAAGCGGACCGCGGTGCCGCTCTTCAACGAGAAGGTGATCTGCGGGCTGGGGCGGACGCTGCACAGCTCCGGCCGGCTCGATCCGGCGGGGGTGGAGCAGGCGCTTCGCACGCTCGCCCGCTTTCGCGGGATCGCCGGCGCGATCGGCGTCGAGGCGCTGGATGTCCTGGCCACCGCCGCGGTGCGCGAGGCCGCCGACGGCGCCGCCTTCGTCGGCGAGGTGGCGGCGAGGCTGGGCCTGGAGGTCAACGTGATCCCGGGGCGCGAGGAGGCCGAGCTCTCGGCCCTCGGCGTGCTCTGCGGCATCCCCGGCGCCGAGGGCGTGATGGGCGACCTCGGCGGCGGCAGCCTTGAGCTAGTGGCGATCGGCGAGGGGCGGATCGGCGAGGGGGCAACCCTTCCCCTCGGCTCGCTCAGGCTGATGGAGGGCTCGGGCGGCGATCCCGGGATCGCCCAAGGCATGATCGACGACCATCTCGCCCGGCAGGCCTGGCTGGACGGGATGAAGGGGCGTCGGCTGTACCTAGTGGGCGGGGCGTGGCGGTCGATCGCCCGCATCCACATCTCGCAGACCGGCTATCCGCTCTCGGTGGTCCACCAGTACGTGCTTCCCTGGCGCGAGGCGGCCGACCTCACCCGGCTGATCGGGCGCCTGAGCGAGAAGTCGCTTGAGAAGATTACCGGCATCTCGCACGGCCGCGTCGCCACGCTTCCCTTTGCCGCGCTCGTGCTCAAGCGGCTGATGCGGCGGATCGAGCCTCCCGAGGTGGTGTTCTCGGCCCACGGGCTGCGCGAGGGATGGTTCATGCGCCGGCTGGAGCCCGGTGTGCGCGACCAGGATCCGCTCCTCTCCAACTGTCGCGAGGTCGCCGAGCGCTTCAGCCGCTACGGCGGCGACGACGGCACGCTCGCCCGCTGGACGGCGGCGATCTTCGCCGAGGAGGACGCGGCCGGCGAGCGGTTGCGTCGCGCCGCGTGCCTCTTGTCCGACATCGCCTGGAGCGAGCACCCCGACTACCGAGCCGAGCAGGCCTATCTGAGAATCCTGCGCCTCGGCATCGCCGGGATCGACCATCGCGAGCGCGCCTTCCTCGCCCTCGCCGCCTTCGTCCGCTACGGCGGCGATCCCGCGGATCCGACCGCACGGCCCTCGCGGGCGCTGCTCGAGGATGGGGCCTTCCGCCGCGCGGTCGCCATCGGCCGGGCCCTCAGGCTCGCCTACAAGCTCTCGGCGGGCTCGCTCGCGCTCCTCGGGCGCACGCGCCTCGTGCTCGACGCCACGCGCGTGACCCTGCTGAGGCCGGCGGGCGATCCCGTCTTCGAGCACCACTCGATCGCACCGCGGCTCGCCCTCCTCGCCGAGGCGCTGGGGCGGGAGCCCGCCGTCGGCGACTTCACCCCCGTCGCCGCGGCCGCCACCGGCTGAGCGGAACTGGAACGGGGACGGCTCTACGCCAGGGGCACGAGCCTGAGCCGGCCGCCCTCGGCCGCGAGCGCGAGCCGGCCGTGCTTGAGGGCGAGGGCGGCGTCGCCGAACGCGCGCCGTCGCCAGCCGTGGAGCGCCGGCACCTCGGCCTCGTCGTCGAGGGCGATCCGCTCGAGGTCCTCGGCCGAGGCGATCAGCCGGTGGGCGACGCCGTGCTCGGCGCTCTGGAGCTTCAGCAGCACCTTGAGGAGGTCGACCAGCGGCGCGAGGTGCCTGGAGACCTCCAGCGTCGGCTCCGGCTCGGGGCAGGCTTCCAGGGGCAGGGCGTTGGCGCGGGCGATCGCCGCCAGGAGCGACGCGCCCTGATCACGGGCGGCAAAATTGCGCCCCACCCCGCGGGCGCGCATCAGCTCCTCGGCCGTGCCGGGGGCGTGGGCGGCGACGTCCATCAGGGCGTCGTCGCGCAAGACCCGGTTGCGGGGCAGGTCGCGCCGCTGGGCCTCGCGCTCGCGCCAGGCGGCGACCTCGCGCAGCACGGCCAGGAAGCGTCGGTTGGAGCTTCGGGTCTTGAGCCGGCGCCAGGCTTGGTCGGGATCGAAGGCGTAGGTCGCCGGGTCGGTGAGCTGGGCCATCTCCTCGTCCAGCCAGCCCTCGCGGCCGTTCTTAGCCAGCATCTTCTCGAGCCGCTCGTAGACGGTGCAGAGGTGGGTGACGTCGGCGAGCGCGTAGGCGAGCTGGCGCTCGCCGAGCGGGCGCTTGGACCAGTCGGCGAAGCGCATGGTCTTGTCGATCCGGGCGCCGGCGAGGCGCGCGGCGAGGGTGTCGTAGGCGACCGAATCGCCGAAGCCGCAGACCATCGCCGCGACCTGGGTGTCGAAGATGGGGGCCGGTATCCGGCCGGTCAGGCGGAAGAATATCTCGATGTCCTGGCGGGCGGCGTGGAAGACCTTGACGAGGTCGGGGCGGGCGAGGAGCTCGACCAGGGGATCGAGCGCCAGGCCGGGGGCGATCGTGTCGATGGCCGCCGCCTTGTCCTCGGCGGGGCCGGGAGCGGCGATTTGGACCAGGCAGAGCACCGGCCAGTAGGTGCGCTCGCGCATGAACTCGGTGTCGACGGCGATGTAGGGGGCGCGGGCGATGCTCCGGCAGAAGGCGGCCAGCTCCTCCGTTTCCGCGATCAGGCGCATGGCCGACTGCTATACACGCAAACCGCCGGCGGGGCCAAGCCCGCCCGGCCCGGCGCCTTGACAAGGACGGCTCTTCCATGCGTTCTGGCGCCCCGTTCGGGGGGCGCGCTCCCGCCCCCCTCCGCCGAGACCGAGTGAGGGTTGGCGCGATGCATCGCTATCGGTCCCACTCCTGCGGCGAGCTTGGGCCCGCGCACACCGGAACCGTCGTTCGGCTGTCGGGCTGGGTGCATCGCAAGCGCGACCACGGCAACCTCATGTTCGTGGACCTGCGCGACCACTACGGGCTCACCCAGTGCGTCGCCGACGCGAGCAAGCCGGTCTTCAAGGTGCTGGAGTCGGTGCGCCCGGAGAGCGTGATCTCGGTCACCGGCCCGGTCGTCGAGCGCAGCCCCGAGACGGTGAACCCCAGGCTTCCGACCGGCGCGGTCGAGGTGCGGGTCGATCAGGTCGAGGTGCTCTCGGCCGCCGAGGTGCTGCCCATCCAGGTGGCGGGCGAGGCCGAGTTCCCCGAGGACCTCAGGCTCCGCTACCGCTACCTCGACCTCCGGCGCGAGCGCATCCACCGCAACATCCTGCTTCGCAGCCGGGTGATCGCCTCGATCCGCCGGCGCATGCTCGAGGCCGGCTTCACCGAGTTCCAGACGCCGATCCTCACCGCCAGTTCGCCCGAGGGGGCGCGCGACTTCCTCGTCCCCTCGCGGCTCCATCCCGGCCGGTTCTACGCCCTTCCCCAGGCGCCGCAGCAGTTCAAGCAGCTGGTGATGATGGCGGGCTTCGATCGCTACTTCCAGATCGCCCCCTGCTTCCGCGACGAGGACAGCCGCGCGGATCGCAGCCCCGGTGAGTTCTACCAGCTCGACTTCGAGATGTCGTTCGTGACCCAGGAGGACGTCTTCGCCGCGATCGAGCCGGTGATCGCCGGCGTGTTCGAGGAGTTCGCCGGCGGGCGGACGGTGACCAAGCCGCCGTTCCCGCGCCTCGCCTACGACCACGCCATGCTCGCCTACGGCAGCGACAAGCCCGACCTCAGGAACCCGCTCGTCATCGCCGACGCGACCGAGGCGTTCCGGGCCTCCGGCTTCGGGCTCTTCGCCAAGGCCGTCGACAAGGGGGCGGTGGTGCGTGCCGTCCCGGCGCCCGGGGCGGGGGCGAGGCCCCGCAGCTTCTTCGATAAGCTCAACGAGTGGGCGCGCGAGCAGGGGGCGGGCGGGCTCGGCTACATCGTCTATGCCGAGGGCGAGGCGAAGGGGCCGATCGCGCGCAACCTGGAGGCCGAGCGGGTGGCGGCGATCCGCGCCGCCTGCGGGCTCAAGGAAGGCGACGCGGTCTTCTTCGTCTGCGATCAGCGCCCGCCCGCCCAGCGCCTCGCCGGGACCGTCCGCCAGCGCCTCGGCGAGGAGCTCGGCCTGGTGGAGGCAAACGCCTTTCGCTTCTGCTGGGTCGTCGACTACCCGATGTACGAGCGCAACGAGGAGACCGGCCAGATCGAGTTCAGCCACAACCCCTTCTCGATGCCGCAGGGGGGGCTCGAGGCGCTGGAGACGCGGGATCCGCTCGCCATCAAGGCCTACCAGTACGACATCGTCTGCAACGGGGTTGAGCTTTCCAGCGGCGCGATCCGCAACCACCGCCCCGACATCATGTACAAGGCGTTCGCCATCGCCGGCTACTCCAGGGAGGAGGTGGAGACGCGCTTCGGCGGGCTCCTGAGCGCCTTCCGCTACGGCGCGCCGCCGCACGGGGGCTCGGCGCCGGGGATCGACCGGATCGTCATGCTGCTCGCCGACGAGCCCAACATCCGCGAGGTGATCCTGTTCCCGATGAACCAGCGGGCCGAGGACCTGATGATGGGGGCGCCGGCCGAGGTGCCGCTGGCGCGCCTCAAGGAGCTCGCGATCCGGGTCGAGCTTCCGCCCGCGAAGGGCAAGGCGGAGCGGGGCTAGCGCTCCGCGGGGCTCCGCCGCAACCAGGGTCGGCGCCGAAAAAAAGCCCCGGCGCTCTGGCGAGGCCGGGGCGAGTGAGGCAACGCCCAAGTTGCCTTCAGTGCCGAACGGAAACCCGGAGATGGGGGAGAGGGAGAGAGGGGGGCGGGTCGCGTCTCCGGTCTGTGGGGGCGTCCGTCGGCGGTTGTTCGGTCAGGACAGGAGGAGGGCGTCGGCGTTGGTGCGCCGGCGTTTGGCGCGGTACATCGCGGTGTCGGCGCGGTGCAGCAGCGTCCGCTCCGAGTCGTCGGCGCCGTAGCGCTGCGCGCCGAAGCTCGCCTTGAGCTTGATCGTCGCCCCGCTCCACGGGATGTAGGTGGCGTTGAGGGCGCGCTCGAGCCGCTTGGCGTACGCCAGGCCAGCCTCCCAGCTGGTGCGCACCAAGAGCACCGCGAACTCGTCTCCGCCCAGGCGGCCGACGAAGTCAGTTTCGCGGACGCTCGCCTTCAGCAGGCGCGCCACCTGCCGGAGCACGTGATCGCCGGCGGCGTGGCCGAAGCGGTCGTTGACCGGCTTGAAGTTGTCGAGGTCGATGTAGATCAGGACGCCTCCCTCGCCGTAGCGACGGGCGGCGGCGACGGCATGGCGAAGCTCGCTCTCGAAGGCGCGCCGGTTGAGGAGACCGGTGAGCTCGTCGGTCATCGCCAGTTGCTCGAGATAGGCGATGCGCGCGCTCTGCTCGGCGAGGCGCCGCTGGGCCTCGGCTGCCGCGGACAGTGCCCGCTCGATCAGCTGTCGCTGGGGAGGAGGGCTGCCGCGATCGGCGCTGCCGCGCTTGCGCTCGAAGGCCGCGAGGGCATCGTTCGCCTCGGCCTGCAGGTACGAGGCGATGGCGCCGATCGTGCTCACCAGGTCGGAGCGCGCTCCGTTCGGCTCGGCGGCCCCCGGGTGAGCGAGGGCGTTGTCGTTGGAGATCGTGCGCAGCATGGTCTGGGGTCGCATGGGTCCCACTCGCGGTCTGCGCTTCCAATGGCAACCCCCGTGCCAGGATGAGGATTCAGGGAAATCAAAGGGTTGTGCGCGAAGGCGGGGGTGCAGATTTTGCCGGAGGGCGGAAGTTTCCGCCGCCCCTTCGGGCAGATTTGACCGCCGCCGCCCTTCCTTTTCCGGGGCTCGGCGCCTAGAGTCGGCGGCCCCCGGTTCCCGGGGCGCGACCGCAGGATGGCGGAGGGGCACGTTTCATGATGGCGCGTCGGATGCGGAGGATCATGGTGCTGGCGGCGATGGCGTCGGTCGCGGCGCCGGGCATGGTGGAAGAGGCGGTTGCTGCTGCCGGGCTCCTCTCCCATCGCGCCGCCTACGGCCTGAGTCTTGAGTCCGCGCATCCGGGCAGCGGGATCACCGCCGCCGAGGGTTTGATGGCCTACGAGTGGCGCGACGTCTGCGACGGCTATGCCACGCAGCAGCGATTCCTGCTCAAGGTCACCCGGGCCGGGGGCGACGACTTCTCGCTCGGCTCCGACTATGTCACCTGGGAGAGCAAGGACGGGCTGAGGCTCAGGTTCCGCACCCGCCACTACGACGACGGCAAGCTGCGCGAGGAGCTGGCCGGCGAGGCACGCCTCGAGGGGCTCGGCAAGCGCGGCACCGCGAGCTTCAGCGAGCCGGAAACATTCGAGGTCGCGTTGCCTCCGGGCACCCTGTTCCCGACCGAGCACACCTCGGCCATGCTCGCCGCCGCGCGCGCCGGCAAGAACCGGTTCGCGCGCACCATCTTCGACGGGACCACCCGGAGCGGCCCGCAGGAGATCAACGCCGTCGTCGGGCAGCGCCGGGAGGGGGCGGCGACGGCGCCGTTCGAGCCCCTCAAGGGGATGGCCTCCTGGTACGTCCGGCTCGCCTTCTTCGATCTCGGCAGCGCCGCCGCGACCCCGGTCTTCGAGCTGGGCACGCGCTACTACGACAACGGGGTGGCCGACGACGTGGTGATGGACTTCGGCGACTTCTCGGTTTCGGTGCGCCTGTCGCGCCTCGACCCACTGCCCGGGCTCGGCTGCTAGCGCCGCCGCCGGCGGGGCGGGGCTCTCCGGCCCTTGCCGCTCGCCGCCGGCGAGGCAGGTCGGGCGGTCGCGGCCGAGGGCCTCGACCGCGGCCCCGGGTCGGGCGTGGCCGGCCACAGCCAGGCCGCGCCGCGGACCCCGCTCGAATCGCCGTGCCGGGCGGGGAGAAGCCGGGTGGCGACGTGATCGGAGAAGACGAACCGGCGCCAGAGCCGCGGCACGCTCGCGTAGAGGCGGGCGAGGTTCGACATCCCGCCCCCGAGCACGATCACCTCGGGATCGAGCAGGTTGATGACGGTGGCCAGCGCCCGCGCGAGGCGCTGCTCGTAGCGGGCGAGCGCCGCCTCGGCATGGGCGTCTCCGGCCTCAGCCGCGGCCGCGATCCCGGCCGGGCCGAGGCTCCGCCCGGAGGCGGCGGCGAAGTCGGCGGCGAGTCCGGGCCCGGACAGGAAGGTCTCGATACAGCCCCGCCGCCCGCAGTAGCAGGGAGGGCCCGGTCGCTCGTCGTCGCCGGGCCAGGGCAGGGGATTGTGGCCCCACTCGCCGGCGATCGCGTTGGGTCCCGTGACCAGTCGGCCGCCGATCACGATGCCGCCGCCGACGCCGGTGCCGAGGATCACCCCGAACACGCTCCGAGCCCCCGCTCCCGCGCCGTCGCTCGCCTCGGAGACGGCGAAGCAGTCGGCGTCGTTCGCCACCCGCACCGGCCGGCCGAGGAGCCGGGCGAGGTCGCGATCAAGGGGGTGGCCGATGAGCCAGGTGGAGTTGGCGTTCTTGACCAGCCCGGTCGCGGGCGAGATCGCGCCGGGGATGCCGATCCCGACGCTGGCGCGCGCGCCGAGGCGGTCCTCGATCGCGGCGACGAGCCCGATCACGGCGCGAAGCGTGCCCGCGTAGTCGCCGGTCGGAGTGGGGACGCGTCGGCGGAGGATCTCGCCGCCGTCGGCGGCGAGCGCGACGGCCTCGATCTTGGTGCCGCCGAGATCGATCCCGATTCGCATCGGCCGGCGGGCGGGCGCGGCTCAGGCCGCGCTCGAGTCGGGGCAGTAGATACCGGCGAGGGCCGAGATGACCGCCGTCGCCTCGGCGCCGTTGAGCGAGTAATAGATGGTTTGGGCGCTCCGCCGGGTCTTGACCAAGCCGTCGCGCCGGAGGCGGGCGAGGTGCTGCGAGAGGGCCGACTGGCTCAGCCCGATGAGCCGCTCCAGTTCCCCCACCGAGCGTTCGCCGTGATGGAGCTGACAGAGCACGAGCAGCCGGTGCTCGTTGCTCATCGCCTTCAAGAGCGCGCAGGCCCGCGCCGCGTTGGCGTGCAGTTGCCGAAGGTCCACCAACCCATCACCTCGCCTGCGCGCCGCGGTGGGTTCTTCGCCGCAAAGGGGTCCGCCGGCGCCCCCGATCGCCGCCGCCGGCCCGCGCCCGCCCTTGCCGCGCGCATTGAAAAAATTTACTCCACTACGAGGGCGCCGCCAATGACCGCGATGAAGCGATGCGGCGGCGGAGAAGGGCGAGGCGGACGATGAGCGAGGACGTATTGGACGTGACGGGCCTGATCTGCCCGCTTCCGGTGCTGAAGGCGAAGAAGGCGCTCAAGGGGCTCGCCCCCGGGGCGACGCTGGCGGTGCTCGCCACCGATCCCGCTTCCGTCAAGGATTTCAAGGCATTCTGCGAGACGACCGGCAACCGCCTGGAAAGCTGCTCCGAGGAGGACGGGGTCTACCGCTTCCGCATCCGCAAGGGCGGCTGAGCCCGCCCGCGCGCGGGACCGTCCGCCTCCGTGGCCGGCTTGCCGAAGCCGGGGCGGGGCTGGCAAGGTGTGGGCTTTCCCTCGCACGGAAGGGGCGGGGCGCCGATGCCAACCTTCGTCTACAGCCATCCCTCGTTCGCCCGTCACGAGACGGGGATCGCGCACCCCGAGCGGCCCGACCGGCTGCGGGCGGTGATGCGGGCCCTTGAGGCCGAGCCGTTCCAGGACCTGGTGCGCGTCGAGGCGCCGCGGGCGACGGTGGAGCAGGTCGCCCTTGTCCATCCGAAGGAGTACGTCGAGGCGATCCTCGAGGCGGTGCCGGAGGCGGGACTGGTGGCGCTCGACGCGGACACCGTGATCTCGCCCGGCTCGGGCGAGGCGGCGCTGCACGCGGTCGGGGCGGCGGTGGCGGCCGTCGACGCCGTCGCCCGGGGCGAGGCGCGCAACGCCTTCTGCGCCGTGCGCCCGCCCGGCCATCATGCCGAGCGGACGCGGCCGATGGGATTCTGCCTGTTCAACAACGTCGCCATCGGCGCGCTCCATGCCCGCGCCGCGCACGGGCTCGGGCGGGTGGCGGTGGTCGACTTCGATGTCCATCACGGCAACGGCACCCAGCACGCCTTCGAGCGCGACGCGAACCTCTTCTACGCCTCCAGCCACGAGTACCCGCTCTTCCCGGGCACCGGGGCGCGGGGCGAGCGGGGGGTGGGCAACATCGTCAACGTCCCCCTCGACCCGCTCTCCGGCTCGGCCGAGTTCCGCGCCGCCTACGGCGACGAGATCCTGCCCGCGCTCGATCGCTTCCGGCCCGAGTTCCTGCTCGTCTCGGCCGGCTTCGACGCCCATGCCGACGATCCGCTGGCGAGCCTGCGTCTCGGCGTCGAGGATTTCGCCTGGGTCACGCGCGAGCTCCTCGCCGTCGCCAATCGCCACGCCGGCGGGCGCGTTGTCTCGACCCTGGAAGGGGGTTATAACCTCGATGCGCTGGGCCGGAGCGCGGCGGCCCACGTCGAGGCCCTGATGACGGCGTGAGCGGGCCGCGTCTGTCGCCTCGGCTTCGCGTTGCCTCGTCCGGGACAAGGCCCCCTCGGGGAGAAATCATGGCGGAGAGCAAGGCACCGGCCGAGATCGGCAAGCTGAGCTTCGAGGAGGCGCTGGCCGAGCTCGAGGGCATCGTCAAGAAGCTCGAATCGGGCCAGGGGAAGCTCGACGACGCGATCGCGGCCTACGAGCGCGGCGCGGCGCTGAAGCGCCACTGCGAGGCGAAGCTGCGCGAGGCCCAGGCCAAGGTGGAGAAGATCGTGCTCGGGCCCGGAGGCGAGCCGGGCCTGGAGGGATTCGAGGCGGAGTGAGCCTCCGCCCCGCCCAGCCCGAGAACCGCGCCGGAGACGCCTCGTGAGTCCGCTCAAGACCGCCATGGCCGAGGCCGCCGCGGCGGTCGACGGCATGCTTGACCGGCTGCTGCCCCGCCCCGCCGACGCCGAGTCGCGCCTCGCCGAGGCGATGCGCTACGCCGCGCTCGGGCCGGGCAAGCGGCTCAGGCCCTTCCTCGTGATCACCGGGTCCAGGCTTTTCAACGTCGCCACTACCTCGGCCCTCAGGGTCGCCGCCGCGGTCGAGATGGTGCATGCCTACTCGCTGGTCCACGACGACCTCCCGGCGATGGACGACGACGAGATGCGCCGCGGGCGCCCGACCGTGCACGTCGCCTTCGACGAGGCGACCGCGATCCTCGCCGGCGACGGGCTGCTTACGCGCGCCTTCGAGGTGCTCGCCGATCCGCTCACCCATTCCAATCCCGCCGTCTGCTGCCAGCTGATCGCCGCACTCGCCGACGCCGCCGGCGCCCGCGGCATGGTGGGCGGGCAGATGATCGACTTGATGGCCGAGCACCAGCGGCTCGATCAGGCCGAGATCACGCGGCTACAGATGCTCAAGACCGGCAAGCTGATCGGCTTCTCCTGCGAGGCCGGGGCGATCCTGGGGCGCGCCCCCGCCCAGCAGCGCTTCGCCCTGCAGGCCTACGCCCACGACCTCGGGCTCGCCTTCCAGATCGCCGACGACCTCCTCGATATCGCCGGCGACGCGGGCGAAATGGGCAAGGCGGCGAGCAAGGACGCGGCCGCGGGCAAGGCCACCCTGGTCGCGCTCATCGGCCCCGAGCGGGCGCGCGCGCACGCCAGGCTGCTCGCCCGGCAGGCGGTGCAACATCTTGATTCCTTCGACGAAAAGGCCGACCTTCTGCGGCACTTGGCCCGCTTCGTGGTGGAGCGGCGGACCTGAAGCGGCAAGGGAGAAGGCGTTGAGCGACCAGGAGAGCAAGACACCGCTCCTTGATGCGGTGCAATGCCCCAAGGACATCCGCGGCTTCACCCCCGCCCAGCTCAAGGAGCTCGCGGCGGAGCTCCGGCGCGAGACGATCGACGCGGTCTCGATCACCGGCGGCCATCTGGGGGCGAGCCTTGGGGTGGTCGAGCTGACGGTGGCGCTCCATCACGTCTTCGACACCCCCCGCGACCGCCTGATCTGGGACGTCGGTCACCAGTCCTATCCGCACAAGATTCTCACCGGGCGGCGCGAGCGCATCCGCACGCTGCGCCAGGGGGGCGGCCTGTCCGGCTTCACCCGGCGCGCGGAAAGCGAGTACGACCCCTTCGGGGCGGCCCACAGCTCGACCTCCGTCTCGGCGGCGCTCGGGATGGCGGTGGCGCGCGATCTCTCGGGTCTCAAGAACAACGTGATCGCGGTGATCGGCGACGGGGCGATGAGCGCCGGCATGGCCTACGAGGCGATGAACAACGCCGGCTCCATGCGGACCCGTCTGGTGGTCATCCTCAACGACAACGACATGTCGATCGCTCCGCCGGTGGGGGCGATGAGCGCCTATCTCGCGCGGCTGATCTCGTCGAAGTCCTACCGCTCGATGCGCCACCTCGCGCGCGAGCTCGCGAGGAAGTTCCCGCGCCAGATCGAGGAGGCCGCGCGCCGCGCCGAGGAGTACGCGCGCGGGCTGGTCACCGGCGGCACCCTGTTCGAGGAGCTGGGGTTCTATTACGTCGGCCCGATCGACGGTCACAACATGGACCACCTGCTCCCGGTGCTGCGCAACGTGCGCGACTCGACCGAACCCGGGCCGGTGCTGGTGCACGTGGTCACCCACAAGGGCCACGGCTACCCCCCGGCCGAGGCCGCCGCCGACAAGTACCATGGGGTCGGGCGCTTCAACGTCGTCACCGGCGAGCAGGTGAAGGCCAAGGCCGCCGCGCCCGCCTATACCAAGGTCTTCGCCGAAAGCCTGATCCGGGCCGCCGAGCGCGACCACAGGATCGTCGCGGTGACGGCGGCGATGCCCTCGGGCACCGGGCTCGACCGGTTCGCCGAGCGCTTCCCCGGGCGCTTCTTCGATGTCGGCATCGCCGAGCAGCACGCGGTCACCTTCTGCGCCGGGCTCGCGACCGAGGGCTACAAGCCCTTTGCCGCGATCTACTCGACCTTCCTGCAACGGGCCTACGACCAAGTGGTGCACGACGTCGCCATCCAGCGGCTGCCGGTGCGCTTCGCCATCGACCGCGCCGGACTGGTGGGCGCGGACGGGGCCACCCACGCGGGCTCGTTCGACGTCGCCTACCTCGCCTGCCTGCCCGGTTTCGTGGTCATGGCCGCGGCCGACGAGGCCGAGCTCGTCCACATGGTGGCGACCGCGGCGGCGATCGACGACCGGCCCTCGGCCTTTCGCTACCCGCGCGGCGAGGGCGCGGGCGTGGCCCTGCCGGACGAGGGCCGGGCGCTGGAGATCGGCAAGGGGCGGATCGTCCGCGAGGGCGGTGCGGTGGCGCTCCTCTCCTTCGGCGCGCGGCTTCAGGAGTGCCTGCGGGCGGCCGAGGATCTTGCCGCGCGCGGGCTTTCGACCACGGTCGCCGACGCCCGCTTCGCCAAGCCCCTCGATGTCGGGCTGCTGCGCCGGCTGGCCGCCGAGCACGAGGTCCTGATCACCATCGAGGAGGGGGCGATCGGCGGCTTCGCGGCGCAGGTCTTCCACGCCCTCGCCGCCGACGGCCTCCTCGAGTCGGGGCTCAAGGTGCGGCCGATGGTGCTCCCCGACCGTTTCCTCGATCACGACAAGCCGGAGCGCCAGTACGACCAGGCGGGCCTGACCGCGCCCGACATCGTGGCCACCGCGCTGGCCGCGCTCGGGCGCGCCGAGGAGGCCTCGCAGCCGGCCCGGGCGTGAGCGCGGGCGGCGGGCCGGGGAGGAAGAGGCTTCGCCTCGACCAGCTCCTCGTCGAACGGGGCTTGGCCGAGAGCCGGACCCGCGCCCAGGCGCTGATTCTCGCCGGCAAGGTCGCGTCGGGCACGCGGCGGCTGGAGAAGCCCGGGCAGATGGTCGCCGCCGACCTCGCGGTCGCGGTTTCCGCGCCCGAGCATCCCTGGGCGTCGCGCGGCGGGATCAAGCTCGCGCACGCGCTCGATCACTTCCGCCTCGCGCCCGAGGGGCGGGTCTGTCTCGACGTCGGCGCCTCGACCGGCGGCTTCACCGACGTGCTGCTCGCGCGCGGCGCGACCAGGGTGTACGCGCTCGACGTCGGCCGCGGCCAGCTCGCCTGGCGGCTTCGCACCGATCCCCGGGTGGTGGTGCTGGAGCGGGTCAACGCCCGCGCCGTCACTGCCCGCGAGGTGCCCGAGCCGGTGGGCGCGATCACCGTCGACGTGAGCTTCATCGGGCTCGAGGTCGCGCTGCCGGCGCCGCTTGCGCTGGCCGCCCCGGACTGCTGGCTGGTCGCGCTCGTCAAGCCGCAGTTCGAGGCGGGAAAGGGGCGGGTGGGGAAGGGGGGCGTGGTCCGCGACCCCGCCCTTCACGCCGAGGTGTGCGCGCGCATCCGGGGCTGGCTTTCGGCCCGCCCGGGCTGGCGGGTGCTCGGCCTGACCGAGAGCCCGATCCTGGGCCCCGAGGGCAACAGGGAGTTCCTGATCGCGGCGATCCGGGACGGGGGCTGAACGCCCTCAGGGCCCGCATTGTCCGCGGTGGCGGAGGAGATGGTCGGCGAGCACGCAGGCCATCATCGCCTCGCCCACCGGCACCGCGCGGATGCCGACGCAAGGGTCGTGGCGGCCCCTGGTCGAGATCTCGGTGTCGCGGCCGTGGACGTCGACGGTGCGTCGGGGGGCGAGGATCGAGCTCGTGGGCTTGACCGCGAAGCGCACGACGATGTCCTGGCCGGTGGAGATGCCGCCGAGGATGCCGCCCGCGTTGTTGGAGAGGAAGGACACCTTTCCCCCCTCCATCCGCATCTCGTCGGCGTTCTCCTCGCCGCTGAGCTCGGCCGCCCGGAAGCCGGCGCCGATCTCCACCGCCTTGACCGCGTTTATGCCCATCATCGCCGCGGCGAGGTCGGCGTCGAGCTTGCCGTAGACCGGCGCCCCCAGGCCGGCGGGCGCGCCCGCGGCCGTCACCTCGATCACCGCCCCGCAGGAGGAGCCGCGTCTGCGCACCTCGTCGAGGTAGCCCTCCCAGCTCTGGGCGGCGATGCGGTCGGGGCAGAAGAAGGGGTTCTCCTCGACCGCGCCCCAGTCCCAGCGGGCGCGATCCACCTTGTGGGGGCCGATCTGAATCAGGGCGCCGCGGATGACGACGCCCCCGGGCACGAGCGCGCTCAACACCTTGCGCGCCACCGCTCCGGCCGCGACCCGCATCGCCGTCTCGCGCGCGCTCGCCCGGCCGCCGCCGCGATGGTCGCGCAGCCCGTACTTGACCCAGTAGGTGTAGTCGGCGTGCCCGGGGCGGAACTTGTCCTTGATCTCGCCGTAATCCTTCGGCCGCGCGTCCACGTTCTCGATCAGGACGGCGATCGGGGTGCCGGTGGTGCGGCCCTCGAACACGCCCGAAAGGATGCGGGCCTGATCCGGCTCGCGGCGCTGGGTGGTGAACCGCGACTGCCCGGGCCGGCGCCGGTCGAGCCAGACCTGGATGTCGGCCTCGGCGAGCGTGATCCCCGGGGGGGTGCCGTCGATCACGCAGCCCAGCGCCGGGCCGTGGCTCTCGCCGAAGGTGGTGAAGCGGAACAGCGTCCCGAAGGTGTTGCTCGACATATCGCCTCAGACGGTGGCGATGTCGGGCGCGTCCACGGCCTTCATCCCAACCACGTGATAGCCGCAGTCGACGTGATGCACCTCGCCCGTCACCCCCGAGGAGAGGTCGGAGAGGAGGTAGACGCCGGCCCCGCCCACGTCCTCGAGGGTGATGTTGCGCTTCATGGGAGCGTTGTATTCGTTCCACTTGAGGATGTAGCGGAAGTCGCCGATCCCGGCCGCGGCGAGGGTGCGCATCGGACCCGCCGAGAGCGCGTTCACCCGGATGCCGCGATCGCCGAGGTCGGTGGCGAGGTAGCGCACGCTCGCCTCGAGGGCCGCCTTGGCGACGCCCATGACGTTGTAGTGGGGGGTCACCTTCTCGGCGCCGTAGTAGCTCATCGTCAGCAGGCTTCCCCCCTGGGTCATGAGAGGCTGGGCGCGCCTGGCGACCGCCGTGAACGAGTAGCAGGAGACCTGGAGGGTAAGGGTGAAGTTTTCGCGCGTGGTGTCGATGTACTTTCCCTTGAGCTGCTCCTTGTCCGAATAGGCGATGGCGTGGAGGAGGAAATCGAGCCGCCCCCAACGCTCGCCGAGCACGGCGAAGGTGCGGTCGATCGTGCCCTCGTCGGTCACGTCGCAGGGGAGCACGATGTCGGAGCCGACGGACTCGGCCAGCGGCTTGACCCGCTTGAGCAGCGCCTCGCCCTGGTAGGTGAAGGCGAGATCGGCGCCGTGCCGGTGGGCGGCCTGGGCGATCCCCCAGGCGATCGAGCGGTCGTTGGCCACGCCCATGATGAGGCCGCGCTTGCCTGCCATCAGCGGGTCTGTGGTCGTCATCCGGGCCTCTCTCTCCAGCGGGCGCCGTCGGATTTCAAGGGCTTGGGGGGCGGCGCCCGGCGGTATGGTACACGAAACGCGGGGAAAAAAGATGAATCGAGCGCGGCCCAAAGCGAAGGGCGGCGTCCGCCGCGGACGCCGCCCTTGGAGCCCGTCCAGAACTTCGGATGGGGCCGCGCCGGGTCAGTTGACGATTTTCCAGCTCCCGTCCGGCTGGCGGCAGGCCACCCCGTAAGCCGACTCGGTCTTGCCGCCGACGTTCACGGTCGACTGGTATTCGCGGCAGTACTCGCCGCTGGCGCTCCGCCCGTCGCGGACCGGAGTCACGGTGCCCGAATGGCCGGAGTCGGGATTGTTCCAGGTGATGGCCTGGCCGACCGGGGCGGCGTGTGCCCTCTCGGTGGCGCGGTCCATCGCCAGACGGTCGGCCCGGTCGAGCGACTTCCCGACCTCGCTGCCGATGAAGGCGCCGAGGAGCGTGCCGGCGGCCACCGAGGCGAGCTGACCCTTGCCCTTGCCGAACTGGGCGCCGGCGACCGCGCCGCCGATGCCGCCCAGGATCGCGCCGGCGGTCTGCTTCTCGCCCTGATCGGTGGCACAGCCGGCGAGGAGCAGGGTTGCGAGGAACGGAATGGCCAAGCGTCGTGTGAACATATTCTTACCTCATTGCACTAAGGAGCGGGTGACGGTTGCGTACGCCTTCGGGGCCGGTCGTTGCCCATGCCCCTCCCCATCTCGGCGCGCCACCACGTGCCGGGTCCCAGGCGTCCGCGGGTGCGGCAACACTGGAACGCGCGCCGACGGAAAACCCTGCACGGGAGCGTCGCATCTTCGATCAGCACCCCGGTTCGAACCCCGGATCGGCGGCCGATCCCCGACCGGATAGCGGATATATAACAATTCGGCGAGCATTTGACATCGGCGAGGGTTGATGAAATACCCATCTGCCGACGGCCCCGGGGCCGCCGGCGTGCGGGCACGGACACGATGTCAGACCTCGAGCGCGACGATCCCATCGCCCTGTTCCGCGACTGGCTCGACGAGGCCGCCCGCAGCGAGCCGTCGGAGCCGACGGCGGTCGCGCTCGCGACCGCCAGTCCCGAGGGCCGGCCGGCGGTGCGCATGGTGCTGCTCAAGGCGGTGGACGAGCGGGGCTTCGTCTTCTACACCAACCTCGAGAGCCGCAAGGGCGAGGAGCTACGGGCCAATCCCCACGCCGCCCTCTGCTTCCACTGGAAGTCGCTCGGCCGCCAGGTGCGGGTCGAGGGGCCGGTCGAGCCGGTCGGCGCCGAGGAGGCCGACGCCTACTTCGCCACCCGCGACCGCATGAGCCGCATCGGCGCCTGGGCCTCGCGCCAGTCGGCCCCGATGGACAGCCGTCGCGAGCTCGAGAGGCGGGTGGCGGAGTACACGCTCAAGTTCAATGTCGGCCCCATTCCCAGGCCCGCCTTCTGGTCGGGCCTCCGCGTCGCGCCCGAACGGATCGAGTTCTGGCGCGTCGGGCAGTTCCGGCTTCACGAGCGGGTGCTCTACAGCCGCGCCGGCCAGGGCTGGTCGATCAGCCGGCTCTTCCCCTGAGCGGCGAGAGGGGGCGGCCGGAATCAGCGGAACGCCACGCCGGGCTTGAGCCCGAGCTTCCTGAGGACGATCGCGAGCGGGCAGAACCCGGTGAGCGAGGCCTGCAGCAGATTGGCGCCGACGAAGGCGGTGAGCCACAGCCAGTTGAGGTTGTGGAACAGCGCCAGCAGCAGGCTCAGCAGGATCACGCTGCCGGCGAAGGCCATCACGGCGCGGTCGATCGACATCGGTTGTCTCCTTGGTTGACGGCCGTGGCTGCCGCGGACGGTTCCTTGCCCGGGACGCGGCAGAAGAGGTCGTGCAGGGTGTCGAGAATCCGGCGCACGCGCCGGTCGGCGAGCGCGTAATAGACCGTCTGCGACGTCTTGCGCGTCCTGACCAGATGCTCGCGCCTGAGCCGGGCCAACTGCTGCGAGAGCGCCGGCTGGGCGATGCCGAGGCGCGCCTGCAGCCCGCCGACCGACTTCTCGCCCTCGACCAGAAGGCAGAGGACGGCGAGCCGGTGCCGGTTGGCGAGGGTCTTGAGGAGGTCGGCCGCGGCCCGGAGCTGTTCGGGGTTGGCAAATACATTCATATTTCATATATTACATTCTGTTTATATAATTTTCAAGCTCGTCCCCACGGCCGCGACTCCGGCCCCGGCAGGGGGCTGGGCCGCCGGAGCCTGCATCGACAGGGGAGATGACGCCGTGCCGTCCAACCGTGGCGCCCTCGCAGCAGCCCTCGTGGTGGCCCTCCTGGCCGTGACCGGCCAAGCCAAAGCGGCCGACGAGTTCGTCGTCCGGCCGACCGGCGTCGCGGACCTCAAGTCCGTCTTCGCCACCGTCGAGAGCGTGGACCTGGCGCGGGCCCGCGCCCGCATCGGCGGCACCGTCGCCGAGCTGGCGGTGGACGAGGGGAGCCGCGTCGCCCGGGGCGGGCGCATCGCCCGCATCGACGATCCCAAGCTCAGGCTGCGCGAGCGGGCGGTGAACGCGCGCCTCCAGGCCCTCGGCTCGCAGCGCGAGCAGGCCCGCACCGAGTACGAGCGGGCGATCGAGCTCCGCCGCTCGGGCACCATCAGCCAGGCCCGGCTCGATCAGGTCCAGACCCAACTCGAGGTGGTCGACCGCGAGCTCGCCGCCATGGAGGCGGAGCGCGAGGTGGTGCGCGAGGAGATGCAGGAGGGCGCGGTGCTGGCGCCGACGGGCGGGCGGGTGCTGCAGGTGCATGTCACCAACGGCACCGTGGTGCTGCCCGGCGAGACCCTCGCCACCATCGCCGCCGAGCGCTACATCCTGCGCCTGCATCTGCCCGAGCGCCACGCCCGTTTCCTGAAGGAGGGTGACGTGGTGCGGGTCGGCGAGCGGGGCATGGCGGCGGCGCCGGCGAGCCTGCGCGAGGGCCGGCTCCGGCAGGTCTATCCCGAGCTTGCGGCCGGCCGCGTGGTCGCCGACGTCGAGGTCGAGGGTTTGGGCGACTTCTTCGTCGGCGAGCGGGTGCGGGTGTATGTGAGCGCCGGCGCCCGCGAGACCTTCGTCGTGCCCGTGGACTACGTCGCCCGGCGCCCCGGCTACGCGGCGGTGCGCCTCAAGGACGGCCCCGAGGTCGTGGTCCAGACCGGGTCCGCCGCGGCCGGGGGCATCGAGGTGCTCTCGGGGCTTCGCGACGGCGACGTGCTGGTGAAACCATGAGGCTCGGCCTCTCGGGCGCGCTCACCCGCGCCTTCATCGATTCGCCGCTCACCCCCCTTCTGCTCGCCGCCGCGATCGCGCTCGGGCTGCTGGCGCTGGCGGCGCTCCCGCGCGAAGAGGAGCCGCAGATCTCGGTGCCCATGGTCGACATCATGGTCGCCGCCGACGGGCTCAAGGCGCCCGATGCGGTGGAGCTGGTCACCAAACCGCTCGAGGACATCGTCAAGGGGATCGACGCGGTCGAGCACGTCTATTCGGTGAGCGAGGACGAGCGCGTGATCGTCACCGCCCGCTTCGTGGTCGGCACCGACGAGGACGACGCCATCCTGCGCGTGCACGAGAACATCCGCGCCAACATGAACCGCATCCCCATCGGCATACGCGAGCCGCTGATCGTCGGGCGCGGGATCAACGACGTCCCGATCCTCGTCCTGACGCTGACCCCGCGGGCGGGGCCCGCCGCCGGGCGCTGGGACGACAACGCCCTCTTCGCCGTCGCCGAGGAGCTTCTCCACGAGCTGATCAAGGAGGAGAATGTCGGCCTGAGCTTCCTCGTCGGCGGGCGGCCCGATCAGATCCGGGTCGAGCCGGATCCCGAGCGGCTGTCGATGTACGGGGTCACGCTCAACCAGCTCGTCGCCAAGATCGAGAACGCCAATCGCTCCTTTCTCGTCGGGCGCGTGCGCCAGGCCGATCGCGACCTGCCCGTGGTCGCCGGGCAAACATTGCGGGGCGTGCCCGACATCGGCCTCCTCCTCGTCACCACCCGCGACGGGCGCCCGGTCTACGTCCGCGACGTGGCCGAGGTGGTCGTCGGCGCCAGGCCCGACGAGCAGCGGGTCTGGCACCTCGCGCGCGGCGCGGGCGGCGGCTTCGAGCGCCGGGCGGCGGTCTCGATCGCCCTCGCCAAACGCAAGGGCGCGAACGCGGTCAAGGTGGCCGAGCGGGTGCTCGACCGCCTGGAAACCGTCAAGGGCCGGCTGATCCCCGCCGACCTCGAGGTCGCGGTCACCCGCGATTACGGCGAGACCGCGACCGAGAAGGCCAACGAGCTTCTCTTCCACCTCGGCATTGCCACCGTCTCCATCGTCGTCCTGATCTCCCTCGTTCTGGGGCTGCGCGAGGGGCTGGTGGTGCTGGTGGTCATCCCCACCACCATCCTGCTCACCCTCTTCGCCTCCTGGCTGATGGGCTACACGGTCAACCGGGTGAGTCTGTTCGCGCTGATCTTCTCGATCGGCATCCTGGTCGACGACGCCATCGTCGTGATCGAGAACATCGTCCGCCACTGGCACCTCGCCCCCAGGCAGCCGGCGATCAGGACCGCGATCGAGGCGGTGGCCGAGGTCGGCAACCCGACGATCGTCGCCACCCTTACCATCGTCGCCGCGCTCCTGCCGATGATGTTCGTCTCCGGCCTGATGGGCCCCTACATGAGCCCGATCCCGGCCAACGCCTCGGCGGCGATGCTGTTCTCCTTCTTCGTCGCGGTCACGATCACGCCCTGGCTCCTCCTCAGGACGCGGCGGAAGCGCGGCGCGATCGGGCCCGAGGCGGCGGACTTTACCGGCCGCGATCCCCACGCCGCCGGCGGCGCCCTCGGGCGCCTCTACCTGCGCCTCGCTCGGCCGCTGCTCAGGGGCCGGGCGCGCGCCGTCGCCTTTCTTGTCGCCGTGCTCGTGGCGACCCTCGCCTCGCTCGGCCTCTTCCTTACCCGCGACGTGACGGTCAAGCTTCTCCCCTTCGACAACAAGTCCGAGCTGCAGGTGGTGGTCGATCTGCCCGAGGGGGCGAGCCTGGAGGCGACCGAGCGGGTGCTGATGGCGGCGGCCGAACGGCTTGCGCCGGTGCCCGAGGTGACCACGATCCAGCTCTACGCGGGCACGGCCGCGCCCTTCAACTTCAACGGGCTGGTGCGCCACTACTACCTGCGGGCGCGGCCCGAGCAGGGCGACCTGCAAGTGAACCTCCTGCCGAAAGGGGAGCGCGCGCGCGCGAGCCACGAGATCGCGCTTGTGGTGCGCGAGCGCCTTAAGGGCCTCGACGCGCCCGCCGGTACCGCGCTCAAGGTGGTCGAGGTGCCGCCGGGGCCGCCGGTCCTCGCTACCCTTCTGGCCGAGGTCTACGGCCCGGACGCCGAGACCCGCCGCGCCGCCGCGCGCGAGATCCGGCGCCTGTTCGAGGGGGTCGACTTCATCGTCGATGCCGACGACTCCTTCGGCGCCCCGGCCGAGCGGCTGCGCTTCACCATCGACCAGGACAACCTCGAGTTCCACGGGGTCGAGGAGGAGGAGGTCTACGACACCCTCCGCGCGCTCATCGGCGGCGTCGCGGTCGGCTACTCGCACCGCGGCGAGGGTCGCGACCCGGTGGAGATCGCGATCCGGCTGCCGACGAGCGGGCTGACGCCAGGCGAGCGGCTCCTCGCCACCCCGGTGCCGGCCCTGCGCGGGCGCGGCGGCGCCGGCGCGGTCGAGCTGGGCGACGTGGCAATCCTCTCGCGCGAGCCCGCCTCCTACCCGGTCTTTCGTCGCAACGGACGCTTTGCCGAGATGGTCAGCGGCGAGCTCGCCGGGCGCTTCGAGGCGCCGATCTACGGCATGCTCGCGGTCAACGCCGCCGTAGCCGCCCACGACTGGCGGGCGCAGCCGAGGCCGGAGATCGGCTATCACGGGCAGCCGCGCGACGAGTCGAAGGTGACACTGCTGTGGGACGGCGAGTGGGAGATCACCTACGTCACCTTCCGCGACATGGGCGCCGCCTTCGCCGTCGCCATCCTCGGCATCTATCTGCTCGTGGTCGGGCAGTTCGGCAGCTTCCGCCTGCCGCTCGTGATCCTGCTTCCGGTGCCGCTCACCCTCATCGGCATCGTCCTCGGCCACCGGCTGTTCTCGGCCCCCTTCACCGCGACGTCGATGATCGGGTTCATCGCGCTGGCCGGGATCATCGTCCGCAACTCCATCCTGCTCGTCGACTTCATCCGCACCCGCCGCGGCGAGGGCGCGGCGCTTCGCCGGGCGCTTCTCGAGGCGGGCGCGATCCGCTTCAAGCCGATCCTGCTCACCGCCCTCGCGGCCATGATCGGCGCCGCCTTCATCCTCTTCGACCCCATCTTCCAGGGGCTCGCAATCTCGCTCGTCTTCGGGTTAGCCTCCTCGACCGCGCTGACGCTGCTCGTGATCCCGGCGGTCTACGTGTGGCTGCGCGACGACGGCATACCCCTGGAGGAGGGCCCGGGGCGGGTTCCGCCCGGAAAGATCGTGCTCTAAGCTCCGCGGCGAACGAGCGCCGGGAGGGATTTGTGCAGGTCGAGCGCCAGGACGAGGTCATCGCCTTCCTCGCCGATCCCGCGACCCACGCGGCGAGGGGGCCGGTGCGGCAGATCGAGACCCACATCTCGGTCGTGTTCCTGGCCGGAGATCGCGCCTACAAGCTCAAGCGCGCGGTCCGCTATCCCTATCTCGAC
Organism: Pseudomonadota bacterium; assembly: GCA_016202695.1. Taxonomy (GTDB): domain Bacteria; phylum Pseudomonadota; class Alphaproteobacteria; order JACQOE01; family JACQOE01; genus JACQOE01. The sequence goes on along the minus strand of JACQOE010000061.1, from coordinate 4,763 downwards.
TTCTCCACCGTCGAGCGGCGCCGGGCGGCGTGCGAGGCCGAGGTGGCGCTCAACCGCCGGACCGCGCCGGGGCTCTATCTCGGTGTCGTGCCGGTGGCGCGCGCGCCCGCCGGCGGGCTTGCCCTCGGCGGCGAGGGGCGGCCGGTCGACTGGCTGGTCGCCATGCGCCGGTTCGACGAGGACACCCTCTTCGACCGTCTGGCCGAGCGCGGGGCGCTTTCCGCCGGGCTGATGGTCGGCCTGGCCGACGAGATCGCCCGGTTCCACGGCGCGGCCGAGATCCGCACCGATCGGGGCGGCTACGAGGGGATGAACTGGGTGGTCGAGAACAACGCCGCCTCGTTCGCCGAGTTCGGCCCCGAGGTCTTCGATCCGGCGCGCGTCGCGCGCCTCGGCGAGCTTTCGCGCGCCGCGCTGGAGAGCGGGCGCGGGCTCCTCGAGGAGCGCCGCGCCGCCGGCAAGGTGCGGCACTGCCACGGCGACCTGCACCTTCGCAACATCTGCCTGTTCGAGGGTCGTCCCACGCTCTTCGACGCCATCGAGTTCTCCGAGCCGATCGCCTGCATCGACGTGCTCTACGACTTCGCCTTCCTGCTGATGGACCTCGTGCACCGCGGCCTTGGCGTCCTCGCCAACCGCGTGCTCAACCGCTACCTGGCGCGGAGCGCCGATTACCGCGGCCTCGCCCTGCTGCCCCTGTTCCTCGGCCTGCGCGCCGGGATCAAGGCGCATGTGAGCGCGGCGGCGGCGGCGAGCCAGAGCGACACCGCCCGCCGGGGCGAAATCCTCGCCGAGGGACGGGCGTACCTCGGCCTCGCGCTCTCGTTCTTCGCCCGCGAGCCGGCGCGGCTGGTCGCGATCGGCGGGCTCTCGGGCACCGGCAAGAGTACCCTTGCCCGGGCGCTGGCGCCGGGGCTCGGGGGCAGGCTCGGGGCCGTGGTGGCGCGGAGCGACGAGACCCGCAAGCGGCTCGTCGGCGTCGCCCCGGAGACGCGCCTCGGCCCGGAGGCCTACGCTCCCGAGGTGACGCGGAAGGTCTACGACGCGCTCGCCGCCGCCGCCGCCGAGGCCCTGGCGGCGGGGTTCGCCGCGGTGGTCGACGCGGTCTATGCCGAGCCGGCCGAGCGGGCCGCGATCGAGGGGGTGGCGCGTGCGGCCGGCGTCCGCTTCGACGGGATCTGGCTGGAGGCCGCGCGCGAGGTGCTGGAAGGCCGCCTCGAGGGGCGGGCCGGTGACGCCTCGGATGCGACCGTGGCCGTGCTCGCCCGGCAGCTCGGCTACGACCTCGGCGAGATCCGCTGGCGGCGCCTCGCCGCCGATCGGGCCGAGGGGGCGCTGCTCGGCTCCGCCCGCGCTGCCCTCGGCCTCGACGGGTGACGTTCGGCGCGGGGCCGGCGGCGCAAAGGGGATCGCAGACTCCTCTTGCCATGGATGCTAGAATGTCTTCGGTTGCGTGCGGCTAGCAGCCACAGGGAGAGGGGCCGGCGCCTCGCTCGGGGATCGCCCCGGGACTCTGCGGCTGGGCGTACCGGCTCGATAGGTGGAGGTTTCAGATGGCGATTCGGACGATTCTCCTTCCCTTGAGCTCGCTCGAAACCGATGCGGCGGCGACGGAACTTGCCCTCCTCATCGCGCGGCACTTCGATGCGCACGTCATGGGGCTACACGTGCGCATGGACCCCCGCGATATCGCGCCCCTCGCCGGCGAGGGTCTCTCGGGAGCCATGATCGAGGAGATGATGGAGGTCTGCGAGAAGGACGGCATCAAGCAGTCCGGGGGCGCGCGCAAGCTGTTCGAGGACGCCTGCGCGAAGGCCAACATTCCGTTCGTCGACAGCCCGGGCCCGCAGGGGGCGAACCTGAGCGCCTCCTGGCGCAGCGAGGTTGGCCGCGAGGAGGACAACGTGGTCTGGCATTCCCGGGTCAACGACCTCACCGTGATCGCTAGGCCGCAGGCGGGAGGCGAGAAGTCCACCACCGAGGTGCTGCATGCGGCGATCATGGGCGCCGGCCGGGGCGTGCTGGTGGCGCCCGCCAAGGCGCCCTCGATCTGCGGCAAGCGGATCGCGATCGCCTGGAACGGCAGCGCCGAGGCGGCCGGCGCCGTGTCGGTGGGCAAACCGTTCCTCGAGAGGTGCGAGGCGCTCTGTCTGATGAGCGCCGAGGAGGGCTATTCCCACGGCCCGGGGGTGAGCGAGCTCGAGTCCCACCTGCGCTGGCACGGGCTGCATCCCGAGATCCGCCACTTCGGCGCGCCCGGCGAGAACATCGGCGCCTCGCTCCTGCAGCGGCTCGCCGAGTACGGGGCCGACCTCCTGATCATGGGGGCCTACACCCACAGTCGGCTTCGCCACCTGATCCTCGGCGGGGTCACGAGCCACGTGCTCGCCCACGCGGAGCTTCCCATCCTCATGCACCGCTGAGCCGGCCCCGCCCCCCGCCGGCGCGGGTCAGGCGCAGAGGCCGGGCCGACGCCCGCGCGGGGGAGCGGACTCCTCCTCGACCGCTAGGCGTGCTCCGGCGAAGGGCCCGAGGAGCCGCTTCGCCGCGGCGAAAGGGACCGTCGCATCCAGCCACGGGGCCTCGTCGGCCGCGTCCAGGATGACCGGCATGCGGTCGTGGATGTGGGCTATCTCGGGCGCTGGAGGGCAGGTTATGATCGCGAACCGGGCGCCGTCGGCGATCCCGGCGAAGGCGAAAAGGGCGCTGCCGCCGTCGGCCCGCACCCCGATGCGGTTGCGAAGCTTCCGCCGACCCTCCCTCCGCCACTCGAAATAGGCGTTCGCAGGCACGAGGCAGCGCCGCGCGAGGAGGGGGCGGAAGGTCGTTCGCGTCTCCAGGGTCTCGGCCCGGGCATTGATCAGGATCTTGCCGTCCCCCCGGCCGGCGGCGAGGCCCCAGACCCGAGTCCCGGCCCGCGGTCCGGCCGTGATCACGAGCGCGTTGTTCGTCGGGCGCACCTCGCCGCGCGCGAAGACGAGGGGATCGAGGGCGTCGAGCCCGTCCTCGACGCCGAAGCGGCGGGAGATCTCGGCCCGCGTGGTGCGAATGTCGAACCGGCCGCACATGCCGAACCTCGGTCGGATGGGTCCAGATCGGGTATTATACGCGGCGGGCGGCACCCGCCCGGTGCTGGCGTGCGGGTCCGTTTTCCCCTAGGGTTCCGGCATGGTGGAGACGGTGAGGACCGTGGTCGTGACGGGGGCGAGCCGCGGCATCGGGCACGCCACCGTCAAGCAGTTTTCCGAGCGCGGCTGGCGGATCGTCACCTGCTCGCGCGAGCCGGTGCCCGAGGCTTGCAAGCGCGACCCGAACTGGACCGAGCACGTCCCGACCGACCTCGCCGATCAGGGCAGCATCGCCCGCTTCCTCGCCCGCGCCAACGAGATCATCGGCGAGGGGCCGCTTCATGCCCTGGTCAACAACGCCGGGGACTCGCCGAAGAGCCCGCTCAAGGAGCGCCTCGGCGTGCTCAACGGCGACCTTGCCGCTTGGCGGCGGGTGTTCGAGCTGAACTTCTTCGCCCCCCTCGTCCTCGCCCGCGGCTTCGGCGCGGCGCTCGCGCGCGGCAAGGGGGCGATCGTCAACGTCACCTCCATCGCCGGGCACGCGGTGCATCCTTTCGCCGGCTCCGCCTACTCCACCTCGAAGGCCGCGCTCTCGGCGCTCACCCGCGAGATGGCGGCCGAGTTCGCGGAGATCGGCGTGCGGGCGAACGCGGTGGCGCCGGGCGAGATCGAGACCGCGATGCTGTCGCCCGAGACCGAGGTGCTGATCCCCCGCATCCCGCTGGCGCGGCTCGGTACGCCCGAGGATGTGGCCGCCGCCGTCTACTTCCTCTGCTCGGAGGAGGCGGCCTACATCAGCGGCACCGAGATCTTCATCACCGGCGGCCAGCACATCTATTGAGCGGCCTCCGGCCGTTGCGACGACGATCGTCACGCGGGGGACCGGCGCGGTCGCAACGCCGGCGCGGGGCGCACCTCTCGTCGATCGGTGCGGGCGAAACGGCCGGGCCGGCGCCGACGAGCCGCCGCTCAGGGCTCGGCGGCGATGCGGTCGCGGAGCGATTCGAACCAGGCGAGCCGGGATTCGAGGGCGGCTACGTCGTGGTCGAGCCAGGCGACGAGGTGCCCGGCCTCGCCCGCGTGGCGCTGGCGCAGGTCCAGCAGCCGGGCAATCTCCTTCTCGCACACCTCGACGAACAGCTCGGCCTGGGCGAGCCGGTCCGCGCACGGCAGCAGATGCAGGAAGCGCAGCTTGAGCGCGAGCACGAGCTTGGAAAGATCCGAGTTTGGCGCGCGGAGCCCCGACCTGAGGAGCCGCTCGAGCTCGGCCTGCCCCTTGTCGGTGATGCGGAGCGACTCGGCCTCGGGCGCCGCCGCCGGCGCCCCGGCCTCGACAAGGCCCTCGTAGCGCAGGAGCTCGACCGACGGTCCGAGAAGGTCGAGCGAGGGGCCGAGGAGGCGGCTCAGGAAATGCCGGACCTCGGTCGCCACCGCGGCGTAGGTCGTCGGCCCCTGGGCGAGCACGCCGAGGGCGGCGAGTCGCACCGCCTCCTTCGGCATCAGGGTGTTGTCGGCGTACATCGCGCTCCTCCGGTCAGGCCGCGAGTCTGAGCCCCAGCCGATTCCAGACGTCGGTGAGGGCGGCGACGAGGTGGTCGATCATGGCCTCGGTGTGGAGGGGGGAGGGGGTGAGGCGGAGCCGCTCGGTGCCCTTCGGCACGGTCGGGTAGTTGATCGGCTGGACGTAGAGCCCGT
>JACQOE010000062.1 GCA_016202695.1 Pseudomonadota bacterium | reverse complement strand
TGTCGATCCCCGATTCATCGAGGAGCGCGAGGAGCCGCCCGCCCAGCATCCGGCAGGCCGAGACCTCGCCCCAGACGTCGCCCATGGTGAGGTCGGGCACGCGCACGTTCTGGCGGATGAAGTCGACCACCGTCTGATTGACGCGGCCGGCGGCGATGAGCTTGACAGGCGGAATCTGCAAGCCCTCCTCGTAGAGCTCGCGGATGCCGGCGTTCCAGGTCCGCCCGCCGATGTCGGGCATGTGGCTGGTGATGGCGGCAAAGGCGACCGCGCGGCCCCGGCGGAAGACCGGCGTGACGATGTTGATGTCGGGGAGATGCCCGGTGCCGAGCCAGGGATCGTTGGTGATCAGCACGTCGCCGGGCTTGAGAGACTCGACCGGGAATCGCTCGCCGAGATGGCGCACGGTGCGCGGCAGGGTGCCGATGAAAGAGGGAATGCTGAGCGACGACTGGGCGAGCGCACGGCCCTTCACGTCGGTCAGCACCACGGCGTAGTCGTTCGACTCCTGGACCAGGGTCGAGAAGGCGGTCCGCACGTAGGTCGCCGCCGCCTCGTCGACCAGGCTCACCAGCCGGGTCCACAGGATCTCGAGGGTGATGGGGTCGATCCCGGCTCGGCTCATGGCTCCTCCGCGGCTCGCCGTGCCCGCCGCCGGTGGCCGTAACCGCCGCCGGCAGGAGTCTCGATCAGCACCGTGTCGCCCGGGGCGAGGGGCCAGTGGCGCGCCGAATCGACGTCGCGGCCGTTGATCCGAAGTCGCCCTTGCCCGCCCGGTCCGCCGCCGAGGAGCCCGGGCGCCGCCCGCCGGCGCCGGCTCATCAGGAACGAGACCACGGCCGGGCTCGGCCCGGTGAGGGTGAAGGCGAGGCGCTGACCGTCGCCCCCCCGGCGGCGCCCGCGCCCGCCGGTGCCGCGGCGCTTGCTCCGCTCGAGGACGCGGAGCGGGGTCGCCGTCTCGATCAGCTCGATCGGGGTGTTGGCGAGGTTGCTCGGGAAGCTCATCGGCGAGGGCCCGTCCTGGACCGGACCCGCGCCCATGCCGCCGGAGACGAAGTTGAGCATGGCGAAGGGCCGTGCGTTCTTCTCGCCGGTGACCATGAACGAGCACTGCGGCGAGCCGGGCGCGGCGAGCACCCGCCCGGGCAGCGCTGGGGCCAGCGCGCGCATGATCGCCGGCGGCAGGAGGTGGCCGGCGAGCCCGCAGGTGGAGCAGGCGGCGGGATAGCGCGGGTTCAGCACCGTGCCCTCGGGGGCGAAGATGGTGATGGGGCGGGTGCTGCCGTCGTTGTTGGGCACCTCGGGGCTCAACAGCGACTTAACCCCGTAGCAGGAATAGGCGTAGGTGTAGCTGGTCACCGAGTTGACCGAGCAGGGGAGCTGGCCGGTGGTGCCGGTGTAGTCGATGTGCAGCGCGCCGCCGCGCACGATCACCTTGCAGGCAATGACGATCGGCTCGGGCAGGCCCACGTCGCACTCGAAGCGGGTGGCGTAGGCGCCGTCGGCAAGGGCGCGGATGGCGGCGCGCATCGCCGCCTCCGAGCGCCGGCGCAGCTCGGCGCCGAAGAGGTCGAAGTCCACGCCCGTGTCGATGATCATCTTGTGCACGCCCTCGGAGAGCGTGTGGCAGCAGGTGAGCTGGCCCCAGAGATCGCCCATCATCTGGTCGGGCACGCGCACGTTCTGGCGGAGGAAGGCGATGGCGGTGTCGTTCGCCTTGCCCGCGTCCATCAGCTTGAGGGGCGGAATCTGCAACCCCTCCTCGTAGAGCTCGCGGTTGCCCGCGTTCCACATCCGCCCGCCGATGTCGGGCATGTGGCTGGTGACGGCGGCGAAGGCGATCGCGCGCCCCCGGCGGAAGACCGGCACCACCATGTTCACGTCGGGCAGGTGCCCGGTGCCCATCCACGGGATGTTGGTGAGCAGCACGTCGCCCGGCCTGAGCGACTCGAGCGGAAAGATTTTCAGCAGATGGCGCACCGTGCGGGGCAGGGTGCCGAGGAAGGAGGGAATGCTGAGCGACGATTGGGCGAGCGAGCGCCCCGCCGAATCGGTCAGCACCACGGCGTAGTCGTTGGCCTCCTGCACCAGCGAGGAGAAGGCGGTACGCACGAACGCCGCCGCCGCCTCGTCGACGATGGCGACGAGCCGCGACCACAGGATCTCCAGCGTTATGGGATCGATCGGCGTTGGTGCCACGTTTCCTCCCGTCGCGGTTTCTTGGGCGGGGGTCCGGCGGTCTAGCGGCCGGGCCGGCCGTATCCACCGCCGCCCGCGGTTTCGATCTGGATGCGGTCGCCCTTCTGGATGACGTGGTGCTCGCCCGCGGGGGCGGCCCGGCCGTTGATGCTGAGCCGGCTCGGCTTGCCGGCGGCGCCGCCGCCGAGCCCCGGGGCCGGGGTGAGGATGCGGCTGACGATGAAGGCGATCACCGCCGGGCTCTCGCCGATCATCTCGAACTCCATCAGCGCGCCCTCGCCGCCGCGGTGCGCGCCCGCCCCGCCCGAGCCGGGCCGGCGCTGCCGGCGGACGAGGCGGATCGGGGCCAGCGCCTCCATCACCTCGAGCGGCGTGTTGCCGACGTTGCTGGGGAAGGAGACGGTGTCAAGCCCGGCGCGGCCGTTGCCGGCGCCCTGGCCGCCGTTGATGAAGTTCATCACCGCGAAGCGCCGGCCGCGGTGCTCGCCGGTCATGGCGAAGGAGCAGCTGAGGCAGCCGGCGGCGCTCACCTTCTCCGGCGCCACCGCCGAGAGGGCGTCCATGACCAGCCCGGGAAGGCACTGGCCGACGGCGTTGCGCGCCCCGCTCGCCGCCGGGTAGCGGGGGTTGAGGATGCTGCCCTCCGGCGCCCAGGTGGTGATGGGCAGGAAGCTGCCGTCGTTGTTGGGCACCTCGGGCGAGAGCATGCACTTCAGCCCGAAGGCGGTGTAGGCGAAGGTGTAGTTGGGCACCACGTTGACCGAGCGCGGCACCTGCGGCGAGGAGCCGCTGTAGTCGATCGCGATGTCCTCGTCGCCCACCTTGACCGCGGCCTTGAGCGTGATCGGCTCGCCGAACACGTCGATCTGCCACTCCGCCCGGTAGGTGCCGTTGGGGATGGCGCGGATGGCGGCCCGGGTGGCGGCCTCGGAGCGGCCGCGGATCTCGGCCCCCAGCTCGTCGAGGTCGATCCCGGTCTCTCCCAGGAAGCCGGCCAGCCGCCCGGCCATCATGTGCGCCGCCGAGACCTGCGCCCACACGTCGCCCATGGTCTGCTCGGGCACCCGCACGTTCTTCTCGATGAAGGCGACCACCGCTTCGTCGCGCCTGCCTTCACGCATCAGATAGAGGGGCGGAATCTGGATCCCCTCCTCGAAGATGTCGCGGTTGCCGGCGCCGCGGACGCGCCCGCCGATGTCGGGCACGTGCGAGCAGGCGGCGACCAGCGCCACCGGCTTGCCGCGATGGAACACCGGCATGCAGATGTTGATGTCGTGGATGTGCCCCGTCGCCAGCCAGGGGTCATTGGTGGTGAGCACGTCGCCGGGCTTGAGCGAGGAGAGCGGGAAGAGCCGGAGGAAATGGCGCACGGTCCGCGGCAGCGTGCCGATGAAGGAGGGGATGCTGGCCGAGGATTGGGCGAGCGAGCGGCCCTCGAGGTCGGTGAGGATGATGGCGTAGTCGTTGGCCTCGCGCACCAGGGTCGAGAACGAGGTCCGCCAGAGGGTGGCGCTGGCCTCGTCGATGATGCTGACGAGCCGCGTCCACAGGATCTCGGTGGTGATCGGATCGAGGCGCGCGCGGGTCACCGATGGCCTCCCCTCGCTCTTCTCCCCCGCCGGTCGCCCTAAGGGCCGGTGCCGGCGGGCCTGCCGTAGCCGCCTCCGCCGGCGGTCTCGATCAGCACGTGGTCGCCCTTCTTCAGGATCCAATGCTGGGCCGGGTCGATGGGGCGGCGGTTCAGGAGGAGCCGCGCCTGCTTGCCGTCGCCGCCGCCGGCGAGGCCGCGCGGCGGGGCCTTCATCCGGGTCATGATGAAGGAGCAGATCGAGGGCGTGTCGCCGTAGAAGTCGAACTCGATGACCAGCCCGTCGCCGCCGCGGTAGAGCCCCGCTCCGCCCGAGCCGCGGCGCACGCTCCGCCGGCGGATCAGGATCGGGGCCAGCGCCTCCATCACCTCGATCGGGTTGTTGCCAAGGTTGCTGGGGAAGCTCACCGTCGAGAGTCCGTCGCGGGCGCCGGTCGCGCCCTGGCCGGCGTTGAGGAAGCTCACGGTCGCGAACGGCCGGCCGCGGTGCTCGCCGGCCATGGTGAAGGAGGAATTGCCCGAGCCCTCGGCCCACACCCGCTCGGGCAGCGCCGGCGCCAGCGCCATCATGATCACCGGTGGCAGGATGTGGCCGACCATGCCCCGCGCGCCCGAGGCCGCCGGGTAGGTGGGGTTGAAGATGGTCCCCGGTGGGGCGTAGGTCGACATCGGCAGGAAGCTGCCCTCGTTGTTGGGGATGTCGGGCGAGAGCAGCGCCTTGATGGCGAAGGCCGAGTAGGCGAAGGTGTAGATCGGCACCACGTTCACCGAGCGGGGAAGCTGCGCCGACGAGCCGGTGTAGTCGATGGCGAGCGAATCGCCCCTGACGGTGATCCGGCAGTCGATGAAGATGCGCTCGTCGAAGCCGTCGTGGTAGCCGTGGCTTCGGTACTCGCCGTCGGGGATGGCGCGGATGGCCGCCCGCATCGCCGCCTCGGAGCGCCCGCGCACCTCGCGCCCCAGCTCGGCCAGGTCCACCTCGCTCTCGTCGAGGAGCGCGATCAGCCGCTCCTCGAGCATCTTGCAGGCCGCCACCTCGCCCCAGATGTCGCCCATGGTCTGCTCGGGCACCCGCACGTTCTTCTCGATGATGGCGACCACCGCCGGATCGGGCCGGCCCTCGCGCATCAGCTTGAGGACGGGGATCTGAAGCCCCTCCTCGAAGATCTCGCGGATGCCGGCGCCGCGGATGCGCCCGCCGATGTCGGGCATGTGGCTGGTGACGGCGGCGAAGGCGATCAGCCGCCCGTGGCGGAAGATGGGCATGGCGACGTTGACGTCGTGGATGTGGCCGGTGCCCATCCAGGGGTCGTTGGTGATCAGCGCGTCGCCGGGCCTGAGGGCCCCGGGCCGGAAGTTGGCGAGGAAGTGCTTCACGGTCGCCGGCAGGGTGCCGATGAAGGAGGGGATGCTGAGCGACGACTGGGCGAGCGAGCGGCCCTCGGCGTCGGTCAGCACCACGGCGTAGTCGTTGGCCTCGCGCACCAGGGTCGAGAACGAGGTGCGCACGAAGGTGGCCGAGGCCTCGTCGACGATGCTGACCAGGCGCGTCCACAGGATCTCGAGGCTGACCGGGTCGAGCCGGGCGCGGGGCGGGCGCGGCGCCGGCCTCGGCCCCGGGGCGCGCGGGCGCGAGAGCGCCGGCGCGGCCGCGCCGCCCGCCTCGCCGGGGCGAAGCTCCTCGGCGCTCATCGCCGGCGCGTCAGCGAAGCTCGACCGCGACGGTCAGGTCCTTGAGGATCTCGACCGCCGCCGGGCGCGGCACCACCACCGTCGATTCGCGCTCCTGCAGCACGCAGGGACCCTTGAGCCGGGTCCCCGGCGGCAGCGCGTAGCGCTCGTAGACCGGCACCACCCCGTAGTCGCCCTTGCCGGGCAGGAACATGCGCCGGCGCGCGATCGGGCGGGTGCTGCCCTTGCCCGACCAGCGATCGACCGCCCACTTGAAGCCCCGGCTCTTGACCGCCGAGCGCCCGGTGAGCCGCCAGGTCACGACCTGGGGCGTGCCGCCCGGCACGGTCTGGCCGTAGAGCTGGGCGTAACGCTCCTCGAACTTGGCGACCAGCGTCTTGCCCAGCGCCGGCTCGATGTTGCGGTAGGGCAGGACCACCTGCACGGTGTTGCCCTGGCCGGCGTAGCGGACCTCGACCCCGATCGTCCAATTGATGCGCTCGCCGCGCGCTCCGGCCGCCGAGAGCTCGGTGTTGGCCTCCCGGTAGAGCGCGTCGAGCACCGACTTGACCTCGTTCCAGTTCACCTCCTGGAGGAGCTCGACCTTGGAGAACGAGCGGTCGACCCGCGCCGGGGCGGCGAGGAGCCCGAGGCAGGAGCCGGCGCCGGCGGCGATGGTGCAGAGCACGTGCTTGATCTGCAGCTTGCTGGCCACCTCGACCACGTGTACCGGGCCGGCGCCGCCGGTCGCGACCATGGTGAACTTGCGCGGGTCCAGCCCCTTCTCGGCGATGTGCACCCGCGCCGCCGCGGCCATGTTCTCGTTGACCAGGTTGGAGATGCCCCAGGCGACCTCGGTCGGCCCCATCTTCAGCCGCTTGGCGAGGCGATCGAGCGCCTTCTCGGCCAGCCCGGTATCGAGCTTCATCTCCCCGCCGAGGAAGTTCTCGGCGTCGAGGAAGCCGAGAATCAGGTCGGCGTCGGTCACGGTCGCGTCCTTGCCGCCCTGGGCGTAGCAGGCCGGCCCCGGCACCGCGCCCGAGCTCTGCGGCCCGACGTTGAGCAGCCCGAGCTGGCTGATGTGGGCGATCGAGCCGCCGCCGGCGCCGATCTCGATCAGGTCGATCGAGGGGATGAGGACGGGAAGGCCGCTGCCCTTCTTGAAGCGGTGCACGCGCCCGGCCTCGAAGCTGTGGGCGACCGCGGGCTCTCCGCCGGTGGAGACGCAGGCCTTGGCGGTGGTGCCGCCCATGTCGAAGGCGAGAACGTCGCTGATCCCCGCCTCGAGGGCGGTGTTGACCGCGCTCAGGACCCCCCCGGCGGGGCCCGATTCGAGCAGCGAGATCGGCACCTCGGCCGCCGCCGCCGACGAGGTGAACCCGCCCGACGAGACCATGATGCGCAGCGGCGCTCCGACCTTGATCGCGCGCATCCGCCCCTCGAGCTCGGCCAGGTACCGGCTCATCAGCGGCTGGACGTAGGTGTTGAGCGTGGTCGTCGACATCCGCTCGTACTCGCGGATCTCGCGCGCCACCTCGGAGGAGATGCTGACGTACATCCCCGGGAGCTGGTCGCGCAGCAGCTCCTTGATCCGCTTCTCGTGGGCGTCGTTGACGTAAGCGTGCAGAAGGCAGATCGCGATCGCCTCCACCCCCTGCTTCTTGAGCGCGGCGAGCGCCTTCTTGACCTCGGCCTCGTTCAGCGCCTTGAGCTCGCCGCCTTGCGCGTCCATCCGCTCGTCGATCTCGAAGCGGTGGCGCGTCGGCACCACCGGGTCGGGGAGCTTGAGGTTGAGGTCGTAGAGGTCGTAGCGCACCTCGCGGCGGATATCGACCACGTCGCGGGTGCCCTTGGTGACCACCAGCCCGCACTTGGCGCCGTTGCGCTCGATGATGGTGTTGGTGACCAGAGTCGTGCCGTGGACCACCTCGACCACCCGCTCGGCGGCCCGGGCGTCCTCCTGGGGGGCGGCTATCTGGTGCAACAGCTCGACGGTGACCTCGGCGGTGGCAATGCCGGGATCCTCGGGGGTGGTGAGCCGCTTGGCGACCCAGATGCGGTTGCCGGGAGTTTCCTCCGCCACGCCGTCGGTGAACGTTCCCCCGATGTCCACCGCGATGCGGATCCGACGTCCTTTGTTCGTTGCCATGTCTTCCACCCAACGCTGTCCGAGCGACACCGCTCCACCGATTGTGACTTCACGGCTGCGCGCGCCGCCCGCCCCCTTGTTCCGGGCCCCCGGGCCCGCGCGCATTCGACCGTGTCCCCCTGAGCGGGCGAACCCCCGTTCAAGCTCGGTCCCTTCGGCTATGCCGGGCACTCGCCGCTCCCCCTCGCCGGGGGTGGCTCGCCCGGTCTGCTCTGCCGGCGCGAAGCGGCGAAGGCGCGGGCCGTCCGCCCGCCATCCATCCGCCGCCAGCCGGAAAGGACGGGCCGGATTATGGATCAGCGTCGCGCCGAAGGCCAGAGGGTGGCGCGGCCGAAGTGGCCCCCGCCGCGGAGGCGCGAAAAGGCCCGGAAGCCGGCCGGCTTCCGGGCCTTTTCCCTGAGGCGGTTTCCCGCTGGGGCGCCTAGCGGCGCTCGCCGAACAGGCGGAGCAGCATGAGGAAGATGTTGATGAAGTCGAGGTAGAGGGTGAGCGCGCCCATGATCGCCTTCTTGCCGGCGGTCTCGGAGTCGTCGCGGGCGAAGTAGAGCTCCTTGATCCGCTGGGTGTCGTAGGCGGTGAGCCCCACGAACACGATCACCCCGATCACCGAGAGGGCGAAGTGGAAGGCCGAGCTCTGGATGAACAGGTTGACCAGCGAGGCGAGGATCAGGCCGATCAGCCCCATGAACAGGAAGCCGCCGAAGCCGCTGAGGTCGCGCCTGGTGGTGTAGCCGACCAGGCTCATGCCGGCGAAGGTGCCGGCGGAGATGAAGAACACCCGGGCGATGCTGGCCCCGGTGTAGACCAGGAAGATCGAGGCGAGCGACAACCCCATCGCCACCGCGAACGCCCAGAACAGCGCCTGCGCCGTCCCCGCCTTCATCCGCTGGATGCCGAGCGAGAGGGCGAAGACGAAGCCGAGCGGCGCCAGCATCACGATCCACACCAGGCCCGAGCCGTAGATCGTCTGCATCAGCGCCGGCGAGCTGGCGAGCGCATAGGCGACGATCCCGGTGAGCGCGAGCCCCGAGGCCATGTAGTTGTAGATGCTGAGCATGTACTGGCGCAGGCCGACGTCGACCTCGGCGACGTCCACCTGGGCACGGGTCAAATACCGTTCCTGGGGACCGAGTGCCATCGCAGAACCTCGTCGTTGGAGTGCCGTGCGGAACCCCTCCCTACTCCCGGATCGATGGGGGTTCCGCGTGCCGCTAATATGGCACGGCAGGCGCCGAATTCAATAGCAAGGGCGGGAGCAAGGGGGCGCCGGAGGCTCAGTCGTTGCGCAGGAGCGGCGCCGCCTTGCGCCCCAGCGCCCGCCAGGTGCCGGCGAAGCCGGCGGCAAGCGTGAGGGCGAGTGCCAGCGGCAGCGCCGCCGCCACCGCCCCGGGGGCGAGCGCGAAGCGGGTCTCCATGACGAAGGTGACGACCGCGTAGGCGGCGAGGCTTCCCACCGCCGCCGCCACCGCCGCGCTCGCCGTGCCGAGGAGCGCGTACTCGACCAGGAAGGCGGCGAGGACGTCGCCGCGGGTGGCACCGACCACCTTGAGGACCACCGCGTCGTAGATTCGCCGGTGCTGGCCCGAGGCGATCGCCCCAGCCAGCACCAGCGCCCCGGCGACCAGGGTCAGCGCCGCGGTCGCCCGCACCGCCGCCGAGAGCGAGGCGAGGATGTCGCCGACGGTCCGGATCGCCTCGCGCACCGGGATGGCGGTGACGTTGGCGAAGCGGTCGGTCACCGCGCGCAGGAGCGCCGCCTCGGCCGCCGGCCCGGCCTCGACGGTGGCGATGTGGGTCTGGGGCGCGCCCGCCAGCGTCCCGGGCGAGAGCACGAACACGAAGTTGAGGCCGAAACTCCGCCACTCGATTTCGCGCAGATTGGCGATGGTCGCCCTGATCTCGCGCCCCAGCACGTTGAAGGTGATGGTGTCGCCGAGGCCGACGCCGAAGCCGCGGGCGATCTCGGCGTCCATCGAGACCAGCGCCGGCCCGGCGTAGTCGGCCGGCCACCAGCGCCCGGCCACCAGCCGCGCGCCCTCGGGCGGCCGGGCGGCGTAGGTGAGGCCGCGGTCGCCTTGCAGCGCCCAGGCGACGTGGGGCGGGACCGAGAGCGCCTCGGCCGGGGTGCCGTTGACCTCGACCACGCGCCCGCGGAGCGCGGGCACGCTCCGCACCGCCCCGGCGCCGCTCACGCCCCTCACCGCGGCCAGGAAGCCGTCCATCTGATCGGGCTGGATGTCTATGAAGAAGAAGGCCGGCGCCCGCTCCGGCAGCTCTTCCTCCAGCTCGCGAGCGAGGTTGGCCTCGATCAGCACCACCGTCACCAGGACCGAGAGCCCGAGGCCGAGGGAGAGCACCACGCTCGGCATCGCCGCCCCCGGGCGATGGAGATTGGCGAGCCCGAGGCGGAGCGCGGGATGACGGACGCGGAGCGCGCGCGCGAGGCGCGCGAGCCCGAGCCCGGCCGCCCGCAGCGCGGCGAACGAGACGCCGGCGCCGACCACGAACCAGAGGGCGAAGATACGGTCAGCCGCGCTCGCCACGGTGAGGACGGCGAGGAGCCCGACCGCGGCTGCCGTCGCCGCCGCGACCGCGAGGCCGGGCCCCGGCCCGCTCGGCGCGACCGCGCTCCGGAACAGGCTAGCCGCCGGCACCCGCCCGGCCCGGCCCAGCGGCCAGAGCGAGAACGCGACCGCGGTCAGGATGCCGAGGCCGGCGGCCTCGGCCAGCGGCGCGGGATAGAGGCCGGGGCGGAGCGGAACCGGGATCAGCCCGGCCAGCGCCGGCGCACCCAGGAGCGGGGCCGCGGTGCCGACGATCAGGCCCGCGGCGATGCCGATCAGGGCCAGGCCCAGCACCTGCACGAGATAGGTTGCGAACACCACCCGCGCCGGCGCCCCCAGACACTTGAGGGTGGCGATGGTGGCGGTGCGCCCGTCGAGGAAGCTGTGGACGGCGTTGGCGACGCCGATGCCGCCGACCAGGAGCGCGGTCAAGCCGACCAGGGTCAGGAACAGGGTGGTGCGATCGACGAACCGCACCACGCCCGGCGCGGCGTGGCGGAAGTCCTGCACCCGCCAGCCGGCGCCGGGGAAGGCGGCGTCGAGGCGCTCGACCCAGCGCCCGGCGTCCACCTCCGCCGGAAGCCGGATCAGGTAGTCGTAGCGGATCAGGCTTCCCGGGCGGGCGAGCCCGCTCGCCGCCAGGCCCTCCGGGCTCACCAGCACGCGGGGGCCGAGGATGAAGCGCCCGGCGATGCGGTCGGGCTCGCGCGCGATCAGGGCCCGGACCTCGAACTCGGCCTCGCCGATCCGCAACCGCCCGCCGGGGGCGAGCCCGAGCCGGCCGAGGACGCCGGAATCGACCGCGGCGCCGAAGCGCCCGTCGCGGAGCGCGAGCGCGTCGGCGAGTGCGCCCCCGCCGTCGAGCTCGACGGCGCCGTAGAGGGGATAGGCGGAATCGACCGCCTTCATCTCGACCAGCGTACGGGCCGCGCCCTCGGCCCCGCCGGCGCCCGCGGCGGCGAAAGCCATGACCCGCATCTCGACCACGCGGGCGATCACGCCGCCTTCGCGGGCGATCCAGTCGAGCGCCGCGGGCTCGGCCGGGCGCTGGGCGAGATGGATGCGGACGTCGCCGC
Organism: Pseudomonadota bacterium; assembly: GCA_016202695.1. Classification (GTDB taxonomy): domain Bacteria; phylum Pseudomonadota; class Alphaproteobacteria; order JACQOE01; family JACQOE01; genus JACQOE01. The sequence continues at coordinate 3,792 of JACQOE010000062.1, read as the reverse complement.
CCAGCAGGTTCCGCCCCTCGCCCGCGAGCCCGGCCTTCACCGCCGCCGAGAGCGTGCCGACGGCGGCGATCGCCCCCACCCCGAGGGCGAGGCAGGCGAGGAAGACGGCGAAGCCGCGCAGGCCCCCGCGGAGCTCGCGCCGGGCGAGGCGGAGCGCGTGCGCCAGGGTCGCGGGGCCGGCGCCGCTCATGCCCCGCCGGCACCGGCCGCGGCGAGCGCGCCCCGCTCCTCGCCGAGGATGCGCCCGTCCACCAGATGCACCACCCGGTCGCAGCGGCCGGCGATCTCGGGATCGTGGGTGATGAGGACGAGGGTGGAGCCCTTCTCGTCGTGGAGCGAGAAGAGGAGGTCGATCACCGCCCGCCCGGTGGCGAGGTCGAGGTTGCCGGTCGGCTCATCGGCGAGAAGGAGCTTGGGCCCGGTGACGAACGCCCGGGCGATCGCCACCCGTTGCTGCTCGCCGCCCGAGAGCTGGCTCGGATAGTGGGCGAGGCGATGCTCGACCCCGACCGCGGCGAGCCCGGCGCGGGCCCGGGCGAAGGCGTCGGGGGCACCGGCGAACTCCAGCGGCACGGCCACGTTCTCGAGCGCGGTCATGGTCGGGATCAGGTGGAAGCCCTGGAAGACGATGCCGACGTTGCGGCGGCGGAAGAGGGCGAGGTCGTCCTCGCCGAGGGCCGAGAGGTCGAACCCGGCGACCCGCACCCGCCCGGCGCTCGCCCGCTCGAGCCCGGCGATCACCATCAGCATGGTGGTCTTGCCCGAGCCCGAGGGGCCGACCACGCCGACGCTCTCGCCGGCGCCGACGGCGAGCGAGAGCCCGCGCAGGATGTTGACCTCCCCCGCCCCGCTCGGCAGCCTGAGCGCAACGTCGTCGAGGCGGATCAGGGGCTCGCACGCGGTGCTGTCGGTCATGGCCTGGATGCCGGTTTCCCGTCGGCGGGAGGGCTTGCGGGGGGCGGACGCAGGTGCCGCGCGGCGCCTCGGCGCGTCGCGGGCACGGCTCCGATATAATCGGCGGCGCTGGCTTTTCAACGCAACCCTGGCGCTTCTCGGCCTCATCGTCGCCGTCATCCCCGGCGAGGGGCGAGCGCGGGCGCTCCGGCTCATGGTCTTCGGCGACAGCCTCGTCTCCGGCTACGGCCTCGCCCAAAGCCAGTCCTTCCCGGCCCGGCTCGAGGCCGCGCTCCGCGCCCGCGGGCACGAGGTCGCGGTGCAGAACGCCGGGGTCGCGGGCGAGACCAGCGCCGGGGCCAGGGCCCGCATCGCCTGGGCGCTCGGCGAGCGCGTGGACGCGGCGATCTTGGTGGTGGGGGGAAACGATGTCCTGCGCGCCCTCGACCCGGCGGCGACTGCGGCCAACCTCGATGCCGTCCTCGCCCGCCTCGGGGCCGAGGGCATCCCGGTCCTGCTCGCCGGCCTGCGCGCCCCGGCCAACCTGGGGCCGGCCTACCAGGAGGCGTTCGACTCGCTCTATCCCCGCCTCGCCGGACGCCACGGCGCGCTCCTCTATCCCTTCTTCCTCGACGGCGTCGCCCTCGAGCCGTCGCTCAACCAGGGGGACGGGATCCATCCCAACGCCCGCGGGGTGGAGACGATCGTCGCCCGCATGCTGCCGATGGTGGAGGCGCTGATCGCGCGGGCGCGAACGCCCTGACCGCTCGGGCCGGGGCGGGCTATACTCGGGGCCATCGAGACCGCGCGGCGACGAGGGCGCCGATCATCATGAAGAGCCGGGCCAGACCCATCCTCGACGAGGCCGTAGCCGCCGCCTGGGCGGCCTTCCGCGAGGGGCGGGCCGCGGAGGCGGGGGCGCTCTGCGAGCAGGTGCTGCGGCTCGATCCCGCCCGCGCCGACGCGCTCAAGCTCTCCGGGACGATGGCGCTCATCGCCGGCGAGGCCGAGGCCGCCGCCGGCCGGCTCGAGGCGGCGCTCGCCCGGGTCCCGGGCGACGCCGCGACGCTGAACAACCTCGCCGAGGCGCTCCGGCGCCTCGGTCGGCGCGACGAGGCCGAGGCCCGCTTCCGCGAGGCGGCCGGCCTCGATCCCGCCTACGCCCGGCCCTGGCTCGGGCTCGGCAACCTCGCCCGCGAGGCGGGCCGCATGGCCGAGGCGGCCAGGCACTACCGGCGCGCGCTCGCCCTCGATGCCGGTTTCGCCGACGCGCAGAGCAATCTCGCCCTCACCCTCGACGAGCAGGGCCTCGCCGCCGAGGCCGAGGCCGCCTACCGCGAGCTGATCGGCCGCTTCCCCGGCTTCGCCCCCGGCCGGCTCAACTTCGCCCGCTATCTCCGCCGCATGGCCCGGGCCGAGGAGGCGATCATCGAGTGCCGCGCCGCGCTCGGGCTGGAGCCGGCCAATGCCGAGGCCCACTACACGCTGGCGCTGGCGCTCGAGACTGCCGGCTTCCTCGCCGAAGCCGAGGCCGCCTGCCGTGCCGCGCTCGATCATGATCCCGGCCACCGCGACGCCCTCGTCCATCGCGGGGTGCTCTTGATGCGCCTGCAGCGGCCGGAGGAGGCGATCGCGCATCTCGGCGCGGCGCTGGCGCGCCTGCCTGATCTTCCCCGGGCCCGGGCCGAGCTGGCGGTCGCGTGCGAGCAGCTCAACCGGGTCGAGGAGGCGCGGGCGGCGGCCGAGGCCGCGCTCGCCGCCGACCCCGGGGCGGTCGGGGCCGAGGTCGTGCTCGCCCGGATCGAGCGCCGCGCGGGACGCTTCGCCGAGGCCCGGGCGCGCCTCGAGGCGGCGATCGGCAAGGCGCGCTCGGAGGAGTCGCGGGCGAGCGCGCTCGTCGACCTCGGCATGGTCCTCGACCGGCTGGGCGAGCCCGCCGCCGCCTTTCGCGCCTTTGCCGAGGGAAAGGCGGCGCGCGCCGCCACCCTCGCCGCGCGCGCCATCAGCCCCGCGACCTTCGCCGACCTTATTCCCCGGCTCGCGGCGGCGACGCCTGCGGCCCTCGCCCGGGCCGGCGCCGGGGCGGCGCGCGCCGGCGAGGAGTCGGGCGAAGCCGCGGGCCCGCCGGTCTTCTTCGTCGGCTTCCCGCGCTCGGGCACCACGCTGATCGAGCAGATGCTCGCCGCCCATCCCCGGCTCGTCACCACCGGCGAGGAACCGATCATCGCCACCCTCGTCGCCGACTGGCAGCGCTTTGCCGGCCCCGGCGCTCAGGGATACCCGGAGGGGGTGGCGGGACTGGATGAGCCGGCGCTCAGCCGGCTCCGCACCGCCTATCGCCGGATCGCCGCCGCCCGGGTACGGGCCGACGGGCGGCGGCTGGTCGACAAGCTGCCGCTCAACATCCTCCATCTCGGCCTCATCCGGCGCCTCTATCCGACCGCGCCGGTGCTGGTCGCGCTCCGCGACCCGCGTGACACGGTGCTGAGCTGCTTCATGCAGAACTTCGAGCTCAACTGGGCGATGGTCCGCTTCCTCAGCCTCGACGGCGCCGCCCGCTTCTACGCCGAGGTGATGTCGCTCTGGCTCGACTGGCGGGACCGGCTCGATCCGTCGGCGCTGGAGTTCCGCTACGAGGAGGTGATCGCCGATCCCGAGGCGACCGCCCGGCGGCTGATCGCGCATATCGGCGAGGCGTGGGACGACGCCGTGCTCGCCTATTCCGAGGCCGCCGGCCGGCGCCATGTGCGCACCCCGAGCTTCCGCGACGTGACCCAGCCGATCTACACCCGCGCGCGCGGGCGCTGGCGCAACTACCGCGCCGAGCTCGCGCCGGTGCTTCCCGTCCTTCGCCCGTTCGTCGCCGCCTTCGGCTACCCGGCGGAGGAGGGGGAGGGC
>JACQOE010000059.1 GCA_016202695.1 Pseudomonadota bacterium | reverse complement strand
GAACAGCCAGACCGTCTTCGCGTCCGGCACCGGATCGTGCAGCCCCAGGCCGAGGAAACGCATGAACGACAGCCGGTCGCGGACCTGGTACTCCGTCCGGTCGTCCGACAGGGTGTAGAGCGTCTGCAGCACCAGGACCTTGAACATCAGCACCGCGTCGTAGGGCGGTCGCCCGCCTTTCGCCCGATCCGACCGAGCGAGCGCCGCCTCAAGCTCCGCCCGGAACAGCTCGAAGTCCACCGCCCGCGCCAGCCGCTCCAGCGGATCGCCCGCCGCCGACAGCGCCCACATTCGCTCATCCGTGTCGAAGAAACCAGGCTGTCCCGCCATCGCCGCCTCCCTCGCCAGCACCACCGCAGCGAATCACGTCACAACCCAGGAAGCGAGAGGTTTTTCGAGGCGTCCGATCGGCCGGGGAGGCAGGACGTCGATCGTGGCCGCGGCCAGCACCATCTCCGGTCATGAGGACGAGATCGTCCGCGCCGTCCGCGATCAGACGCCCAAGCCACGCCTCGACCGGCGCGGGATCGGGCGCGTCGCCGATTGCCACCATCGGGCAACTGAGTGTCGCTGCCCGCGCACGGCCGATGTAGGATCGCGGGGCTCTGGCGCCGGCGCCCCGGGGTGGGGGAGGATCGGTGGGCGACCCCGGGGAAATCGCAAAAGGAGAATACAAGATCCGACCGAAAACAAACATTGCCGCCCTGCTGGCGGACGGCGACTTCGCGCGCGTCTGGGGGGCGGGTGCGCTGTTCGGCGTCGCCCGCTGGCTGGAGACCTTGGCCGTCGGCATCTTCGTCATCGACCTCACCGGCTCGGCCGCCGTCGTCGCCGTGGTTGGCTCGATGCGCATGCTGCCCTTGCTGCTGCTGGGCGCGGTGGTGGGCACGCTTGCCAACCGCTTCAGTCGCCGGACTTTGCTGTTGGCGGGCACCGCCGTCGCCGGTCTGTCCGCGCTGAGCCTCGGCCTGCTGGCCTTGGCCGGCGCCATTGCCGTGTGGCAGATCGCGATAGGCTCGTTCCTCACCGGCGTCCTCTGGGCGACCGACCACCCCGTCCGCCGCACCATGATGGCCGACATCGCCGGGCAGGCGCGCACGGGCACGGCGATGTCGCTCGAAGCCTCCGCCAGCCACGTCACCCGACTGGTGGGTGTCGGACTCGGCGGCCTGCTGGTGGGCACCGTCGGCGTCGAGGGCGCTTATCTGCTGGGGGCCGCGTTGTACGCCCTCGTCATCATCCTTCTGATGGGTATAGGGCGCCGCGAGGCGCCGACGCCCGGCCTCCATCGCAACCTGCTTGCTGACACGGTGGGCGGCCTTCGCATCCTCGCCGCCGAGCGTTTCCTGCTGGCGGTGCTCGCCGTCACGATCATCTTCAACTTCTTCGGCTTCGCCTATTTTGCGATGGTCCCGGTGATCGGCCGCGCGGTACTGCACGTCGATGCCTTTGCCATCGGCCTGCTGTCCGCGACCGAGGCCGCCGCCAGCCTCGTCGTCTCCCTGGTGTTCGCGGCGCGGGCGCCGCGCCGCTCCCTCGGCGCCCTTTACGCCTTGGGCGTGCTCGTCCTCATGGGGGGCATTCTGATCTTCGCCCTGTCGTCAAGCTACTGGCTCAGCCTCGCCGTAATGGGCGTGACGGGGGCCGCCATGGGCAGCTACTCGGTGGCCCAGAGCACGCTGACGCTGCTGGCCTCACCGCCGGCCCTGAGGACCCGTGCCATGGGGGCGCTGGCTATCTGCATCGGCCTCGCCCCCCTGGGCATGCTGCATCTGGGCTGGTTGGCCGAGCACCTGGGCGCCCCCGCCGCCGTGGCTATTTCGGCTGCCGAGGGCGCCGCCGCGGTGATCGCCGTCATGCTTCTGTTCCCCCGCATCCTCACGCCGGACCTGCCGGGCGCCGGGGGGACGGGTGTCGTCACGGGAACAGGTCGCGGGGCAGGGCGTCCGGAGGCCGAGTAGCTTCGGTCGATGCATCCCCGTCGACCCGGCGGTCCAAGACCTCGTTGCGCTCGCGCCGATGCCAGTTCTCTCACCCTTCGGTGTAGGGCGCGCAACGACCAATCCCCGGCTTTCCGCGAGCGCGAAATCCCCTATCATGGGGCCCTCGGCCGACCAAAGGGATCCCCGTGCACAGGTTCATGTCGCTCAAGGCCCGCGCCAAGGGCCTGTCGCCGGCGCTGGTGGGCGCGGCGCTGATGGTGCTGGCGACCTTGGCGACGGCCGGCCAGCACGCCACCTTGCGTTTCCTCTCGACCGGCATCCATCCCTTCGAGATCGCCTTCTTCCGCTGCCTGTTCGGGCTCCTGGTACTGGCGCCCCTGTTTCTGCGCCGGGGGCTGGCGCCGCTCAGGACGAGGCGGCTCGGGCTGCACGTCCTTCGTTCGCTGCTGAACGTCACCTCCATGCTCGCCTTTTTCTTCGCCCTCAGCCTGACCCCGCTCGCCCAGGCGACGGTGCTGAACTTCACCACGCCCGTCTTCGCCACCCTGCTTGCGGTGCTCGTCCTCGGCGAAGTCATCCGCTGGCGGCGGATTGCAGCGATGGTGGTCGCCTTCACCGGCGTCATGCTGGTGATCCGCCCCGAGGAGGGTCAGGCGAGCCTCGGGCCGCTCCTGGTGTTGTTCTCGGCCGCGGTCTGGGGCGGCGGATTGGTGGTCACTAAGCTGATCGTGCGCACCGACTCGTCGGTGACCATCGTTACCCATGTCGGGCTAATGCTGACCCCGATCACCTTCGGCTTCGCGCTCTTCGTCTGGACCTGGCCGACGGCGACCGAACTCGCTTGGTTGTTGCTGATCGGTGTCCTTGCCTCGATCTCGCAGTGGTCGGTGAGCGAGGCCTTCCGCCACGCCGAGACAGGCGCCCTGATGCCGGTCGACTTCCTGCGCCTGATCTGGGCGAGCATGCTCGGCTACCTGATCTTCGCCGAGGTGCCGGAGGCCAGCATCTGGGTCGGCGCCCTCCTGATCATGGCGAGCGTCGCCTACATCACCTATCGCGAGGCGCGCACCCAGTCCGAGCGCCGCGCCGCCCGGGCGGGCGCGCCTGGGCCCGTCTCCACTCGCGCTGGAGATACCGGTCGGTCCCCCGACTCGTAAGTAAAGCTGACGGGTTGCCGCGAGCCGGCCAAGGGTTAGCGCGCTCACAGCGCGACATTGGGATCTTCGATGGCATGACCGCGCTCATGCGCGTGGTGGGCTGGCGCGGGCGTCTCGCGATGGATTGGCGGCCGGTCCGCCAGGCCCGGTTCCGGGTTATATGTCGAACTTTCTTTCTTTTATCGACACGTCATGGCAACCTGTCGACGGCATCGACACCGCGCGGGGACGTGTCGATGTCCCTGGAGAATTTCGACATGAACTTCCGGCCCGACAGGCCGTTCAACGACTTGCCTCCCTTGCCGCCGGCGGCCGACGTCGAGAGCCGGGCGATCCTGAAGGCGTGCATCGAGGCAAGGGCAGCGCTGGCGCAGCTCAAGGCGACCGGCGACCTCGTCCCCAATCAGACGGTTCTGATCAACACGATCCCGATCCTGGAAGCCCAGGCCAGTTCCGAGATCGAGAACGTCGTCACCACGACCGACCGGCTGTTCCGGTTCGCCGACCGCGCCGCCGAAGCGCAGGCCGACCCCGCCACCAAGGAGGCCCTGCGTTACCGCACGGCCCTCTATGAAGGGTTCAGGCAGCTCGCCAAGCGGCCGATCACGACGGCAACCGCGATACGGATCTGCCGCACGATCCGCGGAGTCGAGACCGACATCCGGTCGACGCCCGGAACGGCGCTCGCGAACGAGGCGACGGGCGAGGTGATCTACACCCCGCCGGAAAACCAATCGCGGCTGCGCGATCTGCTGGCGAACTGGGAGCGATATTTGCACGAGCATGAGGAGACGGACCCCCTCATCCGCATGGCCGTGGCGCATTATCAGTTCGAGGCCATCCATCCGTTCACCGACGGAAACGGCCGCACGGGCCGCGTCCTCAACCTGCTGTTCCTGGTCGAGAAGGACCTGCTGAAGCTCCCGGTTCTCTATCTCAGCGGGTACATCATCCGCCACACGGCCGATTATTACCGCCTACTGCTGAAGGTAACGACCGAGTCGGCGTGGGAAGAGTGGGTCTTGTTCATGCTGCACGCGGTTCTCGAAACCGCCCGATGGACGACCGTGAAGATCGCGGCCATTCGCGATCTGCTCGACCGGACCGCCGAAACCATCCGTCGCGAGGCGCCGAAGGTCTACTCCCGGGAACTCGCCGAACTGATATTCATGCAGCCCTATTGCCGGATAAACAACCTCGTCGACGCGAAGATCGCCCAGAGGCAATCGGCATCCGTCTACCTGAAAAAGCTCGCCGAGATCGGGGTTCTCGAAGAGCGCAAGATCGGCCGCGAGAAGTTGTTCATCAATCCCGACTTTCTGAAGCTCCTGACCGGAACACAACCCCGGGAGCGCCCGATCTTTGTCGGAACTCGGGCCGGACCTCGGCGATCAGCTTCGTCGAGGCCCGCACGGCAGACGAGATCGCCAAGGCGCATCTCGCCCGCCTGCGCCGGCAGGGCATGAAGGGCGAACCGGTCGACCGCGCCCGGGCGACGGCGCTCGTCTTTCTCCTCGCGCGCGAGGAGCGCGACGCCTGAGGCGTTGAAGGGACAGGCATCCATGGCCTCCGGCACCTGCGCGCCTCGCATGAGCGGGTGGCCACGCCGGGCCGTCAGATTGATTTCGGTGCTCTGACCGGCGGCGCTGTCCGCATGCGCCCGAGGCCCCTATGATCGGGGCGCGAGCGCGGACACCACTGCGTCTGGCCCCTCGGAAAGCAAAGGGAGCGAACGATGAAACTGGAGCCGAATAAGGTGCGCGGGAAGCTGAACGACGGACGGATCGTCGCCGGCAGCGTCATCTACAGCTGGAGCCCCGAGATCATGGACCAGGCGGGCCTCGCCGGGCTCGATTACATGCGCATCGACACCGAGCACGGCTGGCGCCGCGACGGGGCCATGGAGGCCCTCATCCGGGCCGCGCGCGCCGCCGGCGTGGAACCGATCCTCAGGGTCGACGGCGACGATCCCTTTCTGGTGCGCAAGGCCCTCGAGATCGGCGCCGGTGGCGTCGTGGTGGCCCACGTCAATTCGGTCGCGGACGCCCGGGCCGCGGTCAGCGCCTCAAAGTTCCCGCCTCGCGGTGTCCGCGGCTACGGCGCCGCCTGCTTCTCCGGCGGGTGGGGCACGCTCTCGGGCCCCGGGTGGTCCCATTGGAGCGACACCGAGCCGATGATCGGGGTGATGGTCGAAAGCGTCGAGGCCGTGGAATGCGTCGACGAGATCATGGCCCTCGATGGTCTGGACTTCGCCCTCTTCGGGCCTTCGGATCTCTCGATGTCGCTTGGCAACGGTCATCCCCTGCCGATGAGCGACGAGCGGATCGAGGAGCCTTTGAAGCGGATCATCGCCGCGGCAAAGAAGCACGGCAAGCATGTCTCGCTCACCGCCGGCAACAAGGCGGGCATGATGAAGTACGCCGCCATGGGTGTCAGCATGCTCGAGGTGAGCAGCGACGTGGAGGCGATCCGCACCGCATGGACGGAGACCGTCCGCACCGCTGGCGACCTCAACGCCGAGGCGTAAGCGGGCGTCGCGGCCGATCTCGAAATCGGTGCCGTGTGCCGAGCCTTGCGGTGCGGCACCCGGATCGGGTTATGAAGGACCGGCCGCCCCGAGGCTTCGCTGACGGCCTGATAGGAATGGGGCGGTCGGAGAGGGGAAGATGGCCAGATTCCGGATGCCGGCGTCCTCGCGCGAGGAGATCCGTCGCGGCATCGCATTGATGGTGGTGAACGTCTTCATCTTCGCCGTCGTCAATGCCCTGATCAAATGGCAGGTGGTCCTCTATCCGGTCACCGAGATCATCTTTTTCCGCTGCCTCTTCGCCCTCATCCCGTGCGCGGTTATGGTCATGGCGAGCGGCGGCTGGTCGAGCCTGCGGACGCGCAGATTCGGCGCCCACGTCGGGCGCGGTGCGCTGCACGTCCTCTCTCTCTCGTGCATGTTCCTGGCCTTCCGTCTGATGCCGCTCGCGGACGCAGTCGCCGTCGCCTACGCGGCCCCGCTCTTCTATACCATGCTCTCCATCCCCTTCCTCGGCGAGCGGGTCGGCATCCACCGCTGGTCGGCGGTCGCCTTCGGCTTCGTCGGCGTGCTCATCATGGTGCGCCCCGGGACCGGCGTGATCGAGGCGGGCGCGTTGTTCGCGCTCCTCAACGCCTTCTTCGCCTCGCTCGTGTCGCTCAACATCCGGCGCATGACGCTGACCGAGACCACGGTCGTCGTGGTCACCTACCAGCTTCTGGCGATGGCGCTGCTCACGAGCCTTACCCTTCCCTTCGCCTGGGTGACGCCTTCGCTCCTCGACGGCGCGATCATGGTGTTGATCGGCCTCCTTGCCGGCGGCGGCCAGTTCCTGCTCACCCAGGCCTACCGCTATCTCCCCGCGGCGGTTGGCGCGCCGTTCCACTACACCTCGCTCATCTGGGCGACGCTGTTCGGCTTCGTCTTTTGGGACGAGGTGCCGACGGCGGCGCTGTTGACCGGAGCCGCCATCGTCATCGCCAGCGGCCTCTACATCGCCTACCGGGAGGCGATCCGACACCAGTCGGTCCGCGGCGGCTGAG
>JACQOE010000060.1 GCA_016202695.1 Pseudomonadota bacterium | reverse complement strand
TCGCCGTGGGTTCGTCGAAGGGCTTGACCGTAGTCCCCGCTACGCTCTTCGCCCGTCTCCTGCCCACGTCGAAAAATCTCCTCGGCGCAGCGATTCAATCCGATAGGAAAAGGCTCTAGAGCGACATCCGCGGCCGGGCCTTCGCGGCTCCGTTAACCGAAAAGTTACCTCCCCCTGTGACCCTGGTCGCAGGGCCGCCCGGCGCCCCGCCGGCCAGGGTCGGATCGGGCGAGGGGACGGGTGCGCCGCACCCGTCGGGCGCAATCGCGAGGAGGGCGGTCGGATGGAGGTCAACGGCGGGGTTTCCGGTTTCGGGCTCAAGGGCGGCGAGGCGCCGAAGCCCCCGGCCGCCAGGGCCGAGTTCCGCGCCAAGGCCGCCATCGAGGGTCAGCCGGGGCATCGTCCCCAGCCTGTCGAGGAGACCATGAGCCCGGCTCCCTCGCGGATTCGCCCCCGCGGCTCAATCGTCAACATCGTCGTCTGAGGCCGTTCTCCGGCGGGAGGGGGCATCCTCCTGGGCGCTTGTCTCGCGCCCCCGCCCGGTTCACACTCGGCGGCCATGAGCCGCCGACCCGAGCGCCGCCCGCGCGGATCGAGCGACCCCTCCGGGCTCGCCGGTCCGAGTGTCCGCCGCGTGCCCGAGGGCGACACGCGGCTCCGCCTCGTCTGTCCCGACTGCGGGTTCATCACCTACGAGAATCCGAAGATCGTGGTCGGCGCGGTCGCCACCTGGGAGGGCCGCGTCCTCCTCTGTAAGCGGGCGATCGACCCCCGCCGGGGCTTCTGGACGCTTCCCGCCGGCTTCCTCGAGCTCGACGAGACGACCGTCGAGGGCGTGCGCCGCGAGGCCTGGGAGGAGGCGCGGGCGCGGATCGAGATCGAGGCCCTGCTGGCGGTCTACAACATCGTCCGCATCAGCCAGGTGCAGCTCATCTATCGGGCGCGGCTCCTCGGCCCCGAGATCGCCGCCGGGGCGGAGTGCGAGGAGGTGCGCCTGTTCGCGTGGGCGGAGATCCCGTGGCAGGAGATCGCCTTCCCCTCGGTCCGCTGGGCGCTCGAGTACTTTCACGAGGTGGGCGGGGCGTCGCCCTTCCCGGTCGGCACCAACCCGCCGCCCGCGGGCTGATCCGTGCCCCCGCGGCCCGTTGGCATCAGGCGTCGAGGCCCATCAGGTTGCGGGCGAAGGCGCGGGCGTCGAAGGGGCGAAGGTCGTCGGCGCCCTCGCCGACGCCGACGGCGTGGATGGGAAGGCCGAAGCGCTCGGCCAGCGCCACCACCACGCCCCCCTTGGCGGTGCCGTCGAGCTTGGTGACGACGAGGCCGCTGATCCCGGTCATGTCGCGGAAGACCTCGACCTGGGCGTGGGCGTTCTGGCCCACCGTGGCATCGAGGACGAGGAGGGCGGCGTGCGGCGCCTCCGGGTCCTGCTTTTTCAGGACGCGGACGATCTTGGCCAGCTCGGCCATCAGGTCGGCCTTGTTCTGGAGCCGCCCGGCGGTGTCGATCAGGAGCACGTCGATCCCGCGCGCGCGCGCCTCGGCCAGCGCCGCGAAGGCGAGGCCGGCGGCATCGGCCCCCGGCTCGCGGGCGATCACCGGCGCCGCGGTGCGCTCGCCCCACACCTTGAGCTGCTCGACCGCGGCGGCGCGGAAGGTGTCGCCTGCGGCCAGCATCACCGAGCGCCCCTCCTCGCGGAAGCGCTTGGCGAGCTTGCCGATGGTGGTGGTCTTGCCCGAGCCGTTGACCCCCACCACCAGGATGGCGAAGGGCTTCCTCGCCGGATCGGGACGGAGGGCGACGGCGTGGGGGGCGAGGATGCGGGCGACGGCCTCGGCCAGCGCCTCCTTCACCTCCTCGGGCGTGACCTCGCGCTCGAAGCGCCCGCGGGCGAGGTCGGCCACCAGCCGCGCGGCCGTTGCCGCGCCGAGGTCGGCCGAGATCAGGAGCTCCTCCAGCTCCTCCAGCGTCGCCGCGTCGAGCCGCCGGCGCACCAGGAGCGCGGCGATTCCCTGCGACAGCCGGGCCGAGGAGCGGCCGAGCCCGGCCTTGAGCCGGGCGAGCCAGCCGGCCTTCGGCCCCTCGCTCGCGGCCATGCCCGCTCCGCCGAAGGCTACGAAGGCGAAGAGAGCGGCGTGCCCAGGAGCCGCTCGCCGCTCGCCCCGGTGATCCGCGCCGCCACCACCTCGCCCGCCGGCACCGTGCGGTCCAGCGCGACGCCGGCGTAGTGCTCGCTGAAGCCGGTCGACTGGCGCTCGACCAGCACCTCGGCCCGCCTGCCCACCCGCGAGGCGAGGAAGGAGCGGACCGCCGAGTCCCCCACCTCGCGCAGGCGCCGCGCCCGCTCGCGCCGCACCGCCCCTGGCACCTGCGGCATGCGCGCGGCCGGGGTGCCGGGCCGGGCCGAGTAGGGAAAGACGTGCAGCCAGACGAGCCCCAGTTCGGCTACGTGCGAGAGGGTGCTGGCGAACATCGCCTCGCTCTCGGTCGGGAAGCCGGCGATGAGGTCGGCGCCGAAGACCACGTCGGCGCGGGCGCGGCGCACCCGCTCGCACAAGGCCGCCGCGTCGGCGCGCGAGTGCCGGCGCTTCATCCGCTTCAAGACCAGGTCGTCGCCCGCCTGGAGGCTCAGGTGCAGGTGCGGCATCAGCCGCTCCTCCTCGGCGAAGGCGCGCACGAGCTCGTCGTCCACCTCCACCGGATCGAGCGAGGAGAGGCGGAGCCGGGGGAGCTCGGGCACCAGCGCGAGGAGGCGGCGCACCGTCCGCCCGAGCGAGGGCCGGCCCGGGAGGTCCTTGCCGTAGTCGGTGATGTCGACGCCCGTCAGCACCACCTCGCGGTGGCCATTGGAAACGAGGGTGCGCACCTCGTCGACGAGGGCGCCCAGGGGCACGCTCCGGCTCGGGCCCCGGCCGAAGGGGATGATGCAGAAGGTGCAGCGGTGATCGCAGCCCTGCTGGACCTGGACGAACGCCCGCGCCCGGCCCTCGAAGCCGTGGACGAGGTGGGCGGCGGTCTCGCCCACCGAGCGGATGTCGTTCACCCGCACCCGCACCCCGTCGTCGGGCGTGAAGGCGTCGGGCTTGAGTTTCTCGGCGTTGCCCACCACCCGGTCCACCTCGGGCATGGCGGCGAAGCGGGCGGGGTCGATCTGGGCGGCGCAGCCGGTGACGATGATCCGCGCCCCCGGGCGCTCGCGGCGGATCTTGCGGATCGCCTGCCGGGCCTGGCGCTCGGCCTCGGCGGTCACCGCGCAGGTGTTGACGATCACCGCGTCGGCGAGGCCGGCGGCGCGCGCGTTCGCCCGCATCGCCTGCGACTCGTAGGCGTTGAGCCGGCAGCCGAAGGTGACGACCTCGACGCCTCCGTTGGGGAACGCGGTCATCCCGTCGCCTCCGCGGCTTCGAGGAGCGAGGGGTCGATGGTGCCGGCAAAGCTCACCGCGACCGGGCCGGAGAGGGTGACGTGGTTGTCGTCCCGCCACGCGACCTCGAGCGCGCCGCCGGGAAGCTCGATCGTCGCCGCGCGGCCCGAAAGGCCCCGGCGGCTGGCGGCGATCAGCGCCGCGCAGGCGGCGGTGCCGCAGGCGCGGGTGAGCCCGGCGCCCCGCTCCCACACCCGGAGCCGGATGCGGTCGGGCGCCGCCACCTTGGCGATCGAGACGTTGGCCCGCTCGGGGAAGAGCGGATGGTGCTCGAGTTCGGGCCCGAGGCGGGCGAGGTCGACCGAGTTCGGCTCGGCGACGAAGAAGACCGCGTGCGGGTTGCCGACGTTCACCGCCACCGGGTCGGAGAGGGGGCCGAGCGCGAGCTCGAGGTGGAGCGTGTCCTGGGGCCGGCTCAGGGGAATCTCGCGCCAGTCGGTCCGCACCGGCCCCATGTCCACCACGATGCTTCCGTCCGGCCCCGCCTCGGCGGCGAGCAACCCCGCCTCGGTCTCGATCGCGACCGGCGAGGCGAGCCCCTCGCGCATCAGCAGCAGGCCGACGCAGCGGGTGGCGTTGCCGCAGGCCGCGACCTCGCCGCCGTCGGCATTGAGGATGCGCATGAAGGCCGCCGCCCGGCGGCCGCGGGGGGGCTCGATCACGATGAGCTGGTCGCAGCCGACCCCGGTCCGGCGCTCGGCGATGGCGCGGGCCTGGGTGGGGGTGGGCGCGAACGGCTCGTTCCGGGCATCGACGATCACGAAGTCGTTGCCGGCGCCGTGCATCTTGATGAAGGCCACCCCGCCCATGGCCGGGTTATATGGGGCGGGCGGGCCTAAGTCCACAGGGGGCCGGTGCCCTCAGAGCCGAAGCAGCACCAGCCCCAGCGCCACCGCCGCCGAGGCGGCGATCCGCCAGACCCCGAAGCGCTCCTTGAGGAGGAGGGTGCCGATTGCGGCCGCGATCACCACGCTCGTCTCGCGCAGCGCCGCCACCGGCGCCATCGGGCCGAGGGTCAGTGCCCAGATCACCAGCCAGTAGGCGCCGAACGACATCGCCCCGCCGCCCAGCCCGGCGAGCCCATGGCGGCGGACGATCCCGAGCACCGCCTCGCGGCGCGCCGCCAGCGCGATCGCCGAGATCGGAATCCCGTCGAGGAGGAAGAACCAGACGGCGTAGCCGTGGGGGCTGCCGGCGAGCCGGGCGCCGAGCCCGTCGACCAGGGTGTAGGAGGCGATGAAGCCGGCGGTGCCGAGCGCGAAGAGGAGCGGCCGCGGGTCCTCGGCGACCGGCGCGCCGCCGCGGAAGGCAAGGCTGACGACCCCGAGCCCGACCACCAGCACGGCGGCGATGCCGCCCGGTTCCGGCACCTCGCCGACCACGAGCGCCCCGGCCGCGAGCACGAGGAGCGGCGCCGTGCCGCGGGCGAGGGGATAGACGTGGCCGAGGTCGCCGTGCCGGTAGGCCCCGATCAGGAACAGCTTGTAGCCGGTGTGGAGCGCGAGCGAGGCGCCGATGTAGGGCCAGGAGGCGGACGCAGGAGCGGGCGCGAAAGGGAGCGCCAGCGCCGCCACCGCGGCGGCCGAGGAGGCGATGAGCGCCATCACCACCAGCCGCTCGCCCGCCACCTTGACCACCGTGTTCCAGCCGGCGTGCAGGAGCGCGGCGACGAGGACCAGGCCGACGACCGGAAGCTCCACCCGCGATTGCCCCCCTTCGCGCGGGCCGGCGCCCGCCCGCCCTTCCCCTAGCGCGCCGCGGGCCCGCTTGGCAAACGGGGCGGCCGCGGGCGGCCGCGCCCGCGCGCGCTTGACTTGAGCCCCCCCCGACCCTAGATTTCCGCCCGCTTTCCGCTTGGATGGAGTTTCGTTCGGCCCCCCGCCGGGCGGTCGGAAGCGAGAGGGGGGCGCCGCCGGTCCGCGAGTGTCGCGCACCGGCGCGATCGGTCTTTGCGCGACGAGGAGCGCCGTGTTCGAGTCGTTGAGCGGCAAGCTGGGCGGGGTGTTCGATCGGCTGCGCCGGCGGGGCAGCCTGAGCGAGGCCGATGTCGCGGCGGCGCTGCGCGAGGTGCGGATCGCGCTCCTCGAGGCCGACGTGGCGCTGCCGGTGGTCAAGGACTTCATCGAGCGCGTGCGCGAGCGGGCGGTCGGCGAAGAGGTGCTCCGCTCGGTCACCCCCGGCCAGCAGGTGGTCAAGATCGTCCACGACCACCTGACCGAGACCCTCGGCCCCGCCGCCGAGGGCCTGAACCTCGACGCCCCCGCCCCGGCGGTGATCCTGATGGTCGGCCTGCAGGGCTCGGGCAAGACCACCACCACCGCCAAGCTCGGGCGCATGCTCGCCCAGCGCCAGCGGCGCAAGGTGCTGATGGCCTCGCTCGACGTCCGCCGCGCCGCCGCCCAGGAGCAGCTCGCCCAGCTCGGCGCCCAGGCCGGGATCGCGGTGCTGCCGGTCGTCGCCGGCGAGGGCCCGCTGGCCATCGCCGGGCGCGCGCTCGACGCCGGCCGGCGCGAGGGCTACGACCTGGTGCTCCTCGATACCGCCGGGCGGCTGCACATTGACGACGAGCTGATGGCCGAGGCCAAGGCGCTGGCCGTGCGCACCCGCCCAGTGGAGACGCTGCTGGTCGCCGACGCGCTCACCGGCCAGGACGCGGTCAACGTCGCCCGCGCCTTCAACGACCGGGTGGGGATCACCGGCATCGTGCTGACCCGGGTCGACGGCGACGCCCGCGGCGGCGCCGCGCTGTCGATGAAGGCGGTGACGGGCCGCCCGATCAAGCTCATCGGCGTGGGCGAGAAGCTGGACGCGCTCGAGGCCTTCCACCCCGACCGCATCGCCGGGCGCATTCTCGGCATGGGCGACGTGGTCGGGCTGGTCGAGCGCGCCGCCGAGCAGATCGACCGCGACGAGGCGGAGCGGCTTGCCCGCAAGGTCCAGAAGGGCGGCCTCGACCTCGAGGACCTCCTCGGCCAGATCCGCCAGATCGGCCGCATGGGGGGGATGGAGGGGCTGCTGGCCCACCTCCCCGGCGTGGCCAAGATCAAGTCGCGGCTCGCCGACGCCCGGATCGACTCCCGCGCGCTCAAGCACCAGGAGGCGATCATCCTCTCGATGACGCCCGCCGAGCGGCGCCGGCCCGAGATCATCAAGGCCTCGCGCAAGCGCCGCATCGCCGCCGGGGCCGGGGTCGGCGTGCCCGAGGTGAACCGGCTCCTCAAGCAGTTCTCCGACATGAGCCGGATGATGAAGCGGGTCACGGAGATGGAGAAGAAGGGGCTCCTGCGCCGCGGCCTCGAGCGGCTGATGCCGCCGGGGCGCTAGCGGGGCGCCAGCCGAAACCGGATCGAACCGAACCTTAGCCAAGGAGGGACCAGACCCAGATGTCGCTCAGAATCCGACTGTCCAGGGGCGGGGCCAAGAAACGGCCGTTCTACCGCATCGTCGTCGCCGATTCGCGGAGCCCGCGCGACGGGCGCTTCATCGAGCGGGTGGGCACCTACAACCCGATGCTCCCCCAGGACCATCCCGAGCGGATCGTGCTCAACGAGGAGCGGCTCCGCCACTGGCTCGGCGTCGGCGCCAAGCCGTCGGACCGCGTCGCCCGCTTCCTCGGCCAGGCGGGGATGGTGCCGAAGCCGGCGATCCCCGAGCAGACCAAGAAGAACCAGCCCCGGGCCAAGGCCCAGGCCCGTCTGAAGGCGGCCGAGGGCGGCGGCGAGGCAGCCGCGGCCGGCGGCGGGGCGGCCGCCGGGGCCGGCGGCGGGGCGTCGGCGTAAGAGTCGTCCCGGGGGCGCTTGGCGATGCCGGGCCGCAAGGCTGCGAGGCCGGGGCGGGCTGGGCCGGATGCGAGGGTGTGCGTGGGCATGATCGTGGGGGCGCATGGCGTCAGGGGGGCGGTGCGGCTCAAGAGCTTCACCGCCGAGCCGGCGGCGATCGCGGCTTACGGCCCGCTCACCGACGAGGCCGGCACGCGCAGCTTCCGCCTGGCGCTTGCCGGCATGAGCCGCGGAGCGCCGGTGGCGCGGATCGAGGGGGTCGAGACGGGGGCGGCGGCCGAGGCGCTGGCGGGGGTCCGCCTCTACGTCCCGCGCGCGGCGCTGCCGGCGGCGGGCGAGGAGGAGTACTACCACGCCGATCTCATCGGCCTGGAGGCGACCCTCGCCGGCGGGGGCGCGCTCGGCCGGGTGAGCGCGGTCCACAACTTCGGCGCCGGCGACGTGATCGAGATCGCGGCCGAGGGCGGCGCCAGCCTGCTCGTTCCCTTCAGCCGGGCGGCGGTGCCGGTGGTCGACCTCGCCGGCGGGCGTCTGGTGGTGGACGCCGAGGCGGCCGGCCTCGCCGCCGAGACGGGCGAGCGGGAGGAGGGGCGATGACGGACGCGGCCGACGGCGCGCGCTGGCGCGCCTGGGTGCTGACCCTCTTTCCCGAGATGTTCCCCGGGCCGCTTCGCCACTCGCTCGCAGGGACGGCGCTGGAGAAGGGCCTGTGGGCGCTGGAAACGGTGGACATTCGCGCCTTCGCGGGCGATAAACACCGCACCGTCGACGACGCTCCCTTCGGCGGCGGGGCGGGGATGGTGATGCGGCCCGACGTGGTCGACGCCGCGCTCCGCTTCGCCCGCGGGCGGTGCGGCGGGGCCGGTCCGCTCATCTATCTCAGCCCCCGCGGGCGGCTCCTCACCCAGGAGCGGGTGAAGGCGCTGGCCGGCGAGCGCGAGGTGATCCTGCTCTGCGGGCGCTTCGAGGGCGTCGACCAGCGGGTCCTCGACGCCCACGAGGTGGAAGAGCTCAGCGTCGGCGACTATGTGCTCTCCGGCGGAGAGCCGGCGGCGGTGGCGCTGATCGACGCCTGCGTGCGGCTCCTCCCCGGGGTGGTGGGCCGGCGCGAGTCGCTCGACGAGGAGAGCTTCGAGGAGGGGCTGCTCGAATACCCGCACTACACGCGCCCCAACCTCTGGCAGGGCCGCGCCGTGCCCGAGGTGCTGGTCTCGGGCAACCACGCCGCGATCCGGGCGTGGCGGCGGAAGCAAGCCGAGGACATCACCCGCGAGCGGCGGGCCGACCTGTGGGCGCGCTACGTGGCCGCTGCGGGCCGGGACAAGGAACAGAAGCAAAGAGTCGACTAGGTGGGTGCCATGAACATCATCGAACAGCTCGAGCGCGAGGAGACCGCGAAGCTCTCCGCGGACCGGCAGATTCCCGACTTCCGGCCGGGCGACACGCTCCGGGTCAGCGTCAAGGTGGTCGAGGGCGAGCGGACGCGGCTTCAGGCCTTCGAGGGGGTGTGCATCGGCCGCAAGAACGCGGGCATCAATTCCTCCTTCACGGTCCGCAAGATCTCCTACGGCGAGGGGGTGGAGCGAGTCTTCCCGCTCCATTCGCCCAACATCGCCGAAATCCAGGTGATCCGCCGCGGCGACGTGCGACGGGCCAAGCTCTATTACCTGCGCGGGCGCTCCGGCAAGGCGGCGCGCATCGCCGAGAAGGTGACCTACGCCAACAAGGGCGCCGCCGAGGAGGCCGCCGCGCCGGAGGCGGGCGAGGCCGGCGAGGCCCGGTCCTAAGGCGCTGCGAGGAGAGGGACGATGGCGACGGGCGGGCCGCGAACGCTCTACGACAAGATCTGGGACGGCCACGTGGTCGAGCGGCACGAGGACGGCACCTGCCTCCTCTACATCGACCGCCACCTGGTCCACGAGGTGACCAGCCCGCAGGCGTTCGAGGGCTTGCGCCTCGCCGGGCGCGACGTGCGCCGGCGCGACGCCGTCCTGGTCACCGCCGACCACAACGTGCCCACCACCGAGCGCAGCGCCGGGATCGACGACGAGGAGTCGCGCATCCAGGTCGAGGAGCTGGAACGGAACGTCAAGGCGTTCCGCCTCGAGTACTTCGGCATGATGGACAGGCGCCAGGGCATCGTCCACGTCATCGGCCCCGAGCAGGGCTTCACGCAGCCCGGCACGACCATCGTCTGCGGCGATTCGCACACCGCCACCCACGGCGCCTTCGGCGCGCTTGCCTTCGGCATCGGCACCTCCGAGGTCGAGCACGTGCTCGCCACCCAGACCCTGGTCCAGAGGCGCTCCAAGAACATGCGGATCGAGGTCGAGGGCGACCTGCCGCCGGGCTGCGGCGCCAAGGACATCATCCTCGCCATCATCGGCCAGATCGGCACCGCCGGCGGCACCGGCCATGTGGTCGAGTACGCCGGCAAGGCGATCCGCGGCCTTTCCATGGCCGGGCGGATGACCATCTGCAACATGTCGATCGAGGCCGGAGCACGGGCCGGCATGATCGCCCCCGACGAGACCACCTTCGCCTACCTCAAGGGCCGGCCGATGTCGCCCAAGGGCGCCGCCTGGGAGCAGGCGGTGGCCTTCTGGCGCACCCTGCCGAGCGACCCCGGGGCGAAGTTCGACCGCACCGTGACGGTCCCGATCGGTCGGCTCGAGCCGCAGGTCACCTGGGGCACCAGCCCCGAGGATGTGGTCGCCATCACCGGCCGGGTGCCCGACCCCGCGGCGGCGCCCTCGGAGGCCAGGCAGAAGGCGATCGCAAGCTCGCTCGACTACATGGGGCTCAAGGCCAACACCCCGATGCAGGACATCGCCGTCGACAAGGTGTTCATCGGCTCCTGCACCAACAGCCGGATCGAGGACCTCCGCGCCGCGGCGGCGGTCGCCAAGGGCCGCAAGGTGGCGGCGCGGGTGCATGCGCTGGTCGTCCCGGGCTCGGGGCTGATCAAGGCCGAGGCCGAGGCGGAGGGGCTGGACCGCATCTTCACCGAGGCGGGCTTCGACTGGCGCGAGGCCGGCTGCTCGATGTGCCTGGGCATGAACGCCGACAAGCTGAAGCCGGGCGAGCGCTCGGCTTCGACCTCGAACCGCAACTTCCGCGGCCGCCAGGGGCCGGGCGGACGGACCCACCTGGTGAGCCCGATCATGGCTGCTGCCGCCGCCATCCGCGGCCGGCTCGCCGACGTGCGCGAGCTGTTGTAGGACGCACCGGCTTCGGGAGACTGGCGATGGAGAAATTCACCACCCTCACCGGCGTCGCCGCGCCCTTCGATCGCGCCAACGTCGACACCGACATGATCATCCCGGCGGTGTTCCTGAAGACGATCAAGCGCACCGGGCTGGGCAAGAACCTGTTCCAGGCGCTCCGCTACCGCGCCGACGGCTCCGAGAACCCCGACTTCGTCCTCAACGCCGAGCCCTACCGCAAGGCCCGCATCCTGATCGCCGGCGAGAACTTCGGCTGCGGCTCCAGCCGCGAGCACGCCCCCTGGGCGCTCGCCGACTTCGGCATCCGCTGCGTGATCGCGCCCTCCTTTGCCGACATCTTCTTCAGCAACTCGTTCAAGAACGGCATCCTCCTGATCAGGCTCCCACGCCATGAGGTCGACCTCCTGATGGCCGACGCCCGCCAGGCGGAGAACCCGGAGCTCACCGTCGACCTCCCGCGCCAGGAGATCCGGCGCCCCAACGGCGGGGTGGTGCGCTTCGACGTCGACCCCTTCCTCAAGCAGTGCCTGCTGGAGGGGCTCGACGACATCGGCCAGAGCCTGAAGAGCGCGGCGGCGATCGCGTCCTTCGAGGAGCGCCAGCGCGCCCGCCAGCCTTGGCTCTACCGCTAGCCGGGACCGCGGCGGCGGAGCACGATACCGGGGGAGGGGCGGTCCGATGGCGGCCAACAAGAAGCTGATGCTGCTGCCCGGCGACGGCATCGGCCCCGAGGTCGTGCGCGAGGCGCGCCGCGTCGCCGAGTGGATGGGCAAGCGCCGGCGGGCGAGCTTCGAGATTACCGAGGGCCTGATCGGCGGCGCCGCCTTCGATGCCCACGGCAGCCCCCTCTCCGACGAGACGCTGGCCGCGGCCAAGGCCGCCGACGCCGTGCTCCTGGGTGCGGTCGGCGGGCCGAAGTGGAACGAGGTGCCCTACGAGAAGCGCCCCGAGGCCGGGCTGCTGCGCATCCGCAAGGAGATGGATCTCTTCGCCAACCTCCGCCCGGCGCTGGTCTTCTCGCCCCTGGTCGGCGCCTCCTCGCTCAAGCCGGAGCTCGTCTCCGGGCTCGACATCGTCATCGTCCGCGAGCTGGTGGGGGGCATCTACTTCGGCCGGCCGCGGGGGATCGAGACCCTGCCCGACGGCACCCGCCGGGGCGTCAACACCCAGGTCTACACCACCCGCGAGATCGACCGGGTGGCGCGCGTCGGCTTCGAGCTGGCGATGAAGCGCCACCGCCGGCTCTGCTCGGTCGACAAGGCCAACGTCATGGAGAGCGGGGTGCTGTGGCGCGAGGTGGTGCAGCAGATCGGCGAGGACGACTTCCCCGAGGTCGAGCTCGGCCACATGTACGCCGATAACTGCGCTATGCAGTTGGTGCGCAACCCCAAGCAGTTCGACGTCATCCTCACCGACAACCTGTTCGGCGACATCCTCTCCGACTGCGCGGCGATGCTGACCGGCTCGCTGGGGATGCTG
The DNA here is from genome assembly GCA_016202695.1 of Pseudomonadota bacterium. Classification (GTDB taxonomy): domain Bacteria; phylum Pseudomonadota; class Alphaproteobacteria; order JACQOE01; family JACQOE01; genus JACQOE01. The sequence continues at coordinate 8,833 of JACQOE010000060.1, read as the reverse complement.
CCCTCGGCCTCGCTGGGGGCGCCCGATCCGGCCGGGCGGCGGGCGGCGCTCTACGAGCCGGTGCACGGCTCCGCCCCCGACATCGCCGGGCGCGACCTCGCCAACCCGCTGGCCACCGTGCTGAGCTTCGCCATGATGCTCCGCTACTCGTTCGACATGGCCGAGGACGCCGGCCTGATCGAGGCCGCGGTCGAGCGGGTGCTGGCCAGGGGCGTGCGCACCGCCGACATCATGCAGCCGGGCATGACCAAGGTCTCGACCCGGGGCATGGGCGAGGCGCTGATCGTCGAGCTCGACCGCCTCGCCGCCTGAGGGCCGAGGGCGCGCTTGCGGGCGACCGCTTGCGGGAATAGATAGGGACAGGGGCGCGGCCTTACGGGCGGGCGCCGATCGCGAGGAGCCAAGGATGGGTTACAAGGTGGCGGTGGCGGGCGCGACCGGCGCCGTGGGCCACGAGATGCTGCGCACCCTGGCCGAGCGCAAGTTCCCGGCCGACGACGTGATCGCTCTCGCCTCCGAGCGCTCGGCCGGGGCCGAGGTGTCGTTCGGCGAGGACCAGACGCTCAAGGTCCGGCCCCTCGAGAGCTTCGACTTCAAGGGCGTCGACATCGGCCTCTTCTCGCCCGGAGCCAAGGTGTCGGCGGTGCACGCGCCGCGCGCCGCCAAGGCCGGCTGCGTGGTGATCGACAACACCTCCCACTTCCGCATGGACCCGGACGTGCCGCTGGTCGTGCCCGAGGTCAACGCCGAGGCGATCAAGGGCTTCGCCCGGCGCAACATCATCGCCAACCCCAACTGCTCGACCATCCAGCTGGTGGTCGCGCTCAAGCCGCTGCACGACGCCGCCCGGGTGAAGCGGGTGGTGGTGGCCACCTACCAGTCGGTCTCGGGGGCCGGCAAGGAGGCGATGGACGAGCTCTTCAACCAGACCCGGGCGATCTACGTCAACCAGGCGGTCGAGAAGCGCGAGTTCACCAAGCAGATCGCCTTCAACGTCATTCCCCACATCGACGTCTTCATGGACGACGGCGCCACCAAGGAGGAGTGGAAGATGCGGGTCGAGACCAAGAAGATCCTCGATCCCGACATCGATGTGGCGGCGACCTGCGTGCGGGTCCCCGTCTTCATCGGCCACGGCGAGGCGGTGAACGTCGAGTTCAAGAAGCCGCTCTCCGAGGACCAGGCCCGGGCGCTGTGGCAGCGCGCGCCCGGGGTGGTGGTGGTCGACCATCGCGCCGACGAGGGCTACGTCACCCCCGACGAGGCGGCGGGCGAGGATCCGGTCTATGTCAGCCGGGTGCGCGAGGACCGGACCGTCGAGCACGGCCTCTCGTTCTGGTGCGTGGCCGACAACCTGCGCAAGGGCGCGGCGCTCAACGCCGTCCAGATCGCCGAGACCCTGATCGGCACCTACCTCCGCAAGGCGGCCTGAGGGGGCGCGCTCGGCCCCGGGCCCCCGTCAGACGAACGGCCTCAGGCTCGCCCCCAGCATGGCGAGGCCGAAGGCGACGAGCGCGATCCCGCAGGCGCGGTTGATCCAGAACAGGGTGCGCGGCTTCAGGAGCGGCCGCACCCAGTCGACCAGCGCGGCGAGGAGGGTGAACCAGAGCGCGCTGCCGGCGAACACGCCGCCGACCAGGACCGCGCTCGCCGCGAACGGCTCCTCGTCGGTGTGCGGGCCGAAGGCGGCGAAGAGGGCGCCGACGGCGACGATGGTCGCCGGGTTCGACAGCGTCAGCATCAGCGTCGCCCCGAACGAGGCGAGCGGATGGGGCCCCTCGCCGAGGCCGGTCTTGCGGCAGGCGCGGCTGACCTCGATCGGCCGTTCCCGCGCCACCTTGATCCCGATCAGCACGACCACGATCCCGCCGACCACCCGGAACCAGTACCCGGCGCCGACCAGGGTCCCGGAGAGGGCGGTGATCCCGAACGCGGCGAGCGAGCTGTAGAACGTGTCGGCCGAGGCCGCGCCCAGGCCGGCGGCGATCCCGGTGAGGCGCCCGCCGCTCAGCGTCTGGCGGAGGAAGAAAAGGCTGACCGGGCCGACCGGCGCCGCCACCGCGACGCCGACCGCGAGCCCGAGGAGGAAGGAGGAGAGGTCGTGCATCCCGCCTTACTCCACCCTCCGGGCGGCGAAGCGGCGCGGGGGATCGGCCATCTCGGCCTGCGCCGCGACCATCGGCAGCTCGCGCGCCCCCGCGCGCGCGGCCGCCGCGAGGAGGGCGAACAGGGCCGAGGCGGCGGCCCCCAGCGCCCCCTCCGGGTCCGCCCCCTTGAGGCGATGGGCGAGGAAGAGGGCGGCGAAGGCGTCACCGGCCCCGCCCGCCACGCCCTCAAGGCGCGGGGTCGCGACCAGCCAGGCCGCGCCCCGCTCGACCGCCAGCGCCTCGACCGTGCCGGGCTCGGCCCCCGCCCGCTCGAGGCTGGTCACCACCACCGTCCCAGGCCCCCGGGCCATCACCGTCCGGGCGGCGGCGAGCGCCTCCTCCAGGGTGCCGACCGGGGAGCCGCTCAGCAGCTCGAGCTCGAAGTGGTTGGGGATGAGGACGTCGGCGGCGCCGAGCGCCTGGTCGCGGAAGAAGGCGGCGACCTCGGGGCGGACGTAGAGGCCGCGGCCCCGGTCGCCCATCACCGGATCGCAGAGGTAGATCGCCCGCGGGTTCGCCCGGCGCACGTTCGCCACCGCCTCCAGCACCGCCCGTCCCACGCCCGGCTCGCCGAGATAGCCGCTCAGGACCGCGTCGCAGGCGGCGAAGGCGCCCCGCTCGCCCACGCCCCGCACCACCTCGGCGACGTGTTCGGCCGGAAACGCCATCCCCCGCGCCCGGCCGTAGGCGGTGTGATGGGCGAGCTGCACGGTGTGCACCGGCCAGACGTTGACGCCGAGCCGCTGGAGCGCAAACGTGGCGGCGGAGTTGCCGACGTGGCCGTAGGCGACCGAGGACTGGATCGAGAGCACGTTCATTGGCAACCTGACGGGCGCGCGACTCGCGGCGCCATCGCGAGTGTGCACAGCCAGCGCGCCGGCGCAATATCGATTCGTTTACAAACCTTGACCAGCGAGGACTTCCCATGGCCGCCATCGTCCGCCCCCGCCGCAGCGTCCTTTACATGCCCGCCTCCAATGCCCGGGCGCTGGAGAAGGCGAGGACGCTTCCCGCCGACGGACTGATCCTCGACCTCGAGGACGCGGTCGCCCCCGACGCCAAGGAGGCCGCCCGCGGCCAGGCGCTGGCCGCGCTCAAGGCCGGGGGCTACGGCGGGCGCGAGCTGATCCTGCGCGTCAACGGGCTCGACGGCCCCTGGGGCCGCGCCGACCTCGCCGCCGCCGCCCAGAGCGGCGCCGACGGCGTGCTCCTGCCCAAGGTCGAGGGCGCCGGCACGGTGCGCGAGGCGGCCGAGCTCCTGGCCGCGCACGGCGCCCCCGACGGCCTCGCCCTCTGGTGCATGATCGAGACCCCCCGCGGAGTGCTGGCGGCGGCCGAGATCGCCGCCGCCCACCCCCGCCTCGCCGGCCTGGTCATGGGCACCTCCGACCTGGTCAAGGACCTGCACGCCCGCCACACCCGCGCCCGGCTGCCGCTCCTCGCCGCCCTCGGCCTCGCGGTGCTGGCCGCCCGCGCCCACGGGTTGGCGATCGTCGACGGCGTGCACCTTGACCTCGCCGACGACGAGAGCTTCGTCGAGTCCTGCCGCCAGGGGCGCGACCTCGGCTTCGACGGCAAGAGCCTCATCCACCCCCGGCAGATCGGCCCGGCGAACGAGATCTTCGCCCCCTCGGCCGAGGAGGCGGCGGGCGCCCGCAGGATCATCGCCGCCCACGCCGAGGCCGTCGCCGCCGGCAAGGGGGTGGTGGTGGTCGATGGGCGCCTGGTCGAGAACCTGCACGTCGAGGAGGCCCGCCGGACGGTCGCGCTGGCCGAGGCGATCGCCGCCCTCGGCGCCGGCGCGCCGGCGTCGTCCCGCGGACATTGACGGGGCCGGCAAGTCGTTCTAAACCAATCCTGCCCGGCCGCGCGGCCCGCGCGCGGGCCCGGGCGAGCCCCGCCTCCTGTTCCCTGGAAGGCCCTCCATGACCGCAGAGAACCGGCCGCTCTCGCCGCATATTTTCATCTACAGGCTGCACCTCACCACGCTCCTCTCGGGGCTGCACCGGATCACCGGGGTGATGCTGATTCCGGGCTCGGTCCTGCTCGTGCTGTGGCTGTGGGCCGCGGCCACGGGGACCGAAGCCTACGCCACCGCGACCTGGGCGATCGGCAGCTGGCTGGGGCGCCTGTGCCTCTTCGGCTGGACGTTCTCGCTCTTCTATCACCTCTGCAACGGCATCCGGCACCTGTTCTGGGACGCCGGCCACGGCTTCGAGCTGGCGCGGGCGCGGGCCTCGGGCCTGGCGGTGGTCGCGGCCAGCGGCGCGCTCACGCTCGCCGTCTGGATCGCCGGCTACGCGGCGAGGGGAGGCTGAGGCGATGGCGACGCGTTTCACCCTGGGCCGCGTGCGCGGCCTCGGCTCGGCCAAGGAGGGGGTTCACCACTGGTGGATGCAGCGGGCGAGCGCGGTGGCGCTGATCCCGCTCTATCTCTGGTTCGCCTTCTCGGTGACGGCGCTCGCCGGCGCCCCGCATGCCGCCCTGCTCGCGTGGGTCGGCGCGCCGGTCAACGCGGTGCTCCTGATCGCGCTGATCGCGGCCAACTTCTACCACGGCCATCTCGGGCTCCAGGTCGTGTTCGAGGACTACGTTCCGCACGAGGGCAAGCGCCTCGCTTGCCTCTTGGTCAGCCAGTTCCTCTCCACGCTGTTCGCGCTCGGCGGGGCGCTGGCGGTGCTCAAGATCGCGCTCGGGGGGTAAGCGGGCGATGCTGAAGCCGTATCGGATCGAGGACCACACCTACGACGTGGTGGTGGTGGGGGCCGGGGGCGCGGGGCTCCGCGCCACCCTGGGCGCGGCCGCGGCCGGCCTCAAGACCGCGTGCGTGACCAAGGTCTTCCCCACCCGCAGCCACACCGTCGCCGCCCAGGGCGGGATCGCCGCCAGCCTCGGCAACATGGGCGAGGACCACTGGCAGTGGCACATGTACGACACGGTCAAGGGCTCCGACTGGCTCGGCGACCAGGACGCGATCGAGTTCATGTGCCGCGAGGCCAACCGGGCGGTGATCGAGCTCGAGCATTTCGGCCTGCCCTTCTCGCGCACCGAGGAGGGGCGCATCTACCAGCGCCCCTTCGGCGGCCACATGCGCGAGTTCGGCAAGGCCCCGGTCGAGCGGGCCTGCGCCGCCGCCGACCGCACCGGGCACGCGATGCTGCACACCCTCTACCAGCAGTGCCTCAAGCACCGGGTCGAGTTCTTCATCGAGTACTTCGCCATCGACCTGATCATGCGCGAGGACGGCTCCTGCGGCGGCCTCGTCGCCTGGTGCCTCGACGACGGCACCCTGCACCGCTTCCGCACCCACCTGGTGATCCTCGCCACCGGCGGCTACGGGCGGACCTACTTCTCCTGCACTTCGGCCCACACCTGTACCGGTGACGGCAACGGCATGGTGGCGCGCGCGGGGCTCGCCCTCCAGGACATGGAGTTCGTGCAGTTCCACCCCACCGGCATCTACGGCGCCGGCTGCCTGATCACCGAGGGCGCACGCGGCGAGGGCGGCTATCTCACCAACTCCGAGGGCCAGCGCTTCATGGAGCGCTACGCGCCGACCGCCAAAGACCTCGCCTCGCGCGACGTGGTCAGCCGGGCGATGACCATCGAGATCCGCGAGGGCCGCGGGGTGGGCCCGCGCAAGGACCACATCCACCTGCACCTCGAGCACCTCGGCGCGGACCTGCTGCACGAGCGGCTCCCCGGCATCACCGAGACCGCCCATGTTTTCGCCGGCGTCGACGCGAGCCGGCAGCCGATCCCGGTGCTGCCGACCGTGCACTACAACATGGGCGGCATCCCGACCAACTATTACGGCGAGGCGCTGCGCCCGACCGCCGGGGACCGCGACGCCGTCTGCCCCGGGCTGATGGCGGTAGGCGAGGCGGCCTGCGTCTCGGTCCACGGCGCCAACCGGCTGGGCTGCAACTCGCTCCTCGACCTGGTCGTGTTCGGGCGCGCCGCCGGCCGGCGCGCCGCCGAGGTGGTGGAGGCCGGCACCCCGCCGCCGGCGCTGGCCAAGGGTGCCGGCGAATCGGCGGTCGCGCTCCTGGACAAGGTGCGCCACGCCAACGGCGGGCGCCTCACCGCCGAGATCCGGCTCGACATGCAGCGCACGATGCAGAACAACTGCGCCGTGTTCCGCACCGCCGAGGTGCTGGAGGAGGGCTGCCGCAAGATCGACGCGGTCTTCGCCTCGCTCTCCGACCTCCGCGTCAACGACCGCTCGCTGGTCTGGAACACCGACCTGGTGGAGGCGCTGGAGCTCTACAACCTGATGGCCAACGCGGTGACCACGCTCCACTCGGCGGCGGCGAGGAAGGAGAGCCGCGGCGCGCACGCGCGCGAGGACTTCGCCCAGCGCGACGATCAGAACTGGCTCAAGCACACGCTCGCCTGGATCGACGGCAAGGGCAAGGTGACGCTCGACTATCGGCCCGTGCACCTCAACACGCTCAGCAACGAGGTCGAGACCGTCCGTCCCGTGGCCCGCGTCTACTGAGCGTCCGCTCCGGGCCGAGGCCACCGACAGAGGCACGAAGGAGAGCCCGACCATGGTGGAATTCACGCTCCCCGCCAACTCGCGGGTCGTGGAGGGCAAGACCTACAAGGCGCCCCAGGGCGCCAAGCGGGTGAGGACGTTCCGCATCTACCGCTGGAACCCCGACGACGGCCAGAACCCGCGCATGGACCGCTTCGAGATCGACCTCGACGACTGCGGGCCGATGATTCTCGACGCCCTCATCAAGATCAAGAACGAGGTCGACACCACGCTCACCTTCCGCCGTTCCTGCCGCGAGGGCATCTGCGGCAGCTGTGCGATGAACGTCGACGGCAAGAACAACCTCGCCTGCCTGTGCCCGATCGAGGAATCCTCGGGCGAGGTGGTGGTGCGGCCGCTGCCGCACATGCACGTCATCAAGGACCTGGTCCCCGACACCAGCCGCCTCTTCGCCCAGCACGCCATGATCGAGCCCTGGCTCAAGGCCGACAGCCCGCCGCCGCCCGACCGCGAGCGCCTGCAAAGCCGCGAGGACCGCGGCGAGCTCGACGGCCTGTGGGAGTGCATCCTCTGCTTCTGCTGCTCGACCAGCTGCCCGAGCTACTGGTGGAACCCCGACCGTTTCCTCGGCCCCGCCATCCTGCTGCAGGCCTACCGCTGGATCGCCGATTCGCGCGACGAGGCGACCGGCGAGCGCCTCGACGAGCTCGAGGACCCGTTCCGGCTCTACCGCTGCCACACGATCATGGCCTGCACCAACGCCTGCCCCAAGGGCCTGAACCCGGCCAAGGCCATCGCCGAGATCAAGAAGCGGATGATCCTTCGCCGCTGAGCCCCAGCCGGCGCTCGAGCAGCGTCGTCATGACTGTAGACAACCGTTCGGTCATGCCAGGACTCGATTCATGGCTGTCCGGTTCCGATTCCCGCACACCGAAGGGAGGTCGATACCGGCGGTTCCGCACATGCCGAACCGTCATGGCCGGGCCGGCCGAAGGCCGAGACCCGGCCATCCACGCCTTGTCTGTACGGCCGGGAAGACATGGATGACCGGGACAAGCCCGGTCATGACGAATCATCGCTGCGGAAACCACGCGCCGTCACGACCGATTTTATTGAACCGGACAGCCATGGGTCACGCCCGGCCATGACGCCAAGGGCCTGCCCCCGGGCTCTTGACCCGGGGGTATGGTGTCTACGGTCGTCATGAACGTGCGCTATTCGAGCGCGATCCGGGCCTTGATCGCGCGGCTCAGTCCCAGTCCCTCGACGCTGAGGGTCGCCGTGGCGGCGAGCGTCTTCTTGCCCTTGAGCCGGCCGGCCTTGGCCGCCTCGCGGACCGCGGTCTCGATCTCGCGCTGGGCGGTGACGCCGAAGGTCTTGAGGAACTTTCTCACGCTCAGGTTCAGGGCTTCCTCGTTCATGGTCTCGCTCCCTCCATTCTCCGCCGTCGGCCGGGCAGGGTAGCGGCCGGCGCGGATGGGGTAAACTGCCCGCTCTTCGAGACAGGGGCGAGGGTTTCAGTTGGCGAGAGGTCGATAGGAAATCGCCTTGGATAAGTTTCCTTCGTCACCCCCGCGCAAGCGGGGGTCCATGCGCCGACGATCAGCGCGCCATGTCCTCGTAGAGGTCGCGCCACCGCGGATTGCCGCGCTCGATCAGTTCGATCTTCCAGGCCCGGCGCCATTTCTTGATCCGCTTCTCGCGCAGGATCGCCTCCGGCATGGTTTCGTGAAACTCGGCATAGACCAGTCGGTGGACGCCGTATGCCTTGGTGAAACCGTCGGCGACATCGGATTTATGTTCCCAGAGGCGACGCGACATCAGCGGCGGAATGGGAGGGTTGGCGGGTCGGCAATCTAAGACCGACGTTTGAGCCAATCCTCTGGTTTACAAAGCCCTACAAGATCGGAACCACGATTGCCGATAACGTGCTGTCCTATGGTGTTGGAGCACACAACGAGCCAGCGTTTGCCAAGTATGTCGAGCGACCCGATAACGTAATTAGTTGCGGCCTCTCGGACAATGAGGGTGGCTTACACCCTACGCAGAAACCAATACGTCTGATGCAAGCACTGATCGAACTAACAACGAAACCAGAGCATATTGTTCTGGATCCATTTGCCGGCAGCGGTTCTACCTTGGTGGCCGCAAAGTTGCTCAAGCGCCAATTTATTGGCATTGAGAT
>JACQOE010000058.1 GCA_016202695.1 Pseudomonadota bacterium | reverse complement strand
CTGGATTGGATCGCCTGCGTTGCGGCCCGGCAAGGCGATCCGCCAAGCGCGCCGCGACGGGCGATGCCGGGGCATCGGCCGAGCGGCGCAACGCCGCGCCCGCCCGCCGGGGCGCACCCCTAAGGTACGGGGCCTCGTGCGACGCGGGTTCGTCGCCGGGCTCGCCCGTAGTCCCCGCTACGCGCGACGACCCGCTCCTGCCCGCGCCGCAAGGGTCCTCCGGCGCAGGCGGTTCAATCCAGGAGGATCAGGCTCTCGGCGCCTCAGCCCCGCGAGTCGGGGCGGATGATGGAGTAATCGACGGTGCGGCCGATCCCGCGCCTTAAGCCCTCCAGCCGGAGCGCCTGGCCGGCGCCGATATTGGCGAGGTTGAGCTCGGGGCCGAAGCGCCCGAGAAGCTCGGCGTGCTGTTTGGGGAAGCGGTAGGGATCGCCCTCGATCAGGAGATTGGCGAACCAGTTCCGCGCCCGCATCGCCTCGACCGCGCCGGGATCGGCCGCATCGAGGGCGTCGAACTCGCTCTGCTCGAAGACGATGTGCGCGATGCCCTGGTCGAGCACATCCTTGACCAGGGCCTCCAGCTCGTCGAGCGGCAGCGGCGAGTCGGGGTTCTTGCGGCCGAACTCCCAGATCACCCCGAACCCCCGCCGTTGCAGCCGGTCGAGGAGTGCCCGGCGCTCGTCGCGCCCGAGCCGGATGTAGTTCTCGGAGAGCTCGAGGGCGCCGATGCCGAGCCGCTCGAGGCGGGCGATGGCCTCGTCGATCGCGCGCTCCTGGTAGGCGTATTCGAGGTAGATGCCGCCCGCGTAAGGAATTACCTCCGCCTCGCGGTAGAGCCGCACCACCTCCTTGATCGTTTCCTCGGGCACCAGGAGCGCGTTCAGCGCGTAGATCTTGGCGAAGTCGATGTAGGGGGCGGCAGTGGCGAGGAGGTCGGCCACCCCCCGCGGCCCGGTCCAGCCGAACTGGTCGGGACCGAAGTCGATGATCGAGGTGATCCCGGTCCGCCGGGGCTTCCCCGGGCGGGACGGCAGGGCGAAGGCCACCGGCGGGCTCCGGCGGGCCTACGCCGCCCTGGCCAGGATCGCGCCGGCGACCGCCTCGCCGAAGGCGCGGGTCCCCCGCTTGCCGCCGAGGTCGACGGTGTGGTTCCGGGGATCGGCGAGCGTGGCCTCGACCGCCGCCCGGATCGCGGCCGCCGCCGCCGCCAGGTCGTCGCGTTTCTTGCGCCCGCCCAGCCAGTCCAGCAGCATCGCCGCCGAGAGGATCAGCGCCGTCGGGTTGGCCTTGTCCTGGCCGGCGATGTCGGGGGCGGAGCCGTGCGCCGCCTGCGCCACTCCGAACTCGTCGCCGCAGTTGAGCGAGCCGCCGAGGCCGAGCCCGCCGGTGAGCTCGGCCGCCTCGTCGGAGAGGATGTCGCCGAACATGTTCGAGGTGAGGACGACGTCGAAGCGGGACGGAACCCGCACCAGGAGCGCGGCCATGGCGTCGACGATCACCTCGTCGAAGGCGACCTCGGGGAACTCCTTCGCCACCTCGCCGGCGACCCGCTTGAACAGGCCCTCGGTGAGCTTGAGCACGTTCGCCTTGGTGACGATGGTGACGTGCCGGTTCCTCCGCATAGCCGCCTCGAAGGCGACGCGGGAGATCCGCCGGCAGCCCTCGGCGGTGAAGTTACGGATCGAGAGGGCGACGTCGGGCGAGGGCATGAACTCGCCCATGCCCATGTGCATGTTGCGATCGGCGTAGAAGCCCTGGGTGTTCTCGCGCGCGATCACCAGGTCCATCGGCCGGCCGACGCAGGGCACCCCCTTGAAGGTCTTGGCCGGGCGCATGTTGGCGAAGAGGTCGAGGCGGATGCGGAGCTCCTTGGAGGGGTTGAGTCCGCCCTGCTCCTTCGGCGGGTAGGAGTAGTTGTGCACCGGTCCGAGGATGATGCCGTCGGCCGCACGGCAGGCGGCGAAAACCTCGTCCGGCAGCGAGGTGCCGTGGGTCTTGAGCGAGGCGAGGCCGATCTCGCGCCGCTCGATCTCGATCCGGAGCCCGAAGCGGCGGTTGGCGGCCTCGACGCAGGCCACCGTCGCGGCCGTGATCTCGGGCCCGATGCAGTCGCCGGGCAGAACCAGAATCCTCATCGAACGAGCCCCCTTCCTCCGGCCGCCGTCGCTCAGTTCCTGCCCTTGGCCCGGCCGCCGGCGGAGGCGCCGGCGATGCGGCCGAAGACCGAGCCCGCGGTCAGTCCGGTGCCGCCGGGATAGTTGAAGTAGAACAGCCCGCCCACCAGTTCGCCCGCCGCATAGAGCCCGGGAATCGGCGCCTCCTCGGTGTCGATCACCTGCGCCTCGTTCGTCACCTTGAGGCCGCCGAAGGTGAAGGTGATGCCACAGGTGACGGCGTAGGCCTCGAACGGCGCGTCCTCGATGGTGTTGGCCCAGTTCGACTTCGGCGGCGCGATCCCCACCGTGCAGCGCCCGTCCTTGACGTTGGGGTTGAAGGGCACGTCCTTCTTGATCGAGGCGTTGTATTCCTTGATGGTCCTGAGCGCCTGATCCTTGTTCACGTCGTCGAGCTTGGCCACCAGCTCCTCGAGCGTCTTCGCCGCCACCTTGGTGACCTGCTTGATGCGGTACTCGTCGCGCAGGAGGTGCAGCACCTTGGAATCGAACACCTGCCAGGCGAACTGCTGGGGCTGGGCCAGGATCACCGCCCCGTACTTGGCGTAGGTGTAGTTGCGGAAGTCGGCCCCCTCGTCGACGAAGCGCTTGCCGTCGGCGTTGATCATGATGCCGAAGGGGTAGGAGTGCTTCTGGAAGTTGTCGCCGACCGCGAGGTCGCCGAAGTCGGGCGCGTAGCGCTCCCAGCCCACCGCGTGGCTGCCCGACCAGTTGCCGTAGGGCATGGCCCCGGCCTCCAGCGCCATGCGGATGCCGTCGCCGGTGTTGAAGCGGGTGCCCCGCACCTTGGCCAGGTCCCAGCCGGGGCCGAGGTAGCGGGTGCGCCACTCGGCGTTGGCCTGGAACCCGCCCGCCGCCAGCACCACCGCCTTGGCCTTCACCTCGACGCTCTTGCCGTCCTTGCGCACCACCAGCCCGTGCACCCCGTCGTCGTCGTAGCTCAGGCGCAGCGCGCGGGCGTTGTAATGGACGTCGATGCCCTCGCGCCTGGCGATCTTGGTCCAGGAGTCGATCAGGCCGGGCCCGCCGCCCCAGCTCTCGACCGTGAGCCCGCCCCAGAACTTGAACCGGCCGCCGACCTTGAACGCCTGGCGGCCGTAGATGCAGGCGAAGCGCACGCCCTTCGCCCGCATCCAGCGCAGCGTCTCGCGGCTTTTCTTGACCAGGATCTCGCACATGTCGGGGTTGGTGCGGTAGTTGGTGATCCGGCCCATGTCGTCGAAGAACTGGTCCTCGGTGTAGGTGCCGAAGTCGGTGTTGGCGATCTCCGCCTCGGTGAGGTCGGGAACCAGCGCCTTGATGTCCTCGACGCCGTCGTAGACGACCCGCATCGCCCCGGCGGTGAAGCGGCTGTTGCCTCCGGCCTCGGCGAGCGGGGCGCGCTCGAACACGGCCACCGAGACGCCGTGCTCGCGGGCGGCCACGGCGGCCGAAAAGGCGGCGTTTCCTCCGCCGACGACGGCGACATCATAGGTCATGGTCTTCATGGGCTGTCGATTCCGCTCTTCGAGGTGGATGATCCTGCAAGCCCCACGGCCTGGCGGCGCGGGGAGGACCGGGGCGCCCCGGCCCCCGACGCAACGGCCGGGGAGGGCGAATGGCCCGGCGGCAAGCGAAAGTCGGCCCCAAAGCTAGCCCGATGGCCCGCCCCTGGCAAGCGACAAGCCGGGCCGCGGGCGGGGCCGACTGTCATCAATCCTTCATCGAACCGACATATTGGAGTCGCGGCTCCGGGGCTATAGGGACCGCGTGGCCGTCGCCGGCCCGCGACGGCCCCACCCTTGAACCCGATGGAGGGATGCTCGTGATCCGCACACTCAGGAATACCCTGGCGGCCTCGGCCCTCGCCGCGACCGCGGCGCTCGGCGCCGCGCCGGCGACGGCCCAGGTCGCGCTCGACCCCACGCTCCCCGACTACAGGCCGGCGAGCGGGGTGTCGGGCAACCTCAAGTCGATCGGTTCGGACACGCTCAACAATCTCATGACGCTGTGGGCCGAGGGCTTCAAGGCCCAGTACCCCAATGTCAAGATCGAGATCGAGGGCAAGGGCTCCTCGACCGCGCCGCCGGCGCTGGTCGCCGGCACCGCCCAGTTCGGGCCGATGTCGCGCGAGATGAAGGCGAAGGAGATCGACGACTTCGAGAAGAAGTACGGTTACAAGCCGACCGCGGTGCGGGTGGCGGTGGACGCGCTCGCCGTGTTCGTCCACAAGGACAACCCGATCAGGTGCCTGAGCCTGCAGCAGGTGGACGCCATCTTCTCCAAGACCCGCAAGGGCGGGCACGCCAGGGACATCGCCACCTGGGGCGAGGTCGGCCTCGCCGGCGAGTGGGCGGGCCGGCCGATCTCGCTCTACGGCCGCAATTCGGCCTCGGGCACCTACGGCTACTTCAAGGAGGTCGCCCTCTTCAACGGCGACTACAAGGACAGCGTCAAGGAGCAGCCCGGCTCCTCGACCGTGGTCCAGGGCGTCGCCTCCGACCGGTACGCGGCCGGCTACTCCGGCATCGGCTACAAGACCGCCGACGTGCGCGCCGTTCCGCTCTCCGCCAAGACCGGGGCCAAGTGCTTCGAGGCCAGCGCCGACAACGCCTACGCCGGCGACTATCCGCTCGCCCGCTTCCTCTACGTCTACCTGAATCGCAACCCCAACCAGAAGCTCGACCCGCTGCGCGGCGAGTTCGTGAGGTTCGTCTTCTCAAAGCCGGGCCAGCAGGTGGTCGTCAAGGACGGCTACTTCCCGATCACCTCCGCCCTGGCCGGGGAGGACCTCAAGGCCATCGGCCTGGCCGGCATGTAACCGCCGAACGTGCCACCAGGGGGCGGCGTCCAACGGGCGTTGACCGCTGCCCTGCGTCCTTTATCATCGCTCGCCGATCGATCCGCCCAGATGGACGTGTCCCCAACCGCCGAGATGGCAGCAGAGACCGCGGGAAACATGCCCCCGGCCGGGAGCGGCAGGCGGGCGCCGCTCGCCGCTCGCCGCGACAGGGCGACGAGGCGGTCCGTCCTCATCGTCGACCGCCTGGCCGACTACGTCATCACCATCGGCGGGATGATGGTCATCGTCGCCGTGCTCGCGATCATGGTGTTCCTCGCCGCCGTGGTCGTGCCCCTCTTCACCGGGGCCGAGATCCTGGACCGGGCGAGCTACCGGATCGATGCCCCCCGGGAGCGCCCGCTGTTCGCCGAGGTGGACGAGTACCGGACCATCGCCGTGCTGGTGGGCGCCGACGGACGGCTCAGCGCATTCCATTACGGCACCGGCGCGCCCATCGCGGCGCCAGCCTTCGACTTCGGCGGCCAGACCGCGACCGCGATCGGCCGGCCGATCAAGGGGATCGACGTGGCCTTCGGCTTCGGCGACGGCACCATCCGCCTGGGGCGGCTGCGGCTCGTCTCGCGCGTTCTTGCCGCCGGGGAGATGCCGGCCGGCCTCGGGCGCCTGGACGAGCGGGACTTCAGCGACGGGCGCGCGGTCTACTCGCTCGTCCCGGGCGGGCAGGTGCGGAAGGTGGAGGTCGAGGCCGAGCTCGGCCAGGCGCAGCAGATCGCCGAGGCGGGCGTCCCCATCCTCGCCGTCGATTACCGGGTCGGCGGTACCGCCGAGCGGCCCGTCCGCGCCTTCGTCTCCCTCGACCAGAGCGGGGTCAAGCGGCTCAGCCTCGCCGAGAGCCGCCAGAACCTGCTGACGCGGAAGGTGACGACCACGGTGTCGACCACCGAGCTCAAGGGCCTGCCCCCGGACCTGGACCTGGTGGGGATGCTGATCAGCGAGCGCGCCGACCGCGTCTACGTGGCCGAGCGGAGCGGCCGTCTGTTCCGCTTCGACACCCGCGACTTCACGCAGCCGGTGCTCGCCGAGATCGCGGACCTGATGCCCGGCGAGGCCAAGCTGACCGCGCTCCGCTTCCTGATCGGCGAGCAGTCGATCGTGGCCGGCGGCACCGACGGGTCGGTGCGGGTCTTCTTCCCCGTGCACAAGGAGGGCGCCGGGACAACCGACGGGCTGGCGCTGGTCGAGGCCCACACCCTCGAGCCGCACGGGGCCTCGGTCGCCGGGATGAGTGTGAGCGAGCGCGGCCGCACGCTGGTCACCCTCGACAACATGGGCGAGGTGTGGCTCCGGCACGTGACCAGCGGGCAGACGCTGCTCAGGCTCAAGGGAGCCGATGCCAGCGCGCGCTGGGCGCTGGTCGGCCTCGCCCCGCGCGAAGACGGCATCCTGATGGTCGATTCGCGCGGCGCTGCCACCGCCTGGCGGGTGTCGGCGCCCCATCCCGAAACCACCTTCGGGACGCTGTTCGGCAAGGTCTGGTACGAGGGTTATCCCGAACCTTCCTACACTTGGCAGTCGTCCTCGGGCACCGACAGCTTCGAGCCCAAGTTCTCCCTCGTGCCGCTGATCTTCGGCACCGTCAAGGCGACGCTCTACGCCCTCCTCTTCGCCATCCCGGTCGCGCTCCTGGGCGCCATCTACACCTCCGAGTTCGTGCATCCCGCGGTGCGGGGGGTGATCAAGCCGACGATGGAGATGATGGCCTCGCTGCCGTCGGTCGTGCTCGGCTTCATCGCCGCCCTCATCCTTGCCCCCGTGGTCGAGACCTGGATCGCGGCGGTGCTGCTCGCCTTCGCGGTGCTGCCGCTCCTGCTCCTCGGCTCGGCCGCCGCCTGGCAGTTCGTGCCCGGCCGCATCGCCCGGCGCTTCGACGGGGTGCCCAGGCTCGCCGTCGTCTGTGGCGTGGTCGCGCTCGGCTTCTACCTCAGCTACGCGCTCGGCGGCACCTTCGAGCGCCTGTTCTTCGCCGGCGACTTCATGGCCTGGGCGAACGGCGACGCGGGCGGCGACGTGCCCTTCATGACCCTGCTGCTGCTCCCGCTCTCGACCGCGATCGCGCTGGCGGCGAGCGGCCGCGTCTTCGGCGACGCGATCGGCCGGCGCCGGCGGCGGTTGAGCGAGCGCGGGATGGCGGCCTTCGACCTCGCCCGCTGGCTCGCCGTCTTCGCGCTCGCGCTCGCCCTCAGCCTGGTGTTGGCCCTGCTGCTCGACTCCGTCGGCGTGGCGGTGCGCGGCACCGTCGTCGGCACCTACGTCCAGCGCAACACCTTCGTGGTCGGGTTCGCCATGGGCTTCGCGGTGATCCCGATCATCTACACCATCGCCGAGGACGCGCTGAACGCGGTGCCCGAGCACCTGCGCTCGGCCAGCCTCGCCTGCGGCGCCACCCCCTGGCAGACGGCGCTGTGGGTGATCCTGCCCACCGGCTTCTCCGGCATCTTCGCCGCGATCATGATCGGCATGGGCCGGGCGGTGGGCGAGACCATGATCGTGGTCATGGCTGCCGGCAACACGCCGCTCCTCGACTGGAACATCTTCAACGGGCTCAGGGCGCTCTCCGCCAACATCGCGGTCGAGCTGCCGGAGGCGGTCAAGGACGGGACGCTGTACCGGGTGCTGTTCCTCGCCGCGCTCACTCTCTTCGTCATGACCTTCGCCATCAACACGTTTGCCGAGATCGTCCGGCTGCGCTTCCGCCGGCGGGCGGCGCAACTCTAGGGCACCGGGGAGGGGCGGATGGAGGCGCGCGCGCGGGAGGTCGGGACGCCGCTTTCGGCGCCGCCCGCGGTCCGCAGGACCTCGGACCTCGCCGCCCGCGGCGAGCCGTTCCTGTGGCTGTTCGGGGGCGCGCTCGGGCTCGGCATCTTCATGATCGTAGGCTTCCTGCTGCTGGTCGCCTGGAACGGGATCAGCACCTTCTGGCCGAAGCCGATCGAGGTGGTGGCGTTGAAGGGCGGCGGCCTGGTGGCGGGAGAGCCGACCCGCGCCGAATCCTTCCGCCCCGGCCCCGAGCGCCTGGCCGGCCTGGACGCGGCCGCGCGGGCGGCGATCGAGCGCAACGGCGGCCACGCGCGGCGCACGCTCTACCGGATCGGCAACTACGACCTCTACAACGAGGACTTCCGCTGGGTAGCCGACTTCGAGGTCGCCGGCGCGAGCCGCCCCGCCGACATGGTTTTCGTCGAGCGCCTGGAGTGGGGCCCGTTCGTCGGCCGGATCAAGGAGGTCGACCTCGACGGGGCCAGAAGCGCGGGGGCGGCGCCGGACCTCGGGCGCCTCTCTTCCGCCCATGCCGCGGCGCGCGCCCGCTGGCAGCGGCTTCGCGAGATCGAGCGCGGCGCCATCGGCGAGGTCAACCACGACCTCAACGCCGAACGCCTCAGGCTCCGCCGCGCCGCCCTCGACCACGGCCGCGACGGCCCCCGCTTCCGCCAGGTCGAGGCCGAGGTGGCGGCCCGCACGGCGGCGCTGGAGCGCGCCTACGCGGGCCTGACCGCCGAGGCGGAGGCGATCCGCAAGGAGGACGGGAAGTTCCGCCTGACGCTGGCCGAGATCGGCGGCAAGGAGAAGACCGTCCCGCTCTCCGAGGTGGTCCGCCTCTACCCGGCCAACGACCTCTCGCTCTGGGGGAAGCTCCGCGTCTACGTCTCGCGCTGGGCCGAGTTCCTGAGCGACGAGCCGCGCGAGGCCAACACCGAAGGGGGCGTGCTGCCGGCGATCTTCGGCACCGCCGCGATGACGCTCCTGATGGTGCTGGTGGTGGCCCCCTTCGGCGTGCTGGCCGCGCTCTATCTCCGCGAGTACGCCAAGCAGGGCAAGCTGGTGTCGGTGGTGCGCATCTCGGTCAACAACCTGGCCGGGGTGCCGTCGATCGTCTACGGCGTGTTCGGGCTCGGCTTCTTCGCCTATATCGTTGGCGCCACCATCGACCAGCTCGTCTTCCCCGAGCGGCTTCCCAACCCGACCTTCGGCACCGGGGGCCTTCTTTGGTCGTCGCTGACGCTCGCGCTCCTCACCGTGCCGGTGGTGGTGGTCGCCACCGAGGAAGCGCTGGCGGCGGTGCCGCGCTCGATGCGCGAGGGCTCGCTCGCCTGCGGCGCCTCGAAGTGGCAGACCATCCGCTACATCGTCCTGCCGCGGGCGATGCCGGGGATCATGACCGGCCTGATCCTGGCCATGGCGCGGGGCGCCGGTGAGGTTGCGCCGCTGATGCTGGTCGGGGTGGTGAAGCTCGCGCCCGAGCTCCCCGTCGACGGATTCTTTCCCTATATCCACCTCGAGCGCAGCTTCATGCACCTCGGGTTCCACATCTACGATGTCGGCTTCCAGTCGCGGAATTCGGAGGCCGGCAAGCCGATGGTGTTCGTCACCACCCTGCTCCTGATCGGGCTGATCGCGGCCATGAACGCGACCGCCATCTACCTCAGGAACCGGCTGAAGCGCAAATACGCGGTCGGCCACTTCTAGGAGTCGCGGTCCATGGCACAGCCCGCCACGCTGCTCGACGCCGAGCGAAAGGATGACGAGCCGCCCGCGCGCCACGAGCGCGCCGGCGCCCAGGGCATCGCCCTCGAGATCGCCGGCTTCTCCCTCTGGTACGGCGAGACCCAGGCGCTGTTCGACAACACCGTCGCCGTGCAGAAGGGATTCGTCACCGCGCTCATCGGCCCCTCGGGCTGCGGCAAGTCGACGCTCCTGCGGGCGATCAACCGCATGAACGACCTGATCGAGGGGGTGCGCATCGCCGGCGAGATCCGGCTCGACGGGGTCGACGTCTACGACCCGCGGGTCGACGTGATCGCGCTCAGGAAGCGCATGGGCATGGTCTTCCAGAAGCCCAACCCGTTTCCCATGTCGGTCTTCGACAACGTAGTCTATCCGCTGCGCGTCGACGGCGTGCGCAATCGCGCGGTGCTCGGCGAGGCGTGCGAGCGGGCGCTCAGGGGCGCGGCGCTGTGGGAGGAGGTGAAGGACCGGCTCGGCGACAACGCGCTCGGGCTCTCGGGCGGGCAGCAGCAGCGCCTGTGCATTGCCCGCGCGATCGCCGTCGAGCCCGACGTGCTGCTGATGGACGAGCCCTGCTCGGCGCTCGATCCGCTCGCCACCGCGCGCATCGAGGAGCTGGTCGACGAGCTGCGCGGGCGGTACACGATCATCATCGTCACCCACAACATGCAGCAGGCGGCGCGGGTTTCCGACAACACCGCCTTCATGTACCTGGGCCGCATGATCGAGTACGGCGATACCCAGATGGTCTTCACCAACCCGCGGCGGCGGCGGACCGCCGACTACGTGACGGGCCGCTTCGGCTGAGGCGGCGAGAAGCGAGGGGCGCGAGCATGACCCAGCAGCACATCGTCAAGTCCTACGACGAGGAGCTGAACCGCCTGACCACGCTGATCACCCAGATGGGCGGCCTCGGCGAGGCGCAGGTCGCCTCGGCGATCCAGGCGGTGACCAAGCGCGACAGCGAGCTGGCGAGCCGCGTGGTCGAGACCGATCGTAAGGTCGACGCCATGGAGCGCGAGGTGCAGGCGCTGGTCATCCGCCTGCTGGCGCTGCGCCAGCCGATGGCCCAGGACCTGAGGACCATCGTCACCGCGCTCAAGGTCTCCGCCGACCTGGAGCGGATCGCCGACTACGCCAAGAACGTGGCCAAGCGGGCGCTGGTGCTCAACCAGATGCGCCCGATCCGCACGGTGAACGGCGTGCAGCGCCTGAGCCGCATCGTCCAGGAGATGATCAAGGACATCCTCGACGCCTACGTCGACCTCGACGCCGCCAAGGCGGTCGAGGTCTGGCGCCGCGACGAGGAGGTGGACGACATGTACACCAGCCTCTTCCGCGAGCTGCTCACCTACATGATGGAGGACCCGCGCAACATCACCGCCTGCACGCACCTGCTGTTCATCGCCAAGAACATCGAGCGCATCGGCGATCATGTCACCAACATCGCCGAGACCATCCACTTCCTGGTGCGGGGCGAGGCGTTGCCGGTGGAGCGGCCGAAGGGCGAGACCACGATCTACGCCGTGGTCGAGCCCGAGAAGCCGGCCGAGGGGCCGGGCGGGGAGTCCTCGGACAAGTGACGGCCGAGGGGCGCACGAGGCCCGCCATCCTCGTCGTCGAGGACGAGGCGCCGCTCGCCACCATGCTCCGCTACAACCTCGAGAAGCAGGGCTACCGGGTGGCGGTCGCCGGCGACGGCGAGCAGGCGCTGGCCATGATCGCTGAGGAGCCGCCGGACCTCGTCGTCCTCGACTGGATGCTGCCGCTGGTCTCCGGGCTCGAGGTCTGCCGGCGGATCCGCCGCGGGCCGGCGACCCGCGACGTCGGCGTTCTGATCCTCACCGCCCGCGGCGAGGAGGGGGACAAGGTGCGCGGGCTCGACACCGGCGCCGACGACTACCTCACCAAGCCCTTCTCGCTCGACGAGCTGATGGCCCGCATCCGGGCGCTGCTGCGCCGCGCCCGGGCCGAGCTCGGGGCGGAGGAGCTGGCCTTCGCCGACCTCAGGGTCGACCTTGCCCGGCACCGGGTGACGCGGGGCGGGCGGCGGGTGCAGCTCGGGCCGACCGAGTTCCGGCTGCTTGTTTTCCTGATGCGCAGCCCCGGCCGGGTCTACAGCCGCGAGGAGCTGCTCAACGGGGTCTGGGGCCGCGACATCCACGTCGAGCCCCGCACCGTGGACGTACACATCCGCCGCCTGCGCAGGGAGCTGAATGCCGGGAACCGGCCCGACCTGATCCGCACCGTGCGCGCGGCGGGCTACGCCCTCGACACCGAGGCGGCCTGACGGCGCGACCGCCGTCAGCCTTCTTCCTTCAGCCGGGCGGTGAAGGCGGCGAGCGCTTGGCGCATGGCGCCGAGTGCCGCCTCGGTGCCGGTCAGGAGGAGGGCGCAGGCGGCGGCGTCCTTCGCCTCGGCCGCCTCCTCGAGCCGGCGGGCGGCAGCGGCGAGCGCCGGCGCGCCGAAGGTCGCCGCCGAGCCCTTGAGGGCGTGGGCCTCGTGCTCGATGCGGGCGAAGTCGTCCGGCCCGGCGGCGCCGAGCCGCGCCAGGCGCGCCGCCGCCTCGTCCTCGAACAGCCTCAGGATGTCGGCGACGCGGCCGCGCTCCAGCGCGCCGATCAGGGTGCGAAGCGCGGCCTCGTCGAGGGCCGGCTCGTCCATCGCCCGCGCCCCCGCGCCTCACGCCTGGTAGGCGGTGAGCGCGGTGAAGGGGACGTCGAGCCGCTGGCGCCCCTTGAGCGAGGTGAGCTCGATGATGCAGGCCGCCCCGGAAACCTCGGCGCCGGCGGAGCGGATGAGCCTGATCGAGGCGGCCATGGTGCCGCCGGTGGCGAGCAGGTCGTCGAGCACCACCACCCGCTGGCCGCGCGCGAGCGCGTCGCTCTGGATCTCGATCGTGTCGCTGCCGTACTCGAGCGCGTAGGTGTGGCGCATGGTCGCGCCCGGGAGCTTGCCCTTCTTGCGCACCATGATGAAGCCGAGCCCGAGCTTGAGCGCGAGCGGCGCCGCCACCAGGAAGCCGCGCGACTCGATGCCGGCGAGGATGTCCGGGCGATAGGCCTGCACCGCGCGCGCCATGCGGTTCATGGTCACCGACCAGGCGTCGGCGTGGGCGAGCAGGGTGGCGATGTCGTAGAACAGGATGCCCGGCTTGGGGAAGTCGGGGATCTGGCGGATGTGGTCGCGGATGTCCATCGCGCGCGCCTCCCTCGGTGCCACTCGCTGCGGCGCACTCTAGCGACATCCGCGGGCAGGGTGCAATCGCCGGCCCCGGCCCTCGGCCGAGGGCGCGAGCCGGCAAACAGGCGGGCGTCTGGCCGGACCTTACCGCGCCGTGACCCGATACTCCTCGGGCAGGAAGAAGAGGTGGTCCTGGTCGGCGGCGCCGGCGTGGCACTCGATGCAGAAGGCGACGTTGGCGCTGCCCGGCCCGTTGGTCTGGCCCCCGAGGCTGCCGTCGGGCATGATGATGGCGTAGCGCCAGTCGCCGCTCGCCGCCAGGAACCCGGGCGGCATCTTCTCCATCACGAAGATCGGTCCGGCCGAGAGGCGCCCGTCGGGCTCGGCGAGGAAGCTGTCCTTGACCACGACCGAGCCGGCGGGAAGCTTGCCCGCCTTCTCGAAGCGCGCGTAGGCCCCGGCGGCGGCGTTGGCGTAGTTGTTGACGTAGCGCATGCCGTGGGTCGCCGACTGGTAAGGCGCGATGGCGACGTTCTGCCAGCCGAAGTAGCCCTGGATCGGTCCGTAGCCGGACTTCTCGAGCGCGCTTCGGATCCCGTCCCTCAGGCAGGCGTAGGCGGCGGCCGATTCCTCCCTGCTCAGCTCGACCTCGGCCGGCGCCGCGGCGCAGGGGTTTTTCGCCGCGCACGGGTTAGCCGGGCCGCACGGGCTCTTGGCGGCGCACGGGTTCTTCGCCGCGCAGGGATTGGCCGCGGCGCAGGGGTTCTTCATCGCCGCCTGAGCCAGCCGCGGCACCACGCACGCGCCGGGGGCCGTGCTGGCCGCGGCGCAGGGGTTCTTCGCCGCGCACGGGTTGGCGGCCGTCTGCGTCGCGCCCGTCGGGGCGGCCGCGCCGGACGGCTCCGAGGTCGCCAGCGCCACCCCGAGGCCGACCACGAGCGGCACGATGGTGCCGGACAAGAGGGTGAACTTGAATCGGGTCATGGGTCGCCTCCCTGTGCCGATACGTTCGATCGAGGGCATCTCTTTCCTGCCGCCATTGTAGGGCGGGGGGGAGGGCTGGCGCGGTCACTTCGCTTCACACTGTTGTGACTCCGCCCGGCGGCGAACTCGGTCATCCTTCCGGGCCATGATGGACTCGCCGCAAAGCGGGCGGGACCCCATCTTCAAGGGACCGGCCGCGAGTGAGGGACCGAAACCATGAGCGCTCAGGCGACGAGCCGCCAGCGGATGCCCGCGATCGACTTCACCCAGCTCCCGCCCGAGCGCCTCGCGCGCATGGCCGAGGCCGGGCGCGAGATTCTCGCCGTCTACCGGGCGCTCGAGCGCGGCGGCGACAACGTCGTCGGCGAGATCCTGCGCGGCGTCGAGACCTTCTACGAGTGGGGCCACTACCCGGAGGGCGACGTCTACGACCGGGTGACGCACGCCCAGTACTACT
The DNA here is from genome assembly GCA_016202695.1 of Pseudomonadota bacterium. Taxonomy (GTDB): domain Bacteria; phylum Pseudomonadota; class Alphaproteobacteria; order JACQOE01; family JACQOE01; genus JACQOE01. Next base: position 9,685 of record JACQOE010000058.1, on the reverse strand, counting down.
ACCACGCCCATGCCGACAAGGCGCGGGGCGAGGAGCACGGCCACTTCCACACCTTCCTCCGCCCGCTCGGCATGCCGTCGGGGATAACGCCGGCGCCGGTTCCCGACGGGGCCGCGCCGAAGGGGCCGAACGACGCGCTGAGCCACCTGATCGCCATCTCGATGGACCCGATGGGCAAGCCGACCGGCCTCTTCACCACCAATCGCTGGGTCACCGCCGAGACCTGGTACCGGGCCGAGGACGTGGCGGCGATGGTCGAGCGCTTCGAGATCGGGCACGCGCGGCCCTCCTGGCCGACCAACCGCTGGATTACGGCCATGCTGCGGCTGTTCGAGCCGCAGATCGTGGCCCTCCTTCACGCCCGCGACCGCGCCGTGGCCGACTGGGCGCGCGCCCACCCGGGGAGCAACGTCTACGAGGACCGGGGGCTTGAGGTCACCTCGGCGCTGCCGATCTCGGTCGAGGAGCAGATCGAGAGGGTCGCGCGCGCCCTCAGCCGAACCTGAGGAAGAGCCCCGCGCGGGCGGTGCGGGGGCCATCGGACGTTCGCAGGTGCAAAACTGGGATCTCCGCCTGGCCCCTCAAGGGGACGGCGGGAATGCCCGGGGGCGTCGGGCGCAGCGCCGATCCGCGCCGCCTAAAGCTCGTTGCACTTCGGCATGTACTTGTCGACCAGGTCCTTCACCTTCTTGCGCCGCGAGGTCGAATCGTTGTCGAGGTGCAGCGAGATGGCGTTCGCCTTATGGGTGAAGATGCAGTCGCGCCTGGGGTGGGTATCGAGGTGGCGGGACATGTCGTTGGTCTCGCCGATGTAGATGATCCGCTGGCTGATCTTCCCGGGTTCTTTCTCGTAGCGCAACGTGATCGCATAGACCGCGGCGACGGGGCCGAACTTGGCGGTCATCGGATAGGTTTCGAACTTGTAGCGCTCGAAGGATGCCCCTACGAGGGTCAAAATCGGTAACTGGCCCATCGACCTCTCTCACCCGAAGAATGCGCCTTTATTGGCCTCAGCGCCGAGGCAATTCTATGAATATCAGTGAATCCAAATCAACAATAACAAGAAATCGACATGATGTGGAGCCCCTTCGGCGCGGCCCCAGGCCGGGGTGGGCTCGCCTGTGCCCGCTAGAGCGCACCCAGGGACGCCAGGACCCGTCGTATCTCGGCGCGGCCCTCGCGCGAGAGCGCGGGCTGCGGCGGCACCGGCGCGCCGACCTTGAATCCCTGCATCTCCAGCCCGCCCTTGATGCAGGCGGCGAGCGAATACTTGGCGAAGACTTGGTTGACTTGCCACAGCCGGCGCTGAAGCCGCATCGCCTGCGGCCATTTCCCGGTCCGGCAGAGATCGTAGAGGCGGACGCTCTCGGCCGGGACGAGGCAGGCGGGACCGGCCATCCACCCCACCCCGCCGATCATCATCACCGCCGCCGGGATGTGGGCGGAGGCGGCGAAGATGCGCAGCCGGTCGCCGAGCGCATTGCGGATCGACAGGAGCCGCCCGGTGTTGGTGGAGGCGTCCTTGAGGTAGCGGACGTTGGGCACCGCCGCCAGGCGCGAGAGCGCCGGGAGGGTCAGGACCGAGCGGTCGAAGTTGGGGTTGGTGTACAGCACCACCGGGCAGGCCACCGCCTTGGCGATGGCGCGGAAATAGTCGACGATCCCGTCCTCCGGGATCGGGAAGTAGGTCTCCATCACGGCGAGGATGCCGTCGGCCCCGATCTCCTCGAAGGCGGCGGCCTGCGCGACCGCGTCCGCGGTGGCGGTCGAGGCCACCCCGGCGACCACCGGAACCCGCCCCCGCGCCGCCGCCACCACGACCTCGACAATGCGCCGGCGCTGCTCCCAGCCGAGGTAGGCGAACTCGCCGGTGCTGCCCAATGGGGTGAGTCCGTGAACGCCCTTGGCGATCAGGTGCTCGACCAGCTCCGCCAGCACCCGCTCCTTCACCCGACCCCTGGCATCGACCGGCGAGACGAGATAGGGGAACACGCCGCGCAGCACCGTCCTCGCCATCCTCTTCGATCCCCCCGTGGTCGCTTCGGTTTCCGGCCCCCGCGCCTGCCGCGCGCGGGGGCGCATGATAGCACCGGGCTCCGCCCCTGCCAGCTTGTACGCGCCCGGCGCGCGCGGGGGCGATGGCAAAAGCCCACCCGCCCCGCTAGGATGGTCCCCTACGCCGGGGGGCTCGGACGGGCGCGGGCGACCGCACCGTCGGGGCGCGACGGGAGACGCCGGCGCAAGGGAGGGCCGGATATCCGGCCGAAGCGACACTCAGAGGAGGCGTGAACCCATGAGGACACACAGCTATGCCGCGATTCTGGCCGGCGGCGCGCTGGTGCTGATCGCGGCCGCGGGCGGCGCGGACGCCCAGCAGCGGGCCATCAAGGTCGCGCTCGACGCCACCTTCGCTCCCCACGCGATGCCGAAGATGGGCGGCGGCGTCGAGGGCTTCAACGTCGACATGGCCGAGGAGATCGCCAAGCGGATGAAGGCCAAGCTCGAGCTGACGGCGGCCGAATGGTCCGGCCTCATCCCCGGCATGCAGGCGGGCAAGTTCGACTTCCTCGCCGCTCCCACCACGGTCACCGAGGAGCGGGCGAAATCCATGCTCTTCAGCGAGGGCTACCTGAACACCGACTACCAGTTCCTGGTGCGCAAGGACGCGCCCGAGTTCAAGAAGCTCGAGGACCTCAAGGGCCGGACCATCTCGGTCAACAAGGGCAACGTCTACGACCAATGGGCCCGCGAGCGCATCGCCACCTACGGCTGGAACGTCGAGTCCTACGCCACCCAGGTGGATGCGGTGCAGGCGGTGATCGCGGGGCGCGCCGATCTCAGCCTTTCCGGCGACACCTCCATCGCCTGGGCGGCGAAGCAGAACCCGCAGCTCAAGCTCTCCTTCGCGGTCGAGACCGGCCGGGTGTGGGCGATCCCGTTCCGCAAGGACGCGGTCGAGCTTCGGCGCGAGGTCGAGAACGTGGTCGAGTGCATGAAGCTCGACGGCACCTTCGCCAAGCTGAACGAGAAATGGCTGGGCGTGGCGCCGCGGCCGCGGGCGGTGGCGACGACCGTGGTGATGGGCTACGGCGAGCCGGGCTTCACGGGCTACGATCCGACCCCGCACACGCCGAAGTGCAACTGAGCCCGGCGCTCGGTTGAGTCGGGACGGGCGCGGCCGGGGCGCGGCCGGCGGCGCCCGTTGGCGGCAGGGCCGCGCCCGGTTTCCCGGGCGCGGCGCCGGAGGCGGTGGCGGCCGGCTCCGCCCGGCCCCGGCGATGCCGCCTTCCGGCGCAGCGAACCGGGATTTCCGCCCATGACCCAGTGGGAACGCTTCGTCTTCACCTTCTTCAATCAGGAGGTGATCGCGCGCTACCTGCCGTCGATCGCCAAGGGGTTCGTGGTGACCATCGAGGTCGCCGTCCTGGTGGTGGCCTGCGGCCTGGCGCTGGGGCTCGTGCTCGCGCTTGTCCGCTCCTTCCAGTTGCGCGCCGTCAACGCGGCGATCGTCGCCTACGCCGATGTGCTGAGGGCGATGCCGCCGCTGGTGCTCCTCACCCTCGTCTACTTCGGGCTCCCCACGGTCGGCCTCACCTTCTCGGGGTTCGTCTCCACCTGGCTCACCCTCACCCTGGTGCTGTCCGCCTTCGCCGAGGAGATCTTCTGGGCCGGCATCACCTCGGTGCCGAAGGGGCAGTGGGAGGCCGCCCGCTCGACCGGGCTCGGCTTCGGCCAGGCCCTGATCAGCGTCGTGTTTCCGCAGGCGGTCCGCCTCACCATCCCGCCGCTCACCAACCGCACCATCGCTCTGACCAAGATGACCGCGCTCGGCACCGTGGTCGGGCTGGGCGAGATCATCAACCAGGCGACCACCGCCCAGGCCTTCTCCGGCAACGCCTCGCCGCTGGTGGTGGGGGCCTTCGCCTACGTGATCCTGTTCCTGCCCGTGGTCGTGTTGGCCCGCTGGATCGAGACCCGCTTCGCCTGGAGGCGGCAGTAATGGAGTCTCTGATCTACAATTTTTTCAACCTCGACATCATGTGGCGGGCGATGCCGTTCCTGCTTCGCGGGTTCGGCATGACCGTGCTCCTGTGCCTGATCGTGGTTCCCCTGGGATGCGTGGGCGGGCTGATGGTGGCCCTCCTCGGCGGGGTGCCGAGCCGCTGGGTGCGCTGGCCGGTCATGGCATACGTCGATTTCTTCCGCGCCTTCCCGCCGCTTGTGCTCTTGATCTTCATCTATGCCGGCGTGCCCTTCGCCGGCATCGACGTGCCCGCCATCGCCGCGGTGGTGATCGGCTTCTTCCTCAACACCTCGGCCTATTACGGCGAGATCCTGCGCGCCGGGATCGAGAGCGTGGGCTATGGGCAGACCGAGGCCGCGCGCTCGACCGGGCTCACCAAGCTCCAGGCGTTGACCTACGTGATCGTGCCGCAGGCGGTGCGGAACGTGCTGCCCGACCTCGTCTCCAACACCCTGGAGGTGGTGAAGCTCACCGCGCTCGCCAGCGTGGTGGCTCTGCCCGAGCTCCTCTATGCCGCCAACATGGCGCGCTCGATCACCTTCAACCCCTCGCCGGTGATGGCCGCGGCGATCATCTACCTCATCCTGCTCTGGCCGCTGGTGCGCCTGATCGCCCGCCTCGAGCACCGGGTCGGCATGGCCCGGCACTGAGCCCGAGGTCGTTTGCTGGTTTGCGATACCCCTGTGTTCTCATACCGGCAGGCTTTTGAAACGACCGATCCGCCTCCCGCCCCCTCACCCTCGGTCGCTCCGCTCCCTTCTCCCCCTCCCCCGCCCGAAGGCGGGCGGGAGAGAGGGTGGGAGGGGCGAAGCCCCGGCCCGGGTGAGGGGGTGGCATCCGCCTGCCCGGGCGGGTTCCCGGATCACGGTCCGGGGATCGCGCCGGCCAAGGCGGGTCCGGCCGCCGGTCCCTGTAAGCCCCCGCCGGCATCATTCGTCATCGCCGGGCTTGACCCGGCGATCCACGGATGCACGGATCAAGTCCGCGCATGACGTGAGGGGAACGAGTCAAACGGCATTGGCATGAGCCCGCGACGGCCGGACGGGAATGCCGGCGGCCCCGCGTCGGGGCGGGGCCGTCGATCAGAAGGCCGGCGGGGCGCCCGTTCAGGGCGCCGTGATCTTGCCCAGAATCTCCTTGAGCGCGCCGTCGGCCAGGGCCCGGATCTCCTCGTCGGTGCGGTTCTGCACCGGGTGGGTCACGAAGACGATGGCGGGGTCGAACCCCAGCGCCTCGGCCTGGGCCTTCGCCGCCTCCCGGAACTCGGTGGTGGCGACGTTCACGGACGGAATTCCGCGACTTTCGAGATCCGCGATGTCATGCAAACTGCACGACGTGCAGGACCCTCAGTCGCTCAGGGCTTCGATGACGACGTTGCACTCGGCCGCGATCTGCTGGCGAAGGGGCAGGGCGGCGACGCGGGTGTTGGTCGCCTTCTTGTAGCGCCTGACCTTGTGGCCCCGCTCGCGCAACAGCTCGTCGAGGCGGTCGATGAAGATGTCGCCCCGCACCTTGGCGATGTCGAGGAGCCCGATGGTGAGCCCCTCCAGCGACTTCGGCCGCGCCGCGCGCTCGCGTCGCGCGGTCGCGCGCTCGTCGGTGGGGTCCAAGAGGACCCTTCGCTCGCTCATGCCTTCACCTCCTTGGTCACGGGTTGGCTGCCGCGCTCGCCGCTGGCGGCCCAGGCGGCGATGATCGCGGAGAAGAGGCCGGCGCGCCCGCCGGCGCGGACGATGGTAAGCCCGCCGGGGCGGAACTTGGGGAGGCGCTTGCCGCGCGCGCTCTCGGGCATCCCCTCCTCGATGCCGCCGGCGCCGGCGACGAGGTCCTCGCCCGGCATCATCAGAAGCTCGTCGAGCTCGGCCCGAAGCCGCGCCTTCGACCAGCCGGCGTCGTCGAAGATGCGGCCGTGCTCGGGCGCGATCACCAGGGTGGCGTCGCACGGCATCGACTTCTTGGGGTGATGCACGGCTCGGAGGCAGGCGGCGTAGGTGCGGGAGAGCGAGCCCGGCGTGCGTGAGACCTGGTCGATGATCGGCTGAAGGCCGTCGCCGGAAAGCACCGTGACGGCCGAGACCCCGGGCGCCAGCCCGCGCTCGACCGAGAGCGGCTCCCAGGGCGTGTCCTCGTCCTCGGCGAAGCAGTAGGTGTACTTGCCGGGGTTGCCGAGCGCCGCCCGGTCGACGCCCCCCGGCTTGCCGCCGCCGACGTTGCGCACCACGAGTTGCAGCGCCCGGCCGATGGTGGCGTTCGCCCGGTTTCCCTGCCCCAGGCAGTTGACGCCCCAGTTCATGCCGATTGCCTTGCGGACGGGGCCGTTGACGATCACCACCGGCCCGGCGAACTGGGTGGTGGCGAGGAGCCCGTGCAGGCAGAACCGGTCCTCGAGCGCGGCCTCGACCGCGGCCAGCACGACCGGCATGTACTCCGGCTTGCAGCCGGCCATGACGGCGTTGATCGCCACCTTCTCGACCGTGCACGGGCCGAGGTTGGGGGGGACGAGGCCGAGCGCCTCGCCCGGCGCGCGGTGGGTGCCCTGGAGCATCCGCCAGACGCGAAGCTCGGTCGGCGGAACCACCGGCAGGCCGTCGCTCCAGCCCCGCGCAAAGCAAGCCTCCAGCTCGTCCTCATCGGGGCCGAGATCGATGCGGCGCGCGGCGAGGAGCGCGGCGCCGAAGCGCAGCGCCAGCGCGTCCGCACGGGCCGGATCGACGTTGAGCGCGCCGCAGCCCGGCCGCGACTCGGGGAGCCCCGCGCCCAGCCCCTTGCGGCCCGCGAGCGCCTCCCACTCGCGGCGGTCCCAGCCGACCGCGCGCCCCACCTCGCGCCCGCCCTCGACCCGGATCAGGGTGGGCACGGTCTCGATCGCGAGGTGGAAGGAGCGCTCGAGCGAGGTGTCGCCGACTACCCCGGCGACGCCGGGGGGGAACGCGGGATCGTCCTGGGTGAGGACGGTGAGGGGCAGGCCGCCGGCGCCGATCTCGGCCAGCACGGGCACGACCAGCCGGCAGGTCGGACAGTCGCGCTTGACCACCCCGATCAGGCCGTCGGCAGGCTCGATCATCGGCCGGTTCCCTCCCGTTCTCCCGCCCCGCGCGGGCGGCCCCGGATCTTACGGGAAGGCCGGACCGGGCTGAAGCCCGAAATTGCGGAGGGGGGCCGACATCGGAGGCGGCCCGGCGGCGGCGGGCGGGGCAGGTTGGTCGGGGAGAGAGGATTTGAACCTCCGGCCCCCACGTCCCGAAATTTGTGCTCTATGAGAACATAGCTCAACACGCATGAGCATCGATTGCGACCTAATGCCGTATTTTTGCTTGCATTTCTCTGTCCGCGAGGAACATACTACAACATGAGTCAACACGGCAAAGCGGGCTGATCTGTTACCTAGGTGTTACCTAAACGCGCCTCACGGTCGGGCGCTGTTACCTAGGAGTTACCTGGCATGGCACGCGAACTCGCGACCGATCTTGCAATCAAAAAGATCAAGCCGCCATTCACCGGCCAAGTCGATTACCGCGTCCGGGGCTGCCCGGGGCTGCGGCTCAGACTGTCCGCGCACGGCTCCAGGGTCTGGACATACTTCTATCGCTTCGACGGCAAGCTACGGCGGGCAACCGTCGGGACCTACCCGGCCATGACGCTGGAGGGGGCGCATATCGCGTGGGGCCAAGCCCGCGACCAGCTACGAGCCGGCGCGGATCCGTTCCCGCCCCGGCCCAAGGTCGCGCCGGACAGCGGCAAGATCGATACCCTTGAGAAAGCGGTGCGCAGCTTCATCAAGCGGCACGTCAATGCCAAACTGCGGCCCAAGTCCGCCGAGGAATATCGCCGCCCCCTGGAAAAGTTGGTGGTCCCGCGATGGGGCAGCCGCCGCCCCCCGGACATTGGGCGCGCCGACGTGATCGCGCTGCTCGACGACGTGCTCGACTCGAGCGGCCCGACCGCCGCGAACAAGACGTTCGATGTGGTCCGAAAGTTTTTCAACTGGTGTATTGAGCGCGAGATTGTGGAGACGAGCCCGTGCGCAGCGATCAAGAAGCCGGCCAAGAAGACCTCGCGCGACCGCGTGCTCGATGACGATGAGCTTCGCGCACTGTGGCCCGCCTTCGGCGCGCTCGGGAGTCCGTTCGGCGACTACTTCCGCGTGCTCGCGCTGACGGCGCAGCGTCGCGCGGAAGTCGCGACCATGAGGTGGTCCGACCTCATCAACCTCGATGGCGACGCGCCGACCTGGATCCTGCCGCGAGAAATGACCAAGGCCGACCGCGAGCACGTCGTGCCGCTGGCCCCGGTCGTGGTCGGGATTCTCAAAGGCGTCCGGGACGATACTTACGCCGAGGCGGACCGGTGGAAGCGTAAACCGGGGCCGTTCGTATTCAGCACCACCGGCGGCGAGCAGCCGGTCAGCGGCTTCTCGCGCGCCAAGGAGCGGGTTGACCAGCTAGTGCTTGCGGCGGCGCGCAAGGCCGCGACCGAGGCCGGCGACGATCCCGACGAAGCCGAGGGCATCGCGGAATGGCGAGGGCACGATTTGAGGCGCACCGCCGCGAGCGGCATGGCACGCCTGGGTTTCCCGCCGTACGTTGTCGCGGCTGTGCTCAACCATTCGCCCGGCTCCGTCCAGGGGATCACGGCGGTCTACAATCGCTTCAGATACGAGACCGAAAAGCGTGCGGCGCTCGCCGCCTGGGCCGCGCATATCCGCGCCGTTGTTGAGGACCAGGACGCCAAGGGTACGCGCCATGACCGCCGAGCGGGGCGGCGGCGTGGCCGAGGCCGCGCGTCTCACATCCAGGACGCCGCGGCGAGCCCCACCTATGGCGGCCCGGCGCAGGCCGAGATGGCGGTGTAACATCCGTGGGTCGCGAACCATGCCACTCTTTACCCATGTCGATTTTGTGCCCGAGCCATATAAGGGGCCGGGTCAGACTGTGCGCGAGAAGACGCGCACCTACCGGCGATGGCGTGCCACCGACTACGACAACGCACCGGCCGCACTCACGCCTCGACAGGCCAACTTCTATCGGAACCTCATCGGCCTCTCGCTTGCACTCGGCTCCCACGACATACCGGTGGATTTTGAGACCGCCGACGCTCGGTGCATGTGGCTCGACCACGGCTGCATCAAGATCGCAGAGCACGTCGGCTTCATCGCGCCGCTGGAGAACAATGACGAGTCCGGCACGGTCGGCCATATAACGCTATCATGGCGCGTCGACGGCGTGTCCGTGAGGCGCGGATAGTGCACGGCGGCGGCCGGAGAAGGAAGGTCAGGCATTGGAGTGGCCATGGCTACCACCCATCCGAAACGCACCGGAAAGCGGACGCGGGACCGCCGCGGCAGGCGCGTGCCAAAGGAGCTCCTCGATTCGGTCGTCGGCTACTTCAACCCTCGCCGAGTGATCATGTTCGGATCGGCGGCTCGCGGTGCGGCGGGCCCCGACAGCGACATCGACCTCCTGGTGGTGGTCGACGACGATATGCCGGCGGAACGCCTTGGCTGGCGGGCGCTGTGGGAAGCGCGGCGAGGGATTGCCGGCGCCGTTGATCTGATCCCCTGCCGGGAAACTGTGTTCCGAGAACGCGCCGACATCGTCGGCTCCCTGCCGTGGATCGCCAGCACCGAGGGGGTGGTTGTGTATGAGCGTGCCGAAGCCGATT
>JACQOE010000067.1 GCA_016202695.1 Pseudomonadota bacterium | reverse complement strand
CCTCGAGATCCGGCGCCAGCGCCAGCCCCACAACTACGACATCCGCATGCCCAAGCCGACGCCGCCGGTGGCCCGCCACCTCCGGCGCGAGATCACCGAGCGCACCTACCTCTTCGGCCTGGAGAACGTGGCCCCCAAGGAGGACGAGCTCGACCCCATCCTCGCCGACTTCCGCCGCGAGGGCGTGGAGGCGATCGCGGTCTGCTTCCTGCACTCCTACCACAACCCCGAGCACGAGCGGCGGATCGCCGAGCGGGTGCGCGAGCGCCTGCCCGAGGCGTTCGTCTGCGCCTCGCACGAGGTGCTGGCCGAGTTCCGCGAGTACGAGCGGGTGAGCACGACCTCGCTCAACGCCGGGCTCGGGCCGGTGATGAGCCGCTACCTGAGCCATCTCTCCGATCGCGCCGCCGAGCTGGCCGTGGTCACGCCCAAGATCCTGCAGTCGAATGGCGGCGTCGCCTCGCCCGACCAGGCCTCGCGCAACCCGGTGCGAACGCTGGCCTCGGGCCCGGCGGCGGGGGTGACGGGGGCGGCGTTCCTGGCGGTGAGGGCAGGACACCCCGACATCATCTCCTTCGACGTCGGCGGCACCTCGACCGACGTCTGCCTGATCGAGGGCGGCCAGCCGCTGATCCGCCGCGAGCGCGAGTTCCGCGGCTACCCGGTGCGCTTCCCGATGATGGACGTGCACTCGGTCGGCGCGGGCGGCGGCTCGATCGCCTGGGTCGACTCGGGCGGCTTCCTGCACGTCGGGCCGCAGAGCGCGGGCGCCAGCCCCGGGCCCGCCTGCTACGACCTCGGCGGCGAGGAGCCGACCGTGACCGACGCCTGCGTCGTGCTCGGGCGTCTTCCCCCCGACTCGCTCCTCGGCGGGCGGATGCCGATTCGCGCCGATCTCGCCCGCAAGGTGATCGCGGAGAAGGTGGCGAAGCCGATGCGCCTCGGCCTCGAGGAAGCGGCGCAGGGCGTGCTCACCATCCTCAACGAGAACATGGTGCAGGCGATCCGGGTGATCTCGGTCGAGCAGGGGTTCGACCCCCGCTCCTTCACCCTCGTCGCCTTCGGCGGCGCGGGGCCGCTCCTGGCCGCGCCGCTGGCGCGCGAGCTGGGCATGTCGCGCATCCTCGTGCCGTCGGGGCCGGGGCTCCTATGCGCGCTCGGGCTCCTGGTCGCCGACGTCCGCTCCGACTTCTCGCTTACCCGCATCATGAACCTCGCCGACACCGCGCCCGAGGCGATCAACGCCGCCTTCGCCGAGGTCCAGGCCGAGGCCACCCAGTGGTTCGATCGCGAGAAGGTTGAGCCGGCCAAGCGGCGGATCGAGCGCGCCATCGACATGCGCTACGTGGGCCAGAGCCACGAGCTGACGGTGCCGACCCTGGCCGAGCCGTTCGATACCGGCAACGTCGGCACCCTCGTCCCCGCCTTCCGCAAGGAGCACGAGCGGGTCTACGGCTATGCCCCCGAGGCGCCGGTGCAGCTCGTCACCTTCCGCATCACCGCCCGCGCCGGCGTCACCCGCCCGCCGGCGGTCCGCGAGCGCGAGACGGCGAAGCGGCTGGCGGACGCCCGCACCGGCGGCCGCAAGGTCTACTACCGGACCTCCGGCGGCTTCGTCGACTGTCCGGTCTACAACCGCGAGCTGGTGCCGGTGGGCGCGCGCATCGACGGCCCGGCGATCCTCGAGCAGATGGACACCACCACGGTGCTGAGCCCCGACCAGGTGGCCGAGGCCGACCGCGAGGGTAACCTGATCGTCACCTTCCGCTAGGTCCGGCTCCGCCGCGCGCCCCATAGGCGCGGGCGGCGCCTTGCGCTACCATCCGCCCGGGTTGGTCGCGATCGAGAGGGAAGGGGCCATGATCGGCCGGATCGCCGCCCTGGCGGCCGTGCTCGCGGTTGCGCTCGCGGAGAGCGCGCTCGCGGGCGTGATCGAGGACGCGGAGGCCTGCTCGACCGGGGCCGGGGCGCCCGAGGCCGTCGTCGCCCTGTGCAGCCGGGCGATCGAGGCCGGAGGGCTTCCCCCCGGCGTGCTGGCGGTGGTCCACTTCGGGCGCGCCAATGCCTACGCCAAGGCCGGCGACCACGCCCGCGCCATCGTCGACCTCGACGCCGCGATCGGGCTCGACCCGGGCTTCGCCGCCGCCCATTTCAACCGCGCCAACGCCCACGCCGAGCGCCGGGACTACGCCCGGGCGGTGGCCGACTACACCGCCGCCATCGCCCTCGACCCTTCGGACGCGCGCTTCCACCTCGGCCGGGGAAGCGCCCGGCATCGGCAGGGGGCCTTCGCCGAGGCGATCGAGGACTATGGCCGGGCGCTGGCCCTTCGCCCCGGCCACGCCCAGACCTACTACTACCGCGGTCTTTCCTATCACCGCCTCGGGCTCGCCGACCTCGCCATCGCCGACTACACCGAGGCGCTGCGGCTGAAGCCGGGCGACGCCGAGGCCCACAACGACCGCGCCAACGCCCACATGGCCAAGGGCGACCTCGATCCGGCGATCGCCGACTACGACGCCGCCATCCGCCTCCGGCCCGGCTTCGCCCACGCCTTCAACAACCGCGGCATCGCCCGCATGGAGAAGCGCGAGTTCGCGCCCGCGATCGCCGATTTCGACGCCGCCGTCGGCCTCGACGCGGGGTACGCCCTCGCCCTCGCCAACCGCGGCGACGCCTATCACGAGCTCGGCCGCTACGCCGACGCGCTCGCCGACTACGACCGCGCCCTCGGGCTCGACCCCGACAACCTGTCGGCGCTGCAGTTTCGCGGCAACGTCCGTTTCTACCTCGGGCGCTTCCGCGAGGCCGCCGCCGACCTCGCCCGGGTCGCCGGGATCGCGGTGCCCGACCTCTACCGCGACCTCTGGCAGTACCTGGCCGAGGAGCGCAGCGGCACCGCCTGGCGCGACGAGCTGGCCAGGCGCCCGGCGGTGCGCTTCGCCAAGGGCTGGCCGGCGGCGATCGTCGGCCTGTTCCTGGACACGGCCGGACCCGACCAGCTCCTCGCCGCGGCGCGCGACAAGGATCCCGAGGCCGAGCGCCGGCGGCTCTGCGAGGCCCACTTCTACCTCGGCCAGTACCATCTCTTGCGCGGCGAGGGCGCGCGCGCGGCCGAGCACTTCCGCCTGGCGGTCGCCACCGGCGTCACCACCTTCATCGAGTACCGGGCGGCGCGGGCCGAGCTCGCCCGCATGGGCGGGTAGTGGACCGAGGCAAACGGATAAGTCCCGCCGTTTCGATGATCGTCACCCCGGCCGAGCGAAGCGAGAGCCGGGGTCCAGCGGGCCAGCGCCATCCTGGACCCCGGGTCGCGCGGCTTCGCCGCTTGCCCGGGGTGACGAGCGAAAGCATCCGGGTCGGGTACCATCCGTTAGACTCTAACCGCTAGAGTCCCTACGGCCGCACCCAGCGCCCCTGCTCGACCGCGGTCAGGAAGTCGAGCACCGCGCGGTTGAAGAGGTCGGGCTCCTCGAGGTTGAGGGTATGCCCGCTCATCGGCAGCATGTGGAGCCCGGCGAGCGGGGCGACCCGCTTCAGGAACAGGCTGCCCTCGAGGCAGACCTCGTCCTGGTCGCCGACCAGGATCAGGGTGGGCACGCGCATGGTCCGCAGCCGGTCCTCGATCTGGTAGTAGCTCGGCCGCCTGAGCGGCACGCCGAGCGCGGTGTAGGCGGAGCCCCGGGCCGAGTGCCGGGCGAAGCGGTCGCGGAACTCCTGCCAGCCGCGCGGGTCCTTGACCTTGAACGGGCGGCGGATGGGGGCGTCGGCGAGCTCGTCGGCGACCGGCTCCATCCCCTCCTTGAGGAGGCGCTCGGCGCGGCTCCTGAAGTCGCGCTCGAAATGGGCGCGGTCCTGGCCCTTGACGCTGCCGTGCCCGCCCCCGGCGACGACGATCGAGAGCAGCCGCTCGGGGCGGCTGATGCCGAGGAAGACCGCGGTGTTGGCCCCGATCGAGAGACCGCAGAGGTGGGCCCGGTCGATGCCGAGCGCGTCCATGAGCCCGACGGCGTCGGCGTTGAGGTGGTCCTGCGAGTAGTCCTCGGGCCGCTCGGGCACGTCGGAGGGGGGATAGCCGCGATAGGCGCAGGTGATGCAGCGGTAGCGGCGCGAGAAGAACCGCATCTGCGGCTCCCAGCCCCGGTGATCGGAGCCGAACTCGTGCAGGAAGAGGAGCGCGGCCCCGCTCCCCGCCTCCTCGTAGTAGAGGTTGATGCCGTTGACGAAGACCTTGGGCATGGCGCGGCCCCTCAGATCGCGGGCGGGGGAAGCGGCGGGCGGTCCCCCTGGAGGGCGAGGCCGATGGCGAGCAAGTCGCGGTCGCGGTCGCGCATCGAGTCGAGCTCCATGCCCACCGGCAGCCCCGCCGCGGTGAGGCCGACGGGGAGGGTGAGCCCGGGAAGGCCGAGGATGCTGCCGGGGCCGACGTTCATGTTGTTGATCACCTGCGGCGGGTACTCGCGGCCGTTGTGCATCACCGAGATCTCCTCGGCGATGGTGTGGGCGGGCAGCCTGAGGGTGGGGAAGGCGATCGCCGCCACGTCGTTCTCGCGCAGGTAGGACTCGAAGGCGGCAAGCCAGCGCGGGCGCTCCACCTCCATCGCCCGGCGGTAGTCCCTGTCGGTGAAGCCGCGCGGCGAGAGCTGGTCCTCGACGTGGCCCTTGACCACCGGGGTGGCGATGCCGTCGGCGATCTCGCGCATGGTGAGCTTGAGCCCGCGCGCGGCGAGGAAGGCGGGGAGATCGGTCATCGTCTCGAAGCGGGTGATGGCGAACCCGACCTCGTTGCGGGCGATGTCGTCGCGGCGGAAATCGGCCTCGACCAGGGTCACCCCGAGCCCCTTCACGCGCCCGAGCTCCTCCTCCATCAGCCGGGCGACCTCGGGATTGAGATTCTCGTAGTAGTAGCGGCGCGGCACCCCGAGCCGCAGGCCCTTCAGCGGCGCCGGCGCGAGCTCGGTCGGCTCGTCGGCCATCACCCCGTCGAGGAGCACCGCGTCGGCCACGTCGCGGGCCATCGGCCCGGCCACGTCGCGGGTGTGCGAGAGGGGGACGATGCCGTCGGCGCTGTAGCGCCCGACGGTCGGGCGGAGCCCCACCAGCCCGCAAAGCGCCGAGGGGCCGCGGACCGAGCCGCCGGTGTCGGTGCCGATCCCGGCCGGGGCCATGCGCCCGGCCACCGCCGCGGCGGTGCCGCCACTGGACCCGCCGGCGATGCGGTCGGGGGCGTAGGGGTTGCCGACCGCGCCGAAGGCGCGGTTGATGCTGGTCGGGCCCATGGCCAGCTCGTGCATGTTGGTCTTGCCGAGGAGGAACGCCCCCGCCGCCCACAGCCTTTCCACCACCGGCGCGGTCGAGCGGGCGACGAAGTTGCGCAGCAGCGGCGAGCCGGCGGTGGTGGCAAGGCCCTCGACCTCGATGTTGTCCTTGATCGCCAGCGGCAGGCCGGCGAGCGGGCCCAGCCGCTCGCCCCGCGCCCGGCGCTTGTCGGCGGCGCGGGCCCACTCCAGCACCGTCTCCGGCTCCTGCCAGATGAAGGCGTTGAGGCGCGAGAGCGCCCGGCTCCGCGCGAGCAGGGCCCGGGCATAGGACTCGGCCGTGAGCGCGCCGTCGGCGAAGGCGCGCACGGCCTGGCGTGCGGTCAGTGCGAGCGGGTCCATCCCGTCCCTCCCCGAAAGGGCCTCTCGCATCGAGGCCGACTCAGCCTAGGAGGGGGCGGGGGCGGAGGCAAGGGAGGCCGTGCCGACGTCCCAGCCGGCGGGCACAGGACCATTTGCAGGCGCCGGCGAATGTTGCTAGCGTCGGGGCCAACCAAACCAAGAAATCGCATCAAGGAGACGTCCGCTGTTCCCGCTTCGCACCCCCGCACAGGCGACCGCGCCGGCGCGTCCGGCTGCGCCTCGCCGCCCGCTCGGACGACGGCGATGAGCGCGGCCCGCGACCCCATCGCCTTCGAGCTGTTCAAGAACGCGATCTTCTCGCTCGCCGACGAGATGGCGCTCACCGTCTCGCGCACCTCGTATTCGGCGGTGGTCAAGTCGGGGCTGGACTATTCCACCTCGCTCGCCGACGCCGACGGGCGGATGGTCGCGCAGGGGCTCACCATGCCCGCGCACCTGGGCTCGATGCCGACCGCGCTCGGCGCCGTGTTCCGCCATTTCGGCAACGACATCCGCCCGGGCGACGTCTACATCCTCAACGACCCCTTCGACGGCGGGATGCACCTCCCCGACATCTTCCTCTTCAAGCCGATCTTCGTGAACGGCGAGCGGATCGCCTTCGCCTGCACGATCTGCCATCACACCGACGTCGGCGGGCGGGTGGCGGGCTCGAACGCCGCCGACTCGACCGAGATCTACCAGGAGGGGCTGCGCATCCCGCCGCTCAGGTACTACGAGGGGGGGGTGCGCAACGAGGCGGTCCACAAGATCATCGAGAAGAACGTGCGGGTGCCGGTGCTCGTCTTCGGCGACCTGCGGGCGCAGCTCTCCGCTTGCTACACCGCCGAGCAGGGGCTCGACGAGTTCGTCCGCACCTACGGCGCCGACGGAGTGAGGCGCCACATGCAGGAGGTGATCGACTATTCCGAGCGCCTGACCCGGGCGGCGCTCCGCGACCTTCCCGACGGGGTTTACGACTTCGTCGACTGGATCGACGACGACGGGGTCGAGTTCGGCAAGCCGATCCGCCTCAAGGTCACGTTCACCAAGACCGGCGACCGTCTCGCCGCCGACTGGACCGGGACCGCGCCGCAGGTACGGGGTGCGATCAACAACACCCTCTCCTTCACCTCCGCCGCCACCTACTGCGCGGTGAAGTCGGTCCTGCCCGGCGACATTCCCACCAACGAAGGCTTCTTCCGGGTGGTGACCGTGACCGCGCCCGAGGGCACGATCGCCAACGCCGTGCTGCCGGCCTCGTCCGGGGCGCGCGGGATCACCGGCTTCCGCATGACCGACTGCGCCCTCGGCGCGCTCGCCAAGATGTGCCCCGACCGGGTGTGCGCGGCCACCGACGGGGGCAATGTCGGGGTTTCGCTCGGCGGCTACTACGCCGACCGCAAGCCCTTCATCTACGTCGACTTCGGGTGCAGCGCCTGGGGCGGGCGCCCCTTTGCCGACGGGGTCGAGGGCAACGCCCACCCGTTCTCCAACAACAGCGTCTCGCCGGTGGAGATGATGGAGGCCGAGTCGCCGCTGCAGCTCCTCGCCTTCGAGTACGTCAACGACGGCGCCGGGGCGGGCAAATTCCGCGGAGGCGTTCCCTACCGGCGCGACTACCGCCTGCTCGCCGACGAGGCGGTGCTGCAAGTCCGCAACGACCGCCGCGCGGTGCGGCCCTTCGGCCTCCGCGGCGGCGAGCCGGGCCAGCCCTCGCTCAACCTGCTCAACTTCCATTCCCGGCCCGAGCCGCTCACCTCCAAGGTCACGCGCACCATGCGCAAGGGCGAGACCTTCCGCTACGAGACCGCCGGCGGCGGCGGCTGGGGCGATCCCCTGGAGCGCGATCCGGCGCGGGTGCTGAAGGACGTGAGGAACGAGTTCGTCAGCGCCGAAAGCGCGCGCGAGCGCTACGGCGTCGTTCTCGACCCCGAGCGCTGGACGGTGGACGAGGCCGCCACCGCCGCGCTCCGCGCCGCGCTCCGCGCCCGGCGCGGCTGGACCAAGCCGCCGTTCATCACCCGCGGCCCGCTCCCCGCGGGCGCGATCCCCGAGGACTGAGCCCCCGCCCAGGAACGTGGAGAGACCATGTCGGACGTCCGCGATCCCATCGCCTTCGAGCTGTTCAAGACGTCGATCCATTCGGTCGCCGACGAGATGGCGCTGACCGTCTTCCGCACCGCCTATTCGAGCGTGCTCAAGGGGGCGATGGACTACTCGACCGCCCTTTGCGACGCCAACGGGCGGCTGGTCGCGCAGGGACTGACCATCCCGATCCACCTCGGCTCGATCCCGGCGGCCATGGAGGCGGTGATGCGCCACTACGGCAACGACATCCGCCCGGGCGACGTCTACATCCTCAACGACCCCTTCGACGGCGGGATGCACCTCCCCGACAT
>JACQOE010000055.1 GCA_016202695.1 Pseudomonadota bacterium | reverse complement strand
TCATTCAGCCGGAGGATGGATCGAAGGACGTGTTCGTCCACATCTCGGCGGTCGAGCGGGCCGGCATCGGCACTCTGAACGAGGGCCAGAAGGTCAGCTACGAGATCGAGCGCGGCCGCGAGGGCAAGTTCTCGGCGGTCAATCTGAAGGTGGTGTGACCGGGGGCGGCGGGCGCGGGACTGGCCCCGGCCCGCCCGCCGCCGGCACCCCGGTTCCTTCGCGACGGCCCGAGGGACGCCCGCGGGGCGGGCGGAGGCGCCGGCCGACATCGGTCGGGCGGTGGCTGCGGCCGTCTGTCTCCGCTCGTCGTCGTTCGGCTGGGTGGCGGGCCGCGTCTTTCGGCGCGTCGCGGGGGGCGCGGCGGCGGGCGGAGCACGCGAGCCAGAGGCACGGGCCGGGGGTGTCTCCCTCCGCCGGGCGTCGGCAATCGAGGCCGAGCCGGGGAAACGGCCAGCCGCGCGGCGGGCGCGGACTCGACGGGAGTCGACCGAGGGCGCCGGTGACGGCGGAGCGTCGGGTCCTCGGCGCCCCGGCGCGTAACCAGCCGCCGGCCGGCTCCTTTGTTGCCGGGCGCCGGGGAACCGCGCTATAGGGGCGGGAGCCCGGCCCGCGCCGGCCCTCTTTCTCGCCCGGAACCGGGACGGATCCGTGTCATGCCGAAACCAGGATTGGCCGAGATCAGGGTGGTCGCGCCGACCGGCGTGCTCGGGTCGGGCTTCCTCGAGAGCTCGTACGAGGAGGCGCTTCGGCGCAAGCCCGACTTTGTCGGCTGTGACGCCGGCTCGACCGATCCCGGGCCCTACTATCTCGGCTCCGGGAAGACGGTGTTCCCCCGCCATGCCATCAAGCGCGACCTCCGGCTGATGCTGCGAGGGGCCCGCCGGCTCGGCGTCCCGCTCCTGATCGGCTCGTGCGGGACGGCCGGCGGGGATGCCCATCTCGCCTTCATCTTCGACATCACCAAGGAGATCGCCGCCGAGGAGCACTTGGCCTTCACCGTCGCCCTGATCCATGCCGAGCAGCGGAAGGACTACCTCAAGGCGAAGCTCCGGGCGGGAAAGATTCGGCCCCTCCATCCCGCCCCGCGGTTCGATGAGGCGGCGATCGAGCGAAGCGAGCGGATCGTCGGGATGATGGGGGCCGAGCCCTTCCTGAAGGCCCTCGATGCCGGTGCCGACGTGGTGCTGGCGGGGCGGGCGAGCGACACCGCCATCTTCGCCGGCATCCCCATCCGCGAGGGCTTCCCGGCGGGTCTCGCTTGGCACGCGGCGAAGATTCTCGAATGCGGGGCCGCCTCGGTGGTCCAGCGCACGTCTCCCGATTGCATGATGGCGACGCTCAGGCCCGATCACTTCGTGGTCGAGCCGTTGGACCCCAAGCTTCGCTGCACGCCGCAAAGCATCGCCGCCCACAGCCTCTACGAGAACGCGCATCCCTTCCTCCTCGTCGAATCCTCCGGCGCGCTCGATCTCGGCGAGGCCGAGTACGAGGCGCTCGATGCGCGCTCGGTCAGGGTCAGGGGGAGCCGATTCCGTCCGGCCGAAACCTACACGGTGAAGCTCGAGGGGGCGGAGCTCGCGGGTTATCAGAGCGTGCTCATCGGCTCGGTCCGCGACCGCTACATCATCCGCCAGATCGACGCCTGGCTGGAGCGGCTGCGGGTGCGGCTCAAGGCGCGGATCGCCGACGTCTTCGGGCAGCGGCTGGGCGAGGGTGACTACGCCTTCGGTGTCCGCATCTACGGCAAGGACGGGACCATGGGCCCGCTCGAACCGGTCAAGGAGATCCGCTCCCACGAGCTTTGCCTCGTCTTCGAGGTTACCGCCCCGACCCAGGATCTGGCGAACGCGATCGCCTCGATGACCCGCCATCAGGCGCTGCATCTTCCGATCCCGGAGTGGAGCGGGCTGATCACCACGCTTGCCTGCCCCTACAACCCCGCCTATCTCGAGCGCGGTCCGGTCTATCGCTTCAATGTCAACCACGTGGTCGAGCCGGACGACCCCTACGAGATGTTCCCGATGGAGGTCGTGCGCGTCGGCTGAGGCGGGCCGCGCGCGACAGGAGGCCGTGGGATGACGAAGCTTGCCGAGCTCGCGAGCCTGATCCGGAGCAAGAACGCCGGGCCCTTTCAACTGACCTTCGACGTCATGTTCGACGATCCGGCGCGCTATCAGCGCGTCAGGCGCTCGGGCGCGCTGAGCCGCGAGGTCGTCGCCGCCCTCTACGGACTTCCTCCCGAGGAGGTACTGTTCTTCTTCTGCGACAACGCCCTCGCGGTGAAGGCTTCGATCCCGCGCCCGATCTTCCAGGGCGACATCGGCGACGCCGACGGCCACGCCGGGCAGCAGTACGCGCCCCTGATGGACATCGAGATCGCCGAGGGCTGAGCGCCCGCCCGCCGCGGGCGCGGCCTGCTAATGAATCACGTGTCCGCCGTCGATGACCAGGTTGTGGCCGTGGACGAAGTTGCCGTCGCAGGAGGCGAGGAAGACGATCGCCTCGGCGACCTCCCCGGGCTTTCCCAGCCGTCCGAGCGGCACATAGGCGAGGGCGGTCTCGCGGAACCCCGGTAGGTCCCTCAGGCGCTCGATGGTGTACGGGGTCTCGATGGGACCGGGACTCACGGCGTTGACGGCGATCCCGTCCTTGGCGAGCTCGAGGGCCATCGAGCGGGTGAGATGGATTAGCGCCGCCTTGGAAGTCGAATAGAGGGAGAGGTCCTGTTTGGCCACCATCCCCATCTGGCTGGCGACGTTGATGATGCGTCCGCCGCCCTGCCTTCGCATCGCCGGGAGAACGGCCTGGGAGGCAAAGATCGGGGCGCGAAGGTTCACCGTCATGACGAGGTCGTAGTCCTCGTGGGTCAGCTCGCCGAACGGCTTTCGGCAGCGCACGCCGGCATTGTTGACGAGAACGTCCGCCCGCCCGAAGGACTCGATCGCGGCCGTCGCCATCTTCTCCGCCTGGCCGACCTCGGCGAGGTCGAAGATCCCCCACTTGGCCTCGGCGCCCACGGGACTCAGCCTGCGACACTCCCTCGCCACCGCCTCCAGCTCCTCGGCCGTGCCATCCGCCGCCAGGAAGAGGGACGAGCCGATCTCCGCCAGTCTCAGCGCCGTCGCCTCGCCGATTCCGCGCGAGGCGCCGGTCACCAGCGATACCTTTCCGTTCAGGTTTCCCATCGCTCGCTCCTCCCTCGGGGGCTCGGGTGCCGCATGGACCGCGGCGGCACTCTCGCTCGCCCTGATCGTCTCGCGGGATCGGGCCACGGCGGGTAGCCAAGCGCACCCGCCTCGACGCCGCCGATCGGGGCCGCTCCCCTCCTCGCGACCCGCGGCGCAGGGAGTCCCTTCAGGTCGGGAAAGGGTGCTCCTTCATCCAGTGTCGCGCGATGTCGACTCGCCGGCAGAGCCACACCTCGTCGTGCTCGCGCACGTAGTCGAGGAAGCGGGCGAGCGCGGCCGCACGCCCCGGGCGCCCGACCAGGCGGCAGTGGAGCCCGACGGTCATCATCTTGGGCCGAGAGGCACCCTCGGCGTAGAGCATGTCGAACGCGTCCTTGAGGTAGGCGAAGAACTCCTCGCCGGTGTTGAAGCCCTGCTCGGCCGCGAAGCGGACGTCGTTGCAATCCATGCTGTAGGGGATGATGAGGTGGGGCTTGCCCGAGACGGTGACCCAGTAGGGTAGGTCGTCGGCGAAGGAGTCGGAATCGTAGAGGAAGCCGCCCTCCTCGACCACCAGCCGGCGGGTGTTGGCGCTGATGCGGCCGGTGAACCAGCCGAGCGGCCGGCTTCCCGTGACGCGCTCGATCGCCGAGATGGCGAGGCGCATGTGCTCGCGCTCCGTCCGCTCGTCCACGTGGCGATAGTTGATCCAGCGGTAGCCGTGGCTGGCGATCTCGTGGCCGTCGCGCACCATCGCGCGCGCGTTCCCGGGCGCCCGCTCGATCGCCATGCCAACGGCGTAGGCGGTGAAGTTGAGGCCGCGCTCGCGGAACAGCCGCATGATGCGCCAGAATCCCGCCCGCGAGCCGTACTCGAACATGGATTCGACGTTGAGGTTGCGCTCGCCCGGCCAGGGGACACTGCCCGGCACGTCGGTGCGGTTCCCTTCGGAAGCCGGATCGCCGTGGAGGATGCAGCTCTCGCCGCCCTCCTCGTAATTGAGCACGAAGTTGAGGGCGAGCCTCGCCCCGCCGGGCCACTTCGGATCCACGGGGGTCTCCCCGTACCCCACCAGGTCGCGCGGGTAATCGTTGCTCATCCTCCCCCCGTCCGCTCCGGTTCTCAGAGGCCGGCCGCCGCCGTTCCGTAAAGCACGGTGGCACGCGCGCTCCGCCCCGGTCAACCGCGCCGGGGACGCGGCGGCGGAACCGGCGGAGCGTGCCGTTATCCCGACAGGATCGCGTCCGCCATCTTCTCGGCGATCATGATCGTCGGGATGTTGGTGTTGGCGGACGGGATCTCCGGGATCACCGACGCGTCCGCCACCCTGAGCCCCTCGACGCCGCCGACGCGGCCGCGCGGATCGACCACCGTCCACGGGCCCGTTGGGTCGCCCATGCGGCAGGTGCCGCAGGCGTGCCAGGTGCCGGTGACGCTGTCGCGCACGTGGGCTTCGAGGGCGACGTCGTCGGCGAGCAGCCGCTCAAGCGGCATCGCCGAGCTCACGGCGGCGCGGATGAATGTGCGGCGCAACGCCCCCGGCCCCGCCATCACGCGCGCGGCGACGAAGGTCAGGAACGCGTTGCCGAAGGTGAGGCGGCCGAAGGTCCGCGCCCGCTCCGAGTAGCTCGAGGGGAAGGGATCGAGGGCGCAGCGGCTGAGCGGCTCCTGGCCGAGGAAGTGCGCCACCAGGCGGATGCCGGCCATCAGCCGGTCGCAGTCGCGGCGGTCGGAGAGGAGGTTGAACGCCACCACCGGCTCGCGGCGCCAGTCCGCGGAGGCCAGCGTCACCTCGCCGCGGGAGAATGACTTGGCCGCGAACACCTGGAACGAGCCGAGCTGGCGGCCGAGCGGGTGCCAGGCCGAGCGCGAGACGGTGTTGATCACCATGTCGGTGGGCGGACAGCCCTCGACCCCCGAGGAGTAGCGCAGATGCACGTGGATGTGCCGCCGGCTGGCGGGATCGAACCGCGCCTCGGGCACGAGATAGGCCGAGACGGCGACCGCCGGATGATCCTGGAGGTTCCGCCCCACCCCCGGCAGGTCGGCGACCACGGCGACCCCGAGCGCGCGGAGCGCGCCGGCGGGGCCGATGCCGGAACGCATGAGTAGCGCCGGCGAGTGGGTGGCCCCGGCCGTTACGATCACCTCGCGGGCGCGGAAGACCTCCTCTCCGGCGCCGGTCACGGCCTCGACTCCGACCACGCGGCGGCCCTCGACGACGAGGCGCCGGACCTCGGCCCCGGCCAGGATTCGGAGGTTGGCGCGCTGCCGGGTGGCGGCATCGAGGTAGGCGACGGCGGTGGAGACGCGCCGCCCGTAGGCGTTGGAGAAGGGCGCGGGCGCAAAGCCGTCGGCGAACTCGCCGTTCATGTCCGGGCGGTAGGCGTGGCCCGCCCGGCGGAAGACCTCGGCCGCGGCGCGGGCGAGGCCGTCCCACTGGTCGGGGAAGATGCGCCGGATGGGGATCGGCCCCTCCCGGCCGTGGAGCGGGCCGTCGAAGTCCATGTCGCGCTCGAGCCGGCGGAAGTAGGGCAGCACCCCCTCCCAGCCCCAGCCCGCGGCGCCGGCCGCCTCCCAGGCGTCGTAGTCGGCGGGGGCGCCGCGCACCGCCACCTGGCCGTTGATGCTGGAGCCCCCGCCCATGACCTTGGCCTGCTCGTAGCGCCGGGCGGGCGGGCGCTCGGGGGCGTTGTGGGGCACCGGCTGGAGGTGGACGCGGAGCTCCGGCCAGCCGTAGGCCGGGTTGAGGTAGGCGCGGCCCGGATAGCTGTCGAGGATGTCCTCCGGCACCCGGTTGGGGGGCGTGTCCTGGCCGGCCTCGATCAGCAGGACCCTGGTCCCGCTTCGGGCCGAGAGCCGGTTGGCCAGCGCGCAGCCAGCGGAGCCGCCGCCGACGATGATGACGTCGTGGGTCATCGCTCCTCCCCTTGTGCGGCCGGTCCGGTTCCGGCGGGCGGATCGCGCCGGTCCATCCCGGCGCGATTCTGCGCGAGGATTTTCTATCGCCGATGGGAGTGAGCGTCTATGCGCTCACGCAGGCGATCAAGGTGCCGCGCTCGCGGGTCAACGACATCGTGCTTGACCGCCGCGCGATCACCGCCGACACCGCGCTCCGGCTGGCCCGGTACTTCGGCACCGGCCCCGAATTCTGGATCAACCTCCAGGCCCATTACGACCTGGAGGTGGCGAAGGAAACCTCGCGCCGACGCATCGAGAAGGAGGTCGCGCCCCGGGCCGCGTGAGCGCTTGGCCCCAGCTGGGTTCAAGGGCTGTTCCTCCAGTGTCCGGCTGGAAATGAAGTCGTATTTCGCAACCAGTTACGCGTCATGTCCGTCATTCCCGCGAAAGCGGGAATCCAGGCTTGCCGCGTCGTAGCCGATTCGACATGGACCCCCGCCTTTGCGGGGGTGACGATCTGAGCTGTTGAAACGGCTCGACTCGTTTCGACTCTCAGGGGTTACGGCGCACTATAGACTTCCCAATCCCTTGGCTTTGAGCCGATCACCAAACCGACTTCACCTTTTCGAAGTCCTCTCTCTGTCACCACGCGCCCGATGGGAAGGCCCGAATCTTTGAATACGCGTTCAAGGTGACGCGCGCTCTCTGGCGGATTGTTGATGTCGTCGTTGTCCGATATCGCGACGTGGATACCTTCCGTCGTCGGGTCCGCCCAAACCACGCCCGGCTGTGTGTATGGCCATTCTGGGCGCATTGACGCTAGCAGGCTTGTAATGTCTCTTGCAAAGGTGCTTGCATCTTTGTCGCTTTGTATCGGGAAAAATCCGATACGAAATTCCAAGCCCCGCTCTCGAAGACGATTAAACTGTTCCTCTAGTCTCTCGATTTGGGACCGATTTAGGCGCCAAGGGCGTATCAACCGATCAATGATTTCCTTCGCTAACGCTTCGACCGATTGATCAAGATTTACCTTGAGCGTATCGGCCATTCGGCGCACGTCCTTTTCAAGGTTGTGCGCTCTTTGCTGGATTTCGTTTTTTTGCTCATTTTGAATGGCTGCATGCCGCCAAGCTGAGAGCGAAAGAAGCGCGGCCACAGCGGTCAAGATCCAAAACCATTTACGGGAAACCATCGTCTTAATCCCAATCACGCCGACGATGATTGTGAACGTAAATGAAAACGTGAGAAACAACGCTGTTCCCGAAATCCAATGTTCGATGGATGGCATGCTGTCCATCACGGTATCCAAGGTGTTTTCCTCACACGTCCACCTCGACGAACTTCGCCTTCTCCTGGATGAACCTGAAGCGGGGCTCGGGGTTGCGGCCCATCAGCGCCTCCACCAGCCTGGCCGTCTCCACAGCCTCGCCGCCCACGCCGTCGGGAATCTCCACCCTGAGCAGCGTCCGGTTCCGGGGGTCCATGGTCGTCTCCTTGAGCTGCATCGGCGGCATCTCGCCCAGGCCCTTGAAGCGGGTCACCTCGACGGTCGTCTTGCCCTTGAAGAGGATCCGCAGCAGCTCCTCGCGGTGGGCGTCGTCGCGGGCGTAGGCGGTGGTGCCGCCCTGCGCCAGGCGATAGAGCGGCGGCTGGGCGAGGTAGAGGTGCCCGCCCGTCACCAGCCCCGGCATCTCGCGGAAGAAGAAGGTCATCAGGAGCGAGGCGATGTGGGCGCCGTCCACGTCCGCATCCGTCATGATGATCACCCGCTCGTAGCGCAGCCGCGCCCCGTCGTAGGCGCCGCGGGTGCCGCAGCCCAGCGCCTCCACCAGGTCCTTGAGCTCCTGGTTGCCGGCGAGCTTGTCCGACGAGGCCGCGGCCACGTTCAGAATCTTGCCGCGCAACGGCAGCACCGCCTGGGTGTCGCGGTTCCGCGCCTGCTTGGCCGAGCCGCCGGCCGAATCGCCCTCGACCAGGAACACCTCGGTGCCTTGCGCGCCGGTGCGGGTGCAGTCGGCGAGCTTGCCGGGAAGGCGGAGCCTGCGGGTGGCGGATTTCCGCTCGGTCTCCTTGGCCTCGCGCCGGCGCCGGCGGTCCTCGGCCCGGGCGATGGCGTGGTCGAGCAGGAGGTTGGCGCGGGCGGGGTCGGCCGAGAGCCAGTGGTCGAAGTGGTCGCGGACCGTGGTCTCCACCAGCCGCGTGGCCTCGGGGCTGGAGAGCCGTTCCTTGGTCTGGCCCTGGAACTGCGGGTTGGGAAGGAGGAGCGAGAGGAGGGCGCAGGCGCTCCCCACCGCGTCGTCGGGCGTGACCTGCGCGGCGCGGCGGTTGCCGACCAGCTCGCCATAGGCGCGAATCCCCTTGGCGAGGGCCGAGCGGAAGCCCGCCTCGTGGGTGCCGCCCTGGGGCGTCGGCACGGTGTTGCAGTAGGAGTTGACGAAGCCCTCCTCGTCCTCCACCCAGGTCGCGGCCCAGGCCACCTCGCCGTCCGCGCCGCCGTCGCCGTTGAGCCTGGCCTCGCCGCGGAACGGCACCGGCACCACGCAGGCGCGCGCGCCTACGGTCTCGGCGAGGAAATCGGCGAGCCCGCCGGGGAAGTGGAGCACGGCCTCGGCCGGCGTCGCCGCGTCGCCCTTCAGGAGCTCGGGCGCGCAGGCCCAGCGGATCTCGACGCCGCGGAAGAGATACGCCTTGGAGCGGGCCATGCCGTAGACGAGGGCGGGTCGGAAGCGCGCGGCCTCGCCGAAGATTTTCGGGTCGGGCCGGAAACGGATGGTGGTGCCCCGCCGGTTGCTGACCGCGCCCATGTCCTTGAGCCTGGTCTTTGCCGCGCCGCGGCTGTAGCTCTGCACCCACAGCCGCCGCTCGCGCGCGACCTCGACGGTGAGCGACTCCGAGAGCGCGTTCACCACCGAGATGCCGACCCCGTGCAGGCCGCCCGCGGTCTTGTAGACCTTGTCGGTGAACTTGCCGCCCGAGTGGAGCGTGGTGAGGATGATCTCCACCGCCGGCTTCTTGAACTTGGGGTGGGGATCGACGGGGATGCCGCGGCCGTTGTCGGCGACCGTGACGGTGCCGTCCCTGGCCAAGCCGACCTCGATCCGGCTGGCGTGGCCGGCGACCGCCTCGTCCATGGCGTTGTCCAGGGCCTCGGCCACCAGGTGGTGCATGGCCCGCTCGTCGGTGCCGCCGATGTACATGCCGGGGCGCCGGCGGACCGGCTCCAGCCCCTCCAGCACCTCGATGTCGCGGGCGGTGTAGGCGCCGCCGCTCCCCTTGCCCTCGCCCTTCTCGATCCCGGCGAAGAGGTCGGGGGACGGGCGCTCGTTCCTGTTCCGTTGCATGACGCGCGGACTATACAGTAGATAGACCAAGTCCCTCAAACAAGATGTAGTGGAGAAGCCGATGCCCGCTACCCCTCGGTCCGCCCCCGCCGGGGCCTCCGCCGCCGACGCCCCGCCCGCCGGCGAGCCGACGCTCCGCGTGGTCGCCATGCCGCGCGACACCAACCCCTTCGGCGACATCTTCGGCGGCTGGCTCCTGGCGCTGATGGACCAGGCCGGGGGCTCGGCGGCGATGCGGCGGGCGCGCGGCCGGGTGGCCACCGTCGGCGTGGACCGCTTCAGCTTCCGCCACCCGGTCCACGTCGGCGATTTGGTGAGCTTCTACGCCATGCTCGACCGGGTGGGGACGAGCTCGCTCACCTATCTCGTGCAGGCCTGGGCCGAGCGCCGCGACGGCAGCGGCATCGTCAAGGTGACCGAGGGCCACTTCACCTTCTGCGCCATCGACGAGGACCGCCGGAAGCGCCCGGTGCCGCTGGAGTGAGGGGCGGGGAGGTGGGCGGGCGCGTGGGCGACGGACCGGCGCTCAGGCGCGGGCGGCGACGACGTCGATCTCGACCCGCATCTCGGGCAGCGCCAAGCCGGCCACCAGCACCATGGTGCTGGGCGGGCGGAGCTCGCCGAGGTGCCGCTTCATCGCCGCCCGGTAGGCGGGCCCGTCCTCGCGGTGGGTGAGGTAGGTGGTGATCTTGACCACGTCCTCGAGCCCCATGCCGCCCTCGGCGAGGATGGCGCGGACGTTCTGCCAGCACTGCTCGATCTGGGCCTCGATGCCTTCGGCGATGGTGCCATCGCGCCGGCGCGCGACCTGGCCCGACATCATCAGCCAGCGCGCGCCCGGCGCGACCTCGACGCCGTGGTGGTTGCCCGAGCCCGGTGGGGCGAGCGTGGCGGGGCTGAACTTGCGGTGCATGGCGGTCCTCCAGACGGGGATATCATGCTCTAAATCCCGCGCGATCTCCTGAGCCCGGCGGTGACGAAGGCGGCGCTCTTCGCCCCCTTGGCCGGATCCCGCCCGGCCGATTGGGCGATCGACTCGACCACGGTGCCGAGGCCGCGGCGCGCGGCCTCCTCCAGGCAGTATTTGGCGCAGGCCACGTCGCAGTGGGCCATGCCCTGGATCACGCCCAGCACCCGCTCGCCCGCGCTTCTGCGCCCGGGCTTCCTTCCCGCCACCACCTCGCCGATGTTGGCGTCGATGCGCTCGACCACCTGCTCCCTGGTCATCAGCCCGGCGTTGACCCAGGCGGCGAAGTCGCCGCGAAGGAGGGCGTAGTCGAGGTCGTCCACCACCACGGTGCCGAACTCGGGCAGGCACTCGAAGGTAATCTCGGCCACGCCGCCCATGGAGAGCATCAGCGCGCCCGCCTTAAGCATTCCCGGCCTGATCATCGGCGCCTGGGCGAGGGTGATGGTCACCACGATGTCGGCGTCCCGCGCCGCCTCCTCGGCGGTGGCGACCGGGATCAGCGGCGGGCGCCGGTTGGTCCCGAGCCGCCTGGCGAAGTCCCTGGCGCCGTCGAGGGTGCGCGAGGAGACGCGGAACTCGGCCCCGGGGAAGGCGTGGGGCATCATCAGGTAGACTTCCTCGTTGAGCTGGCCGGCGCCGATGAGGCCGATCCGCTTTACCCTCTTGGGCGCAAGGTATTTCGCGCTCACCGCCGCGGTCGCGCCCACCCGGCGGCGGTAGCTCCAGGTCTCGTCGACGAGCCCGATCGCCTTGCCGGTGCGGGCCTCGCTCACCAGGCAGTAGTAGCTGCCGAACTGCATGCCGAAGCGCATGCCGGCCACGCCCTGGCCGGGCAGCATCGCCATCTTGTTGATGAAGATAGCCGGCGGGTCGGCGGGAACGAACATCACCGCCGCCGAGGGGTTGGCGAGCACGGTGCCGAAGAGCCCGTACTCGCGGTAGGCCGCCTCCACCACCCGGAAGGCAGCCTCGACGGTGAGGAGCTCGCGGGTCTCGGCCTCGGAGAGGACTCGCATCCGCCGCCTACTCCCCGGCCACCGCCCGCACCGGTGTGCGGGCGCGAAGCTCCTTGGACACCTTGGCGAAGGCGGCTATGGCACGCTCGACCTCGGCCTTGCCGATGTGGCGATGGGTGACGAGGCGCATCCGCGTGGCGCCGCCGGGCCGGACCCAGAGGCCGTTGGCATTCAGCGCCTCGGCCCACTCGCGTGCGCCGCGCCCGCTCTTCTGGAAATCGAGCATGACGATGTTGGTCTCTACCGAGCGGGGATCGACGAGCGAGGGATCGACGTCGTGGATGCCCTCGGCCAGGCGTCTGGCGCTCTCGTGGTCCTCGGCCAGGCGGTCGATCATGGTCTCCAGCGCGATGATGCCGGCGGCGGCGATGATGCCCGCCTGGCGAAGCGTGCCGCCGAGCATGCGGCGCCAGGCGCGGGCGCGCTGGATGTAGGCCTTCGAGCCGACGATGACCGAGCCGACCGGCGCGCTCAGGCCCTTGGACAGGCAGAAGCTGATCGAATCGGTGTGGCGGGCGAGCTCGCTCGGCCTGACGCCGAGCTTGACCGCGGCGTTGAAGAAGCGGGCGCCGTCGGTGTGCACCGGAATCCCGTGCTTCTTCGCCAGCGCAAAGACGGCCTGCATGTGCTCGGGCGCGAGCACGGTGCCGCCGGCGCCGTTGTGGGTGGTCTCCATCTCGATCATCAGGGTCGGGAGCTCGCCCTCGCTCAAGGATGACTGGATGGCCTCGGCCAGGCGGTCGAGGTCCATCGCCCCGCGCTTCGCCGGTACGATCTTGAAGAAGAGGCCGGCCAGGGTCGCGATCGCCCCCATCTCGGAGCGCAGGATGTGGCTCTTCTCGTCGAGCAGCACGGTGCCGGCGGCGCGGTTGGTGTGGGCGAACATCGCCACCGAGTTGCCCATGGTGCCGGAGACCACGAACAGCCCGGCCTCCTTGCCGGTGATCGCCGCCGCCTTCTCCTCGAGGCGGCGGACCGTGGGGTCGCCCTCGCGGCCGTCGTCGCCGACCTCGGCTTTGGCCATCGCCTCGCGCATGGCCTGGGTGGGCAGGGTGACGGTGTCGCTTCTAAGGTCGATTCGGTCCATGGCGTTCGCCTCTCTTTCCGGGACGGTAATGGAGTGGGCGGGAGTGTGGCGCGCGGGCGGTTGCGACGCAAGCGGCTCGCGCGGCCCCTTCGCAAACGTCGGCCGGGCCACTATAAGGGCCCATGCCCCTGTCCCACGACACCGCGGTGGTGACGCTCATCCTGGCGAGCCTGGTGGTGGCGCCGCTCCTTTTCTATCTCGGCGCGGGCACCTGCCGGAGCCACGGACGCGGGCTGCGGTGGTGGGGGGCGGGGATCCTCGGCCATGCGCTCGGCTATGGGGCGTTCCTGTTCCGCGGCCTAGTCGGCCATCCGATGGCGGTGATCGCCTTCGATTCGGTCCATCTCGCGAGCCTGCTCGCGCTCCTCGCCGGCACGCTCGTCTTCCTCGGCCGGCGGCCGTGGTGGTGGGCTCTTGGCGCGCTCTGGGCGGCGGCGAGCGGCGGGTCGGCGTTCGCGGTCCTCGCCCTCGACGACGGCATTGCCCTTCGCGCCTGGGCGCTGGCGCCGCTCGCGGGCGGGGCCGCGATCGCGGCCGGGGCGCTCTGGCTCAAGGCCGAGGCCGCCGGCGCCGGGCACGGGCGGCTCGCCGGCATCGCCTTCCTCGCCTGGGGGGTGCACCGGCTTACCCATCCGCTGGTCCGCGACGTAGCCTGGCTCCTGCCCTGGGGCCTGGTCACCTCGCACGCCCTCATGCTGGCGGTCGGGACGGCGCTGATCGTGGCGGTGATGCGGGGGGTGATCCGGCGCGCCGAGAGCGCGGGGGTGGAGGCGCGCGAGAACCACGAGCGGGTGCTCCGCGTCATCGACGCCTCGCCGGTGCCGATGGTGATCGCCCGGCTTGCCGACGGCGCCCTCTACTTCATGAACCGCCGCGCCGCCGAGGTGTTCGGCACCGGCACCGTGCCGGCGGCCGGGGCGTCGGTCGCCGACTTCTTCGCCGATCGCGCGGGATACGTGGAGATCGCACGCCGGCTGAACGCGCGCGAGATCGTCGAGGATCTCGAGCTTCCGCTCAAGACCAGGGCCGGGCAGCCGTTCTGGGCCGAGACCGCCTGGCGGCGGGTCGCCTTCGGCGAGGAGCCGGTGGTGCTGGCCACCATCGCCGACGTGACCGAGCGCAAGCGCACCGAGCAGGAGCTGCGCCGCCAGGCCACCACCGACGCGCTGACGGGCGTGTTCAACCGGCGCCGGTTCCTCGATCTGGCCGAGCGCGAATTCGCCCGCGCCCGGCGCTACCGCCGCTCCGGCGCGCTGCTGGTGATCGACTTCGACAACTTCAAGGCGATCAACGACTCCTTCGGCCACGTCGCCGGCGACGTGGCGCTGCGGCGGATTGCCGACGCCTTCCGCGAGCGGCTGCGCGAGCACGACCTGATCGGGCGCCTGGGCGGCGACGAGTTCGCGGTGCTCATGCCCGAGACCGACCGCGACGCCGCCGGGCGGGTGGCCGAGCGGCTCTTGGCCTCCATCTCCGCCCTCAAGGACGTGCTGCCCCAGCCCGGGGTGGCCCTTTCGCTGAGCGTCGGCGTGACCGACATCCAGGCCGGCGACGAGAACTTAAGCCAGGCGCTGGAGCGGGCCGACTCCGCCCTCTACATGGCCAAGGACCTGGGCCGCAACTGCGTGGTGGTGAAGTAGGGGAAGTAGGGGGAGGACGATATGAACCTCGATATTGAGCTCCTACGCAAGCACCTTCGGGATTGGAAAGCGAAGCTCGGTAAGGACCCAATATCCGCCGAGCGCGATAAGGCGGAGCGCGCCGAGCGCGTTGCGTATTACAAGGCCCAGACCGCCGACGAGATTCGCGCCATGAGCGAGGGCGATCTCTACGAATACATCGCCAAGCTATGGGCAATGCTCATCTGGGGAAACAAGAAGTATGTGGTCGACAAACTGGTCCAGGAACATGGCCTCAAGAAGGTCAAGGACGAGTTGGCCGAACTGGTCTGGGGAGAGACATCAACCGAACAGCGCTGGGACCGCTTCCGTTCAGCCATCAAGGGCATAGGTCCGGCGATGATCAGTGAGATTCTCTGCCATTCGCATCCCGAGGAGTACATGCTTTGGAATCGGCGCGCCTACGTCGGGTTGCGCCATCTCGGTCTGGACGACCTGCCTCGTTACAACTACCAGGTGACAGGAAAGCGATATCAAGATCTATGCGATATCGCGAAGGCAATTGCCCAGGAGATGCAAAAGGAAGGAATTTCCGACGCGAACCTGCTGACCGTAGATTACTTCATCTGGGACGAATTGCAGGTTGAGGACAACCTCAGCCAGATTCATAAGAAAGAGAAAGCCGCAGCGGTTGGGGCAAGAGAACCGGAGGAGATAACGAAGCCGGAAGCTGCGGGCGACTCTCTGCACAACGAGGTGCGAGACAAGTTGGCGGAGATCGGCGTGTGGCTTGGTTTCAGTGCGACGACGGAGGTCAAAGTGGCCGACGGGGCCAAGGTCGATACGGTCTGGGAAGCAACTATCGGAAATTTGGGTCGCGTGATTTATGTTTTTGAAGTGCAGATGAAGGGCTCTATCGACAGCCTAATTCTTAATCTCATTAGGTCACTTAACAATCCTGCTGTTCAGGGGGTCGTGGCGGTTTCAGATGCGGCACAAATCGAGCGGATCAAGAAGGATGCCACCGCGGTGGCGCATTTGCGCGATAGGCTGAAATATTGGGATTACAAGGAAGTGTTGCAGGTGCACGAGGCGCTGGAGTCGGTCAACGAATCGATAAACAGCCTTGGCCTTGTGCCGCAAGGTTTCGGCCCTCGATGAATCCGCGGCCCTCGGAGAGGGAGTTCGGCCTCATACCAAGTCTCGACGACGTGAACCCATGCCCATCGCTTCGGTTATCGCGACCTCCGAGCCTTAGCTAAGGGGGAAGCGATCCAGAGCCGCGCCTCGCGGCCCAGAGCCTACGGGCGGCGGGCCGCTGTTCCGATGCCGGGCCTTGGATCGCGTCGTCGGCTACGCCTCCTCGCGATGACGATCGCACCGACGAGCCGGCATGGGTCTCGTCGTCAACGAAACCCGGGATCACGCCGCTTCTTCCACCTTGCGCGCGACTCGTCGGCCGACATCCCGCATGGCAACGGCCAAGCCGTATCGGGCCTGGAGATTGATCCAGAAGGGCGCATCGTTGCGGGAAAATCGGGACACACAAATTCCCTATACTTCTGCATCATTCTTCGCGCCTCGCTCCCGGGCTTGATGGCGGCCAGGCAACTCCTTACTCTTACCGGTAAGAGTAAGGAGTTGCCGATGCGCATCACTTCCAAGGGACAGGTCACCATACCGGCCGAGATTCGCGAGCGCGCGGGCCTTTTGCCCCATACCGAGGTCGAGTTCGCATACGACGGCAAGACGGTTCGAATCCGGCGGGCGAAGACCGGGAGGAAGGCCGGCCGCGGCGCGCGAATCGTCGCCCGCCTGCGCGGGCGCGGCGACGTCGCCCTGAGCACCGACGCCATCATGGCCCTCACCCGCGAGCCATGACTGCGGTCCTGGTCGACAGCAACGTGCTGCTCGACGTCATGACTGAGGACGCCCGCTGGTTCCCGTGGTCGAGCGGGGCGCTGGCGACGGCGGCGGAAACCGCGCGCCTGGTCATCAATCCGGTGATCTATGCCGAGGTTTCGGTCCGCTTCTCCCGGATCGAGGACCTCGAGGAGGCCCTGCCCAGGCCGGCCTTCGAGCGCGAACCGATCCCTTTCGAGGCCGCGTTCCTGGCCGGCAAGGTGTTCTCCGCCTATCGGCGGCGGGGCGGGATCAGGCGCTCGCCGCTGCCGGATTTTTTTGTCGGCGCCCATGCCGCCGTCGCCGGATACCGGCTGCTGACCCGCGACGCGCGGCGCTATCGCACCTATTTCGCCAAATTGCGTCTGATCGCGCCCGAATGATCGCCCCGCGGCGCCGGTCTGGCGTCGACGCGGCGATCGCCCCGGCATCCCGTCCGGCGGCCGCCCCCCGCCCGCGACCCCCTCGTCCGGCGGGCCGCCATCGGCTAGGCTCGGCCCCATACAAGCCCACGTCGCGAAGGGAGGAAACGATCATGGCCAACCCCGAGATCACCGTCGCCCTGGGGCCGCGCCGCTACCGGCTCACCCGCGGCTGGGGCCGCCTGCCCAAGGGCCTGCGCCTCGGCCAGATGAGCAAGGTCGCAGCCGACTCGAAGGGCAACGTCTACGTCTTCCAGCGCATCGACCCGCCGGTGGTGGTGTTCGACCGCAACGGCGACTACCTGCGCTCCTGGGGGCAGGGGATGATCGCCGACGGGCACGGCATCTTCATCGCGCCCGACGACCGGGTCTGGCTGGTGGACCGGGGCGGCCACCAGGTCATGGTCTTCGATCCCGAGGGGCGGCTCCTGTTCACGGTCGGCGACCGCCAGCGCCCGCGGCTCCAGGCGCCGTTCAACCACCCCACCGACGTGGCGGTGGCCCCCAACGGGGACTTCTACGTCTCCGACGGCTACGCCAACTCGATGGTCCACTGGTTCTCCGCCGATGGCACGCTCCGGCGGAGCTGGGGCGGGCCGGGAAGCGGGCCGGGGAAGTTCACCACCCCGCACGGCATCTGGGTGCTGGCCGACGGCCGGGTTCTGGTCGGCGACCGCGAGAACAACCGCATCCAGATCTTCGACCCCGAGGGCGGGTACCTGACCGAGTGGCGCGACCTCTACAAGCCGATGGACGTCTTCGCCGACCGCGACGGGATCGTCTACGTTGCCGACCAGATTCCGCGGACGACGGCGTTGACCGCCGACGGGACCGTGGTCGGGCGCTGCATGCCGGTGCCCAAGGAGGGGCACGGCATCCGCGGCGACGCGGAGGGCAACATCTACGTCGCCGAGACGGTCTACGACTACGTCGCCCGGCTCGAGCCGATCCGCGCCTAGAGCCTTTTCCTATCGGATTGAACCGGCTGCGTTGGGCGCGGGCGAGGCGATCCGCAAGGCGCGCCGCGAAGGGCGATGCGGGGCCATCGGTCGAGCGGCGCAACGCCGCGGGCGCCCGCCCCCGCGCAACCCCATGGGGCGGGGAGATTTCTCGCCGTGGGTTTGTCGAAGGGCTTGACCGTAGTCCCCGCTACGCTCTTCGCCCTTCTCCTGCCCACGTCGAAAAATCTCCTCGGCGCAGCGATTCAATCTGATAGGAAAAGGCTCTAGGGCGAAGCGAAAGCCAAGGGAGGAAGACCATGCCATTGGACCACGACCACTTCATGGGCCTGGCGCTGGAGGAATCGCGCAAGGCGCTCGAGGAAGGCAACGTCCCGGTCGGCTCGGTGATCGTGCGCGACGGCAAGGTGCTGGGCAGGGGCCGCAACCGGGCGAGCTCCGACACCGACCCCACCGCCCACGCCGAGATGGTCGCCATCCGCGACGCCTGCCGCCGGCTCGGCACCACCGACCTCTCCGGCGCCACCTGCTACACCGCCATGGAACCCTGCCCGATGTGCGGCTGGGCGCTCCAGGAGGCCAAGGTCTCGCGCGTGGTCCTGGGGGCCCGGCATGCCGGGATGCGGCGCACCGACTACGGCGATTACGCGATCGAGAAGCTGATGCGGATGACCCGGCGGACGATGGAGGTGGTGACCGGGGTCCGGGTTCCCGAATGCGAGGCCATCCGGCGGAGCTGGAAGGGCTGGAGGGAGCCTCCGGGCTGAGAACCCCGAGCCTTGTTCACGACTCGTCATGCCGGATGCGTTGCAGCGCTTGAGCGGTGCATCGCTGATCCGGCATCCCGTCGAAGCGGCACGGGGTTCCGTGTCTGCGCCGCGCCACTCCGTGCTGCGGCGCGCACGGAATGACGCGACAATCATAAGGCTCTCCGGTATGAGCCGGCAGCGGGCCGCGAAACCGACGACCGGCCGCCTGCCCGAGTCCGCTCCGAAGCGCTACCGGTGCGCGGCGTTGAAACGCTCCAGCGCCGCGGAGCCGGGGCAGAGCTCCGCCTCGGTCAGCCGATTGAGGGGCGTCTCCACGGTGTTCAGGTGGGCGTGCAGGTCCTCGGGCTCCGGCTCGACATAGAGCAATCCGGTGGCGAACTCGCCCGCCGCCTGCCGCTCCTGGAGATAGTTCAGCGCCACGACGCGGTTGTGCGGATCGTACTCGGCGACGACCTTGCGCAGGCGCAGGATCGAGCCGTCGTGCTGGCGGACCTCGACCACCGTCCCGGGGGCGTAGTCGACCGCGATCGAGTCGCGGCCCACGATCACGTCGAGGAAGTTCACGGCCTCGTTGTGCTCGCGGACGAAGTCGAAGCTCTTGGTCGAGCCGGCATGGTTGTTGAACGCGACGCAGGGCGAGATGCAGTCGATGAAGGCGGCGCCCCGGTGCAGGATGGCGGCCTTGATCAGCGGCACCAGCTGCGCCTTGTCGCCCGAGAAGCTCCGGGCGACGAACGTCGCGCCGAGCTGGAGCGCCATGCTCACCAAGTCGATCGCGGAGTCTGTGTTGACGACGCCGCGCTTGCTCTTGGAGCCCTTGTCCGAGGTGGCGGAGAACTGGCCCTTGGTGAGCCCGTACACGCCGTTGTTCTCGACGATGTAGACCATGTTCACGCCGCGGCGCATGCAATGGGCGAACTGCCCGAGCCCGATCGAGGCGGAATCGCCGTCGCCCGAGACGCCAAGGTAGATCAGGTCGCGGTTGGCGAGGTTGGCGCCGGTCAGCACCGACGGCATCCGGCCGTGGACGCTGTTGAAGCCGTGGGAGTTGCCGAGGAAATAGGTCGGCGTCTTCGAGGAGCAGCCGATCCCCGAAACCTTGGCGATGCGGTGCGGCGGCAGGTCGAGCTCGAAGCACGCCTGGATGATCGCGGCGCTGATCGAATCGTGGCCGCAGCCCGCGCACAGGGTCGACACCGCTCCCTCGTAGTCGCGGCGGGTGTAGCCCAGCTTGTTGACCGGCAGCTTGGGATGATGGAGCGTCGGTTTGGCGAGATAGCTCATGACACGACCTTGCGGAGCGGAGTGACGTTGAACGCCGCCAGCTTCTTCGCGATTTCACCGGCGATGAAGCGGGCGGTGATGGGCGTGCCGTCGTAATGCAGGACCGGGATCAACCTGGCGGGATCGATGCCGCCTTCGTTGACGAGCAGCATGCGGAGCTGGGCGTCGCGGTTCTGTTCCACCACGAACACCTCGTCGTGCGCGGCTATGAAATCGATCACCTCGTCGCGGAACGGGAATGCGCGCACGCGCAGGGCATCGACGCAGGTGCCGTCGGATTCGAGGGCGTCGAGGGCCTCCTGCATCGCCGGGCTGGTCGAGCCGTAGTAGATGGCGCCGAGGCGGGTCGAATGCCTTGCCGGGTGCAGGACCGGCTTCGGAACCAGCCCCTTCGCCGTTTCGAACTTCCGCAGCAGGCGCTGCATGTTGTCGGCGTAGACCGGCCCCTCCTCGCTGTAGCGGGCATGGCGGTCGCGCGAGGTGCCGCGGGTGAAGAAGGCGCCCCGCTTGGGATGCGTTCCGGGATAGGTGCGGTACGGGATGCCGTCGCCGTCGACATCGAGATAGCGGCCGAACTCCTTGCCCGATTCGAGGTCCTCGAACGTCATCACCTTGCCGCGGTCCATCCGGCGCGCATCGTCCCACGCCAGCGGCGCGCACAGCCGCTCGTTCATGCCGATCTCGAGATCGAGCAGGACGAAGACCGGCGTCTGCAACCGATCGGC
The DNA here is from genome assembly GCA_016202695.1 of Pseudomonadota bacterium. Taxonomy (GTDB): domain Bacteria; phylum Pseudomonadota; class Alphaproteobacteria; order JACQOE01; family JACQOE01; genus JACQOE01. Next base: position 83,383 of record JACQOE010000055.1, on the reverse strand, counting down.
AAGGTCGAACGCCGCGGCTCCGAACTCGAAGCACTCGTGCGGATCCTCGGGGAAAAGGAGCACGTGCTTGGTGTCGCCGTGGGAGGCATAGGCGCAGGAGAGCACGTCCCCCTGCTGGGTGCGCGTCGGCATGCCGGTCGAGGGGCCGGCGCGCTGCACGTCGAAAAGGACCGCCGGAATCTCGGCGAAGTAGGCGAGACCCAGGAACTCCTGCATCAGCGAGATGCCGGGTCCGGAGGTGGCGGTAAATGCGCGCGCCCCGTTCCACGCCGCGCCGATGACGATCCCGATCGAGGCCAGCTCGTCTTCCGCCTGGATGATCGCGTATCGGCTCTTGCCGTCCTCACGGCCGACCCGGTACCTGCGGCAATGGCGGGTGAACGCCTCGGCCAACGACGAGGAGGGCGTGATCGGATACCAGGCCGCGACCGTGGCGCCGCCGTAGACACAGCCGAGCGCGGCGGCGGAGTTGCCGTCGACGAAGATGCGGTCCCCGACCGCCGCGGCGCGCCGGACCCGGAGCCCGATCGGACAGTCGAGGTTGGACAGCGCGTAGTCCCGACCCATGCGGAAGGCCGCGACGTTGGGCGCGATCAGCTTATCCTTGCCCGCGAACTGCTCGCCGATGAGCTTCTCGATTTCGGCTGAATCGACCTCCAGCAGGGCGGACAGCGCGCCGACATACATGATGTTCTTGAACAGCTGGCGCTGGCGGGCGTCGGTGTAGGCACGGTTGCAGATCTCGGTCAGCGGCACGCCGATCACGTTGATGTCGTCGCGGAATTTCGACTCCGGCAGCGGCTTGCTCGAATCGTAGAAGAGGTAGCCGCCGGGCTCGATCCCGGCCACGTCCTTGTCCCAGGTCTGGGGATTCATGGCGACCATCAGGTCGATGCCGCCGCGGGCGCCGAGATAGCCGGCCTCCGAAATCCTGACCTCGTACCAGGTGGGCAGGCCCTGGATGTTGGAGGGGAAGATGTTGCGCGGGGTGGCCGGCACCCCCATGCGCAGGATCGCCCTTGCGAACAGCTGGTTCGCGCTCGCCGAGCCCGACCCGTTGACGTTGGCGAACTTGACGACGAAATCGTTGATCCGGGCTATCGGCTTCGGCATGCGTGCCCCGCTTGCGCCGTTTCGAGAAAGAACTTCTGCATGTCCCATGCCCCCGTCGGACAGCGCTCCGCGCACAGGCCGCAGTGCAGGCAGACATCCTCGTCCTTGACCATGACGCGCTCGGTCGGCAGAACGTCGGAGACGTAGAGAGCCTGCGTCAGGTTCACGGCGGGCGCCTTCAGCCGACCCCGCAGTTCTTCTTCCGACCCGTCCTGGGTGAAGGTGATGCAGTCCGTAGGACAGATATCGACGCAGGCATCGCATTCGATGCAAAGGCTGGCCGTGAACACGGTTTGCACGTCGCAGTTCAGGCAACGCTGGGCCTCGACGTAGGCCAGCTTTTCGTCGTAGCCGAGTTCGACCTCGATCCTGATGTCCTTGAGCGTGACTGCCGTGTCCCGCACCGGCACGCGATAGCGCAGGTCGTTCGAGACCTGGTTGTCGTAGCTCCACTCGTGGATGCCCATCTTCTGGCTGACCAGATTTACGCTCGGATGGGGCCGATCGCGGACATCCGCGCCGTTGCAAAGCCTGTCGATCGAGATCGCCGCGTCGTGCCCGTGGGCGACCGCCCAGATGACGTTCTTGGGGCCGAAGGCGGCATCGCCGCCGAAGAAGACGTTCGGCAGGGTCGACTGCATGGTCTCCGGGTCCACGACCGGCATGCCCCAACGGTCGAACTTGATGCCGCTGTCCCGTTCGATCCAGGGGAAGGCATTCTCCTGCCCGATGGCGACCAGAACGTCGTCGCAGTCCATGCGCACGTCCGGCTCTCCGGTCGGGATCAGGCTGCGGCGGCCGCGCTGGTCGTACTTCGGCGCCACCTTCTCGAACACCATCCCGGTCAGGCGCCCGCCCTCATGGGCGAATGCCTTGGGCACGAGGTAATTGAAGATCGGGATGCCCTCGTGCGTGGCGTCCTCCTTCTCCCAGGGCGACGCCTTCATCTCGTCGAAGCCGCTGCGCACGACGACACGGACATCCTCGCCGCCGAGGCGCTTGGAGGACCGGCAGCAGTCCATGGCGGTGTTGCCGCCGCCAAGTACGATGACCCGTTTGCCGATCCGATCGACATGGCCGAAGGAAACCCCGGCCAGCCAGTCGATGCCGATATGGATGTGTGCCGCCGCCTCGGTCCTCCCGGGCACTTCGAGGTCGCGCCCCCGCGGCGCCCCGGAGCCGACGAAGATCGCGTCGTAGCCCTCGGCGAGCAGCGTCTTCAGGCTGGCGATCGGTCGGCCGAGACGCAACTCCGGCCCCATGGCGAGGATGTAGCCAATCTCCTCGTCGAGGACCGATTGGGGCAGGCGGAACTTCGGGATCTGGGTCCGCATCATGCCGCCGGCCAGCGGATCCAGGTCGTAGATCACGACGTGGTACCCGAACGGCAGGAGGTCGCGCGCGACGGTGAGTGAGGCCGGTCCCGCCCCGATGAGGGCGATCCGCTTGCCGTTCTTCTGCCTCGGAACCGAGGGCAGCCGGGGGCGAATATCGCCCTTGTAGTCGGCGGCGACGCGCTTGAGCCGGCAGATCGCCACCGGCTCCTTCTCCACGCGGCCCCGGCGGCAGGCCGGCTCGCACGGCCGGTCGCAGGTGCGGCCGAGGATTCCGGGGAAGACGTTGGAGTCCCAGTTGAGCATGTAGGCGTCGGCGTACCGCCTCGCCGCGATCAGCCGGATATATTCGGGCACGGGCGTATGCGCCGGGCACGCCCACTGGCAGTCGACGACCTTATGGAAGTAATCGGGGGCGCTGATGTCGGTCGCCTTCAAGGCGAAACCTCCCTGGCGGGGACCCGGGGCCAGGCGACCGGCGCGCGCGCAGTGCCCCGCCGGGCGGCACCCTGCCCCCGGCACTGCCGGCCTTTCGTCGGGATCAGCCTCACGCTGCCACCTCTGTCACTCTGACGAGCACATGTGCGGGTGGTTCTGGTTGCCGCGTGCCTCTCGGTCGCTCAAGACGTTCCACCTGGATGGTGCCGTGGGGGCGAAACCGGTGATGAACCCGTTCGAAGACCGCGGAACCTTCCTCTCCGACGGTCCCGAATCGCTCATCCATGCCGCCCGATCGCCCCGTGGTCGGCCTGCCAAATTTGGGCACGAAGATGTGCTCATCAAGATGCCAGCCTGTCAAGTGAGGGACTTGGGCGAAAAATCACAATAATATTAGGGAATCCGCCGGGCCCGACGGAAGCGAGGGGGTCCCGAGATTCGAGGGTCGTCGGGTCGTCTTGCGAGGACGTGGACGAGCCGAATTCGAGGGGTCTCCGGGGGCTACCGGCGTCCCGCCTCGGCCCACTCCTCGCGGACGGCCGGATGGCGTTCCCGTTCGAGGCGGCGGGCCCGCAGGCGCGCGAAGTCGTCCTCGCCGAGGAGGCGCGACAGAGCCCAAACGGCCGCGCCGCGAACCAGCGGCGAGGGATCGTCGAGCCGTCGTTCGGCGCTTGGCGCGCGGGCCCGCTCGCCGCTGTTCCCAAGCGCGATCAGCACGTTGCGGACGAACCGGTCGCGGCCGATCCGTTTGATCGGGGAACCGGAAAAGAGGCTGCGGAATCCGGCGTCGTCGAGCTCGGCGAGGTCGGCGAGGCGCGGGGCGGTGAGCTCGATCCTCGGCATCAGATCGGCCTCGCCGGTCGCGCGCGCGAACTTGTTCCACGGGCAGACCGCCAGGCAGTCGTCGCAGCCATAGATGCGGTTCCCCATCAGCGGCCTGAGCGCGCGGTCGATCGGCCCCTTGTGCTCGATCGTGAGGTAGGAGATGCAGCGCCGGGCGTCGAGCCGATAGGGCGCCGGGAACGCGGCCGTGGGGCAAACGTCGAGGCACCGCCGGCAGGTCCCGCAGTGGTCGGGGTGCGGCTCGTCGGGCGGCAGCTCCAGCGTGGTGTAAACCTCGCCGAGGAAGAGCCACGAGCCGTGGGCGCGCGACACCAGGTTGGTGTGCTTGCCCTGCCAGCCGATTCCCGCCCGCTCGGCGACGGGTTTCTCCATCACCGGCGCGGTATCGACGAAGATCTTGGCGCCGCAGCGAAAGGCGTCCGCCATCCAGCGCGCGAGCAGGCGGAGCCGCGCCTTCAGGACATCGTGGTAGTCGCGGCCCTGGGCGTAGACCGAGATCAGGCCGCGCCGCGGCTGCGCCAGGAGCCGCAGCGGGTCGCCCCCGGGCGCATAGGAAAGGCCCAGCGCGACGATGCTCCTCGCCTCGCTCCACAGGACTTGGGGATCGCCCCGCCGGTCGGCCTTGGCCGCGAGCCAGCCCATGTCGCCGTGAAAGCCGCGGGAGAGGAATTCGGCGAGGTGGTTCCGCGCCTCGGCGCCGAGCCGCGCCGGCGCAAAGCCGACCGCGTCGAAGCCCAGCGCGAGCGCCCGCTCGCGGATGCGGGCGCGCGGGCTCCCCGGCGCCGAGCCCGGCAATGCGCGACCGACGCCGGGCGCGGGCTCGGTCGGTGTCGTGCGGGGGGACTCGGTCACGAGTGGCCCCCTCCTGGCGATCGCGTCCCGCGCCGTCCGCTCGGGAGGCGCGGGCCGGTTCATGGTAGGCGGGATCGGTCCGAGACCGCAAAGGGATTGAAACGCAGGTCGTAGTCGTATGCGTCGCTGCCGTCGGCGCGCTTGAGCGCGCCCACCGCCGCATAGGTGAGCGGAGTCGCCAGCGCCTCGTAGGCCGTCTTGGCGAGCGCCTGGGTGACGATCGTCGCCAACAGCACCTTCGGCGGCAGCAGCCCGGCGAAGGCGACGGTGATGAAAACGGCCGAGTCGAGCGACTGCCCGACCAGGGTGGAGCCGATCGTCCGCAGCCATAGCCAGCGCCCCCCGGTCTTGACCTTGAGCCGGGCGAGGACGTAGGCGTTGGCGAACTCCCCCAGCAGGTAGGCGAGGAACGAGGCGGTCAGGATGCGCGGGGCGGCGCCGAGGATGCGCTCGTAGGCGGCCTGGCCGTCCCAGAAGGGGGCGGCGGGGATCGCGCCCACCAGGGCGATGACCGCGACCGTGAGCAGGTTGCAGGCGAATCCGAGCCAGATGACCGCGCGCGCCCGGTCGTAGCCGTAGACCTCGGTGAGAACGTCGCCGATGATATAACTGACCGGGAAGATGACCACGGCGCCGGGGAGGACGAGGCCGGCGACCGAGACGAGCTTGACCGCGGTGGTGTTGGAGACGATGAGGCAGGTGACGAAGAGCGCGGTGATCGCCAGGAACCAGAACGAATAGCCGGACTTCGCGGAGGTGTGGGTCATATGCTGGTTCCTTCGGCCGCCGAGGGCCGGAATCGACATGGCAGAACCGAAGCGGGCCTGTCAACGGGCGCTTCCCCGGCGGGAGGGGCGCCGGCGGGGATGAAGACGGCCGACTTCGACTTCAGCCTTCCCTCCGAGCTGATCGCGCAGCGGCCCGTTTCCCCGCGCGACGGCGCCCGGCTTCTGGATGCCCGGAACGACTTCGCGGACCGCCTCGTGCGCGACCTGCCGGGACTTCTCAGGCCGGGCGACCTCGTCGTCCTCAACGATACGCGGGTCATCCCCGCGCGGCTGACCGGCAGGCGGCGGACGGCCCGGGTCGAGGTCACGCTGCACAAGGAGGTGGGCGACGGCGACTGGCTCGCCTTCGCGCGCCCGGCGCGGCGCCTCGCGCCGGGCGACCGGATCGACTTCGCCCCGGACTTCGCCGCCGAGGTGCGGGAAAAGGGGGCGGACGGGGAGGTGCGTCTCGTGTTCGACCGGCGGGGCGGCGCCTTCACGGCCGCGCTGCGCCGGCACGGAACGACGCCCCTTCCGCCCTACATCCGGCGGCCCGGGGGGGCCGATCCCGCCGACGCGGAGTCCTACCAGACCGTCTATGCGCGGGCCGACGGCGCGGTGGCCGCCCCCACCGCCGGGCTGCACCTCACGCCCCGGCTCCTCACCGCGCTGAGGGGACGGGGGATCGAGGCGGCCATGCTCACCCTGCACGTGGGCGCGGGAACATTCCTCCCGGTCAAGGTGGAGAACGTGGCCGAGCATCGCCTCCATTCCGAGCGGGGCACGATCCCCGAGGCGACGGCGGACGCGGTGAACGGCGCGCGCTCTCGCGGCGGCAGGGTCGTTGCCGTCGGGACGACGACCCTCCGGCTCCTGGAGACGGCGGCGGGGCCGGGCGGGACCGTCCGCCCCTTCGTCGGCGAGACCGACCTCTTCATCACCCCGGGATACGCGTTCCGCGCCGTCGACCTCCTGCTCACCAACTTCCATCTGCCGCGCTCGACTCTGTTCATGCTGGTCTCGGCCTTCGCCGGGGTGGAGCGGATGCGGGTGGCCTACGACTTGGCGATCGCGAGGCGGTATCGCTTCTATTCCTACGGCGACTGCACGCTCCTGGAGCGGGGCGGATGAGCGCGCTCGGATTCGCGCTCCTCGGCACCGCCGGCGCGGCGCGGCGCGGCCGGCTCCACACCGCGCACGGCACGGTCGAGACCCCGGCCTTCATGCCGGTGGGGACGGCCGCCACCGTCAAGGCCATGACCGCGGAAGCGGTTGCCGCGACCGGGGCCGAGATCGTGCTCGGCAACACCTATCACCTGATGCTCCGCCCCGGGGCCGAGCGGATCGCCGGGCTCGGCGGTCTGCACAAGTTCATGAACTGGCGGGGGCCGATCCTTACCGACTCCGGCGGCTTTCAGGTGATGTCGCTGGCGCCGCTCTGCGCCGCGGACGAGGACGGCGTGGTCTTCCGCTCCCACTTCGACGGAAGCGAGCACCGCCTCACGCCGGAGCGCTCCATCGCCATCCAGGACCTCCTGGGGGCTGACATCTCGATGTGCTTCGACGAATGCACCCGCTACCCGGTCTCGGCCGAGGAGGCGGCGGCCTCGATGCGCCGCTCGATGCGCTGGGCCGAGCGCAGCCGGGCCGCGTTCCGCGAGCGGCCCGGCCACGGCTTGTTCGGCATCGTCCAGGGCGGCGTCCATCCCGAGCTGCGCTCCGAGTCGGCGGCGCGGCTGGTGGGGATCGAGTTCGACGGCTACGCGGTGGGTGGGCTTGCCGTCGGCGAGGGGACCGAGGCGATGCTCCGCGTCCTCGATGGGACGGTCCCTCGGCTGCCCGAGGATCGGCCCCGCTATCTGATGGGGGTCGGCCGTCCCCAGGAGATCGTGGCCGCCGTCGCTCGCGGAATCGACCTCTTCGACTGCGTGCTCCCGACCCGGTCGGGGCGCACCGGCCAGGCGTTTACGCGCCGGGGGCGGATCAACCTCCGCAACGCCCGCTTCGCCGGCGACGAGCGGCCCCTCGACGAGGGCTGCGGCTGCCCGGCCTGCCGGGGCTACAGCCGTGCCTACCTCCATCATCTCTTCCGCTGCCACGAGATGCTGGGGCCGATGCTGCTCACCTGGCATAATCTCCGGCACTATCAGGAGCTGATGGCCGCGCTCCGCGAGGCGATCATGAGGGACGACCTCGGCGCCGCTGCCGGGGCGCTTTCTTGCCCGGGGGAGGAGCCGGCGGTCGGGTCGTCCTCGCCCGTGACCGCCGGTGCTTAGGAGGACAAAGGACGCATGACCCGAGCGACCCGGGTAAGGCTCACCCAACTCGGAGCGCGCACCCCGCTGCCCCAATCCCCGGGCGCGGCCGCGATCGAGCGCATCCCCAACCCCCATCCGGGCGAGGACTACGTGGTGCGCTTCGTCTGCCCCGAGTTCACCTGCCTCTGCCCGATCACCGGCCAGCCCGATTTCGCCCATCTCGTCATCGACTACCTGCCCGGCCGGTGGCTGGTGGAGAGCAAGTCGCTGAAGCTCTATCTCGCCTCGTTCCGCAACCACGGCGGGTTCCACGAGTCCTGTACGCTCGACATCGCCAAGAAGATCGGCCGCGTGGCGAGGCCGAGGTGGCTCAGGATCGGGGGCTACTGGTATCCCCGCGGGGGGATCCCGATCGAGGTGTTCTACCAGTCCGGCAAGGCGCCCGCCGGCCTTTGGGTCCCGCCGCAGGAGGTGGCGCCCTACCGGGGCCGCGGCTGACGGAGGCGGGCGGCGGAGGAAAAGCGAGAGAAGGGGAGAGCGATGAACGGCAGGGTGAGCGTGCTCGTTCCGGCGCTTCTGTTCGACGGCGCGGGCGAGGGGGCGCGGGAGGGCTGGGGAGTGGTGGTGGAGGGCGAGCGGATCGCGGGCGTCGGGCCGGCTCGCTCGCTCGCGGCGCCGGCCGGGGCCGAGCGGATCGAGCTTCCCGGCCACACCCTGATCCCCGGCCTGATCGACCTCCACAACTACCTCTCGGTCGATCCCGACCAGGCCAACCCGCTCGCCCAGATATACGGCGCCGACATGGCGCGGCGGGCCTGGGTCGCGGCGCGGAACCTGAGGAAGGACCTGCGCTCGGGCGTCACCACGCTGCGGGTGATGGGCGAGGGGCAGGGCTTCGACTTCGCGGTCCGCGACGCGGTGGCCGCCGGGCTGGTGGCGGGGCCGAACCTCGTTCCCACCGGCCACCCGATCACGCCGACGCACGGGCACCAGGCCCCGCGCGAGGGATACGACGGGGTGGAGGGGGTGCGCCGCGGGGTGCGCCAGAACCTGAAGGCGGGGGCGGAGTGGATCAAGCTGGTGCTAACCGGGGGCGTGAACGCGGTCGGCCTGGGGCCGCGCGACTGCGCCTATTCGCGCGACGAGATCGCGGTCGCGGTGGAGGAGGCGGCGCGAATGCGCCGCAAGGTGGCGGCGGCGGCGCACGGCGGCCCGGCGGTGGCGCTGGCGATGGAGGCGGGCGTCGCCATGATCGAGCACGGGGCGCTCTTCGGGCGCGAGGAGGTGGAGGCGATGGTCAGGCACGGGGGCGCTCTGGTGCTCACCCCGAGCCGCTTCTTCCACCCCGGGGGCATCGAGCGGAGCGCGGCGGGCGCGCCCGCGATCCTGGCCTCGCTCGAGCGGGCGCGCGAGCGGATGCGGGCCTTCGTGCCCGAGGCGCTGAGGGCCGGCCTCAAGATCGTGCTCGGGACCGACAACATGCACGGCTACCTTCCCGATGACGTCCGCTACCTGGCCGAACTCGGGGCCTCGCCGGCAACGGCGCTCCGGGCGGCGACCGGGCTCGCCGCCGAGGCGCTGGGGCGCGAGGACATCGGCCGGATCGCGGCCGGCTGCCGCGCCGACCTCGTCGCCGTCAAGGGCAACCCGCTCGCCGACGTCTCGGCGCTTCGCGAGGTGGGGCTGGTGATGAAGGGCGGCCGGCGCTTCGAGCGGCTCTCGGCGGAGTAGCCGCCGCCCCTCGCGCGCTTCTCAGCTCAGGGGGCGGGACAGGTAGCGGCCGTGCCCGGCCGGGCCGACGATCCTCTGGTCTTTCATCATCGCCACGCCGCGCACCAGCGTCATCGTCGGCCAGCCCCTCATCGTCCAGCCCTCGTAGAGGCTGTAGTCGGAGTGCGAGCCGAGCTCGGCCGGATCGAAGGTCTTGACCCGGTCGAGATCGACGAGGGTGAGGTCGGCATCCATGCCGACGGCGATGTTGCCCTTGCGCCTGGCGAGGCCGAAGATGCGCGCCGGGTTCAGGCTGAAGACCCGGGCGATGCGCGCCAGCGTGATGCGGCCCTTATGGTAGCCCTCGCTGAACAGCACCGGCGCGATCGCCGCCGTCCCGGGCAGCCCGTTCGAGGCCTGCCAGATGTTCTTCTCCTTGGTCGCGCGCTTGCGCGGCACGTGGTCCGAGCCCACCACCTCGATCGAGCCGTCGGCGAGCCCCGCCCACATCGCCTCCAGGTCCGCCTGGGTGCGCAAGGGCGGGTTGGTCTTGCCGATGGGGCCGACGTCGGAGTCCATGGTGTGGGTGAGGTAGTGCGGGCAGGTCTCGAGGTGGATGCGGCCGTAGCGGCCTCGGTAACGCCGGGCCTCCTCCAGGCCCATCGCGCAGGAGAGGTGCGGGATGTAGATGCGGGCCCCCGCGTGCTCGGCGAAATACATGGCGCGGAGCAGGTTCTCGGCCTCGGTGAAGGGCGGCTTGGCGAGGCAGAACTCCTTGAGCGTGCTCTTCCCCGCCATCTGCGCCTGGCGGCGGAGCCGGTTGACCACCTCGATGTTCTCCGGGTGGACGACCAAGCAGGGATCGCCGAGCTTCGCCGCGCGCTGAAGCAGGTCGTACAGGAAGCCGTCGTCGGTGCCGTCCAGCCCGACATAGCGGCCTTCCTCGCCCTTGTACTGCATGAAGTACTTGAAGGAGTTGACCCCGTAGTCCCTCATCCAGGTTTCCATCTCGGCCAGGTGCACCTCGCTCGAGGCCGCGAAGTGGAAGCCGAAGTCGACCAGCGCCCGCCGCTCGCACTCGGCACGCCGCCCAGCGAAGATCTCCCGGTAGGACTCGTTGTGGAGCAGGTAGGCGACGATCGAGGTCACCCCGCCGTTGGCGGCGTAGCGGGTCTCGGTGGTGTATTCCTCGTCGGGCTCGGCGTAGCCGAAGTGGACGTGGGCGTCGATGAAGCCGGGAAAGACGTGCAGCCCCCCGGCGTCGATGGTCTCGGCCTCGGGCATGACGGGCTCTCCGGGGCGGAGGATCGCGGCGATCACCCCGTCCGCGAGCAGGAGGTCGGCCGGCCGTGTCCCGCCTTCCGGGAACACGACGGTGCCGTTCCGCACCACGCAGCTCCTCGCCATCTCCCCGCTCCTCAGCCCTCCAGGACGGCCTTCTCGACCGGGGCGCCCAGCGCCGCCAGGGTCGCGCGCGCGCGCGCCGGGTCGAGGTCGTAGGTGATCAGCACGATCCGCGAGCGCCGGTCCGCGTCCGGCCAGCGGGCGAGCCGCACCGGCCGGAAGAAGACGTGCTGAACCGCGTGCACGGCATAGGGCCGGTCGCTGCCGGCGACGTTGAGCAGGCCCTTCATGCGCAGAAGCCTCGGGCCCTCGATCCGCCGCAGCTCCTCTACCCAGGCCGCGTAGCCCTCCCAGGCGACCGGGCCGTCGAGCCAGGCCGAGAGCGCCCGCACCCGCGCGTCGTGGTGATGCCCCTCGGCGCCGTGGGGGCGGTCGCCGCCGGGTCCGTGAGGGTGGTCGTGCCGCTCGCCGGCGAGCCAGCGGCCGACCTCGCCCGGGTCGTCCGGGACCCGGAACGAGCCCGGGCGCACCAGCGCCGCCCCGTCGGCGACGGTGCCGTTGGCGATCTCGATCACCGGCGCGCCCGGATTGAGCGCGGCCAGCCGCGCGCGCAGGCGCGATACGGTCGGCCCGTCGGCTATGTCGGTCTTGGTCAGCACGAGGCGATCGGCGATCGCGATCTGGCGCACCACCTCGGGGTGACGCTCGATCTCGCCCAGCCCCAGCACCCCGTCCACCGTGGCGATCACGCCTTCCAGCCGGAACCGCCCGGCGATCAGGGCGCTGGTGGCGAGCGCGTGCACGATCGGGCCGGGATCGGCCAGCCCGGTCGTCTCCACCACCACCCGCTCGAACGCCGGGATGTCCCCGCGCACGCGGCGGAAGTGGAGGTCGGCCAGCGTCTCGGGCAGCGTGTTCAGGATCGCGCAGCAGAGGCAGCCGGCGTTGAGGAGGACCACGTCCCCCTCGCGCGACTCGACCAGGAAGTGGTCGAGCCCGATCTCGCCCAGCTCGTTGACGATGACCGCCGTGTTGGCCATGCCCGGATGCCGCAGCAGCCCGGCGAGGAGCGTCGTCTTGCCCGCGCCCAGGAACCCGGTCAGCACGAACACCGGGATCGGCGCGCTCGAAGGGGAGGGGGCGGTGGTCACGGCCGGGCGGAGTCGTTGCGGGGGGTGGCGGGGAGTGTCCCTCGGCCCGTCAGCGGTTGGCGAGCGCGACCAGGGTATCGGCCAGAACTCGGGCGCCGGCGGCCAGGTCCGAGGGCTTGGCGTTCTCCGCCTCGTTGTGGCTGATCCCCTTCTCGCAAGGGACGAAGATCATCCCCGTCGGGCAGAGGTCCGCCACGTAGCGGGCATCGTGCCCGGCGCCGGAAAAGAGGCGCATGTAGGGAACGCCCAGCTTCCGGGTCACGGCCTCGATCGCATCCGGGACCAGCCCCGAGAACATCTTGGTCGGCGCCCGGCGGGTCTCGGTCAGCGTCACCTCGCAGGGGCCGGCCTGCGCTCGGCAGACCCCCTCGATGCGGTCGCCGAGGCGGGTCAGAACCTCCTCGCTCTGGTGGCGGAAGTCGATGGTGAACAGCACGTAGCCCGGCACCACCGCCATGGCGTTGGGCTTGACCCGGATCTGGCCGATGGTGAAGCGCACCTCGTCCTCCGGGTCCGCCATCATCTTGTGCAGGGCCTGGATCATGGCGCTCGCCGCCAGCACCGCGTCCTTGCGCCGCGCCCGCGGCGTGGTGCCGGCGTGCGCGTCCTCGCCCAGCACCTCCACCTCGAAGCGGCGCGAGCCGGCGATGCCGGTGACGATCCCGATCACGTTGCCGGTCGCCTCCAGCACCGGGCCCTGCTCGATGTGCAGTTCCACGAAGCAGTCGATGGGCGACTTGAGGGGGCGCTCGGGAAGCGTCGGCATCGCCGCCCGCGTCGCCGCCAGTGCCTCTTTGAGGGACATGCCATCGAGGTCCTTCATCGCCAGCATGCGGGCGAGCTTCGCCGGCTCGGTGTAGACCTGCGAGCCCATGCAGCCGGAGGCGAAGCGGCTGCCCTCCTCGTTGGTCCACACCGCCGCCTCGACCGGGCGCCTGGTCTCGATGCCCGCCTGGTTCATCGCCTCCAGCGCCTCCAGCGCCGCGAGCACGCCGGAGATGCCGTCGAAGCGCCCGCCGCTCGGCTGCGAATCGGTGTGCGAGCCCGAGATCACCGGCGCCGCGGCCGCTTGCGCGCCCGGCCGGCGGATGAAGACGTTGCCGATGGCGTCCATCGCGCAGGCGAACCCGAGCCCCCGCGCCCACTCCGCCAGGAGGGCGCGCGCCCGCGCGTCCTCCGGGGTGAGCGCCTGCCGGTTGACGCCTCCTTTCGCCGTGGCCCCGATCTTCGCCATCTCCATGTGGCGCCGCCACAGCCGCTCCTCGCTCACGAAGGAGGAGGCCGCCGAGTCCTTCGCCCTCTTTGCCGCCGCCATGTCCGACGTTCCCTCTGCTGCGCCGCTTACCTTACGCTATCAACCGCGCGCGCGCGCCGCAACGAAGCCGCCGCCCGGGTCCGGGCGCGGCGTTTCACGTCCCGTCCGCGAACAGTCGTGCGAGTCCGCCCGAGAGGCCCTTGCTGCGCGCGGGCGGGGGCGAACCGAAGCTCCCGACCGTGGCCTTCCTCGGCTGGAGCCGGGCGAGGGCGTGGGCCTGAAGCACCGCGCAGTCGACGCTGTCGAGGACCGGAACCGGGAGCGCCTCGGCGAAGCGGGGCGCGAACCCGATCAGCCGGCCCCCGCCGAGCACGATCACCTCCGCCCCGGCCCGCTCGACGAGCCCTCGCGCGAGCGCCCCGAACGCCGCGACCAGCTCGTCGGGCGAGCCGGGCCTCGACCCCGGCGCCGGGGTCTCGATCCCGCACACCCGCTCGCTCACCCCGCAGGCCCGGAGCCGCTCCTCGACCGCCGGGACCATGGGTCGCGAGCCGAGCATCAGCCCGATCCGCGCGCCCAGCTGGCAGGCGGTCAGCACCGACGCCTCGCAGAGCCCGGTCACCGGGACTCCCAGCACCTCGCGCGCCGCCTCCAGCCCCGGGTCGGCGAAGGCGCCGATCACCGCCGCCGCCATCGTCCCCGCCCGCTCGGCCAGGAGCGCCAGCACCGCCGCCCCGGCCACCGCCACGTCCCGTCGGCGGGAAAGCAGGGTCGGGCCGAAGGGAACCGTGGCGGCCTCGATCTCGGCCTCCGCCGGGCACACCGCCCGCGCCCGCCCGGCCAGCGCGCGGGTCATGCCCTCGTCGGTGTTGGGGTTGACGACCAGGATTCTCATCGCGCTCCTCCCCGCCAGTCGGCGCCGAAGCGGGCGATCCAGTGCCCGGCGATGTCCCGCCGGCGCGCGAACCACACCGCGCCCCGCTCGCGCATCCGGGCCAGCATCCGGTCGAGCCCGCCGATCCGCCCCGGCCGGCCCGTGCGCCTGAGGTGGATGCCGATCGACATCATCTTCGGCGCCCGCTCGCCCTCGTTCCACAGCCACTCGAAGGCGTCGATTACGTACTGGGCGAGGTCGTCGCCGACCTTCATCGGGTCGTTTCCGAAGTGGAAGCGCATGTCGTTGCTGTCGAAGGCGTAGGGGATCACCACGTGGCGCCGGCCGTTCACGCTCACGAAGTAGGGGAGGTCGTCGTTGTAGGCGTCGCTGTCGTAAAGGAACCCGAACTCCTCCGCCAGCAGCCGGCGGGTGTTGAGCGACGGCGTCGACTTGGTGTGCCAGCCCACCGGGCGCTCGCCGCAGGCGGCGCTGATCGCCTCCACCGTGCGGCCGATCGCCGCGCGCTCCTCCGTCTCCTTCATGAAGTAGTGCTGCTCCCAGCGCCAGCCGTGGCAGGAGATCTCGTGGCCGCGCCCATGGGCGTCGCGCACCAGCCAGGGCGAGATCGAGACCGCCCGCCCGCAGGAGCTGACCGTCGCCTTGACCCCGTGGCGGTCGAGGACGTCCATGATCCGCCAGTAGGCCGCCCGCGTCCCGTACTCGTAGTGCGACTCCATGCAGGGATCGGGATAGCCCTCGATCTCGCGCGAAACCTCGTAGGTGGGCTCGTTCCGCTCGTCCCCCTGCGAGAGCGCAAGCTCCGCCCCCTCCTCGAAGTTGACCACCACCGAGACCGCCACCCGCGCCCCGCCGGGCCACTCCGGGTGCGGCGGCCTGCCGCCGTAGCCGAGGAAATCCCGCGCGTACATCATGACCGTCTCCTCCCCTCTCCTGGCGGTGCGGGCGTAGCATAGACGAGCGCTTCTCCGGCCGGCCAGCCGGGCATGCCAACGGCCGTCGGGCGAGCCGGGAGCCCCACCGATCGCCGATCACATGCGGTGCGGCCGATAGGCGACGCCGTTGGCGATCTGAAGCTCGCGCACGTAGCGGATGATGGAGGCCACCTCGCGCGCGCTCACCTGCGGCTGGGCCGGCATGTCGCCGAAGTGCCAGTGATGTTGCTGCGTCCCCGCTGCCACGGCCCGGAAGAAGGAGGCGTCGTCGTGGTGGCCGGGGTTATAGATATCGTGGACGAGCGGGGGGCCGTTGCCGGTTCCGGCGCCGTTGACTCCGTGGCAGGCCGCGCAGTTGGCGTCGAAGGCGGTCTTGCCGATCCGCGCCGCCGGCGACAGCTCCGGCACCTTGACCTTGACGAGCGCGCCGCCCCCGGGCAGGCCGAAGTATTCGTACGACACGACGCCGACGCCGCCGAGGAGGACCGCGCCGACCATGAGCGGCGCGAGGTTCCGCGGAAGCTTCATGGCCTCACGCCCCGATCCGGGCCCTCTCGCGGGTGTGGAGCCTTGGCTTGAGCGGAGGCGGGCTTCGCGCCCGGAATCGGGCAGAACCCCTGGGCCGGGACGCGGAGCGCGGCATTGAAGCGGCTCGAGAGGTTCTGGAAGGCGACAAGCGCGGTGAGCTCGAGACGCGAGTCCTCGTCGAAGCGTGCCGCCAGCCGCGCCCAGAGCCCGTCGTCGACCACGCAGCCGGGGCCGGTCATGGCCTCGGCGTAGTCGAGCGCGAGGCGCTCGTGGGCATCGAAGAGGCCGCTCTCCCGCCATCCGTCCAGGGCCTCGACCTTGGCGAGCGGCACGCCCCGCGCGATCAGCGTCGCCGCGTTGAGGTCGACGCAGAAGCGGCAGCCGTTGAGCTGCGAGACGCGCACCGTGACCAGCGAGCGGAGCGCCGGATCGAGCGGCGAGCGCCTCCGGTCGATCGCCCCGTAGAGGGCCGCGACGCCCAGGAACAGGCGCGGCGAGCGGGCCCAAAGGAGGGCCGACCGCAGGACCTCGCCGTACTTGCGGCGCTGGTTCCAGAAGAAGGGGCGGAGGTACCAGGGGCAGTCGCGGGCGGGGCGGGGCTCGAGGCGCATGGCCGCCTCCGGATGCTCCCCGGCGCCGGATGGCCCCTTCTCCGGTCCGATCGCCTCGTCCACGTCGCCGCCCATCCTCTGCCGTCGGATCACACCCGGGCACGGCCGGGATCGCGCGGGGCAGGAGCCCCGGAGCGACCGGCCCGATGCAGGATCATAGAGCGGGGCGGGGCAGGCTGGGAATCACCCGTCGCCGGGGACTCGGGGCCGGGGCCGCGCCATGCCCGCCGGCCGACGCCCCTGTCCCTCCTGACCAAACGGCCGCGATGGCGCCGACCGAGAACCAAACCCCCGTCTTCCCTCGCCAAACGGAATCGGTTCCTGAACCCGGCACCTCGCCTTCGGCCCATGGACCGCGGGCCGAAGGCGGATCGCGGCCATCCCCCCAGGCCCGGCATCCTGCCGACTTGCTGCGGCGCAGCAAAATCGTTCTAGGAACAACTAAAAATTTCAAGCCCCCTGTTTTTGCGGAAAGAATCAGACCGAAGTTTGCGCCACATCAATGCGGCACCCGCGAAGGCTAATATCCTTATCCGATCTAAGGATAATAAGGCGACATTAGCCCCCACCGGGGAGTGGACAGCGATGCACATCAGCCGGAGAGAGTTCCTCAAGACCTCGAGCGCGCTCGCGGGCGTCGCCGCGGCCGGCGTCGACCTCGGCGCGATTGCCGCGGCGGTCTCCGAGGCCAGGGCCCAGGGCGTGGCACCCGCGGGCGCGCGTTATGTCAAGTCCACCTGTGCGCACTGCGTCAATTTCTGCGGTATCTCGGTGAAGATGGAGAAGGGCGTGATCCGCGCCATCTACCCCGATGCCGCGCGCGCCGAGTACTACAACGCCGGCATCTGCCCGAAGGGGGTGTCGGGCCTCTTCAACACCTACAACCCTTACCGCATCAAGGCGCCCCTGAAGCGGACCAACCCCAACAAGGGCATGAGCGAGGACCCGCGCTGGGTCGAGATCTCGTGGGAGGAGGCGTTCTCGACCATCGCCGAGCGGCTCAGGAAGATCAAGGCCGAGAACCCGGCCAAGCTGATCTGGCAGCACGGCCACGGCAAGTACCTGATCGGCGATCAGTTCCCCAAGGCCTTCGTCGCCGCCTTCGGCACCCCCAACCTCGTGCATCGCACCACGGTCTGCGAGGCCGCCCGCCACGTGGCCGACGAGATCACCTGGGGCTATCACGGGTTCCTTCCCGACCTCGACAACTGCAACCTGCTGCTCAACTTCGGCGGCAACTACTTCGAGGGCGAGCAGTGGGCGCGCTGGCTCGACCAGGCGACCACCCGCAACAAGGAGCGGGGGATGAAGGTGGTGGTGGTCGAGCCGCGCCTCTCGCACTGCGCCGCCAAGGCCGACGAGTGGGTCCCGGTCCGCCCTGCCAAGGACGTCGTGCTCCTCCTCGGCATGGCCAAGATCCTGATCGACGAGGGGCTCATCGACGAGCCGTTCCTTGCCGCCTACACCAACGCCACGAGCCTGGTCGGCGAGGACGGCGCGGTGCTCAAGACCGGCGACGGCAAGCCGCTGGTGTGGGACACCGGCTCCAACGGCGCCAAGCCGTTCACCGCCGGCGTGGTTCCCGCCCTCAAGGGCGCCTACACCGTGGATGGAAAGCCGGCGAAGACCGCCTTCCAGGTGTTCGTCGAGAGCCTCCAGGGCATCACCCCGGAGTACGTCGAGGAGGTGGCGGACGTTCCGGCGGAGACGGTGAAGAGGCTCGCCCTCGAGTTCGGCCGGCAGGCCCGGATCGGGGCGACCGTCGTCGTCGATGGGCATGTCCTCCGTTACCGGCCCGTGGCCGTCCATACCTTCCGCGGGTTGGCGGCCAAGCAGTTCGGGGTGCAGAACTGGCGGGCGGGCCTGATCGTGCAGATGCTGGTCGGCTCGATCGACGCCGTCGGTGGCATCAACCTGAGCGGGGTCTATCATCAGCCGAAGTACCTTGAGCCCTCGAAGGCCGAGTACCCGCCGAAGCGGGTGGACCTCAACGCCAGCGTCTACTTCCCGCACGCGACCCACGACGTCTGCCAGCAGGTGGCGGTGACGATGCTCGACCCCAAGGCCTTCGGGCTCGGGTACGTGCCGGAGATGCAGATCTTCTATGCCACCAACCGGCCGTTCTCGACCTCCGAGGGACTGAAGCAGGTCGAGTCGCTCAAGAAGACCTTCAACGTGGTCATCGACATCGTCATGAGCGAGACCGCCCACATGGCGGACATCGTGCTCCCCGACCTCACCTATCTCGAGTCCTGGCACCTCTCGCCGACCCGGGGCACGATCGACCGCAAGCACGTGGCGATCCGCCAGCCGATGGCGAACGTCTTCAACCTGCCCCACGACGCCTACACGATCCTCTGGGAGTTGGCGAAGCGGCTAGGTATCCGCGACGCCTACATCGACAACATCAACAAGCAGTGGGGCCTGAAGAAGTTCCCGCTCCAGGCGGGACAGGACTACTCGGCCCGCGAGTTCGTCGAGCGCGCCTGGAAGGAAAAGTCGGGCGGCAAGGAGTTCGACTACGCCCTCGAGCACGCCTTCGTCGGCAAGAAGCTCAAGAGCGAGGACATCTACCTCAAGGGCGTGGAGCACGAGTTCAAGGGGCCGGACAAGCCGAAGATGTTCCTGTACGCCGAGCAGCTCGTCGGCAGCCTCAAGAACATAAAGGAGACCGTCGCCAAGCACGGGATCAAGAACATCGACCTCAAGGCCTACGCCCTCGCGCTCTCGCCGCTGCCGCGGCGCGAGCACGCGTTCCCGACGCCGCACCTCGAGGCCAGGGACTATCCCTTCTACCTCGTCACCCACAAGCGGATGAACCGCAACCAGTCGGGAAACACGGCGACCAACCCGATCCTGAACGCGCTCGGCGCCGACTTCGACGAGAACTTCGTCGTCATCAACCGGACCAAGGCCAAGGAGCTGGGGATCGCCGACGAGGATGCGGTGACGATCGAGACCCGCGTCGGCAAGGTCTCGGGGCGCGCGATGTTGAGCGAGGGCGTGAGGCCCGACACCGTGACCGTCTCGTACCACTATGGGCAGTGGTCGACCGGGCTTCCCGAGCGCGCGCGCAAGGGCACCTGGATCAACTCGGTGCTGGAGCTGCACCCGGATGTCGTCTCCGGGCACAACAGCTTCAACGACACCAAGTGCAAGGTCTACAAGGCCTGATAGGGAGGATCCCCAATGGCCAGATACGTTCGCCTGATCGACATGGAACGGTGCATGGGCTGCCGCTCCTGCGTCGCCGCCTGCCAGGTCGAGAATTACTACACGCCCGGCTCGGCCTGGAACGTGATGGTGGAGCACGAGGTGGGGACCTACCCGAACACCCGCAAGGTGTTCGCCACCATGAACTGCATGCACTGCGAGGAGCCGCCCTGCCAGAAGGTGTGCGACGCGATCGGGGTGAAGGCGATCACCAAGAACCGCTACGGGGTCGTCCTCATCGACTACGAGAAGTGCATCGGCTGCCAGTACTGCGCGGCGGTGTGTCCCTACGGGGTGCCGCAGTTCAACAAGAGCGTCGAACCGCTCTATCCGGGCGCGGCCCGCGTTCCCTATGAGCAGGTGGCGGTCGCGGACCGGCACCCGACCCACCGCAAGAAGGCCAACGTGGTCGAGAAGTGCACCTTCTGCTGGCACAAGATCGAGCAGGCGATCGCCGACGGCAAGGAGGATCGGGTGGGGAAGGACCACCAGTACACGCCGAGCTGCGATGTCGTCTGCCCGGTCAACGCCCGCTTCTTCGGCGACATCGACGACCCCAGGAGCGAGGTCGCCAGGCGCATCGGCGCCAAGAAGGCGACCCAGATCAAGAAGGAGTTCGGCACCCGTCCGCAGGTCTATTACGTGCTCGAAGGAGGTGACTACTGATGACTAGGCTCCTCTTCGCCGGCCTCCTCCTCGCCGGATTGGCCGGGGTGGCGCTGGCCCAGCAGGCCCCGGTCCCGGCCCCGGCCAGGCTCCAGGACCTCGCGACGGCGATCCGCGAGGGCAAGGTCGACGTCGGCAGGAAGTACGACGCCAGCGACACGAAGGCGCGCTTCCATGTGATCCACATCGAGACGCTGGGCATGAGCGAATGCTCTTCGTGTCATACGGGCCGGAACTATCAGCCCGATTACCTGCTGCTGCGCAAGGAGGAGCGCCTCCTTAAGCGCGCGGGTGGCGAAATCGACCGCGGCGCCTGCCTCTCCTGCCACGCGACCGGGGGGATCGGCTCGACCTGGTACGTCGGGCGGGCGACTAGGTAGTGGAGCCGGCCTCGCTCGCCGCGCTCGCCCGCTCGCGGAGCCAGAACTACTGGCTTCTCGCCCGGCTGTTCGCCACGCCGCCGGACGAGGCGTTGGTGATCGAGTTGCGGGGGGCGATGCGGGCCGGCGCGCCTGCCGGGCGGGAACCGCTCTCGGGCGATCTTGCCGCACTCAGGCTCGCGCTCGGCGGCGGCGACCCGGCGGGGCTGGCCGCGCGCCTCGCGGTCGAGTACACGCGTCTCTTCCGGGGTCTGAAGGAGGGCCACGGGCCGGCGCCGCCCTACGAATCCGTGCATCGGGAGTCGCGCCTCATGGGCGAGACCACGCTCGCCGTGATGCGGGCCTATAACGAGGCCGGCTTCGGCACCATCGACTCCGCCCTGGGGCCGCAGGACCACATCGGCGCCGAGCTCAGGTTCATGTCGATGCTCTGCTTCGACGAGGGCTCGGCGTGGGACACGGGCACGAGCCGCGAGGCGGTCGTGATCCTCGGGCGGGAGCGGCGCTTCCTCGATGAGCACCTCCTGCGGTGGGTTCCCGACTATTGCCGGGTGCTGGCAAAGGAGAGCCGCGAGCCGGCCTACGCCGCGATCGCGTCGCTAGCCGGGCAGGAGGTGAGCCTCGACGCCGAGACGGTGCGCGGGGTCCTGGCCCGCTTCGGCCTCCCTTGAAATCGCGGCGCCGCCGCGCTAGGGGTGCGCCATGACGGCCCCGAGCCCCTGCCCGCCCCGAGGGGAGGGAGATCGCGAAACGCGCGCCGAGGCGGCGCGGCAGGCGGCGCTCGCCGTCCTCGCCGATGTCCGGCCGGCGGAGCCGCAAACGCTCGTCTATCCCTTCCGCGGCACCCTCCTGCTCGTCGATCCCGAACGGCGGCTCCTCGGCGAGATGGGGCGGCTTGCTTCCGAGCTTCGCGTCGTCGCCGTGGTCGGCGGGCGGCGGGGCGAGGTTTCCGGCCCGGCCGGCCTGCGGCTGATCCGGGGGAGGGTGATCGGGCTTTCGGGCCACCTCGGCGCCTTCAGGGCCGAGGCGGCGGGGCGCGACGGGCCGGTCGACCTGGGCCCCTTCAGTCCCGGCGGCGAGGGCGCCTTCGACATCGTGATCGACGCCGCCGCCGATCCATTGCTCACGTCCGAGGTGCTGCCGTTCGGCTACTACCGGGCCGGCCCGGACGACGACGTGGTCGCGCGCGTGCGGGCCGACCTTCCGGGCTTCCGCGCCGGCCTTGAGAAGCCCCGCTACGTGCGCTACCGAGACGACATCTGCGTCCACGCGCGCCAGGGGGTGGAGGGGTGCGGCAACTGCCTCTCCGTCTGCCCCGCCGGGGCGCTGGGCTCGGCCGGCGGCAGGATCGAGGTCAACTATCATCTCTGCCAGGGCTGCGCCTCGTGCGCAGCGGTTTGCCCCACCGGCGCGCTCGTCTCCACGTTCCCCGGCCCGGGCGCGATCCGCGAGGCCGTGCGTGCCTCGCTCGTGGCCTATCGCGAGGCCGGAGCCGCCGATCCCGTCATCCTGTTCCACGAGCCGGGCGAGCGGGCGGAGCCGGGCGGGCCCGGCACGAGTGTCGTTCCCGTCGCCGTGCGATCGCTGGCCGCGGTCGGGATCGAGACCTGGCTCGCCGCGCTCGCCTGGGGGGCGGCCGAGGTCTGGCTCGGGCCTTCCTCCTCGATGCCCGCGACGGCCCGTGCGGCGGTCGAGGGCCAGGCTAGGATCGCGCGCGAGCTGCTCGAACGCCTCGGCGACGAGGCCGGGCGGGTGCGCCTCGTGGCGCCCGACGACGGGCCGCCGGCGGCCGGCCCGGGTCCACGGCCGCAAGCCACCGCCGCCGCCGGGTTCGCCGCGCTCGACGACAAGCGGCCGACGCTCATGTTCGCGCTCGATCATCTCGCCCTGCGCGGCGAACCGCGGGGGGAAGCGCCGGAGCTGGCCGCGGGCGCGCCTTTGGGCGAGATCGTCGTCGATCGTGCGGCCTGCACCATGTGCCTCGCCTGCGCGCGGCTCTGCCCGACCGGCGCGATCCAGGCGGGGGCCAGGGAAACCGAGCTCCTGTTCACCGAGGAGGCGTGCGTGCAGTGCGGGCTCTGCGCACGCGGCTGCCCGGAACGGGCGATCGCGCTCCGGCCGCGGCTCCTCGTCGCCGGCGAGGAGCGGCGCCGCGCCCGCCCGCTGAACGCGCTCGGCGAGGAGGCGATGGCGCGGTGCGCCGAATGCGGCAGGCCATTCCTGCCGCGCGCCATGCTCGAGTCGATCGCGCGGCGGCTCGGCGAGCGGACGGACTTCGGCAAGGAGGCGCTCCGGCGCCTCTACACCTGCCCCGAGTGCCGGTCCCGCACGACCCTCGACGCCATGACCATCGTCCGCCCGCGGGGCGCCGACGGCTCGCGCCGGCCGTAGGCGCGAAGGACGGCGGGAGCGCCCGACGGTGGACATGCATTGCGCGGCCGGTACCGGGGATCGCCTTGCGGCCTCGCCGATTCGGCCCGGCGAGCCGGTGACCGAGATCGTCGCCCGTATCGAGGCCGAAGCGCAACCGCGCGAGACGCGATTCGACGGCGGCCGGCGCCTCGTCTGGCGCCTCTGGGGCGAGGGCCCGCCGCTGGTGCTGCTGCACGGCGGCTATGGGTCATGGACGCACTGGATCCGCAACATCCGGGCGCTCGCCGCCCGGTTCCGCCTGGTCGTGCCCGACCTTCCGGCCTATGGCGACTCCGACGCTCCGGCGGAGGATCCCTCGCCCGAGAATCTCGGCCGCATCCTCGCCGAGGGCCTGGCGGAGGTTCTGGCCGGCGAATCCGGATTTCCTCTCGCCGGGTTCTCGGCCGGGGCCATCCTCGGCGCCCAGGCGGCGACGCGGCTGGGGCGGCGACTGCGCTCCTTGGTCATCATCGGGGCGGGGGCGCAGAGCTTCGAGGTTCCGGCCGAGCCCACCCCCAAGCCGCGCCGCTGGTCCCCCGACATGCCGGCGTCGGAGGTCGCGGCGGCGCATCGCCACAACCTCGCCGCGCTCATGATCGCCGATCCGTCGCGCATCGACGACCTGGCGGTCCATCTCCAGGCGGAGAACACCCGGCGGGCCCGGCTCAACAGCCTGAAGCTCGGCCAGACCGGCGCGCTCGGGCGCGCGCTTCCCGCTGTTGCGGCACCGATCACCGCCATCTGGGGCGAGCACGACGTGTTCATGCGGAGCCGGCACGCGGCCTGCGCCGGGGTGCTCCGGGGGGTCCAGCCCGGGGCGCGGGTGCAGGTGATGGCCGGGGTGGGACACTGGGTGCCGTACGAGGCGGCCGGGCGGTTCGACGCGCTCCTTCTTGACGTCCTCGACGGCCCGGGACGGGGATGAAGGCCGGGGCCGGGCCCTTTCCTCGCCCGCTCCCTCGGCCGGCTCAGCTCCTCCCCAGCCTCCGCCAGAAATGGCCGCAGAGCGCGCCGAGCGCGACCCAGAACACGGCCGCGGCGAAGAGCGAGGCGACGGCGAAGCGCGCCACCAGCTCGGGGGGCGCGAGGCCGGCCCCGCCCCCGGGCGCGGGGGCGCCGATCGCGTGCGGCACGGCGAGCGCGAGCGCCCCCGCCGCCTTCACGAGTCGGGGCCGGGCGAAGGCGAGGAGCGCGAGCCCGACCGCGGTCGAGGCCGCAGCCGCGAGCCACCAGAGCTGGCGGGCGGGAAGCCCGGCGGCGACCGCGCCCGGAAGCTCAGGTGGAAGGCCGAGGGCGGGCGCCAGCGACAGGGCGGCGAAGGCCGCCCCTCCCCAGATGAGCCCCTCGCGCCAGCCGGCCCCGCCGCGAAGCGCGATGAGGGCCGAGAGGACGAGCCCGCCGCCGATCCCGACGGCGACGTTCATGAGCAGGGCCAGCGCCGCCCGCGCCCATCCCCCGCCGGCGGCCTCGGCGACGAACCGGACGGCCGCACCGGCCTTGGCGGCGGCCGCGGCGGTGCCGGCCTCGTAGGTTTCCGCCTCGCGGATCAGCGGGATCACCTGCCAGTGCTGGACGAGCGTGAGGAGGAGCCCGGCGAGCACGCCCGCGGCGGCGGCCGCGAGCACGATCCGCCGCAGCATGGCCGCCCCTCAGTGACAGGGGAAGGAAAGGGCGTGGCGCCCGTCGTGGGCGACCGTGTGCAGGATCTCCGGGCCGGCGAATCCGGCGACGAACAGGACCGCGAGCCCGAGGCCGACCGAGAGGGCGATCGCGGCGACCTCCGGCCGGCCCGGCGCGTCCACCGCCGGGGACTGGGTATTCGTGACAACCGATGCCATGGCTTTGCCTCCCCGCTCTGGTGCGCCTCCTGCCGCGCGATCGGCCCTTCGCCTCCCGCCTCCCGCCGTCAGTCCGAAAGGAGCGCGGTCATCTCGCGGATGTCGGCGAGCGCATCCAGCCGCCGGATCGCGGCGATGGCGCCCTCGGTCCGCTCCTTGGGCCAGCGGGCGTAGTCGGCGCAGTCGCGGAACTTCCCCGCCACCTCCTCGAAGCTCATCGGATCATGGGGGCTTCCCTTGGGATAGTCCACCCGGCCCGAGACCGTCCGGCCGTCGGTGAGCGCGATCTCGACGAAGGTGGTGGTGTTGGTGTAACCGGGCTCGATTCGCGAGTAGGGCAGGTACTCGACCCTGTCGATCATGCGCCGCACCTCGGGCGCGTTGACCACCTCGTCGGTGAACTCGGCCAGTCCGGCGCGCCCCCGCACCAGGATGATGGCGACGCAGAACGGCATGCTGAACTTGGCCTCGAGCCAAGTCCGCGGGCGGTTGTGGAGGAGGATGTTGGCGATCTTGTCGTTGGTGCTCACCCGCACCCGCCTCACCGCCTCCGGCTCGATGCCGTGGGTGCGCGCCAGCTCGCCGACTAGGCCCATCGCCGGATGGGTGAGCGCGCCGCAGGGGTGCGGCTTGATCCACATCCCCGGATCGACGAACGCCCACGGATTGCCGAGGCCGGCGATCGGCGCCGGATCGAATCCGCCCGCCGCCGCGGCGAAGAATCCCCGCGGCGCCTCGAGCGCATGGGTCGCGGCGGTGAAGCCGCGCCCGGCGAGCTCGGCCGCGACCGTTCCGCACTCGGCCGCGTGGCCGGAGTGGAACGGCTTGGTCATGGTCCCGAAGTTCTCGCGCACCCCGCTCGACTGGCTGGCGGCGAGGCCGAGGGCGACCCTGAGGCGCTCCGGATCGAGGCCGATCAGCTTGCCCACCGCCATGGCGGTGCCGAACACGTTGATCGTGCCGGTGGCGTGGAACCCGCCGTCGTAGTGGCGCGTGGCGACGGCGTGATTGAGCCGGCAGGCGACCTCGACCCCGACGTGGAAGGCTTCGGCCACCTCGCGTCCCGACCGGCCCGCGGGCTCGGCCGCCGCGAGCGCGGCCGCGATCACCGCCCCGCTCGCGTGCACCCCGCCGTTGCGCTCGGGCCGGTGCTGGGGATTGGTGTCGTCGTAGTCGTGGGCGTGGATCGCCACCCCGTTGGCGAAGGCGGCGAAGCGGGGCGCGGTGCGAAGGGCGGAGCCCAGCACGCTGGCGGCGCCGGCCGTGCAGCCGAGGCCGGCGACATACTCCCGGGCGATGCGGCCCGCGGGCGAGGCGGCGCCGGCGAGGCTCAGGCCCAGGGCATCGAGGATGTGGGCCTTGCCGAGCTCCAGCACGCGCTCGGGGATGTCGCCGTAGCGGGTGGCGTGGGCGAAGCGGGCGATGCGCGCGCTGGCGCCGGTCTCTCCGGCAGTAGGGTTGGCGGGGGCCGACTCCATGTCTCCTCCGGTCGCGGATGCGGGGCGGCGGCGATGGTCGGCGACAACCGCGACCCGCGTCAAGCCGGCCGGGCTCTCAGGGCGCCCACGGCCGCTCGAAGGCGGGGTCGGTCGCGGCCACCTCGGCGGCGAGCCGGGAGATCACCTTCGCCGAGGGCTCCAGGGTGTTGAGCGGATAGGCGGCGACGAAGTCGTTGGTCGGGAGATCGTCGCTCGTCGTCACCGCCCGGAGCGCGCCGCCCGCGACCTCGCCCCCCAGCGTGGCCGGGGCGAGGAGGCCGATCCCCACCCCCTCGACCGACAGCCGGATGATGGTGGCGAGGCTGCTGCAGCCGCTGATCCTGAGCGGCTCGCAGCCGTGGCGCTGGAACCAGCGCTGGATCATCGCGTACTGGTGCGAGCCCCGCGTGTGGCTGATGATCGGGAAGGTGGCGAGAACCCCGGGCGGCACCGGATCGGGCGGGAGCCCGAGCCGGGGGCTCGCCATCCAGGCGAGCCGCACGTTGCCGAGCGGTTCGCTCACCAGGTTCGGGTCGGGCACCGGGCCGACCATGAAGGCGAGGTCGATCTGCCCCTGCTGTAGGCCGCGGGTGAGATTGACCGTGAGGTCGACCTCGAGGTCCACCACCAGCGAGGGATGCTCCCGCTTGAGGCGGGCGAGCAGGGTGGGAAGCCAGGTGAGGGCGATGGTGTCGGCCGCCCCCAGGCGCACCAGGCCGCTGAGCGCCCCGCCCTGGCCGACGTTCTCGCGGATGTCGGCGGCGATCGCCAGAACCCGCTGCGCGTACTTGAGCAGTTCCCGGCCCTTCATGGTGAGGCGGGCGCTGCGCGAAGATCGGTCGAACAGCGGGACGCCGAGCGCCCGCTCGAGCTCGCGGATGCGGGCCGAGACCCCCGGCTGGGTCGCGTTCAGGTGCCGGGCGGCGGCGTGGAAGCTTCCCAGCCGCACGATCCAGTAGAAGGTCTCGATCCACCTCAGGTTCAGGCTTTCCATGAGCCCCTCGCCTCGCGCCGGCCCTACCGCGATTCATAAAGTTACATTATCGAAACCGATAACAAAATATAGTTATTCAAAATCATCGAGGCCGGCTATCTTCGCCGCAGACGACGGGAGACGGCACCCGCCCTCGCACGGCTGAGGAATTCTCGTGATGGCGGAGGGGCAGGAGGCGGCGGCGAGGGACCGCCGCCGCTACCGGATCGCCGCTGACATCGGCGGCACCTTTACCGATATCGCCTTCCTGAGCGAGGAGGGCGTTCTCGCCACCCGCAAGCTGCCCTCGACCCCGGACGACTACGCGCGGGCGGTGGTGACGGGGATTCTCGATCTTCTCGCCGAGCTCCGCACCTCCCCGGCCGAGGTGTCCGCGGTCCTGCACGGCTGCACGGTCGCGACCAACGCCATCCTCGAAGGCAAGGGCGCGCCCACCGCCCTGATCACGACCCAGGGATTCCGCGACGTTCTCGAGCTGCGCCGCATCCGCGTGCCCCGGCTCTACGATCCCCTGTGGGTCAAGCCCGAGCCCCTGGTCCCGCGCGAGCGGCGCTTCGAGCTCGCCGAGCGGATCGCCGCCGACGGTAGCGTGGTGCGGCCGGTCGAGGCGGCGGAGGTCGACGCGGTGGTCGAGCGGGTCGGGCGCGCCGGGGTCGAGGCGGTGGCGGTGTGCTTCCTCCATTCTTACGCCAACCCGGCCCACGAGCGCCTGGTCGGCGAGCGGCTGCGCCGGGCGCTTCCCGGGGTCTTCGTCTCGCTCTCGACCGACATCCTGCCGGAGTTCCGCGAGTACGAGCGGACCAGCACCACCGTGATCAATGCCTATGTCGGGCCGCCGGTGACGGCCTATGTCGGCTCGCTCGTCGAGGCGATGTCGGCCGCCGGGATCGGGGGCCGCCTGCTGGTGATGCAGTCGAGCGGCGGCATGCTGGACTCGGCGACGGTGATGGAGCGGCCGGCCTACATCGTCGAGTGCGGTCCGGCGGCGGGGGTGATGGGGGCGGCCTATCTCGGGCGGCTGATCGGCTGCGCCAACCTGATCACGCTCGACATGGGGGGCACCACCGCCAAGGCGTCCATCATCGAGGACCATCAGCTCCTCAAGACCGACGAGTACGAGGTCGGCGGCGGCATCTCCTTGAGCAGCCGGCTGGTCAAGGGCGCGGGCTACGCGCTGAAGACCCCGGTGATCGACATCTCCGAGGTCGGCGCCGGCGGGGGCAGCATCGTCTGGCTCGACAAGTCGGGCCAGATCAAGGTCGGCCCGCGGAGCGCGGGGGCCGTGCCCGGGCCGGTCTGCTACGGCCTGGGCGGCAGCGAGCCGACGGTGACCGACGCCAACGTCGTGCTCGGCTACCTCAACCCCGGGGCGCTCGCCGGCGGCACGGTCGCGATCGACGCCGAGAAGGCCCGGCGCACGATCGCCGAGCGAGTGGCGGCGCCGCTCGGCCAGACCCTGTTCGAGGCCGCCTACGGGGTGCACGTGATCGCCAACGCCAACATGATGCGTGCGGTCAAGGCCGTCTCCACCTACCGCGGGCGCGATCCCGCCGAGTTCGTGCTGCTGGCCTTCGGCGGCAACGGCGGCGTCCACGGCGTGGAGCTGGCGCGGGCGCTGCGCATGCAGAGGGTGATCGTGCCGATCGGCGCCGGCGTGTTCAGCGCCATCGGGCTCCTCGTCGCCGAGGTCCGCTTCGACCAGTCGCGGGCGTTCCTGCGCCACCTTTCCGCCCTTTCCCCGGCCGAGATCGAGGCCGCCTTCGCGCCGCTGGAGGAGCAGGTGCTCGCCAAGCTCGCCCGTCCGCGCGCCGAGGTGTCCTTCGAGCGGGCCATGGATCTGCGTTACGCCGGGCAGGCCTTCGAGCTCACCGTCGCGGTGCCGGAGGGCCTCATCGCCCGCGACGGAACCGCCGGCCTCGCCGAGCTGTTCGAGCGGGAGCACGAGCGGACCTACGGCCACCGCTTCCCCGACGCCAAGGCGATCGAGACGGTGGCGGTGCGGGTGGCCGGGATCGCGCGCGGGGCGGGGGGCGGCGAGCGCCCCGCCGCCTTGCGTTACGGAGCGACGGCCGGAGCCGCCCGCCCGGCCTCGCGGTCGGTATACTTCGGGCCCGAACTCGGGCACCTCGAAACGCCCATCGTCTCGCGCGGTGCGCTCGCCGGGGGCCGGCATGAAGGCCCCCTGGTGATCGAGGAGTACGAGGGGACCGTGCTGGTGCCGCCTGGCGCGCGGGTCTCGCTCGACGGCTTCGGCAACGCCGTGATCGACCTCGGGACGTCGGGCTGAGGGAGGGGGCGCGGCATGGCGAGGGAGGCCGATCCGGTCCGGCTCGAGGTCATCAAGAACGGCTTCGACACCATCGCCGACGAGATGGCGCTCATCCTCATGCGCACGGCCTACTCGCCGATCGTCCGCGACGCCATGGACTTCTCGACCGCGCTCTGCGACGGCGAGGGCCGGACGCTGGCCCAGGGCCTGACGACCCCGCTCCACCTCGGCAGCTTCTTCGACGCCATGCGGTTCCTGCTCGACCATTACCGGGGCCGCATCTTCCCGGGCGATGTGTTCATCGGCAACGACCCCTACCTCGCCGCCGGCCAGCACCTTCCCGACATCTACGTCGCCCGGCCGATCTTCATCGACGGCGCGCTCTCGGGCTGGGCGACCACGGTCGCCCACCACGTCGACGTGGGCGGCACAATCCCCGGGAGCAACGCGCTCGGCGCCGGCGAGATCTTCCAGGAGGGGCTCCGCCTCCCCTTCCTCAAGCTCTACGAGCGCGGAAGCCCGAATGCGGCCATCTTCGAGATCGTCAAGGCGAACGTGCGCACCCCCGACCTGGTGATCGGCGACCTCGAGGCGCAGATCGTCGCCACCACCGTGGGCGAGCGGGAGTATGTCGAGCTCCACCGCCACCAGGGCGCCGAGGCGATGCGGCTCTATATCGAGGAGCTGCACGACTACGCCGAGGACCTGGCGCGGCGCGAGATCGCCGAGATGCCCGACGGCGTCTACGAGTTCACCGACCAGATCGACGGCCTCGGCGAAACCCCCGAGCCGATCGTCTTCAAGGTCAAGCTCGATATTCGCGGCGAGGAGGTCTCGGTCGACTGGTCCGGCACCTCGCCGCAGGTCAAGGGCGGGATCAACGCCCCCTTCCCCTTCACCAAGGCCGCCGCCTACGCGGCGCTCCGGGCGGTGATGGCGAGCGACATCCCCAACTGCCACGGCTTCACCCGCCCGATCACGGTCACGGCGCCGGACGGCACCGTGGTCAAGCCGCTGCCGCCGGCGGCCTGCGGGGCGCGGGGGATCACCGGCTTTCGCATGATCGACTGCCTGATGGGCGCGCTCGCCAAGGCCACGCCCGAGAGGGTCACCGCCGACGGCTCGGGCGGCTCGACCCTTCCCACCTTCGCCGGCACGCGCGGCGGCAAAGCCTTCGTCTTCAGCGAGACGCTGATGGGCAATACCGGCGGCTCGGCGGGCCACGACGGCCAGGAGGGAGTGGCCCACATCGGCGCCAACCAGTCGAACGTTCCCATCGAGCTGATCGAGGCGAGTTATCCGATCCGCATCGAGCTTTATGGGTTCGTCGCCGATTCGGGGGGCGCCGGGAAGCATCGCGGCGGGCTCTCCATCGTCCGCGAATACCGGGTGCTGCAGGACGAGACTCTCCTCTCGGTGCGGTCGGACAAGCGGGCCTTCCCGCCCCACGGCCTGTTCGGCGGCGCCGCCGGGGCACCCTCGATGAACCTCATCAATCCGGGAGCGGGCGAGCGCGCCCTGCCGGTGCTGATGGTCGCGCCCCTGATCCTCGGCAAGGGCGCCCTGTTCCGCCACACCATGGCCGGGGGCGGCGGCTTCGGCGATCCGCTCGAACGCGATCCCCCGGCGGTGCTCGGCGACGTGATCGCCGAGAAGGTCAGCCCGGCGCACGCGGCCGAGACCTACGGCGTTATCCTGCGCGCCGGCGCGGGCGGCGGCTGGAGCCTCGACGAGGGCGAAACCCGCCGCTGCCGCGACCGGCTGCGCGCGGCCCGGGCCGGGGCGGGGGCGGCATGAGCGCGACCCGGCTCATCGTCAGGGGCGGGCTGGTGATCGACGGCACCGGACGGCCCGGGTTGCGGGCGGACGTGCTGGTGGAGGGCGCGCGGATCGCCGGGGTCGGGCGGATCGATCCCCCGCCCGGGGCCGAGGTGATCGAGGCGGGCGGGCTCACCGTCGCCCCCGGGTTCATCGACATCCACAGCCATTCCGACTTCACGCTCCTCGTCGATCCCCGGGCGGTGAGCTCGATCAGCCAGGGGGTGACCCTGGAGGTGATTGGCAACTGTGGCTACGGCTGCGCGCCGATCCGCGACCCGCGGCTTGCCCGCGAGGTGATCTACGGCTTTCGGCCCGAGGTGGCGATGGACTGGCGGGATCTCGACGGCTACTGCCGGCGGCTCGAGGGGCGAGGGCCGGCGGTCAACGTCGCGGTCTTGATCCCCAACGGTCAGCTCCGGCTCGCCACCGTCGGCCTCGCCCAGCGCCCGGCGGACGCGGACGAGCTTAAGGCGATGCGCCGGATGCTCGCCGAGGGGATCGAGCAGGGGGCCTTCGGCTACTCGACCGGGCTCGAATACGCGACCGAGACGGGGGCGAGCGAGGAGGAGGTGACCGAGCTCTGCCGCGTGGTCGCCGCCGTCGGCGGGCTCTATGCCACCCATACCCGCAACCGCGACGAGGGGGCGGTGGCCGCGGTCGAGGAGGCGGTCCGCACGGCCGAGCGGGCGGGGGTGCGCCTGCAGGTTTCGCACATCACCCCGCGCGGCGGCCGCGAGGACACCGAACGGGCGATCGAGGCGGTCGAGGCCGCGCGCCGGCGCGGGCTCGACGCCGCCTTCGACATGCACACCCGGCTCTTCGGCACCACCTACCTCAAGGCGGTGCTGCCGGGATGGGCCTACCAGGGCGGGCGGGAGGCGCTGGTCCGGCACCTCGGCGACCCGGAAACCCGGGCGCGCATGAAGGCCCACCGGAGCCTCATCTCCGCGCTCGGCGACTGGTCGCGGGTGGTGCTGCTCGACACCCCCGCCTATCCGCAGTTCTCGCGCCGGAGCCTGGCCGAGATCGGGGCGATGACGGGCAAGGAGCCGCTGGAGGCCGCCTACGACATCCTCCTCGGCGAGGTCGATCACCTCGAGCGGCCGATGGTGATTCTGCACTGCTACACCGAGGAGCTCCTGCGCCTCACCTATACCCGCGACGCCTGCACGGTGGGCTCGGACGCGACCGCGCTGGCGCCGGACGGGCCGCTTGCCGGCGCCACCTTCCACGGCGCCTACAGCTGGGCCTCGTGGTTCTACCGGCGGATGGTGCGCGAGACGCGCACCTTCACCCCCGAGGAGGGAATCCACATGCTCACCGCGCGCGCGGCCGGGCGGATCGGGCTCGCCGACCGCGGCGAGATTCGCGCCGGCGCCTTCGCCGACCTCGCCGTCTTCGACGCCGAGGCGTTCGGCGAGCGGGCGACGACGTTCGAGCCCAACCTGCCCTGTCGCGGCATGCGGCACGTCGTTGTCAACGGCGTCGTCACGCTCCGCGACGGGGCGCTGACCGGCCGGCGCGCCGGCGCGGTGCTGAGGCGCGCGGGCGCGGGCTGAGGCCGGCCGCGGCGACGCCGGGAAGGAGAGGATCGAAGGAGATTCGAGCGGTCGGTCGATGTCGGATGCGTGCCGTCCCGGCTCTCGGCGCCTCGTGGGCCGGCGGCGCCGGCCGGTCGCCCGGATGAAGCGGAATCAGACAAGGAGGCTCGACATGAAACACCTGCTCTTGCGCGCGGCCCTGGCGGCCGTGCTTGCCGCGGCGCTGGCGATGCCGGCGTCGGCGGCCCGCATTCTCAAGCTCAACGAGTCGCTCGCCCCCGGAAGCCCGGAGGAGGTGGCCCTCAACCAGTTCAAGAAGCTGGTCGAGGAGAAGACCAAGGGCGAGATCGAGGTCCGCATCTTCCTCCAGGATCAGCTCGGCAACCCGCAGACCTCGCTC
The DNA here is from genome assembly GCA_016202695.1 of Pseudomonadota bacterium. Lineage (GTDB taxonomy): Bacteria > Pseudomonadota > Alphaproteobacteria > JACQOE01 > JACQOE01 > JACQOE01. The sequence goes on along the minus strand of JACQOE010000055.1, from coordinate 50,337 downwards.
GAGAACCTGATGAACGGCACCCTCGACCTCTACTCGGGGGCGCTCGAGTACTATCAGGCGCTCGCGCCCAAGCCGATGACCGTGGTCTCGCTGCCGTTCTTCCTCCAGGATCACGATCACCTGCGGGCCTACCTCAAGAGCCCGGTGTTCGAGGAGGCAAAGAAGACCCTTCTCGACAAGGGCATCCGGTTCATCTCGACCGAGTTCAACGCCGACCGGGGGCCCTACCGGGTGCTGGTGACGGCGAAGGCGGTGCGTTCGGCGAAGGACCTGGAGGGGCTGCGGATGCGCATGTTCCCCAACCAGATCGCGATCCGCTCGTGGCAGACGCTGGGGGCGGTGCCGATCCAGATCGCCTGGACCGAGACCTACCTCGCCATCCGCCAGGGAACGGTCTCGGCGGTGACGGCGCCCCTGTCGCTGGTGCGCTCGATGAAGTTCACCGAGGTCGCGCCCTTCGTGGTCAAGATCAAGGAGTACCCGCAGACCTGGCCGATGACCGCGAGCGAGAAGGTCTGGAAGACCCTGCCCCCGGGCCAGCAGCAGGCCCTGGTCGAGTCCGCCAACGAGGCGGGCAAGGTCTACGCCAAGGAGACCTTCCGCCGTGCCGATGACGACATCGCTTTCATGAAGCAGGCCAACAAGGCCGAGTTCATCGACGTCAAGACCGACGAGTTCCGGGCCAAGATGGCGCCGCTCTACAAGGCCCTCACCGACGAAGGGGTGCTGACGCCCGAGATCCTCGACACGGTCAACCGGCTGGCGAAGAAGTAGGCGCCGGGCCGTCGAGTCGGCACGATCGGGCGTGGACGGGGCGGGCCGTTGGTGCGCGTGCGCCACATCCTTGCGGTCGCGCTCACCGCGGCCGACCGGGTCCTGGCCGGTTTAACCTCCCTGGCTCTCGTAGGCGTTGTCGCTCTCAACGCCTACGAGATCCTTCTTCGCGCCCTCGCCGGGGTCTCCCTTACCTGGCTTTACGAGACGAACCTTCTGCTTGCCAACTATATCTACTTCCTCGGCATCTGCCTCGTTTACCACCGCCAGCGCGACATAACCGTCGACCTCGTTCCCGACCTCTTCCGCGGTCGCGCGCGGCGCCTCTACCGAGCCGGGCTCAACGCGGTGGTGATCGCGGTCTTCGCGGCGATCTTCTATTACAGCTCGGGCCTCATCGTGCAGCAGGCGCCCTATCGCACGATGGGCGTCGGCTACCCCAACCTGATTTTCACGCTCCCCGTCGCGCTCGGTGCGGTGATCATGGCGCTGTCGACGCTCCGCCACACGCTCGACCTGTTCGCGCGCCGGGGCGCGGGCGCCGACGAACCCCGGACCGGAGGAGGCGCCGCATGATCTCGGTGCTCCTCATCGGCCTCTTCATCCTGTTCATGATGATCGGCATGCCGGTATCGGCCGCGATCGGGCTGGCCACGATCCTTGGCATGCTTGCGGGCGGCTACGACCTCATCGCCATTCCCCAGCAGATGGCGGCGAGCACCCAGAGCATCCCGCTGATGGCGGTGCCCTTCTTCATCCTCGCCGCCAACCTGATGAACGCCTTCGGCATCACCCAGCGCATCTTCGATTTCGCGCAGGCGCTGGTCGGCTCGTTCCGGGGCGGGCTCGCCTACGTCAACGTGCTCTCCAACCTCATCTTCTCGGGCATCTCGGGGGCCGCGGTGGCGAACGCCGCCGGCCTCGGCTCGATCCAGGTCAAGGCGATGTCGGATGCCGGCTACGATCGCGCCTTCAGCGCCGCGCTCTCGGTCTCCGCCTCGACGCTCGGACCGATCATCCCGCCCAGCATCATGATGATCATCTACGCGATCACCGCCAACGTCTCGATCGCCGAGATGTTCGTCGCCGGGCTCTTGCCGGGGATCCTGATCGCGCTCACGCTGATGGCGCAGATCCGGGTCATGGTGGCGACCGGCCAGCTCGCCTGCCCGCCGTCGGTGCCGTTCTCGTTTCGCGTCCTGATGTGCGCGGCCTGGCGGGGATGCCCGGCGCTGGTCGCCCCGGCGATCATCTTCGGCGGGATCGTCGGCGGGCTGACCACGCCGACCGAGGCCGGGATCGTCGCCGTCGTCTACTCGGTCGCGCTCGCCCTCCTCTACCGCTCGCTGACCCTGCGGGCGCTGGCGGTGGTTCTGCGCGAGACGGTCGAATCGACGGCGCTGATCCTGTACATCATCGCCATCTCCTCGGCGCTCTCGCACGTCTTCGTGTCCGAGGGCTCGGCCCGCGCCCTCTCCGAGCTCATCTCGTGGCTCACCGACGACGCGTTGACCTTCCTCCTGCTTGCCAACATCCTGCTGCTGGTGATCGGGTGCTTCATCGAGACGCTGCCGGCGCTGCTCATCACCGTGCCGATGCTGATGCCGGCGGCGGAGATGGTCGGCGTCGATCCGGTCCACTTCGGGGTGGTCGTCGTTTTCAACCTCCTGGTCGGGATCATTACCCCGCCGATGGGAATCGGGCTCTACATCATGATGGCGGTGAGCGGCGTCCGGTTCGGAGAGCTGGTGCGCGCCTCGCTTCCCTTCCTGGTGGTGCTGGTCGGGGCCCTCGCCGTGCTCTCGTTCTGGCCCGACCTCACCCTGGTCCTGCCCAGGCTGCTGCTCCGGCACCCATGACGGGCGCGGACGGAAAGGCGGCGACGGAGGCCGGGCGAAGGGAGGCGAAGCGTTGAGGCGCTACTCGATCCTCTCGCTGGCGCGCAACGCGCTCTCCCATCACCAGGGCTGGCCGCGGCTGTGGCGGAGCCCGGAGCCGAGGCGCGCCTACGAGATCGTGATCGTGGGCGGGGGCGGCCACGGCCTGGCGACGGCGTACTACCTGGCCAAGGAGCACGGCATCGTCGACGTGGCGGTCCTGGAGAAGGGCTGGCTGGGGGGCGGCAACACCGGCCGCAACACCACCATCATCCGCTCGAACTATCTCTGGGACGAGAGCGCGGCGATCTACGAGCATGCGCTCAGGCTATGGGAGGGCCTGAGCGCGGACCTCAACTTCAACGTCATGCTGAGCCAGCGGGGCGTGCTCAACCTCGCCCACACCCTGCACGACCTGCGCGAGGGTGCGCGCCGCGTGCACGCCAACCGCCTCAACGGCATCGACGCCGAGTGGCTGACGCCGGCGGAGGTGAAAGCGTTCTGCCCGATCGTGAACGTCGCCCGCGATGCCCGCTATCCGGTGCTGGGGGCGACGCTTCAGCGCCGGGGCGGCGTCGCCCGCCACGACGCGGTCGCCTGGGGCTATGCGCGGGCGGCGGATGCCCGCGGGGTGGACATCGTGCAGAACTGCGAGGTGACGGGGATCGAGGTTTCCGGCGGCCGCGTGACCGGGGTGCGAACGACCCGGGGGGCGATCGGCGCCCGCAAGGTGGCGATCGCCGCCGCCGGCCACACCTCGGTGCTGGCGGCGATGGCCGGCATCCGGCTCCCCATCCAGAGCCACCCCCTGCAGGCGCTGGTCTCCGAGCCGGTGAAGCCGGTGCTCGACTGCGTGGTGATGTCGAACGCGGTGCACGTGTACGTGAGCCAGTCGGACAAGGGCGAGTTGGTGATGGGGGCGGGGATCGACGCCTACAACTCCTACGGCCAGCGGGGCTCGTTCCACGTCATCGAGCGGCAGATGGCGGCTTGCCTGGAGCTGTTTCCGATCTTCGGGCGGATGCGGATGATGCGGAGCTGGGCGGGGATCGTCGACGTCTGCCCGGACGCCTCGCCGATCGTCTCCAAGACGCCCATCGGCGGGCTCTACATCAACGGCGGCTGGGGCACGGGCGGCTTCAAGTCGACGCCCGGCTCGGGCTGGGTCTTCGCCCACACGATCGCCCGTGACGAGCCGCACCCGCTGAATGCGCCCTTCTCGCTCGATCGCTTCGCCACCGGCGCGCTGATCGACGAGCACGGCGCCGCGGCGGTGGCGCATTAAGGAGGACAGTAGGGGGCGGCCGATGCTTCTCATCCCCTGCCCGTGGTGCGGGCCACGCGACGAGAGCGAGTTCCGCTACGGCGGCGAGGCGCACATCGGCGCGCCGGCCAACCCCGGCTCGCTGTCGGACGCCGACTGGGCGGACTATCTCTTCATGCGCAACAATCCCAAGGGCTGGTTCCGCGAGCGCTGGATGCACGCCCAGGGCTGCCGGCGGTGGTTCAACGCGGTCCGCCACACGGTGAGCAACGAGATCGCCGCCGTCTACAGGATGGGCGAGCCGCCGCCGCCCGCGCCCGGCCCGGGCCGGGAGGGCGAGACGTGAGCGGCGCCTTCCGCCTCGCCGCCGGCGGCCGGATCGACCGCGCCGCGCCGCTTCGCTTCCGCTTCGACGGCCGACCATACGAAGGGCTGAAGGGCGACACGCTCGCCTCGGCGCTGCTCGCCAACGGGATGCACCTGGTCGGCCGGAGCCTCAAGTACCATCGCCCGCGCGGTATCGTCGCCGCGGGGGCGGACGAGCCCAACGCCATCGTCCAGGTCGGCGAGGGCGCGTGGACCCAGCCGAACGCACGGGCAACCGAGGTCGAGCTCTACGATGGGCTGGTGGCGCGGAACGTGACCGCCTGGCCGGGCGTGGGGTTCGACCTGGGGGCGGCGGCGTCCCTCCTCTCGCCGCTCCTCGTCGCCGGATTCTACTACAAGACCTTCATGGCGCCGGGGCGATGGTGGCGGCGGCTCTACGAGCCGGCGCTCCGGCGGATGGCGGGGCTCGGGCGGGCGCCCGCCGCCCCCGATCCCGACGTCTACGACAAGCGGCACGCCCACGCCGACGTGCTGGTGGTGGGGGCCGGCCCCGCCGGCCTGGCGGCGGCGCTGGCCGCGGCGCGGACCGGCGCGCGGGTGATGCTGGCCGACGAGCAGGCGGAGTTCGGCGGCGCGCTCCTCTCCGAGGGCGACGAGATCGACGGGCGCCCGGCGCTCGAGTGGGTGGGGCGGGCGGCGGCGGAACTCGCCTCGCTGCCCGAGGTCGTGCCGCTCCCCCGCGCAACCGTGTTCGGCTATTACGACCACAACTATCTCGCCATCGCCGAGCGGCGGGCCGACCACCTCGGCCCCGGTGCGCCGCCCGGCCTCGCCCGCCGGCGCCTCTGGCGGGTGCGGGCGAGGCGGGTGGTGCTGGCGACGGGGGCGCACGAGCGGCCCCTGGTCTTCGCCGACAACGACCGGCCGGGGGTCATGCTCGCCTCGGCGGTGCGCGCCTACCTCAACCGCTACGCGGTCGCGCCCGGGCGCCGCGCGGTCGTCTTCACCAACAACGACGACGCCTACCGGACCGCGTTCGACCTCGCCGACGCCGGGATCGAGCTGGCGGCGGTCGTGGACGCGCGGAGCCACCCCGCGGGCGAGCGCGTCGGGGAGGCGCGCCGCCGCGGGATCGAGGTTCTCGCCGGCTCGGCGCTCACCGGCACCCGCGGGCGCCGGCGCGTCGCCGCGGTCGAGGTGCGCCGCCTCGACCCGGGCGGGAGCGCGGTGGAGGGGCCGGCCCGCACGCTCGCCTGCGACCTGGTGGCGGTGTCGGGGGGGTGGAGCCCGGCGGTGCACCTCTTCAGCCAGTCGCAAGGGACACTCCGCTTCGACGAGGCACGGGCGTGCTTCGTGCCCGACCGCGCGGCGCAGGCGGTGCGCCCGGCGGGCGCCGCCAACGGCACCTTCACGCTCGCCGGGTGCCTGGCCGAGGGGCTCGCCGCCGGTGCCGCGGCGGCGCGGCTGGCCGGCTTCGGCGACGGCACGGCGCCGCCCGCGCCCCTGGTCCGGACGGCTCGCGACGGCCCCATCCGGCCCCTCTGGTTCGTCCCCTCCGGGCGGCCGGCGGCGCGCGACGGAGGTAGGCACTTCGTCGACCTGCAGGCCGACGTGACCGCCGCCGACATCCGGCTCGCCGCGCGCGAGGGCCTCGACTCGGTCGAGCACGTCAAGCGCTACACCGCCGCCGGGATGGGCACCGACCAGGGCAAGACCGCGAACGTCAACGCGCTCGCCCTCCTCTCGCAGGCGGTCGGGCGGCCGATCGCGGGGACCGGCACCACCACCTTCCGTCCGCCCTACACGCCGGTCGGCTTCGGGCTCCTCGCCGGGCGCGACCGCGGGGAGCTGTTCGACCCGGTGCGGGTGACGCCGATGCACGCCTGGCACGTCGCCCACGGGGCGGTGTTCGAGGACGTGGGCCAGTGGAAGCGGCCGCTCTACTACCCGCGCGCGGGCGAGGACATGGCGGCGGCGGTGGCGCGCGAGTGCCGGGCGGCGCGGGGCGGGGTGGCGGCGCTCGACGCCACCACGCTCGGCAAGATCGACATCCGGGGGCCGGACGCGGCCGCGTTCCTCGACCGGGTCTACACCAACGCCTGGGCCAGGCTCGGCCTCGGCCAGTGCCGCTACGGGATGATGTGCGGCCAGGACGGCATGGTGCTGGACGACGGGGTGACGACGCGGCTCGCCCCCGACCGGTTCCTGATGACCACGACCACGGGCAACGCAGCCCGGGTGCTCGACTGGCTCGAGGAGTGGCTGCAGACCGAGTGGCCGGGCCTTCGGGTCTACTGCACCTCCGTCACCGAGCAGTGGGCGACGGTGGCCATCGTCGGCCCCCGCGCGCGCGAGGTGCTGGGCCCGCTCGCCCCCGGCCTCGCCCTCGACAACGAGGGCTTCCCGTTCATGACCCTGCGCGAGGCCGAGGTGGCAGGGATCCCGGCGCGCGTCTTCCGCATCAGCTTCACCGGCGAGCTCAGCTTCGAGGTCAACGTGCCCGCCTGGCACGGGCTGGCGCTGTGGGAGGCGGTGATGCGGGCGGGCGAGCCCTTTGGCATCACCCCCTACGGCACCGAGGCGATGCATGTGCTCAGGGCCGAGAAGGGATTCATCATCGTCGGCCAGGAGACGGACGGCACGGTCACCCCCCTCGACCTCGGGATGGACTGGATCGTCTCCAGGACCAAGGACTTCATCGGCAAGCGGTCGCTCCTCCGCCCCGACGCCTCGCGCCCGGACCGCAAGCAGCTGGTCGGGCTCCTGCCCGAGGACCCCGGCGAGGTCCTGCCCGAGGGGGCGCAGCTCGTCGCCGCGCGGCCCGCGCGCGCCATCGGGCTCAAGGCCGGGCGGCCGATCCCGATGATCGGGCACGTGACCTCGAGCTATTCGAGCGCCGCCCTCGGACGCTCCTTCGCGCTCGCGCTGGTCAAGGGCGGGCGCGGGCGGATCGGCGCCACGGTGTACGCGCCGCTGGTCGGGCGCACCCTGGCGGCGCGCATCGTCGAGCCGGTGTTCTACGACCGGGAGGGGAAGCGGCGGAATGGCTGAGGCAACCCATAAGCGAAGCCCGCTCGCGGACCTCGCCGCCGGGCTGGCAGGGGCCTCGGTTCCGGGGCGGGTGTCGCTCGCCGAGGAGCCGTTCCTCGCCCAGATCGACCTCCGGGGCGATGCCGCCGACGGCGGGTTCCGCGAGGCGGCCGGCGGCGTGATCGGCGCCGCCCTTCCCCTGGCCCCCAACACGGTGGCCCAAGGCGGGCGGCTCCGCGCCCTCTGGCTCGGGCCCGACGAGTGGCTGATCGTCGGGCCCGAGGGCTCGGAGGGCGGGATCGAGGCGGGGCTTAAGGCCGCGCTCGCCGGGCGCCACGTCTCGATCGTCGACGTCTCGGCGAGCCGCACGGCGATCGCGGTCGCCGGCGCTGGCGCGCGCGAGGTCCTGGCCAAGGGCATGGGCCTCGACCTGCACTCCCGCGCCTTCGGACCCGGGCGCTCTGCCCAGGCTCAGCTCGCCCGCGCCCAGGTGATCCTCGAACAGGTGAGCGGCGAGCCCCGCTTCCGCCTCTTCGTCCGCGCCTCCTTCGCCCCCTATCTCGCCCGCTGGCTGATCGACGCCACCGCCGAGTACCGCATAGCCGGGCCCTGATCGGCTCCGCCCGTTCCGTCCGCCGGCGGCCCCGTTTGTGCGCGACCGGCGAATCCGCTATTCCTGGACCGGGGGGCGGCACGCGACACGGACACGGAGGCCGGCCATGGATCTCGACTGCGTCGTCAGGGGGGGAACGGCGGTCTTTCCCGAGCGGAAGCCCTGCCGCGCCGACATCGCCATCCGCGATGGCCGCATCGTCGGCCTCCTGAGCCCGGGTGAGGAGACGCCGACCGCGCGCGAGGTGATCGACGCCTCGGGCAAGCATGTCTTCCCCGGCTGCATGGACGCGCATCTGCACTTCGGCTTCGCCGAGCCGAACGAGGAGTACCGGACCGAGACGGCCTCGGCCGCCGTCGGCGGCATGTCCACCGTGATCTCGTATTTCCTCAACAGCGAGTCTTACGCCGGGGTGTTCGAGGAGCGGCTCGCCGAGTGCCGCAAACGGGCGCACGTCGACTTCGCCTTCCACTTCTCCACCGCCGCCGACGTGCATCTCGAGGAGTTCCCCTCGCTGGTCGAGGACTGCGGAGTCACCTCGTTCAAGTACTACATGAACTTCAAGGGCGAGGAGGGGCGCTACATGGGCCTCTCCGGCACCGACGAGGGGTTCATGTACGATCTCCTCGCCAAGGCGGCCGAGTTCGCGGACGCGGTGGTGGCGATCCATCCCGAGAACATCGAGGTCGTCAACCGCATGCGCCGGCGGGCGATGGGGACGGGGGTCGACTCGCTTCGCGCCTTCTGCGAGGCGAAGCCGGCCTTCACCGAGTGGGAGAACATGATCCGGGCGATGGTGTTCGCCGAGCACCTCGGCGCCACCATCTACTTCGTGCATGTGAGCTCGGCGCGCGGCGTGGCCGAGGTCCGCCGCTTCCGCGAGCGCTACGACCGCATCCACCTCGAGACCTGCCCGCACTACCTCACCCACACCATGGACTCGAAGCTCGGCAGCGTCGCCAAGGCGAACCCGCCGCTGCGCGGCGAGGAGGACGTCGAGGCGCTGTGGGAGGCGATCGCCGACGGCACCGTCGACGTCGTCGGCTCCGACCACGTGCCGCGCAAGCGGGCGGCCAAGGAGAAGAACATCTGGCAGGCCTCGCAGGGCTTCCCCGGGGTCGCCACCATCCTTCCCGTGCTCCTGAGCGAGGGCCACCACAAGCGCGGCCTCAGCCTGCGGCGCATCGCCCAGCTCGTCTCCAAGCGGCCGGCCGAGATCTTCCGCATCGACCGGCGCAAGGGCTTCCTCGGCGTCGGCGCCGACGCCGACCTCACCCTCGTCGACCTCGACCTGGCGAAGCCCTGCCGCTGGCAGGACCTCCTTTCCCACGCCGACTACACGCCCTACGATGGCTGGACCTTCAAGGGCTGGCCGGTGATGACCATCGTCCGCGGCCGGGTGGTGATGAAGGAGGGGCGGATGGTCGGTGATCCGGGTTACGGGGAGTACCTGCGCCGGCCCCTCAAGTGACCGCGGCTCGGGCCGGCGGGGGTGAAAATAAGGAGGTTGGGATGCGACCCTGGGACGGGATCATCGGCGAGGAGGAGCTGCGGGCCTACCGTGCGGCCGGGTTCGGGCGGCCCTCGGGGATCGGCTCGCGGCCCGGCCTCCTCATCATCGACGTTCAGTACCGCACCGTCGGCACCGAGCCGCGGCCCTTCTGGGAGGCGATCAAGGAGTTCCCGACCAGTTGCGGCGACGTCGCCTGGCGGGCGGTGCGCCAGATCGAGCGGCTGCTGGCCGTGTTCCGCGAGCGGGGCTGGCCGGTCCTCTACCCCTACGTGGCGCCCAAGGAGAGGTTCGACGTCGGCCGCCTGGCCGAGAAGGTTCCGTCGATCATGACCATCCCGGAGAAGGGCTATCGCTTCGTCGCCGAGATCGCCCCCCGCGACGGCGACGTGCTCCTGCCGAAGAAGCACCCGAGCGCGTTCTTCGGTACGCCCCTCGCCAGCTACCTCATCGACCTCAATATCGACACCCTGTTCGTCACCGGCTGCACCACCAGCGGCTGCGTGCGGGCGAGCGTGGTCGACGCCTTCGCCTACAACTTCAAGGTCGTGGTGCCGTTCGACTGCGTCTACGACCGCAGCCGGACCTCGCACGCGGTGAACCTGTTCGACATGTCGGAGAAGTATGCCGACGTGGTCTCGCTGGAGGAGGCCCTCGGGCTTCTCGATCGGGTGCCGGCGCGGCGGCCCGGCCGTGCCGCCGAGTAGGAGCGGCGCCGGTTCCGGTTACGCCCCAGCGGTCGCCCGGGCCTGTCTGCCGACCGGGCGGTACGAGGGGGCCGGTGCGGCCGCGGCGATGAGATCGGTGAGCGCGGCGGCCCGCGCCATGCGCTCGAGGTCGATGGCGAGCTCGTAGAGCCGCGCCGCGGCTTCGGCGCCGAGCACGGGTCGCGTGCAGTCCTCGAATTTGGCCCGGAACGCGGCCTCGGGGATCGGCTTCTCGGGGCCGCGGCCCACCGCCTGGTCGATCCTCTCGACGAGGGTGCGCCCGTCGGTGGTGCGGACCGTGACCTCGGCAGCGAACTGGTTGGCGGTCTCGGGCGCGTCGGCCGGGAAGGGGCCGGTCCTTATCCGGCCCATGACCGTGCGCACGACCGGGTCGCGATGGGTTTCGGCCTGGAAGTGGCCGGGGGCGAGCGTGCCGTCGACCAGCGCCCGCGCCAGGCAGTAGACGAGGCTGAACTTCGCCTCCAGCGGGTTCGCCGGGTCGGGCCGGTCGATGTGCCCGAAGCGGCGCGGATGGACGCGGGCGCCGACCTCGGCCACGTCGGCGTGGCCGAGCCGCTCGCGGCGCAGGATCGCAAGCAGCGCATCGACCGGCGCATGGGTGCTGGCGCAGGAGGGGTACTGCTTGAGGCCCACCCCCGGCGACTCGATCTCCGGCGGCGCGCCCCAGCCGGCGAGCGCCTTGGCGGCGTCGTAGGCGCCGCGGCCGTTGAAGACCTCGAAGAATCCCTGCCTGTGCTCGAAGGCGAGCGTCTGGGCGTCGAATCCCTCGCGCGCGAGGAGCGCGGCGAGGAGCCCGTTGCGGGCGGCGTGGCCGACGTGCAAGGGCTTGGTCATGGTTCCGAAGTTGGCCTTCACGCCGGAGGCGAAGGAGACCGCGATGGCAAGCGCGGTCGCGATCGCGGGCTCATCGAGGCCGAGCAGCCTGGCGGCGGCCGCGGCGGCGCCGATGGTCCCCAGCGTGGCGGTCGGGTGCCAGCCCTTCTCGTAGTGCTGGAAGTTGACCGCGCGCCCCAGCTTGCACTCGGTCTCGAAGCCGACGGCATAGGCGGCGAGTACCTGGCGGCCGCTCGCTCGGAACGCGTCGGCGCCGGCCAGGAGCACGGGCAGGAGCGGGGCCGAGGGGTGGCCGCCCATCGACTTGCTGGTGTCGTCGAAATCGAGGGCGTGCGCGGCGGTGCCGTTGACGAGGGCGGCGTGAAGCGCGCCGGCGCGCCGGCCGCGGCCGACGACCACGCAGGGCCCCTCGCTCGGCTCGAGGGCGAGCGCGCGCTCGAGACGCTCGACGCAGGGCTCGCACGCGCCGGCGACGGTGACGGCGAGGGTGTCGGCGATCGCCACCTTCGCCCACGCGAGCGCGGTCGGGGAAAGCTGCTCGTACCCGAAGCCCGCGATCCGTTCGGCCAGATCGTTCGCCAGCGCCATGGGTCTCGTCCTCGACCGGGGGCGGAGTTCCGCCGAGGATTATAGCCGCCCGTGCCGACGGGTCGATCCTCGCCCGCCGCCGGGCCGAGGAGGCCGCCGCTGCCGCCGGCGGCGTCAGCCGCGGCGGGAGGCGCGCCAGCGCGCGGTCCCGAACTCCCGCCGGTTGACCGGTCCCGGACCCGACTGACCCTCGGTTCCGATCTCGACCTCGCCCGCCATCCCGGTCTCGCCGATGGTGCCGGTGAACCGGTAGGCGAGGCTGGTGCCCTCGAACCGGTGCCGGCTCGAAATCTCGACCTCGGCCCCCTCGACGCGGCCCTTGCAGGGGCCGGCGTGGAAGGCGGTGCGATGGGTGCCGGTGAGTTCGGCGCCGCTCTGCTCGAGCGCGAGCTCGTGCCGGCCGCGTCCGTGAACGAACTCGATCTCCACCTGCCAGCGCCCGGCGGCGGCGGCCGGGGTCCGGGCCGGGCCCGCCCGCCCGGCCCCCGCCGGCGATGCGGCGAGAACCTCGCGGATGCGCGCGCCCACCAGCCTCGGCTCGCTCCGCTCCAGGTTGAAGGGATTGATCGCCACGGATCGCTCGGTGGCGGGACGATCGTCGAGCAGGACCCGCGGCTCGCCGGCGAACAGGCGGGCCCTCAACTCGAGGCCGCCGATCCCGATCCGCCGGTTGTCCCATCGGATCTCGAGGCTCGGCACCCGCTCGGTCGGATCGGTCGAGTCGCGGATCTCGGCCGTCACCCCCGGCAGCGTGGTCACCTCGGCCGCGATCTCGGCTAGGTCGTCGTGCCAGCGGCGCCGGTCGGCCTCGTGGTCGCGGGCGCCGAACCAGTGCTCGACCGCGGCGAGGCAGCCGATGACCTCCTCCTTGCCGATCTTCAAGGCGCGGCCGAGGGCGTGATGCGGCGCCGCGTTCAGCCACGCCGCCCGCACCAGCGCCTCCTCGCCGAGCAGAAGCCCGGTCGGCTGCGGCCCCCTGAGGTACTTGCCGCCGCTGTAGGCGACCAGGCTGGCGCCGCGGGCGAGGTAGGGAACCGGCCGCGCCGGGTGCTCGGAGGCGGCGTCGACCAGGATCGGGATGCGCCGCGGCCGGGCCATGGCGGCGATCTCCTCGAGCGGGGCCGGCGCATCGGCCGCCCGCTTGCCGAGGAGCGCGATCATCGCCACCTCGCCGTCGAGCGCGGCTTCCAGCTCGGCCCGCGAGTCGACCTCGACGACCTCGGCCCCGGTCATGCGGATTGCGTGGTCGTAAGGGAAGCGTCCGTTGCGCATCATGACCACCCGCCGTTTGAGGCCGGCGGTGTTGGGCAGGCGGAGCATCTTCTCGGGGTCGCCGCCGGTGAGGCAGGCGGCGGTGGCGACGCAGAGCGCGGCCGCGGCTCCCGAGGTGACGATTCCGAATCCGGCTCCGGTCAGCTCGGCGAGGCGTCGGCCCACCCCCTCCATCAGCTCGTCGATGTTGACGAACCGCGTCGCGGCCTGCTCCATCGCCCGCTTGACCTCGGGCAGCATCAGGCTGCCGCCGTAAACGGTGCGCGTGCCGCAGCAGTTGACGAACGGCCGGACACCGATCGCCGCGTAGACGTCGACGTTGCTCCTGTCCGACTTCGCGCCCATGCCAACATCCCCTTCATCCTGGCATCGACGGCCGCGTCCGCAACCGCACGGACGGCCGATCGACGACCGTGAACGAACCCTCGCGCCGAGCGGTCGGTCCCGGGTCCGGGGGTCGCGGGGCGGCCGGAACCGGACGGGATGACCGACGGCCGAGGCGGGGGGATTCTAGCCGATCCCGGGTGCGGCGGGCGAGCGCCCATCGGCCGGCTCGGGCCGCCGGCAGCCACGACCGCCGCGTCCACGCCGGGGCGCGAGGCGATACGGCACTCGCGGTTGCATAGGCGCACGGAGGACGGTACCCTGAGCGGGAAAGCAACGTGCCAGGCCGGCGCCCGAAAGCGTCCCAGCCAAATTTGGCGCGATATGAAGTGGTCGACAGGGACGGCAGGGGTCTGATGCGGACAGGCCGAGGAGTGGATCGCCCGGAGCCATCGCGGCCCCGGGCGAGGGGCCGCCCTGACGCCGCTTGCTTTCGACGCCGGCGGGAGGAACGGTCTCGCCCGGCACGAGGGGTGGTTCGGAGCGACACAACAAGGAGGATTTTCGCGTCATGAACCGATTCACGATCTCATCCTTGGCCATGGCCGTGGCCATCGGCGGCGCGCTCGCGCTGGCCGCCGGAGAAGCCGGTGCCCAGCAGAAGACGACCTTCGTCAACATCGGCACGGCCGGCATCGGCGGCGGCTACTACCCGACCGGCGGCTTCATCTGCAACGCCGTCAACTCGAACCGCCAGAAGTACGGCCACAACATCCGCTGCACGGTCGAATCGACCGCCGGCTCGGTCGGCAACCTGCGGGCCATCGCCGCCGGCGATCTCGAGGTCGGGATCTCGCAGGCCGACTGGCAGTACCACGCCTATAACGGCACCAGCGTGTTCAAGGACATCGGACCGCAGAAGAACCTGAGGTTCGTCTTCTCCCTCCACTCCGACGTGATCCATGTCGTCACCCGGAAGGGGGCTGGGGTCAACAATTTCACCGACCTCAAGGGCAAGACGGTCAACACTGGCAACGTCGGCTCGGGGACCGAGTCGACCATCTACTTCGCGATGGGACGCTACAAGTTCGACCCCAAGACCTGGCTCGGCAAGGACACCAAGCTCACCTCGCGCGAGCAGGCCTCCGCCGTCTGCGACGGCAAGATCGACGCCTTCATCTACCCGACCGCCATCACCGCGGCGAGCATCACCGAGGCCACCAACACCTGCGACACCGTGATCGCCAACTGGTGGGACGGCACGGTGCAGGGGATCCTCAAGGAGTTCTCCTATTACGCTTCGGTGACGATCCCGGCCGGCACCTACCGCGGCCAGGACAAGGAGGTGAAGACCTGGGGCATGCCGGCGACGATCGTCAGCACCACGCGCCTGTCCACCGACACGGTCTACTTCATGACCAAGGCGGTGTTCGACAACTTCGAGGAGTTCAAGAAGCAGGCGACCTTCTTCTCCGGGCTCACCCGCGAGGGGGCCCTGGTCAACGGCAAGTCCATCCCCTTCCATTCCGGCTCCGAGAAGTACTTCAAGGAAGTCGGCCTGCTCAAGTGAGCCGGCGGGCGATTCGACCTTCGTAAAGCGTGCGGGACGGCCGCGAGGCCGTCCCGTTTCGCTCGCGGAGACGCGGCGGCGCCTCAGCCGCGGACGAGAGGAGAGGAGATGACCAACCTAAAGGCGGCGGACGGGCCGCTGGACAAGCAGCAGTTCGAGGATCTGGTCGCCGACATCGACACCGGCGCCCGCCGGCCCGGCGGGCTGGTCGGCAAGGCGTTGTTCCTCGTCGCGCTGGCATGGTCGCTCTACCAGCTCTACACGGCGTCGCCGCTTCCCTTCATCACCGGCATCCTGCTGATCGACGACCAGCAGGCGCGCGCGATCCACCTCGCGTTCGCGACGTTCCTCGCCTTCTGCAGCTACCCGGCGTTCCGGTCCTCGCCGCGCGAGCGCATCCCGGCCTACGACTGGGTATTGGCCGCGGTTGGCGCCTTCAGCTCGCTGTTCATCATTCTTTTCTACGAACAGATCGTCGGGCACACGGGCGGCGTGCGCACGATGCCCGAGCTGATCGTCTCGATGATCGGCTTCCTCTGCCTGCTCGAGATCACGCGCCGCGCGCTCGGCATCCCCCTCGTGGTGGTCGCCTGCATTTTTGCCTTGTACGCGTTCGCCGGGCCGTGGACGCCGCAGATCATCTCCCACCGGGGCGTGTCGCTGAACCGGTTCGTGGACCACATGTGGCTCACCACGGAAGGCGTCTTCGGCATCGCGCTGGGTGTTTCCAACAGCTTCATCTTCCTCTTCGTGCTCTTCGGCTCGCTCCTGCAGAAGGCGGGGGCCGGCAATTTCTTCATCAAGCTCTCGTTCGCGCTCCTCGGCCATCTCCGGGGCGGGCCGGCCAAGGCGGCGGTCGTCTCGTCGGGCATGACCGGGCTCGTGTCCGGCTCGGCGATCGCCAACATCGTCACCACCGGCACCTTCACCATCCCGCTCATGAAGCGGGTGGGCTACACGCCCGAGCAGGCCGGGGCGGTGGAGACGTCCTCGTCGATCAACGGCCAGATCATGCCGCCGGTGATGGGGGCGGCCGCCTTCATCATGACCGAGTTCATCGGCATCTCCTATTACGAGGTCGTCAAACATGCCTTCCTGCCGGCGGTCATCTCCTACATCGCGCTCTACTACATCGTGCACCTCGAGGCGGTGAAGGCGAACATGCCCGTCATCGCGCGCAAGACCGAGCGCACGCTGGTCCAGAAGACGCTCGCCTTCGCCCTCTCGGTTGCGGGGGTGGTCGCGGTGGGGGCCGGGGTCTTCGCCGCGATCGAGCTCGTCAAGGCGATCGCCGGGGGAGGGACCGTCTACCTGGTCATCCTGCTGTTCGCGGCCGCGTATCTGGCCCTCTTGTGGCTGGCCTCGCGCTACCCGGACCTGGAGATCGACGATCCCACAGCCCCGCTGGTCCGGATTCCCGAGACTCTGCCCGTGCTCATGGCCGGGCTCTACTACCTCCTGCCGGTGATCGTGCTGATCTGGTGCCTGGTGGTGGAGCGGTTCTCGCCCGGGCTCGCGGTCTCGTGGTCGGTCGCGGCGCTGGTGGCCGAGATCGTGACCCAGCGCCCGATCATCGCCGCGATGCGCGGCCAGGGCGGCGCCGGGGCGCTCCTCAAAGCCGGCATCGTCGACCTGATCGACGGCCTCGTGATCGGCGCCCGCAACATGGTCAACGTCGCGGTCGCGCTCGCCTCCGCGGGCATCATCGTCGGCGTCGTCTCCCTCACCGGGCTCGGGCTCCTGATGACCGGGGTCATCGAGACCATCTCGGGCGGAAACCTGATGGCGATGCTGCTGGTGACCGCGCTGATGTGCATCATCCTCGGCATGGGGCTGCCCACCACCGCCAACTACATCGTCGTCATCTCGGTGATGGCCCATCCGATCGTGACGCTGGCCGCCCAGGGCGGGCTGATCGTGCCGCTGATCGCGGTGCACCTGTTCGTCTTCTACTTCGGGCTGATCTCGGGAACGACGCCCCCGGTGGCGGTGGACGCCTTCGCCGGCGCCGCGGTGGCCCGCGCCGATCCGCTGAAGACCTGCGTGATCTCCTTCTACTACAGCATGCGCACGACCATCCTGCCGTTCATCTTCGTCTTCAACACCGAGCTCCTGATGATCGGCATCCAGAGCGTGGTCCATTTCCTGATGACGGTCAGCGCGGCCGTGCTCGCCATGCTGGTCTTCGCCGCCGGCACGCAGAGGTACTTCCTCACCTGGAGCCGGCATTGGGAATCGGCGGCGCTGCTGCTGGTCGCGTTTACCCTGCTCAGGCCGGGATTCTGGCTCGACCGCGTCTGGGAGCCCTTCGACACGATCGATCCGATGCGGATCGAGGAGTTCGTCCAGAAGAAGCCGAGCGAGAGCAACCTGCGGCTCAGGGTCGAGGGCCCCAACTTCAGCGGCCAGACCGTCAACAAGGTCGTGCTCCTGCCCCTGGGCGCGAACGGCCCCTCGGGCGCGGAGCGGCTCAAGAAGGCGGCCGGGCTCACGCTCGCGCAGCGCGACGGCAAGGTGATGGTCGCCAATATCGACCTCAACAGCCCGGCCCAGCAGTGGGGGATGGACTTCGACTGGGAGATCCAGGAGGTCCAGGTCGAGGCCGAGCGGCCGGACAAGGAGTGGTTCTACATCCCCGGCCTGCTTCTCCTCGGGCTGGTCGTGTTCGCCCAGCGCCGGCGCAAGGCGGCCGAGCCGGCGCCGGCCGGCGCCGGCGGCTGATGAGCGCCGCCGCCGCCGCCCGGCGGGGGGCGCGGCGAGGAAGGGCCGGCCCCCTGAGGACGCGGGTCCGGCTGCTGGCCGCGCGGCTCCACTACGAGGCCGGCATCCGGCTCTTCACCGCCCTCTCCGGCGCCGTCGACTCGCTCGTCGAGCACTATCTCCTGTTCGAGCGGAGCGACGGCCTCGCCGGCCTCGCCGAGGTGCGGGCGAACATCTCCTATCTCAGCGGCATCCCCGAGGGCGAGGTCGCGGGCCTGATCCGGCGCCTGGTCGAGACGATGTCGTGGGACGGCGACCCCGAGGCGCTCCTGGAGGCGCTCCCCCGGCTCGCGGAGCGTCACCCCCCGGTCGCCCGCGCCGCCGTCGAGGGCGCGCTTGTCGAGGCCCTGGCGCGCTCGCGCGGGCTCAGCGTGGCCGAGGTCCTGGGGGGCGAGTTCCGCGACTCGGTGCCCACCAACCAGTGCCTGTTCTGGAGCCCGGACGAGGTCTTCGACCGCCTCGCCGCGCGCTACCTCGCCGAGGGCTTCCGCGAGATCAAGGTGCGGGTCGCGATCGGCGCCCCGGAGGACGACCTGGCGCGGCTTTCGCGGCTGCGGGCCCGCTTCGGACGCGGGTTCGAGCTCGCCATCGACGCCAACGGCGCCTGGCAGGCCGACCAGGCGCTCCGCTTCCTCGATCGCGTCGCCCCCCTCGGCATCGCCTATGTCGAGCAGCCAACCCCGATCGGCGACTGGGAGGCCGCCCGCCGCGTCGGCGCGGTGAGCCCGATCCCGGTGATGCTCGACGAGGGGCTCAAGACCGGGGCCGACATCGAGCGGCTGGCCGGCCTCGGGCCGCCGTTCCTGGCCCATCTCAAGATCGTCAAGCTGGGGGGCCCGCTGGCGGTCGTCGCCGCGGCCAAGCGCCTCGCCGGCGCCGGGGTCGGGGTGATGCTCGGGCAGATGAACGAGGGCGCGGTCGCGACCGCGCTCGCCGTCCACTGCGCCATGGCGATCCGCCCGCGCCACAACGAACTCTACGGGTCCTACGGGCTCGTCGACGATCCCGCGAGCGGGCTCGCCTACGGCCGGGGGCAGGCCCGCGTGGCACGCGCGCCGGGCCTCGGGGTGTCGTTCGACCCCGCCCGCGCCGACGCGCTTTGGGAGGTCGTGATCTGATCCTGGCGGCCGGGGGCTTGCTCCCGGACTCTCGATCCGGGGGCCTGCCCCCGGACTTCCGATCCGGGGGCTTGCGCGTCCGCATCGGCCATGCTTCCGTTCCCGCCGACCGGCCCCGACGGGGACGCGTGCGGGCCGGGTCGTTCGCGATCAGGGGGTTGCACACATGGACAAGCTGTTGCGCGCGATTCCGTCCGGCATGGAGGCGGCCTTTCCGAAGAAGGAGATCGATCGCCGCGTCCGTGCCTTGCAGGCGGTGCTGGCGGAGAAGGGCCTCGACCTCTATCTCACCAGCGGGGCGGAGAACATCTTCTACCTGAGCGGCCAGCAGACCCCCGGCTATTACATGTTCCAGTGCCTGGGCGTGCCGGCCAAGGGCAAGCCGTTCCTCGTGATCCGCAGTCTCGAGACCTACAACGCCCGCGCCAACTCGTACCTCTCGGACATCACCGGCTACGCCGACGGCACCGATGCGGCGGACGCGCTCGCCGGGGTGCTGGCGAAGAAGGGCTGGAAGGGGAGGCGGGTGGCGGTCGATCTCAACGCCTGGTTCCTCACCGTCAACCTGTTCGGCCGGATCGGCAAGGCGCTCGGGCGCGTCGAGGATGGCTCGGGACTGGTCGAGGCGCTCCGCCGGGTCAAGTCGCCGCTCGAGCTCGACGCCATCGCCAGGGCCGCCAAGGCCAACGATGCCGGGATGATCGCCGGGCTCGAGGCCGTGGCCGCGGGCAGGAGCGAGAACGACGTCGCGGCGGCGGTCATGGCCGGGATGATCGCCGCCGGCTCCGAGTACCTGGGCATGGAGCCGTTCGTCACCTCCGGCCCGCGCTCCGGCATTCCGCACTCGACCTGGCGGCGGCGGCGGATCCGCCGGGGCGACGTCGTGATCCTCGAGACCGCGGCCTGCTACAACCGCTATCACGCCGCCCTCTTCCGCACCGTCGCCGTCGGGCGCATCCCGGCCAAGGCCCGCGACATGTTCCGGGTGACCGAGGAGGCGCTGGCGGCGGCGATCGACAGGCTCAGGCCCGGCAACACCTGCGCCGATCCGCACAACGCCGCCCAGGCGGTGATCGACCGGCACGGCTACGGCTATGCCTATCGGAAGCGAAGCGGCTACAGCATCGGCATCTCGTTCGCGCCCGACTGGGGCGAGGGCAACATCCTCAGCCTCTACAAGACCGTCGACGCGGAGCTGAGGCCGGGCATGGTCTTCCACGTGCCGATCACGCTCCGCGAGTACGGCAAGTGGACAGTGGCGGTCAGCGAGACGGTCGCGGTCACGAAGACGGGCAACAGGACCCTGAGCCGCATCCCCCGCGACCTGGTCGAGGTCTGACGGCGGGGCGCGCGGGCCGCGGGGCGTTCAGTCGTAGACCGTCTCGCTGTAGTGGGCGGGATCGACCATCGCCTCGATGACCGTCGGGCCGTCGGCGGCGAGGGCCTTGCCAAGCGCGCGCGCGAGCTGTTCCGGGTCGCGGACCCCGACCGCGGGCACGCCGAAGTAGTGGGCCGGGGGCTCGGCGTGGGGCTCGGGCAAGAGAGTCGTCCCGTAGTGGCGGAACTGGCGGCGCTCCTGCTTGACCTTGATCAGAGACAGCCAGCCGTCGTCGAGGACCACCACCGGCAGCGCGAGCCCGAGGCGCCCGGCGGCCGCAAGCTCGCCGCAGGTCATCTGGAAGCAGCCGTCGCCGATCAGCGCCACCACCGGCAGGTCGGGCCGGGCGAGCTTGGCCGCGATCGCCGCCGGCAGGCCGAAGCCCATCGACGACCAGCCGTTGGTGATCAGGAAGGTGCGCGGCGCGTGCGCCGTCCACTGGCTGGCGATCTGGTGCGTGTGCGCGCCCACGTCGAAGGCAAGCACGCCCTCGCGCGGCAGCACCCGGCGGACGGCGTCGATCGCCTGGTGCGGGGCGAAGCCCGCGGTCGCGGGGCGGAGCGAGGCCTGGAACGCCTCCTTGTGCCGGCGGGCGGCATCGGCCGGCCACTCGCTCGCGGTTGATCCCGGCCGGGAGAGGCGCGAGAGCGAGGCGTCGAGGTCGCCAAGCACCTCGTGCGCGAGCCGCACGGTGCCGTCGGTATCGGCCCGCTCGATATCGACGTGCAGGAGCGGCGCCTCGCCGATCCAGGACTCGTACTCCACCTCCACCGTGTCGTAGCCGAGACCGACCACCAGGTCGGCGCCGCGCAGGAAGCCGCGCTGGGCCTGGCGCCGCGCGCGCTCGATGCAGCCCAGCGAGAGGGGGTGGTCCTCGTCGATCAGGCCCTTGGCCATGGTGGTGGTGGCGAACGGGATGCGCGCCTTCTCGACGAACGCGCGCAGGAGGCCGAGGTCGCGCATCCGCATCGCCGTCGAGCCGACGACGGCGACCGGCCGCCTGGCCGCCGAGAGGAGGGCGAGGGCCTTCTCGATCGCGGCGTCGGGCGCGGGCGCGGGCCGCGAGCCCTGGGGGATCGCGGGGACGCCCTCGGTGGCGGGGGCAAGCGCCACGTCCTCGGGAAGGTCGAGGTGGACCGGCCCCTGCGGCTCGCTGAGGGCGATCCTGAGCGCCTCGGCCAGGGTGGCGGCGACCTCGCCGCGGCGGAGCGCGAGCGTCGCCTTGGTGATCGGCCGGAAGAGCGCGTGATGATCAATCCACATCTGGATGCGCCGGCCGAGCTGGGCGCTCACCAGGTTGCAGGTGATGGCGATGAAGGGCGAGCGGTCGAGGTAGGCGTCGCCGACGCCGGTGGCGAGGTTGGTGGCGCCGGGGCCGAGCGTGGCGATGCCGAGCCCGGGCCGGCCGGTCATGCGGGCCATGACGTCGGCGGCGAAGCCGGCCGAGCCCTCGTGGGCGGTGAGCACGTAGCGGAGCCCGCCCTTGCGCATGGCCTCCATGAGGGGGAGCACGTTGCCGCTCGGCACCCCGAAGCCGTGGGTCACCCCGGCCGCCTTGAGGGTGGCCACGATCAGGTCGGCGTTGGTCATCGGCATGTCGCTCCCTCCGTGCTCGCGCCTGCGCTACCCAAGGGCAGGGTCGGCCAACCGCCCGCCCGCCCGCCTCGCCGGGCCTCGCGTTGCCTCTTCTAGGTCGATTTCGCGCCCAAAGGCAAATCCTCGCCGATTCCCGGGCGCGCGGCCGGCCGGAAAGGGCCGCGAAAGGTTCGCATTGCGCTTCCCGCCGTCAGCCGACAGAATCCGGGGTCGGTATCGGCTGGCGCCCGGCCGGGGGGAGGCGGGCGCGGCGCAATCGGCGGAGTACGGAATCAATGCCGCGGATCACGAGGCTCGAGGGGATCATCGCCCCGGTGCTCACGCCCTTCGACCGGAACGACCGGGTGGACCGGGCCGTGCTCAAGGCCGAGGTCGACTTCGCCATCGAGGAGTGCGGGGTGCACGGGCTGATGACGGTGGGCACCGAGTCCTCCGAGTTCGCGCACGTCTCCTGGCCGGAGAAGAAGCTCATCACCCAGACCGTGGTCGAGGCGGCGAGGGGCCGGGTGCCGGTGGTCGCCGGGGCCTCGGCGACGTTCCTGAGCGAGACCCTGGACCTTGCTGGCCACGCCAAGGACGTGGGCGCGGCGGCGATCGTGGTCACCCCCCCTTACGTGGTGGCGACGTCGCCCGACGAGACTGTCGACCTCTTCCGCCGGATCGCCGAGACGGTGGACATCCCGATCATGGTCTACAACAGCCCGGTGCTGTCGTTCGACATGCCGCTCACGCTCCTCAAGCGGATCGCCGAGATCCCGAACGTGGTGGCGATGAAGGAGAGCACGCGCCACTTCGCCAAGATCGCGATGGAGTGCATCCATCTGGTTCCGCGCTGGACGCTGACCACCACCATCCATGTGCTGGTGCCGACGCTCCTCTTCGGCGGCCACGGCTGCATCGTTCCGGTGGGGCCGGCGAAGGTGGGGGTGACGATCTACGACCTCTTCAAGGCCGGCCGCGTGGCCGAGGCGGTGGCGTTGCAGAAGCGCGCCTTCGCGCTTTCCGAGGGCTATGTCGAGGACCGGCGGCTGGCGACTGCCTACTACAAGGAAAGCCTGCGGCTGATGGGCGTCGACACCGGCCTGCCGCGGGCGCCGTTCCACAACCTCGGCCCGGGCGAGGCCGAGCAGCTCAAGGCGGCGATGCGCGGCCTCGGACTGATCGGCTGAGCGGGGACTCGAGGCAACCGCGACAAGGTGGAGGGAGAAGCCATGGCACAGCTTGGCGAGGCCACGAGCCCGGGGGCGCCACGCCCCGCTTCCGATGCGCGCGTCGTCGGCCGGCGGGGCCCGGTCGGAGAGCGCGAGCGCGAGCACCTCGAGGCCGCGAGCCGCCTGTTCCCGGGCGGCGCGGTCGCCGGCTACGCGCTTCCCGAGGGCGAGCGCTTCGTCGTCAAGCGCGGCGCCGGCGCCTGGCTCGAGGACCTGAGCGGCAACCGCTACATCGACTATGTCTGCGGCGCGGGCGCGCTCATCCTCGGCCACGCCCATCCCAAGGTGACCGAGGCGATCGCCAGCCAGGCCGCGCTCGGCACCCACTTCTTCGCCGGGGTGAGCGAGCCCAACGTCGCCCTCGCCCGGGTGCTCAAGGAGGCGATCCCGTGCGCGGAGCGGGTGGTCTACGCCACCACCGGCTCCGAGGCGACCTTCTACGCCATGCGCATGGCGCGCACCTACATGGGGCGGAGCCATATCCTCAAGTTCGAGGGCGGATACCACGGCAACCACGACTACGCGCTGCAGAGCACGACGCCCAAGGCACGCTCCAACTACCCGCAGTCGCAGCCGGATACCGGCGGCATCGTGCCGGGCGTGGGCGACAGCGTTCTGATCGCGCCCTACAACGATCTTGAGGTCACGCGCCGGATCGTCGCCGAGCACCGCGACGAGATCGCCGGCATCATGGTCGAGCCGATCCAGCGCAGCATCACGCCCAAGCCCGGGTTCCTGCGGGGCCTGAGGACGATCGCCGACGACTTCGGGGTCCTGCTCATCTTCGACGAGGTCGTGACCGGCTTCCGCCTGGCCTATGGCGGGGCGCAGGAGTACTTCGGCGTCACCCCCGACCTCGCCAGCTACGGCAAGATCATGGGCGGCGGCCTGGGCCTGAGCGCGGTCGCCGGGCGGGCCGACGTCATCGACCACTCCAACCCG
Organism: Pseudomonadota bacterium; assembly: GCA_016202695.1. Lineage (GTDB taxonomy): Bacteria > Pseudomonadota > Alphaproteobacteria > JACQOE01 > JACQOE01 > JACQOE01. The sequence continues at coordinate 26,621 of JACQOE010000055.1, read as the reverse complement.
GCGCGCAAAGGCGATCCGAGTCTGGCCTACGTCAACGGCACGATCCACGGCAACCCGCTCGCCGCAGCCGCCGGGCTCGCCACCATCGAGCAGCTGTGCGCCCCCGGCTTCTACGAGGCGCTCAACGCCAAGGGGGCCGCCTTCCGAAAGGAGATCGCGGGCGTGCTGCGCCGCCACGGGATGCGCGCCTCGGTGATGGGCGACGGCTCGATCTGGCACGTCGCCTTCACCGATACGGTCCCGACCTCATACGCCGAGATGATCGAGGCCGACCGCGCCCGCCAGACCGCCTTCGAGCGGCTCCTGATCAGGAAGGGCATCCACATCTTCCCGGGCGTGCGCCGGTTCGTCTCGGCGGTGCACGGCGACGCCGAGTTCGAGCCGACCTTCCGGGCCTTCGACGAGGCCTGCCGCGAGCTCGGCTGAGCGGGCCTTCGCCGCCCGGCTCACCGCCCGTGACCCGTCTTGAAGCCCCTCGCCTTTCGATCCGCTCAGGGTGAGGCGGATTTTCAGGGGCCTCATGCCGAGTCCGTCGAGGCATGAGGGCAAAATGAGACACGACCCGCTCACCGGCGGGTTGGACGGAAGGCCCGGGACATGGCAGAATGCGCCGATAAAACTTGGTCCCCGGGTGGTCAACCGGGGCCCCACAGGGGAGGTTAGCGGGGCGGGGCGAAAGGCCGCTCGGCGCCGCCGACGAGAAAACGTACCGACCGAATCCGTTCCCGCGCCCCATGGCGCGTTCTCGGGTCGACAACAGGAGTTTGGGCGATGAAGAGACTTCCGTTGACACTCCTATTCCCCGTTCTCGCCATCGGCCTGGTCGCTCTCGCGCCGGGCGTGGCGGAGGCGCAGGCGAAGAAGCACAAGCAGGTCGAGTTCATCTCGGGCAGCCCGACCGGCACCTGGTTCCCGACCGCCGCGGTGGTGGCCGAGCTCACCAACAAGCACTACGACGGCCAGCCGATCTCGGTGATCCCGGGTCCGGGCGGCGTGGGCAACGTGCTCCGGGTGGGCACCGGCCAGTCCGAGCTCGGCATCTCCTACGGTCCGTTCCTCAAGATGGGCCTGACGGGCGAGGGCGGCGTCTACAAGCAGAAGTTCCCCGAGCTGCGCGCGATCGCGTCGATGACGCCGAACAAGCTCCACTTGGTGATGGAGAAGGGCGCCGGCGTGGCCGAGCTCAAGGACCTCAAGTCGAAGAAGCCGAAGCTGCGCATCTCCACCGGCCCGCAGGGCTCGACCGAGCTGTTCATGATCACTGAGATCCTCAACTACTACGGCGTGGCGATCCGGGACGTCGAGGGCTGGGGCGGGCGCGTGGACCTGCACGAGACGAGCGCGCGGGTCGACGCCTGGAAGAACCGCCAGGCCGAAATGGTGAACTTCTTCATCAACAACCCGGCCGCGCAGGTGGCCAACCTGATGTCCGGGCGCGACGCCGTGCTCGTCACCCTCGAAGACAGCGTGCGCAACGTGCTCGCCGACAAGTGGGGCTTGGTCAAGTACACGATCCCGGCCAACGACTACCCGAACCAGACGAGCCCGGTGCAGACGCTGGGCATGCCCTACGTGATCTTCTCCTCGACGCGTCTCGACGACGACATGGTCTACGCGATGACCAAGGAGATCGCGCAGAACAAGACCAAGCTCGAGTCCGCCCACTCGGCCTTCAAGGAGTGGCAGCCCAAGGACATGATCGAGGGGCTCGGGGTGCCGCCCCATCCCGGTGCGGCGAAGTACTACAAGGAAGTCGGCTGGCTCAAGTAGGGCGGCGATAAGCGTGGCCGAGGCCGGGCATCCCGCGGCGCGGGTTTCGGGCTCGCGCCGCGGGGCCTTGCGGCGCGGGCGGCTCGGGGTGCGGGCGGTCCGCGGCGGGCGCCTCGCGGGCCCGGCCGCCGCCGCGAGCGCGACATCGGCGGCATGACCGAGGGTCGGCAGCAGGGCTCCGGCGGCGCCGGCGAGGCGCTGGCGGAGCTTCGGGAGCGGGTCTTGCCCGGCGGCCAGCGGCGGCTCGGCGGATGGACGGGGCGGCTCGTCTCGGCGGCCAGCGTCGCCCTCGCCGTGCTCACCCTCTACATGGCCTTCCGGGTGACGTTCGGGCCGATCCCCACCCGGGCGCTGCACCTCGTCTTCGCGATCCCGCTCATCTTCCTTCTCTACCCCGCCGGCAGGCGCAGCGGCGCGCGGCCGAGCCCGCTCGACTGGGTTCTGGCGGCGGCGGCGGTGGCGACCTTCGCCTGGGCGATCGCCAACGCCGACCGCTTCGCCTGGCGCTTCGCCTACGTCGATCCGGTTCTCTGGTACGACAAGCTGTTCGCGGTGATCGCCATTGCCGTGGTCTGCGAGGCCACGCGGCGCACCGTGGGCATGACCATCGTCGCGCTCAACGCGATCTTCATCGGCTACGCGCTGACCGGGCCGATCTGGCCGGGCCTGCTCGAGCACAAGGGGACGGGAATCGACTACCTGCTCGAGCACATCTACATGCTCCCCGAAGGCATCTTCAACATCATCATGGGGATCATGGCGACCTACCTGTTCACGTTCCTCGCCTTCGGCGCCTTCCTGCAGGTCTCGGGCGGCGAGCGAATCTTCACCGACTTCGCCCTCGCCTTCGCCGGCTACCGCCGGGGCGGGCCGGCGAAGGTGGCGGTGATCTCGAGCGCGCTGATGGGGATGCTGTCGGGGAGCACGGTGAGTAACGTCATCATCACCGGCAGCATGACCATCCCGCTGATGAAGCGGACCGGCTTCCAGCCGTATGAAGCGGCGGCGATCGAATCGACCGCCTCGCTCGGCGGGGCGCTCACCCCGCCGGTGATGGGGGCCGGGGTGTTCATCATGTCGGCCTTCACCGGCGAGCCGCTGGGCAAGATCCTCATCTATTCGATCGGCCCGGCGATCCTCTATTACGCCAGCCTCTACTTCTACATCGACATCAAGGCGCGGAAGAAGAACCTGGCGGGGCTGCCGCGCGAGAGCCTGCCGGGGATGCTCGACGTGCTGCGCGTGGGCGGGCACCTGTTCGTCCCCATCGCGGTGCTGATCTATCTGATGGTGCTCGACTTCACGCCGTTCCTCGCCAGCGCCGCCTGCGTGATCCTGGTGTTCGTGGTCGGTCTCGCCAAGCGTGAGACCCGCATGGGGCCGAGGCGTCTCTTGCTCGCGATCGAGGCCAGCACGCGCAGCGCGATCACGCTCTCGGCGCTGTCGGCGAGCGCGGCGATGATCTTCGGCGTCATCACCGCCACCGGCCTCCTGGTCAAGACGACGTCGATCATCCTCGGCGTCGCCGGCGGCTCGCTGTTCATCGCCATCGTCCTCGTCGGCCTCATCTCCTATGTCCTCGGGATGGGGCTGCCGGTGACCGCGGCCTACGTCATCCTCGCCGCGCTCGGCGTTCCGGCACTGGTCGAGCTCGGGCTCTCGGTGCTCGCCGCCCACCTCATCATCTTCTGGTTCAGCCAGGACTCGACGATCACGCCGCCGATCTGCATGACCGCGTTCGTCGCCGCGCGAATCGCCGATGCGCCGCCGATGAAGACCGGCTTTCAGTCGGTGCTGATGGCCAAGGCGCTTTACATCATCCCCTTCATCTTCGCCTACGGCAGCCTGCTCTCGGAGTCGCCCCTCGAGGTGGTCTACGATGTGCTCACGCTCTTCGGCTGTTTCGCGGTCATGCCGGCGGCCTTCGAGGGCTTTTTCGTCAACCGGCTGAGCCCGCCCGAGCGCGCGCTCTTCTTCGCCGCCGGGATCGCCTTCCTGGCCGGCGCGCTCGGCGACGCCGGCGAGGGCTGGCCCTGGACCCTGGCCGGAGTCGGGCTGGCGGCGCTCGCCGTCGCCGTCCAGCGCCTGTTCGCCCGCCGCCCGGTCGTGCTCGGCGAGGGGCGCGAAGCCGGCTGAGATCGAGCCGGGGCAGGCGGTCGTGACTCATTTTGAACTGCCTCGCCCTTCGACAGGACGAGGCCCTCATGCTGAGCCCGTCGAAGCATGAGGGCAAAATGAGTCACCACCGGGCAGGCTTGCCCCTGGATATGTTGGGGCTTTTCGGGGACACTGGCGGTCTTTCCGAACCGTGGAGCGCGCGACGATGAACAACGGCAAGGTCGGCTGGCGAGGGAACTTCCCGGCGGTCATCACGCCCTTCACCTGCAGCGGCGGGATCGACGAGGGCAAGTTCGTCGACAACCTCGAGCTGATGATCTCGGAGGGCATCCACGGCATCGTGGTCGCGGGCTGCAACGGCGAGTCCTGGGCGCTCAAGGGCGAGGAGCGGCTGCGGCTCTTCCGGCTCGCGGTCGAGACCGCCAGGGGGCGGGTGCCGGTCATCGGCGGCACCAGCGGGATCGTCACCGACGACGTGACCGAGCTTTCCCGCGCCGCCCGCGAGGTCGGCTGCGCCGGGGTCATGATCACGCCGCCCTACTACGCGATGATCAACCTCGAGGAGACCTACGCCCACTACAAGGCGGTTTCCGACGGCGCCAAGGTGCCGATCCTGATCTACCATCATCCGCGCCGGACGGGGGTGTTCCTGGCGCCCAGGTTCCTCGAGCGCCTGGCCGAGATCGAGTACGTGGTGGCGGTCAAGGAGAGCCACGGCGATTTCGCCAATCTCGAGGACACGCTGAGCGCGGTGGGCGACCGGATCCTGGTCTTCTCGGGCCGCTCGGCGGAGAGGGGCGTGGCGGCGGTGCTGATGGGCTGCCCGGGATACGTCGGCAGCATGGAGCCGCACGCGATGGGCCGCGAGGGCAACGCCCTCTTCGAGCTTGCCGCGGGCGGCCGGATCGAGGAGGCGAACCGGCTCCAGCTCCGCATCCGCGCCCTCGACAAGGCCCTGCACGAGATCGGCACCGCGCCCGCCAGCCTGAAGGCGGCGATGAACCTGCTGGGGCGCCCGGGCGGGCACGTGCGCCGGCCGCTCCTCGACCTCACCCCGGCTGAGGTCGGCGAGGTGCGCGCCATCCTCGAGCGCTTCGGGCTGTTCCAGAGCGCGGCCCGGCGGAGCGCCGCCTAGGGTCAACACGCCGCCTCGGATCGGGGGATCGCGATGAACAACGGCAAGGTCGACTGGAAGGGCTGCCTGGTCGCGGTGGTGACGCCGTTCAGGCGCGACGGCGCGATCGACGAGGCGGCCTTCGTCGAGAACATCGAGCTCCTGCTCGCCGAGGGGGCGGACGGCATCGTGGTTGCGGGCTGCACCGGCGAATCGTGGTCGCTGGAGCCGGACGAGAAGCTCCGCCTGTTCGCGCTCGCGGTCGGCGCCGCCAAGGGCCGGGTGCCGGTGATCGGCGGCACCGGCGCGATCGTCACCGGCAAGGTGATCGAGCTGTCGGCGGCGGCGAAGGCGGCCGGGGTCTCGGGGGTGATGGTGCTTCCCCCCTATTACGCCGTGCCCAACCGGCGCGAGGTGGTCGCGCACTACAGGGCGATCTCGGCCGAGGCGCGGGTGCCGATCCTCCTCTACAACATCCCCAAGCGGACGGGGATCAACATGCTGCCCGACTGGGTGGCCGAGCTGTCCGAGATCGAGTACGTGGCGGGAATCAAGGAGAGCTCCAACGACTTCATCCAGCTCGAGCGCACGCTCTCGGCCTGCGGCGAGCGCATCCGGGTCCTCGCCGGCCATTCCGCCGAGCGCGGCGTGGCGGCGGTGCTGATGGGCTGCCCGGGCTGGGTGAGCAGCATGGAGACCCAGATCATGGGCCGCGAGGCGATCTCTATGTACGACCTCGCCGTCGCCGGCCGGGTGGAGGAGGCACGGCGCATCCAGCTCCGCTGCCTCAAGCTCGATTTCGAGATGCGCGCCGGGGTGGGCACCTTCCCGGCCAACCTCAAGGCGGCGATGAACCTGCTCGGACGCCCCGGCGGGTTCGCGCGCCCGCCGCTCCTCGACCTGAGCGAGGCCGAGCGCGGGCGCGCGGCCGAGATCCTCGCCTCGCTCGGCCTCGCCGCCGCCCGCCGGGCGGCCGAGTAGGGGGGACGCCATGGCGGCGCGCACTCCGACAGCGACGCTGGCCGGCAACATCCCGGCGGTCGTCACCCCGTTCGCGCCTTCGGGCGACATCCTGTTCGACGCCTTCGCCGAGCTGATCGAGTGGCACATCGGCAACGGGGTCGACGGCATCTGCGTCGCCGGCGACAACGGCGAGTCGTGGACGCTCTCGGTGGAGGAGCGCCGGCGGCTCGCCGAGCGGGCGGTGCGCCAGGCGCGCGGCCGCGTTCCCGTCGCGGTGGGGGCGAGCGGGGTTTCGGCCAGGCAGAGCATCGCCTACGCCGAGGCCGCGGCGGCGGCCGGGGCGGACGCGCTGATGGTCCAGCCGCAGTCCTACGTGCTCAAGGGCTCGACGAGCGAGATCGTCGGCCGCTACGCGGCGCTGGCCAGGGCGGTGCCGCTGCCGATCATGGCCTACAACTCGCCCCGGCGCACCGGCCTCAACATGGAGGTCGAGACCCTGCGCGCAGTCTGCGACGTGGCCCCGGTGGTCGCGCTCAAGGAGTCCTCGCGCGACATGTTCCACCTCACCCACGTGCTGGAGGCGATGGGCGCGCGCCTCAACGTGCTCATCGGCCCCTGCCCGTTCATCCTCCCCGGGCTGGCGCTCGGGGCGAAGGGGTTCGTCTCCACCGGGCCGGAGCTGTTCGGCCCGCGCGCCCGGCGGCTGATGGGGCTCGGGCGCGAGGCCCCCTCGGCGGAGTGGCGCGAGTGGCACTTCGCCTTGAGCCGCGTCTACGAGGCGCTGATGGGAACCGGCACCTGGCCGGCGGCGCTCAAATGCGCGCTCAACCTCCTCGGCGTCCCGGCCGGGGTGCCGCGCGATCCGGTGCAGCCGCTCGGCCCCGAGCAGGAGGCGAGGCTCCGCTCGGCGATGGAGTCGCTCGGGCTCCTGGCCGGGGCCGGCGCCGCCCGCGCCGCCGGCTGAGCGCCGGCGCCTTTCGTTCCGGCTCCGCGCCCGGCGGGGGCCTTCAGGTCGCGGGGCGCAGCTTCAGGATCATGCGGGCCTCGGCCGGGGTGGCCGGCCGCCGGCCGTACTTCGCGCAGAGGTCGGCCGCGAGCCGGACCAGGTCGGCGTTGCCCGTGGCCAGCACGCCCTTGGCCCGATAGATGTTGTCCTCCAGCCCGGTGCGCAGGTGCCCGCCCCGCTTCAGGCACCACTCGTTGACCACGATCTGCCAGCGCGAGATGCCCATCGCCGCCCAGGTGGCGTCGGGTTCGAGCTCCCTGAGCTCCGAGATCAGGAAGTCGAGGGTCTTCTCGCGCGCCGGCAGCGCGTTGGGGATGCCCATCACGAACTGGCAGTGGATCGGGCGCCTGAGCAGGCCCTTCTCGGCCATGTTGTGGGCGTTGTAGAGCATGGCGAGGTCGAAGACCTCGATCTCGGGCTTGATGTCGCGCTCCAGCATGACCTTGGCCATCTCCTCGATCAGCTGCGGCGTGTTCTCGTAGATGCTGGCGGGGAAGTTGACCGAGCCGGTGGTGAGCGAGGCCATGTCGGGGTCGTGAAGCAGCGGCTGCCAGCGCTCGGCGCCGGCGCGGCCCCGCCCGCCGGTCGAGAACTGGATGATCATGCCCGGGCAGTGCTTCATCACCCCCTCCTTGACCCTGAGGAACCGCCCGGGGTCGGAGGAGGGGTTCTCGTCCTTGTCGCGGACGTGGATGTGCGCCAGCGCGGCGCCGGCCTCGAAGGCCCGCTGCGTCGACTCGATCTGCTCCTCGGGCTCCACCGGAACGGCCGGGTTGTCCTTCTTCCGCGGCACGCTGCCGGTGATCGCCACGGTGATGATCGTCGGTTCCGCCATGCGTCCCCTCCTCGTCGGCTGTCTCGTCTCAGAATCGGCCGGCATCGACCTTGATGTGCTCGCCCGTGACCGCGCTGGCCGCGTCGCTCGCCAGGAACAGCGCCGCCTTGGCCACCTCCTCGGGCTCCACCCATTTGCGCAACGCCGCGACGTCGGTGTAGTTGGTTCTGATGATCTCCTTGGGATCGCGCCCCTCGGCCTTGGCGCGCATGGCGATCACCCGGTCCATCAGCTCGCCGCTCACCGCGCCCGGGCAGAGCGCGTTCACCCGGATGCCGTACCGGCCCACCTCGTGGGCGACCGACTGGGTGATGCCGATCACCGCGAACTTGGTCGCCGAGTAGGCGCTGCGCATGGGATAACCGCCGAGTCCCATCTTCGACGAGATGTTGATGATCGCGCCGCCCCCGCCGTGGCGGAGCATCGCCTGGACCGCGTACTTGGTGCAGAGGATCACGCCGCGGATGTTGATGGCGATCGTCTCGTCCCACCTCGCCATGTCCATCTCGTGGGCGTTGGCGACCGGGCCGGTGATGCCGGCGTTGTTGACCAGCACGTCGACCCGCCCGTGGCGCGCCTCGCAGTCCTTGAACAGGGCGGCGACCTCCTCCTCCCTGGAGACGTCGGCCGCGACCGCGGTGGCGCCGATGCGCTCCGCGACCTCGTCGATGGGGCCGCGCCGGCGCCCGGAGACGACGACCGCGGCGCCCTCGGCGGCGAAGGCCGCGGCGATCGCGCGGCCGATGCCGGTGCCCCCGCCCGTCACCACCGCCACCTTGCCCCCGAGGGCCCCGGCTGCGCGGTCTGCCATCTCGTTTGTCCCTCCGGTCCGTGCGACGGGCGATCTCAGGCGGCGGCCCTCGCCTCGTTGAAGCGGTTGGGGTTGAACAGCGGCATCTCCGGCTCGCGCCCCAGGATCAGCTCGGCGAGCAGCTGGCCCATGTAGGGCCCCTGGGTGTAGCCGCCCCGCACGCAGCCGATGACGTAGGCGTCGTCGACCCCGGCGAGGGGCCCGATCAGGGGCATGAAATCCGGCACGTGCGCCTCGTAGCCGGCCCAGCTTCGGACGATCCGGGAGCCGGCCAGGGCCGGCATGGCGTAGCGGGCGAGGCGGAGGTTGCCGACCAGGTTCTCGGCGTCGACCTCGCCGCCGCCCGCCTCGGGGTCGCCGAATCCTTGCCAGCCGCCGCCGATCAGCACCGTGCCGTTGTCCGACTGCTTGAGGGTGAGGAAGCCGAGCGCGTGCATGATCACCGCTTTGAACAGGGGCCGCGTGCGCTCGGTCACCGCCACCTGGTTGACGCGATAGTGGATCGGCATCTCGATCCCGACCATCCTCAGGAGCCCCTTGAGCCACGCCCCGCCGGCGAGCACCAGGCGCCTCGCCACGACCCGCTCGCCGCCGGCCGTGATCGTGAACGCCCCTTCGGCGCGGTCGATCGCCGTGACCGGCGCCCCCTCGCGCACCTCGGCGCCGGCAGCGACCAGGGCGCGACGGTAGGCGAGCCCGGTCACGCTCGAATTGGCGTAGGCGTCGAGCGGCGAGTAGCTGGCGAGCACGATCCGCTCGCCGGCCAGCGCCGGCTCGATCTCGCCGGCGCGGGCGGCGGTGATCATCTCCGCCCCGGCCCCGGCGGCGATGCGCTCGGCCATGCGGGTCCGCAGCGCCTCGGCCTCGGCCTCGGTGAAGGCGAGGGTCATGCCGCCGACGACGCGGTAGTGGACGTCGACGCCCAGGCGCTTCGCCGTCGTCGCCCACAGCTCCTTGCCGCGGATGGCGTAGGGCATGAGCGCGACCCGCTTGATCTGGAGCGAGAGCGTGCCGGCGTTGACCCCCGAGGCGCCCGAGCCGAGCGCCCGCTTCTCGATCACCGCCACCCGCATCCCGCCCCAGGCGAGGTTGAGGGCGGTCGCCGAGCCCATGATGCCGCCGCCGAGGACGGCCGCGTCGAACGCGGTCACGGGTGGGTCTCTACTCGGCCGCCGCGGCGGAGACCGGGAGCAGGCCGACGGCCACGAGCGCGGCGCGGATCTTCTCGCGCTGCTGCGGATTGAGCGGCTTGATCGGGTCGCGCGTCCAGCCCCCCGGCCGGCCGAGCATGTCGAGCGCCGCCTTCACCCCGGCGGGGAAGGTGCCGACCCCGAAGAAGCCGGCCTGGAGGCGGGCCATCTCGTCCTGGAGCCTCCGCGCCCGCTCCAGCTCGCCGGCGACGACGGCGTCGTAGAACTCGACCGAACGGCGCCCGTAGACCACGGTCGTCGAATCGACGTAGCCGACCGCGCCGATGCTGAGCGCGGCGATGCCGATCAGCGCCGCGTAGCCGGCGAAGACGTCGATCCGGTCCTTCACCCGGCGCACCAGCGCCGAGAAGTGCAGGAAGTCCTTGGAGCTCTCCTTGAGCGAGAACACCCGCGGGTGATCGGCCAGCCGGTCGACAAGGTCGACGCTCATGTTGATCCCGTTGCGCCGGGGGATGTTGTAGACCATGAGCGGAAGCCCGGTGGCGGCGAGGATCTGGGCGTAGAAGTCGTAGACCTCGTCCTCGCCGGGCATGGCGTAGTAGGGCGGCTGGACCATGATCGCGTCGCAGCCCGCCGTCTCGGCCATGCGCGCCTTGGCGATCACCTGCTTGGGGAGCACGCCCGAGCAGCCGGCTACCACCGGCACCCGGCCCCTGGCCTCCTCGACCGCGGTCTTGAACACCTGCAACGGCTCCTCGCCCTCGAGCGCCCACGCCTCGCCGGTGCAGCCGTTGACCACTAGGCCGTGCACTCCGTCGCCGATCATGCAGCCGACGAGCCGCCGGAAGCCGTCGAGATCGAGCGAGCGATCCTCGCGGAAGGGGGTGGTGATGGCCGGGACCACACCTTTCATCTTCAACATGGCAGTCGCCTCCGTCACAGGGCGTCGCAAGGGGTGGGGCGCCGCGGCGCGCCCGCGGGCGGCCGGGCCGGGGCCAATCGCCCCGCCGGCCCGAGGGGACGGCGGCGGCGGAACGGATTTGCCCGAGTATGCACAAGCCCGGCGCGGGCGGCAACGAGCCCGGCGCCCGCTCAGGCCGGCGCGGTCGGCGGGAAGGGAAGGTGGTCGTAGGTGAAGTCGCCGGTCAGCGCCTCGAAGTCCACGGGCCGGAAGGGCGGACGGGCGGTCCACTGGCCGACAGCCTCGCGGCTCCCCACCCGCGCCGCCATCAGGCTCGCCACCGTCTCGCCGCACATCCGCCCCTGGCAGGGGCCCATCCCGCAGCGGGTCCAGCTCTTGAGCTGGTTGATCTCGCGCGCGCCCTCGCCGATCGCGTCCTCGATCTCGGCCCGGGTCAGGTCCTCGCACCGGCAGACGAGGGTGTCGCGCGAAACCGTCCGCGCGAGCCCGGGCCGGAGCGCCATCAGCCGCGCGACCGCGGCCCCGAAGGCGGCGGTGCGGGCGAGCCGGCGGCGGACGGGCGCCGCCTTGCGCGCGAACTCCGCCTCCGCGAGCCGGCCGAGGTCGCGCGCCGCCGCCAGCGCGGCGAGCCGCCCGCGCAGCGCCGCCGGCACCGCCCCGGCGATCCCGGCGCCGTCGCCGGCGACGTAGAGCCGCTCGACCGAGGTGCGAAGGCAGGCGTCGCGGCGGGCGATCCAGCCGCCCTCGTCGGGGCGGTACAGGTGCTCGGCGCCGAGCGCGCGGGTCATCTCGGTCGCGGGCACGAGCCCGTGGCCGACGCAGAGCGAATCCGCCCGCAGTACCCGCACGGGCGCGTCCGCGCGCGGCGCCCCGTCGCCCCCGACCGGGGCGATGCAGACCTCGGCCACGCGCCCCGGCCCGCGGGCCTCGACCACGGCGTGGCGGGGATAGAGCGGAACCCGGCCCCGCAGGAACGCCGCCGTCCAGCCCGCCGCCTGGCCCCAGAGGTCGGGCCTGAGCCCGGCCGCCGGCGCCAGCCTCATCCACTCGGCCGGCGAGGCGAGATCGACGCAGGCGACCACCCGCCCCCCGCCCTTGAGGATGCCGGCGGCAACCGCGCCGAGGAGGGGGCCCGCGCCCGCCACCACCACCCGCTCGCCTGGCAGCACCTGCTGCGACTTGAGGAGCACGGTCGCGCCCGCCAGCCCGATCACGCCGGGAAGCGTCCATCCCGGGAAGGCGATCACGCGCTCGTGGGTGCCGGCGGCGACGAGGAGCGCGGGCGCGGCGTAGCGCTCGACCCCGTCGGGGCCCAGCGCGAAGACCGAGAAACCGCGGGCCAGGTGCCAGACCCGGCGCCGGAAACGGGCCTCGGCCCCGCTCCCGGCGAGCGCCGCCCGGAGCGCCGCCCCGGCCCGGAGATCGGGCCCCGGCGCGCGCCCCTCGCGGGGGCTGAACTCGGCCGGCAGCGGCCGGTAGATCTGCCCGCCGGCCGCAGGCTGCTCGTCGAGGAGCAGGACCCTGAGCCCGGCGCGGTCGGCCTCGGTCGCGGCGCTCGCCCCGGCCGGCCCGGCCCCGATCACGATCAGGTCGAAGCGCTCGGGCCCGGGCGCGGTCATCGGCCCGCGTCCACGAGGCTGATGCTGAGGCCGTCGCGCACCGGCTCGGTGCAGGCGGTGACCGCGCGCCCATCCACCCGCACCACGCACTCCTGGCAGGCGCCCATGGCGCAGAACATCCCCCGCGGCTCGCGGGCGCGGGGGCTCTCCCTCAGCCGGCGGATGCCGGCGGCCAGCAGCGCCGTGGCGATGCTCTCGCCGGCGAAGGCGCCGACCGGGGTCCCGTCGACGTGGATGGTGACGGGCCTTCCCCGCGCGACCGCGTTTTCGATGCGCATGGCGAGCGCCTGATTGCTATGATCCGGCCGGGAATCCCGCGCAGGCGAAGGGCCGTGGGCGGGAAGGATAGGGGGACGGGCGCCGTGCGACAATCGGAATCGGCGGCGCCCCGGGGCGGGCCATGAGCTTCGAGGCGATCGTCGTCGGCGGCGGGATGATGGGCGCCGCGATCGGCTTCGGGCTCGCCCGCGAGGGCCTGCGGACCGCCCTCCTCGACGAGGGCGACAGGGCCTTCCGCGCCGCGCGCGGGAACTTCGGACGGATCGTGGTCAGCGGCAAGGGGGTGGGCTTCCCCGACTATACCCGCTGGAGCCGGCTCTCGACCGACGCCTGGCCGGGGCTGGCGGCGGAGCTTCGCGACCTCACCGGCATCGACACCGGCTTTCGCCGCGAGGGCGGCATCTACCTCTGCTTCGGCGAGGCGGAGCTCGAAGAGAGGGCGCGCACCCTCGCCCTCTGCCGCGAGGAGGCGGGCGACCTCGGCTTCGACTTCGAGGTCCTCGATCACGCCCGCCTGGCCGCGCTCCTCCCCGGGATCGGGCCGACCATGCCGGGCGGCACCTACTGCCCGCAGGACGGCGAGGTCAACCCGCTCCTCTTCCTCCGCGCCCTGCACGCGGGCCTGCGGGCGCTGGGCGGAGCGACGCTGAGCGGGGCGCGGGCGAGCGCGTTGCGCGCCGACGGCGGCGGATTCGCGCTGACCGCCGGCGGCGAGACGGTGCGCGCGGACCGGGTGGTGGTCGCGGCCGGGCACGGCACGTCGGCGCTCGCCCGCCAGCTCGGCCTCGACATCCCCACCCGGCCGGAGCGGGGCCAGCTCCTGGTCACCGAGCGGACGGCGCCGTTCCTGCCGCTTCCCACCGACCGCATCCGCCAGACCCGCGAGGGCACGGTGATGATCGGGCGGGTGGCCGAGGACGCGGGCTTCGACGACGGCACGACGACGGCCAGGATGGCGGGGCTCGCCCGCGACGCGGTGCGGGCCTTTCCCGCGCTCGCTCGGCTCCGGGTGGTGCGGGCGTGGGGCTGCCTCAGGGTGCTCACCCCCGACGGCCTTCCGGTCTACACCGAGTCGGCCCGCCACCCGGGGGCGTACGCGGCCACCTGCCACAGCGCGGTCACGCTCGGCGCCGCCCACGCCCGCCTGATCGCCCGCTGGATCGCGACCGGCGCGCGGCCGCCGGCGATCGCCCGCATGCACGAAGGCCGATTCGCGCCGGCGAAGGCCGCCTGAGCGACGGCCGGTCCCGCGTGCCTGGGCGGGGAGTGGGCTTCCCCGCCGCCCGTTGACGCGATTTTACAGACGACCGATCCGATCCCATCCGAGAATGCCCGGCGATACCCGACCGGAGGGCGGCGTCGATCCCGCCCTGCTGCCGCCGGGAGGGATCGGGATCGGAGGAACAGGACATGTCTCGGCTAGGAACGCTCGGGGCGGCGCTCGCCGCGCTCCTGCTCGCGGCCTGCGCCGGCCCGGATGGGGTCCCGGGGCCGTCGGTCGACGACGACGCGCTCGATCGGCTCGCCACCAGCCTGCTCGGACCGGCCGATACCGACTCGGTCCGGCTCCTCAGGGCCTACGGCATCGTCGGCGGGCTCGCCCGCTACGGGGCGCGCACCATAGGCGAGCACAAGGACAGCGACTCCGTGCAGGCGATCGCCGACGCGGTCGTGCTCAAGGACCGTCTCGAGCGAGCGCGGAAACTGTTCGCGCGCTACAGGGACGAGCTGGAACGGGCGCGCGGGGCGAGCCCGGAGCAGCGGATTCTGACCCACTTCCCCGACTACGCGCGGACCATCGCCGTGTTCCAGGCCCGGGAAGAGATCCTGCGCGTGGCCAAGGCGGCGATCACGCCGCGCTGGCGCGAGGTGCGCGCGCTCGGCGGCACCCTGATCGCGGGCGGCACGCGCGGCCTGCTGAGCGCGCGCGGCGACCTCATCGAGGAGATCGGCAACGTCTACAAGACCTCGACCCTCGCGGCCGCCCTCTTCAGGGACATCCGGTTTTGCGTCGGCAAGGCGAACAAGATCGAGACCAGGGCCCCCCTGGGCGACGACGAGACCAGGAGGGCCACGGTATGCCCGAGCTTCGAGGAGGCGTGGGGGGCGACGGACGCCCTCGTCGCGACCTCGATCGCCAGCCTCGCGACGACGGCCGAGATCGATTAGGGCTATCCGGCGCGCCGCGGCGGCGCCTTGTCGCCGGCGAGGGCGACGCACTTGTCGTAGACGGCGCGGGCGACCTCGGCCCCGGCGAGGGCGATGCGGGCGCGGTTGGCGCGGCGGCGGTCTCCCGGAATCCGCTCGATCCCGGCATCGTGCAGCCGCTCCACCAGCCCCTCGATGCGCTCGATCAGGCCGGGCGAGGCGACCCGCTCGGGGGCGATCGCGATCACCAGTTGTCCGGCGTTCGACGGACCCCCGTCCTTGACCTGCTCCGCCGCCGCCTCGAAGCTGAACTTGCCCCCGGTGAGGCCGGCGGCGAGGACCTCGACCATCAGCGCGATCGCAGATCCCTTGTGCCCGCCGCCGAAGGGAAGCTGGCTGCCCTTGAGCGCGGTCGCGGGGTCGGTGGTCGGCCGGCCCTCGGGATCGACGGCCCAGCCTTCGGGGATCTTGTGGCCGTGAATCTGGGCGAGGTTGATCTCGCCGCGCGCGCTCGCGCTGGTCGCCATGTCGAAGACCAGCGGCGGCCCCTTCGGGCGGGGACAGGCGAAGGCGAGGGGATTGGTGCCGACGATCCGCTTGCGGCTGCCGAAGATCGAGACGAAGGACGTGCTGTTGACGAAGGTCATGGCCACCAGCCCCTGCTCGGCGAGCGGCTCGACGTCGCACCACAGGGCGCCGAAGTGATGGGTGTTGAACAGGGTCAGCGCCGCCACGCCCTGCTCGCGCGCCGCCTCGACCAGGGGCCCGCGCGCCCGGCGCATCGCCGGGGCGCTGAATCCGCCCTTGGCATCGACGACCAGGACCCCGGGGGCGCGGCGCGACGGCGTGGCCCGCGCGTGGCCGTCCACCCGGCCGGAGAGAACCGAGGCGCAGAAGCCGGGGATGCGGAAGAGCCCGTGCGAGGAGCATCCGTCGCGCTCGCAGGCGACCACCGTATCGGCGATCATGCGGGCGTTCTCGTCGGAGATGTTGCTGGAGGTGAGTGCGCCCATGGCGAGGGCGTCCACCTCGGCGAGCGTCAAGCGAACGGTGTCGGCCACGGCTTTGCCTCCCTTCTTAGGACCTGGTCGAGCGCCCAGCCTATCGCGAACGCCCGGATGAGGGCCAGCGCCGATCCGCCGCCGTTTACCCGGGCGCTCGGGGGATTTACAAAGGGGCTTCGAGGACGGCGGAGCGGGACAGGGCTCGGACGATGCGCATCCCCTATTACCACGTCAACGCCTTCACCGACCGCCCCTTCGCCGGAAACCCGGCCGGGGTGTGCGTCCTCGAGCGCTGGCTTCCCGAGCCGACCATGCAGGCGGTCGCGGCCGAGAACGCCCTCGCCGCGACCGCGTTCGTGGTCCCCGAGGGGGCGGCCTACGGGCTTCGCTGGTTCAGCCCGACGGTGGAGCTCGACCTCTGCGGCCACGGCACCCTCGCCGCCGCCTTCGTGGTGCTGGAGTTCGTCGAGTCGGGCGCCCCGGCGGTGCGCTTCCGCACCCGGCGCGCCGAGCTCGGGGTGGAGCGCGATGGCGCCCGGTTCGCGCTCGACTTCCCGGCGCTCCCCCTGGAGCCTTGTCCGGCGCCCCCGGCCGAGCTGGCCCGGGCGCTCGGGCGCGCCCCCAGGGAGGTGCTGGTCGGGCGCTCCTATGTCGCCCTCTACGACCGCGAGGAGGACGTCGCGGCCCTCGCCCCCGACATGGAGGCGCTTTCCCGGCTCGACCGGCCGGCGGTGGTGGCGAGCGCGCCCGGGAGGGAGAGCGACATCGCCTCGCGCAACTTCGCCCCGGCCAAGGGCATCCCCGAGGACGCCGTCACCGGCTCGGCGCACGCCCTCATTGTTCCCTACTGGTCGCGGGTCCTGGGGAAGACGGCGATTCACGCCCGACAGATCTCGGCGCGCGGCGGAACGCTCTGGTGCGAGCTCAGGGGCGAGCGGGTGCGGATCGCCGGCGCCTGCACGTTCTACATGAAGGGCGAGATGAGGATCGCGGCCGGAGCCGGGGCATGATCGGCGACAGAAGCGTGCTGGCCGTGATCCCGGCGCGGGGCGGCTCCAAGGGGTTCCCGGGGAAGAACCTCGCGCCGCTGGCGGGGAAGCCGCTGATCGCCTGGAGCATCGACGCCGCCCGCGCCTCGCGCCACGTCGACCGGCTGATCCTCTCCTCGGACGACGAGGCAATCATCCGGGCGGCGCGGGAGTGGGGGGCCGAGGCCCCGTTCGTGCGCCCGGCGGAGCTGGCGAGCGACGAGGCGAAGGTCGAGGACGCGCTCCTGCACGCCCTCGATGCGCTCGACCGGTCCTACGACTACCTCGTGCTCCTTCAGCCCACCTCGCCCTTGCGGACCCCGGCCGACATCGACGCCTGCCTCGCGCTTTGCGAGGGGACGGGGGCGCCGGCCGCGGTCTCGGTGGTCGCGGCGCCGAAGTCGCCGTACTGGATGTTCCGCCTTGAGAACGACTCCCGCATGCAGCCGCTGTTCCCGTGGGAGGCGGTATACCACCGGCGCCAGGGCCTGCCGCCGGCCTACGCCCTCAACGGCGCGGTCTACGCGGCCCGGGTCGAGTGGTTCCGCGTTCGCCGCACGTTCTTCTCGCCGGAGACGCGCGCCCAGGTGATGCCGGCCGAGCGCTCGCTCGACATCGACACCCCGACCGACCTCGTGCTGGCCGAGGCGCTGATCGCCGCACGAGGCGTTCCAGGCCGGGACCGGGGCTGAAATCGGCGGTCCGTTCCGAACCGCTGGAGTCGAATATGAAATACCAGTAAAGTTCGGCGGAATCGGCGGGTCCGCAAGCTGGTCCGCCGGACAAAACCCTCGCAGGGGAGGTGTGACGATGACGACGGAAATCCAGCAATCGAAGACGCCGACGGGCCGGCCCGGGAACGGGAAGTCCATGCGCCGGCGGTCGTTCCTCAAGGTCGGAGCCTTGGCCGGCGCGGGCGCGGCGGCGACCATCGCCATGCCGAACGTCTCGCGGGCCCAGACCGTGACCCTCAAGGTCCAGGGCTCGTGGGGCCAGGCGGACGTGTTCAACGACTTCGCCCAGCAGTACGTCACCCGCGTCAACGAGATGGCCGGCGGGCGCCTCAAGATCGACTACCTGATCGCCGGCGCCGTGGTCGGCGCGTTCCAGGTCCAGGACGCCGTGCACAAGGGCGTGCTCGACGGCGCGCACACGGTGCCGGTCTACTGGTACGGCAAGAACAAGGCCGCCTCACTGTTCGGATCGGGCCCGATCAACGGCTGCAACGCCAACCAGACCCTGGGCTGGATCTATGCCGGCGGCGGGCTCGACCTCTATCACGAGCTGGTGCAGAAGATCCTCGGCCTCAACATCGTCGGCTTCTTCGCCATGCCGATGCCGACCCAGCCGCTCGGCTGGTTCAAGAAGGAGATCAAGGGCGCCGCCGACCTCAAGGGCCTCAAGTACCGGACCGTCGGCCTTGCCGCCGACCTCTTCCAGGAGATGGGGGTGACCGTGACCCAGCTCCCCGGCGGCGAGATCATGCCGGCGATGGAGCGGGGCGTGATCGACGCCTTCGAGTACAACAACCCCACCTCGGACAGCCGCTTCGGCGCCCAGGACGTGTCCAAGATCTACATGATGGGGAGCTACCATCAGGCGATGGAGTTCTTCGAGATCATGTTCAACAAGACCAAGTTCGACTCGCTGCCGAAGGAGCAGCAGGCCATCCTTCGCTACGCGGCCGAGGCCGCGTCCTCGGCCAACGAGTGGAGTTCCTGGGACTTCTACTCCAAGGACCTCCAGGACCTCATGACCAAGCACGGGGTGAAGGTCCTGCGCACGCCGAAGGACGTGTTCGCCGTGGAGCTCAAAGCCTGGGACGTGCTGGTCGAGCGCCTGACCAAGGATCCCTTCTTCAAGAAGGTCGTCGAGTCCCAGCGCGCGTGGGCCAAGCGCGTGGTCTTCTACGATCAGTACAACACCGCCGACTACAAAGCGGGTTACGAGCACATCTTCGGCAAGCTCCCGTTCTGAGGCGGCATCGCCGCCGACCGGCGGACGCGGCGGGAGTAGCGCCTGACGGTGCCGCTCCCGCCGCGGGCCGCCGCGCCTCGCATGTCCGCCAAGGGCTGACCCATGAGCCGCTTCTTCGTCTTCGTCGAAGGCCTTACCGTGTGGTCGGGCAAGTCGTTCGGGTGGTGCATCCTGGTGCTCACCTTCGCCACCTCCTACGAGGTCTTCGTGCGCTACGCGCTGCGGGCGCCCACGGCGTGGGCGTTCGACATCAGCTACATCATGTACGGCACGATGTTCATGATGGCGGGCGCCTACACGCTGTCGCGCGACGCCCATGTGCGCGGCGACTTCATCTACCGTCTCTGGCGCCCGCGGCTGCAGGCCGGCGTCGAGGTGGTGCTCTACGTCCTGTTCTTCTTTCCCGGGGTCATCGCCCTGGTCATCGCCGGCTTCGACTACGCGGCCGAGTCCTGGCGGTTCCATGAGGTGAGCATCAACAGCCCCGCCGGGATCCCGGTCTTCCCCCTCAAGACCATCCTTCCGGTGGCCGCGATCGTCTTGTTCCTCCAGGGGATCGTCGAGGTGGCGCGCTGCATCCAGTGCCTGCGGACCGGGGCGTGGCCGAGGCGGGCCCACGACGTCGAGGAAACCGAGACCGCGATTCTGCACCAGCGCGAGCACGAGATGGAGGTCGCCCTCCATCTGGATCGGAAAT
Source organism: Pseudomonadota bacterium (assembly GCA_016202695.1). Lineage (GTDB taxonomy): Bacteria > Pseudomonadota > Alphaproteobacteria > JACQOE01 > JACQOE01 > JACQOE01. The sequence continues at coordinate 7,179 of JACQOE010000055.1, read as the reverse complement.
CCGGGGGAGGCGCCGGATGACCGACCCGCAGGTCGCGCTGTTGATGCTGGGGCTGTTCATCGTCGTGATCTTCCTCGGCTTTCCGATCGCCTTCACCCTGATGGCGATGGGGGTCATGTTCGGCTACTACGCCTACGCCTCTCCCACCCAGCTCGACCACCTCCTGACCAACCAGGTCTTCGACCTCCTGGTCAACCGCACCTACTCGGTGATGACCAACGACGTGCTGGTGGCGGTGCCGCTGTTCCTGTTCATGGGCTACGTCGTCGAGCGGGCCAACATCGTCGACCGGCTGTTCTACTCGATGAACATCGCCACCCGTCACGTCCCGGCCTCGATGGCGGTCGCCGCGCTCGCGACCTGCGCCATCTTCGCCACCGCCACCGGAATCGTCGGCGCGGTGGTGACGCTGATGGGGCTCCTGGCGTTTCCGGCGCTCCTCAAGGCGGGCTACGACACCCGCATGTCGGCGGGCGTGATCTGCGCCGGGGGGTGCCTCGGCATCCTCATCCCGCCGAGCATCATGCTCATCGTCTATGGCGCGGCCGCCGGCGTGTCGGTGGTGAAGCTCTACGCCGGGGCGATGCTGCCCGGCTTCCTCCTCGCCGGGCTCTATATCCTGTACGTCGTCGGCCGGGCGCTGACCAACCCGCGGCTTGCGCCCAAGCCGCCCAAGGAAGAGAGCGACATGCCGCTCGCGGATGTGCTGCTCATGCTGCTCACCTCCTTCTTCCCGCTCGCGATCCTCATCCTCGCCGTTCTGGGGGCGATCCTCTTCGGCCTGGCCACGCCGACCGAGGCCGCCGCGGTGGGCGCGTTCGGGAGCCTGGCGCTGGCCGCCGGCTACCGCTCGCTCGACTGGCCCCGGCTCAAGGAGTCCGTGTACCTGACCATGCGCACCTCGGCGATGGTGTGCTGGCTGTTCGTCGGCTCGTGGACGTTCTCCTCGGTCTTCTCCTATCTCGGCGGCCAGGCGATGATCGAGCGCTTCGTGCTCGGGCTCGACCTCTCGCCGGTGATGTTCCTGATCCTGGCCCAGGCGATCATCTTCCTCCTCGGCTGGCCGCTCGAGTGGAGCGAGATCATCATCATCTTCGTGCCGATCTTCCTGCCGATGCTGAAGCACTTCGGCATCGACCCCCTGTTCTTCGGCATCCTGGTGGCGCTCAACCTTCAGACCTCGTTCATGACCCCGCCGATGGCGATGGCGGCCTACTACCTCAAGGGGATTGCGCCGCCGCACGTCCAGCTCGTCGACATCTTCCACGGCTGTATGCCGTTCGTGCTGATCGTGTTCCTGTCGATGGTGATCCTCTACGTGTTCCCGGAGGTCGCGCTCTGGCTGCCCGACTACATCTACAGCATCCGCTAGCGCCGGCGGGCCGGCCGCCGGCCGCCCGGTCGCCATGAGCCTGGCGTCGTTGAGCGCGGTGGAGGCGGCCGAGGAGGTGCGCTCGGGGCGCTCCTCCGCCGAGGAGTTGGCGCGCGCCTGCCTCGATCGCATCGCCGAGGCCGAGGAGCGCGTGCAGGCGTGGGCCTTCCTCGATCCCGAGCACGCGCTCGCCCAGGCCCGCGCCGCCGACGAGGCGCGCCGGCGCGGCGAGGCCCTGGGCCCGCTGCACGGCGTTCCCGTCGGCGTCAAGGACGTCTTCGACACCGAGGACATGCCCACCGAGGACGGCACCGTGCTGCACGCCGGCCGGCGGCCGCTTCGCGATTCGACCGTGGTCAGGCTGCTGCGCGCGGCGGGGGCGGTGATCCTGGGCAAGACCGTGACCACGGAGCTCGCCGTCTATGCCCCGGGCAAGACGCGCAACCCCCACGATCCGGGCCGCACCCCCGGCGGCTCCTCCAGCGGCTCGGCGGCGGCGGTCGCCGCGGGCATGGTCCCGCTCGCGGTCGGCTCGCAGACCAACGGCTCGGTCATCCGGCCGGCCTCGTTCTGCGGGGTGGTGGGGTTCAAGCCCAGCCACGGGCTCATCTCGCGCGCCGGCGCGCTCAAGCAGTCGCGCCCGCTCGACCACGTCGGCATCTTCGCCCGGACCGTCGCCGACGCGGCCCTCATCGCCGAGGTCCTCGCGGTCCACGATCCGGAGGACCCCGACACCCGGCCGCGGGCGCGGCCCGGCCTCCGCCGCGTGGCCGCCGAGGAGCCGCCGCTGCCGCCCCGGCTCGCTTTCGTCAAGGGCCCGGTGTGGGACCAGGCCGAGCCCGACGCCCGGGCGGCGTTCGCCGAGCTCGCCGGGTTCCTGGGCGGGCACGCCGCCGAGGTCGAGCTTCCGGCCGTCTTCGCCGAGGCGATCGGGCAGCACCGGATCATCATGGAGTCCGACCTCGCGGTGAGCTTCGCCCCCGAGTACGAGCGCGGGCGCGACAGGCTCAGCGCCCGGCTGCGGGGAATGATCGAGGACGGCCGGCGGCACCTGGCCGGCGACTACATCCGGGCGGTCGCCCGCATCCCGATCTTCAATCGCCTCCTCGACGAGGTCTTCGCCGAGTACGACGCCATCCTCACCCCGGCCACCGCCGGCGAGGCCCCCAAGGGGCTGGAGAGCACGGGGAGCCCGGTCTTCTGCACGATCTGGACGCTGTGCGGCACGCCCGCGGTCAGCGTCCCCGTGCTGCAAGGCGGCAGCGGGATGCCGATCGGGGCGCAGCTCGTCGGCGCGCGGGGCAACGACGCGCGGCTCCTGCGCACGGCGCGATGGCTGATGGAGGCGGTGGCGAAGGGACGGAAGCCGGCCCCCGCGCGGAGGCGGCGGGCCGGGCGGTAGGGCGTCAGCGGGAGGCCGAGCCGCCCGAGTTCTCGGGGTGCAGGAACTCGTCGACGAAGCCGGCGACGATCATGGCGATGCCGATCAGGGTTACGATCCAGTAAGAGACCTCTGCGATCTTGTAGGCCATGAAGCCAAGGAAGAGGATGGCCGCGGCGACACCGATCACCCCGCTGATGTATTTGGTCATCGTGTGGCACCCCCCCGTTCCCGTTCGGTCCGCCCCCGGCCCCGCGGTCCGCGCGATTAGAACAGGCCGGCGCAGGATTGGCAACATCGGCGCGGCGGCGGGCCGGCCGCGGCCGCCCTCGGCCCGCCGCCCCGACTCGGGTCGCGGAGGATGACGGAGATGCTCCGGATCGGCCGTGCCGAGGCCCCGCGGGCTGACCTCGCGGTGTTGCTGCGCATCGCCCGGCTCGCGCTCGCCCATCGCGGGCGCCTCGCGCTCGCGCTCGGGTGCGTGGTCGCGGCCGCCGCCTTCCAGCTCGTCGTGCCGCGTCTCTGGGGCCAGGCCGTGGACCTCGCTCACGGACTCCTGACCCGGGCCGCGGCCGGCGAGGCGGACGCGCGGGGGGCGCTCCTCGCCACCGCGCTGATGCTCCTCGGCGCGAGCACGCTCCGCGGGCTCCTGACCATGATCCACAACTACCAGGGCGAGGCGATCAGCCACCTGATCGGCTACGAGTTGCGGCTCGCCTGCTACGACAAGATCCAGCGCCTGAGTTTCGGCTTCCACGACCGCGTGCACACCGGCGAGCTGATCACCCGCGGCATGCTCGACCTCGAGGGCGTGCGCCAGCTCGTCAACGCCGGGCTCCTGCGCATGGCCCTGCTCGTGGTGCTGATCGGGGCCGCGACCGTTCTCCTCCTCGCCACCGACCCGGCGCTCGGGCTCCTCAGCCTGAGCTTCGTCCCGTTCGTCGCCTGGCGCTCCGTCGTCACCCGCCTCAAGCTCCGGCAGATGTGGCTGGCGTTGCAGGAGCGCCTCTCGGTGCTGACCCGGATCATGGACGAGAACCTGGCCGGCATCCGGGTGGTGCGGGCCTTCGCCGCCGAGGGCCACGAGGTGGCGAAGTTCGACCGCGCCTCGGGCGAGGCCCTGGCCCTCGCCGACGAGCGCATCGGGGTGCGGGTGCGCAACACCACGGCGATGACCCTCGCCTTCTTCACGGCGATGGCGCTGGTGCTGTGGGTGGGCGGGCTCAAGGTGCTGGCGGGCGAGATCACGGTCGGGCGGCTGGCCGAGTTCCTCGCCTTCATGACCGTGCTGCAGATGCCGGTCCGCCAGCTCGGGATGATGGCCAACGCCTTCGCGCGCGCCTCGACCTGCGGGGCGCGGCTGTTCGAGCTGCTCGACATCGAGCCGGCGATCCGCGACCGGCCGGGGGCGCCCGACCTCGCCCCCGGCGAGGGCGTGCTCCGCTTCGAGGAGGTGGAGTTCGCCTACGAGGGCGCGTCGGCGGGCGAGCCGGCGCTGTCGGGCATCTCCTTCGAGCTGCGCCCGGGGCGGACGCTGGGCATCGTCGGCCCGCCGGGGAGCGGGAAGTCGACCGTGGTCCACCTGATCCCGCGCTTCTACGACGTGACCGGCGGGCGCATCACGATCGACAGGCAGGACATCCGCGAGGTGACGCTCGAGTCGCTCCGCCGGGCCGTCGGCGTCGTCCAGCAGGACAGCTTCATGTTCACCGCCTCGATCGAGAACAACATCGCCTATGGCGACCCCTGGGCCGACGAGGACCGGATCGCCCGCGCCAACAGCGCCGCCCAGCTCCACGACTACGTGACCCGGCTGCCGCTGGGCTACAAGACCCTGGTCGGCGAGCGCGGGGTTTCGCTTTCGGGCGGGCAGCGCCAGCGCGTCTCCATCGCCCGGAGCGTGCTCCTGGCCCCCCGCATCCTGGTCTTCGACGATTCGACCGCGGCGATCGACGCCGACACCGAGGAGCGCATCCGCGCCGCCCTCAGCGAGCTTGCCCGCGAGCGGGCGATGGTGGTGGTCTCGCACCGGCTGAGCTCGCTCATGCACGCCGACGAGATCCTGTTCCTGGACAAGGGCCGGATCGTCGAGCGCGGCAGCCACGAGCGGCTGATCGCGCTGGGGGGGCGCTACCGCGCGCTCTACGAGCTACAAATGGGCGCAGGCCGAGGCCGGAACGGCAACCGGGGGGCCGCGCCGTGACCCCGTTCGCGCTGGCGAAGAGGGCGCTTCGCGACTCCCGGGCGCGACCGCCGCGGGCGGTGGTCGGCTCGCAGGTGAGTCTGGACGAGAGAATCTTCGGCGCCGCCTTCGACGGCCGCGTGGTCGAGCGTTTCCTCGGCTTCCTCGGCCGCTATCGGGGGCGGCTCGCGATCGCGGTCGGCGCGGTGCTCGTCTTCACCCTCACCCAGATCGCGATCCCGCTCGTCGTCCGCCACGCGATCGACGACGCCCTCGCCGGGGCGAACGCGGGCCGCGCCCTGCTCGCGACCGCGGCGCTCGCCTTCGCCGTCGTCGTCGCCGTCAACTACGGCGCCAATTACCTCCAGGAGCTGGTGGTGGCGCGGGTGGCGGAGCGGGCGCTCTACGATCTCAGGCGGGCGATGTACGCGCACTTGCAGAAGGTCTCGCTGTCGTTCATGGACCGGACCGAGGTCGGCCGCCTGATGTCGCGCCTGCAGGGCGACGTGGGCGCGCTCCAGGAGTTCCTCGAGACCTCGGTCTTCGCGGTCGGCGATTTCGTCCTCCTGATCGGGATCGCGGCCGTGCTGCTGGCGCTCGACTGGCAGCTCGCGCTTCTCACCATGTCGGTGGCGCCGGTCCTGGTGGCGGTGCGCGTGCTGTGGCTCCCCCGCGCCAAGCGGGCGTTCCTCAGGGCGCGGGAGACGCATTCGATCGCCAACGGGGCCCTGGCCGAGGCGATCCACGGGGTGCGCACCGTCCAGGCCATGAACCGCGAGCGGGTGAACTTCGCCCTCTACGACGAGAAGGCGGCGGACAACCTCGAGGCCAACCTCAGGGCCTCGCGCCTGGCGCAGGTGATGGTGCCGATCGTCGATGCGATCACCGGCAGCGCCATGGCGGTCGTCGTCCTGGTCGGCGGCGGGCTGGTGGTCGACGGCCGCCTCGAGCTCGGGATCATGGTCGCCTTCCTGCTCTACGTGCAGCGCTTCTTCGACCCGATCCGCTCGCTCACCATGCAGTACAGCGTGATGCAGCGGGCGATGGCCTCGGGCCAGCGCATCTTCGAGGTGCTCGACGTCCCGGTCGGGATCGAGGATCGGCCGGGGGCGGTCGAGCTGGGGGGCGCCGACGGCTCGATCGAGTTCCGCGCCGTGACCTTCGGCTACCGGCCCGGCCAGCCGGTGCTCGACGACGTGAGCTTCCGCGTCCGCCCCGGCGAGCGCGTCGCCCTGGTCGGCCCCACCGGCTCGGGCAAGACCAGCATGGCCGCGCTGCTGCACCGTTTCTACGACGTCTGGGAGGGCGAGGTGCGGGTGGGCGGGCACGACGTGCGTGGGGTGACACTCGGCTCGCTCGGCCGCCACGTCGCCATGGTGTTGCAGGAGCCGTTCCTCTTCACCGGCACCGTCTTCGAGAACATCCGCTACGCCAAGACCGGGGCCAGCCGCGAGGAGGTCGAGGCGGCGGCGCGCGCGGTGGGGGCCCACGACTTCATCCTCGATCTTCCTCGGGGCTACGACACGGCGATCGAGCAGCGGGGCGGCAACCTCTCGCTCGGCCAGCGCCAGCTCATCGCCTTCGCCCGCGCGATCGTCGCCGACGCCCGCGTCCTGGTGCTCGACGAGGCGACCGCCAACGTCGACAGCTACACCGAGGCGTTGATCCAGAAGGCGCTGGCGCGGGTCCTGGCGGGGCGAACGGGGGTGATCATCGCCCACCGGCTGGCCACGGTGCGCGGCGCCGACCGCATCATCGTCCTTGAGGCGGGGCGGATCGTCGAGACCGGCACCCACGACGAGTTGGTGGCGCGGGGCGGCCTCTACGCCCGCCTCTATGCCCTCAACTACGCCTCCTTCGACGACATCGCCGCGGGTGCGTCGCGCGACGCCGAGCCGGCGGCGACCACCTAGAGCCTTTTCCTATCGGATTGAACCGGCTGCGTTGCGCGCGGGGGAGGCGATCCGCAAGGCGCGCCGCGAAGGGCGATGCGGGGCCATCGGTCGAGCGGCGCAACGCCGCGGGCGCCCGCCCCCACGCAACCCCATGGGGCGGGGAGATTTTTCGCCGTGGGTTCGTCGAAGGGCTTGACCGTATTCCCCGCTACGCTCTTCGCCCGTCTCCAGCCCACGTCGAAAAATCTCCTCGGCGCAGCGATTCAATCCGATAGGAAAAGGCTCTAGGGCGGCTCGCGGTCCGGGGTGCGGCGGGTTCGGGCGCGCCGGGCCCGGCCCGCCCGGCCAC